>JACJXH010000002.1 GCA_020636745.1 Lentimicrobiaceae bacterium | reverse complement strand
GAATAGAAGAAATTGAGGAAATCAAATTGAATCAGTTAATAACAATGATTCACGATTTTAAACGAGGACTGGAACAGGAAGTTTTTATTAAAAGTGAATAATTTACGTCCAAAACCCAAAACCTAATTCACATATCTGTTTGAGAAGAAGTATAACCCTGATTTTGCAAATCCATTCTTCCTTAGCTGTTATGTGGAAACCTCGGAGCAATTCTGAAGTCCTATGGACATTGTTTGTCTGAAGTTGCCTAACTTTCACCAAAGCTGAGATAAGTTGTTGGAGCAGGAATTTTTTATCAAAGCCCTCCCCCACAAAAATCAGACTCCCATTGTAAACCATCAAACATTTTTAAACAAGTCATAAAAAAAGCCCCGGTTTCACCGGGGCTTTCTCACATTAAGCTAAACAAGTAATCCAAGTAGAACGAGTTTGAGTGTAATTAACGCTTAACAATGAATTTTCGTGTAGTAGTGGCAGAATTATTTATCATTAATGAGTAAAAGTAGACGCCGTTATTCAGGTTGCTCACGTCAATACGGGCTTTACCTTCTGATTTCTGCAAAGCAATTTCCTGTACCGTTGTTCCCAGCAGATTACTGATTCGGATACTGGCTTTCTGCGTTGCAGAGGGTAATTTATAGTCAAAATTAACTGCATTTACAGCAGGGTTTGGGTATGCATTGGAAACTGTGGCAGCCACAACCGGTTTGTCGTTTACGCCGAGGGTTCCAATAATAAAATTCACCGTTACAAAACTTGAGTCGGTTTGATTATCCTGATCAAAGAACACAAAAACAGCAGATGAAATGCCCTGAATACTTCCATAGGCAATGTCGCCTGTGAAGTCAGGTGTAAAAGAACCCGGCTGAATAATCACCGGCTCCGGTGTTTCAATAACATTGGCCTGATAGCAGGAAGCCCAGCACATCGTAATTTCTGAACTTTCAACCAGCTGTCCATCATATCTGCGCACTTTCACACTTTTTTCCCTGTCGGAAACATTAAAAACATCCAGATTGATAGATCCGAATCCATCTTCTGGAGCACAGAGAAAATCAATAGTTTGTCCGGTTACCACTGTTCCTTCTTTATCTTTAATAACAAACGACTGAGCCTGCAGTGCAAAACCTGCCATAATTCCAAAAGCAATCAAGAGTAAGGTTCTTTTCATATTTCCCTGTTTTAAAGGTTATCAAAACTATCCAATTTATTATCAAAAACTGTGCTAAAGGTTTCTCCCAAAGAAGAAAAAACTGCCCGAATTGTTAATATTTTATAAAATTCCGTAATAAACAATCCCGGTAACTTTCCGTTAACAAGTGCAAAACTAACTATTTAAGTCAATCAGCAACCAAAATAATTAAAAATATTTTTTAAAAACTTTTCAACACTTGGATTTGTTTTTGAAAAATAATGATCTTTGCAGCAACGACAAAACCCTAAAACACACATTATGAAAAAATTAACTCTACTTTCATTGTTCATAACCTTTGCTTTTTTTGCCCAGTCGCAATCGCAACGGCTGGTTTTACTCGAGCATTTTACTCAGGCAAGCTGTGGTCCGTGCGCTGGTGTTAACCCAACATTACATGCATTGCTCGAAGCCAATCCTGATAAATTAACTGCCATCAATTATCATACAAGCTGGCCTGGTTACGACCCTATGTATAACCACAATACAGTGGATGCTGCTGCCAAAACATCGTTTTACGGAGTATCGAGTGTGCCTCACTCGGTGTTGGATGGTAATTTTTTCAGCGGACACCCGAACAACTGGAATATAAACATGGTGAATACCCGCTATGCCGTGCCTTCGCCATTCAACCTGACCATAAATCAGCATTTATCGGCTGGCAATGACACCCTTTTTGTTACCATGCTTGTTAAAGCCACTGCCGATGTTACGGGTCCCCTTTCAGCCTATATGGTGGTGATTGAAAAACACATCCATTTCAACACAGCACCAGGGAGCAATGGCGAAAAGGACTTTTACAATGTGATGAAAAAGCTGCTGCCTACCAAAACGGGCATTTCACTTCCTACGCCTATGTTTGCAGGTGATTATGCTATTATTGAATCATCATGGGCATTGGCCAATGTTTATAACAATGACGAGCTGAGTGTTATCGGATTTGTTCAAAACCCGACTACCAAAGAAGTACATCAGGCAGCCAATCTTTCAACTGAACCCATGACGGCCGTTCATGATACAGATGTAGAACTGTCAGCTTTTACCAATTTGATTGACCGTTACTGCCAAACAAGTTTCAGTCCGGCATTTACCATCCGCAATAATGGTAACAACCCGATTACAAGTCTGGATTTGAAATATTCCATTAACGATGGTGAGCCTATGAGCTACACCTGGACAGGTAATCTTCCGTTTTTAGGAACAACCCTGGTTCAATTACCCGAAACATCATTTGAGCTGCTTAGCGAAAACCAGTTAAAGGTGGTGGTTGATCAGGTGAATCAAAGTGCAGACACTTATGTCAAAAACGACACGCTGGTTCATAGCTTCAGCCCTGCACTTCAGGCTTCACGCAGCATTCAGATTAAAATCAGAACCGACAATGCACCTGAAGAAGTAACCTGGGAAGTTAAAAATGAAAACGGAGAAGTTGTTTTTGCCGGAGGCCCGTACACTGAAGCCAACAAGGTTTATACCGAAGAAACTGTACTGGAAACAGACGGTTGTTTTGAATTCTTTGTTTACGATGCAGGCGGAAATGGCTTATGCTGCGGCAATGGAACCGGATTCTACAGCATCAAATCCGGGTCAACCACCGTTGCCCAGGGAACGCAGTTTGGCTCACTCATAACAGCCCAATTTGACGTTGTGAGTGTTGGCATTGAAAATCAGGACATCACTTCAGGTATTTCAGTTTATCCGAACCCTGCCCATGATCAGCTCTTTGTTGAAATGGCAAAAGAAAGCCTCCAGGCGGTTCAGTTACATATTTTCAACCAGTTGGGACAGTCAGTTTATCAAACAGAAGTTTCAGGAAGAAAACTTACCCTCAATACAAGTACATGGCCAGCGGGCATCTATATGCTCCGCATGGACAATGGCTCAGAAATTATCAGCAAAAGAGTGAGTATTCAGTAATTGAAATATTCTTTTATAAAAAAACCTTCCGGTTCATTTCGCCGGAAGGTTTTTTTTATGTGGCAAATCTGATGAAAAAGCTTGTAACAAACATCAGGCTGTCATTTCAGGACGCTTAAAACAGCCCATCAATCAATTGATTGTCAGCAAAATGAGGAAGTGTAACTTTGAGGCGGGGTTCGGCCTCCATGGCACGTTTGATGGCAAAAACAGCTTCTTCGTTTCGGGCCCATGAGCGGCGCGAAATGCCGTTGTTTACATCCCAGTGGAGCATAGAGCGCAGCCGGCGGTCGCTATCGGCCGAGCCATCGAGCAACATGCCAAAACCACCATTGATTACTTCGCCCCAGCCAACGCCGCCTCCATTGTGAATAGAAACCCAGGTGGCGCCCCTGAATGAATCGCCGATAACATTCTGAATGGCCATATCAGCGGTAAAGCTGCTGCCATCATAAATATTGGAAGTTTCGCGGTAGGGCGAATCGGTTCCTGAAACATCGTGGTGGTCGCGCCCCAGCACCACCGGCGCACTCAGGCGGCCATCGGCAATAGCCTTGTTGAAAGCAGCAGCAATTTTGGTGCGTCCTTCGCAATCGGCATATAAAATGCGGGCCTGCGATCCTACTACCAGTTTATTTTGCTTAGCTTCTCTAATCCAGCGTATATTATCGCGCATTTGCTGGCTGATTTCAGCAGGAGCTGAAGCCGCAATTTCTTCAAGCACTTCCATTGCCAGGTGGTCTGTAATATCGAGGTCCTCAGGTTTACCCGATGTGCAAACCCATCTGAACGGTCCGAAACCATAGTCGAAGCACATGGGGCCCATAATATCCTGCACATATGAAGCATAACGGAATTTACCATCTTCCTTAAAAATATCGGCACCCGCCCTACCCGATTCAAGCAGGAAAGCATTGCCATAATCGAAGAAATACATACCTCTTTGTGAGAGTGTATTGATGGCGGCCACCTGTCTGCGCAGCGATTCATGCACCCGTTTCTTAAACTCTTCGGGTTTATGCGCCATCATATCATTGGCTTCATCGTAAGTGAGTCCAGCCGGGTAATAACCACCTGCCCATGGGTTATGCAGTGAAGTCTGGTCAGAACCCAAATCAACCATTACATTTCGTTCGGCCAGGCGCTCCCACAAATCCACAATATTGCCAAGGAATGCAATGGATCGGGCTTGTTTCAGTGCCTGGTATTTAAGAGCGCTATCAATCGCTGTATCTACATTGTCAGAAATTTCATCGACCCAACCCTGGCTATGGCGCTTGTGGGCTGCATGGGGATTAACTTCAGCACAAATCGTCACCACACCGGCAATGTTTCCGGCTTTGGGTTGTGCTCCGCTCATTCCGCCAAGGCCTGACGTTACAAAAAGACGCCCTTCGGTATCTTCGCCATGCTGAGCAATTTTGCGGCTGGCATTCAAAACAGTGATGGTAGTGCCATGCACAATGCCCTGTGGACCGATGTACATATAAGAACCGGCTGTCATTTGACCGTATTGTGAAACACCCAGTGCATTAAATTTTTCCCAATCATCGGGTTTCGAATAATTCGGAATAACCATGCCGTTGGTAACCACCACGCGGGGAGCTTCCTTATGCGAAGGATACAAGCCCATGGGATGCCCTGAATACATCACCAGCGTTTGTTCATCGGTCATTTCTGACAAATACTGCATGGTGAGCATGTATTGGGCCCAGTTTTGAAACACAGCACCATTTCCGCCATAAGTAATAAGCTCATGCGGATGCTGGGCCACAGCCGGGTCGAGGTTATTCTGTATCATCAGCATGATGCCGGCAGCCTGTTTTGATTTTGCAGGATAAGCATCAAGAGGACGGGCAAACATTTCATATTCAGGACGAAACCTGTACATATAAATGCGACCATACTTCGTAAGCTCGGCGGCAAATTCAGGCGCAAGCACAGCATGATGCTCAGGATTAAAATACCGCAGTGCATTTCTGACTGCCAGTTTTTTCTCTTCAGAATTGAGAATGTCTTTGCGCACCGGAGCATGGCTAACGTTTGCATCTAAAGGCCTGTGGGCCGGGAGCTGGCTGGGTATGCCAGCCATAATGGCTTTCTGAAAATCTGTTAATTGCATCCTATAATGATTTACGATTGATTACATATTCAATCCGGCAAAGTTAGAAAAGGAATCGGGATAACAGAATACGGTCAGGATTTTTTTGAATGATTGTTTGAAGGATAAACATCCCTGAGATGACAAAACAGGTTGTTGATTTCAGCCATAATTGTATAATCATCAAACTGAAAATATCTACTTTTACCAAACAATATATCATCTATGAACCCATTACTGACTCAAGCCTTCGATCCCGAGGATTTTCGCCGTGAAGGCCACCAACTGGTTGATTTACTGACCACATATCTTCATGAATGCCGTGAAGCCAGGCCAATGCCTGTTTTGCCACCTTCCATCCCCGATGAAATGGTCAGCTACTGGACTGCAGAGCTGAACAACCCGTCATTTAACCTTCAGGACTTTTACACAACGCTGATTTCGCAATCAAATCACATACACCACCCGCGTTACATGGGTCATCAGGTGGTGCCTCCCGCCCCTCTTTCGGCACTTACCGAATTGCTTGAGGCTTTGTTAAACAATGGCATGGCCATCTATGAAATGGGCCCGGCATCAACTGCCATTGAACGGGTGGTTTTACGCTGGCTTGCTGCTAAAATAGGCATGACATCCGAAGCAGATGGCATCCTCACATCAGGCGGATCAGCCGGAAACCTCACCGGATTGCTGGCTGCCAGACAAGCCATGTGCGGATATAACATCTGGGACGAAGGCGCAATGGACGATACCAGGCTGGCCTTTATGGTTTCGGAAGAAGCACATTACAGTGTAGCACGTGCTGCCCGCATTATGGGCTGGGGCAACAAAGGTGTTGTTAAAGTACCGGTAAACAGCCGCATGCAACTTGATGCTTCAAAACTGGAAGAAACACTCAAAAATGCCCAGGCAGAAGGATTAAAAGTGATTGCCCTGGTGGGAAATGCCTGCACTACGTCGACCGGAACCTATGATCCTTTGAACGAAATGGCCGACTTTGCCAGTGCCCACGGGCTATGGTTTCATGTTGACGGGGCACATGGAGGCGGTGCAGCCATGACCGAAAAATACAGCTATCTGACCAAAGGAATTGAACGTGCCGACTCGGTGGTGATCGACTTTCATAAAATGATGCTTGCTCCGGCACTTACAACTGCTGTTTTGTTTCGCAACGGAAGGCATTCGTTTGAAACATTCGCTCAAAAGGCTGAATACCTGTTGGGCAACGGAGCACAAAAGCCCTGGTTCGACAGTGCCGGCCGGGCACTTGAATGCACAAAAAAAATGCTGGGAGTGAAGGTGTTTGCTATGATTAAACTCTACGGCGACCAGCTTTTCAGCGATTATATAAGTATCACTTACGATTTAGGCAGGCGATTTGCCGAAATTGCCCGAAATGAAAAAGGATTTGAACTGGCTGTGCAACCCGATGGAAATATTGTATGTTTCCGTTATTGTCCGGAAGGATTTAAGGGCGATTTGAATAAACTTACGGCCTCGGTAAGAAAGAAACTACTCGACGATGCCCGTTTTTATGTGGTACAAACCAGCGTTGCCGGAAAAACTTTTCTCCGGGTTACCCTGATGAATCCGTTTACAACTGAAACCGACATTGCGGAATTGTTCACGTTAATCAAAAAACTGGCCCAACCCGATCACAAAGAATAAGACCTCCACCCAACAACTGCATCATGAAAAAAATACTTCCCGGTATCTTCTGCTTATCATTTGTAGCGCTGCTGATGGGGGGCTGCAAAGTGAAAGATAAAAACCCGGAGACCAAAAATACCATCGCATCTCCCAAACAAAATAAGGCCTGGCTCCTGGCAGGTGATGAATACAAAGCCTGGGCTGTTGAATCATTTACAGTAAATGGCCTTGACCAGCTTAAAGACATGAAAGCCTGCCAACTTGACAATGTGGATGTTTATTTCAGAAATTTATCACTGGAGTCGCATGAAGGTGCCAGTCGTTGTCATGACAAGGATCCGGATATCTTTTCAAGAGGAAAATGGAGTTTTAATGCCGATTCATCAGCTATTGAAATCAAACTGGGAAGCAACCTGCTTCAGCTTGACATTGTGGAATTGACAAAAAACAGGTTTCATTACCGGTCGGAAGTTAAAAGCCAGATAACCGAAGCTGTGCTGGTTGCCACCGATTACAAACCGGCAAATTAAGCCTGACAGGTTTTAACAAACAAAAAAGCATGAAAACACCTTCTGATTTCAGGGCCGAAGCGCACAAAATGGCCGACCGGATTGCCGATTATTTTGAACAGATAGCACAATATCCTGTAAAATCTCAGATAAAGCCCGGTGAAATACTGAAACAACTTCCGGTGAGTCCGCCAGATTCAGCTGAGCCCATGGACTCCATTATGGAAGATTTTGACAAAATGATTATGCCCGGAATCACCCACTGGCAAAATCCGAATTTCTTCGCTTTTTTCCCGGCCAATTCGAGTTACCCGAGCGTACTTGCCGAAATGCTGACAGCCGCCCTGGGACAACAGGGCATGATTTGGGAAACTTCACCGGCTGCTGCCGAGCTGGAAGAAAGAGTGATGGAATGGCTGAAAGAGATGTGCGGATTGCCCCAACACTGGACCGGTGTAATACAGGATACTGCCTCAGCCTCAACACTGGCAGCACTGCTTACTGCACGCGAAAGAGCAAGCGGCTTCAGCATTAACGAAGAAGGTTTTCAAAACACTGATAAACTCAGAATTTACTGCTCCGTTGAAACTCATTCGTCTATCGAAAAAGCAGTGAAAATTGCAGGTTTTGGCAAAAAGAACCTGGTAAAAATTGCGGTAGACAGCCAGTTTGCCATGCGTACAGATTTGCTGCGTGAAGCCATTGAAAAAGACATTGAAGCAGGTTTTATTCCGGTTTGTGTTGTCGCAACCATAGGCACTACCGGTTCAACTGCTGTTGATCCGATAGAAGAAACCGGAGCCATTTGCCGCAAACACAACATTTGGTTTCATATTGATGCAGCCTATGCCGGAACAGCCCTTGTATTGCCTGAAATGCGCAAGTACACAGCCGGTCTGGAGTTTGCCGACAGTTTTGTATTCAATCCTCACAAATGGATGTTTACCAATTTTGATTGCTCGGCCTATTTTGTGAAAGATACTGAATTACTGATACGTACCTTTGAAATACTGCCCGAATACCTGAAAACCCGTACACGCGGTCAGGTGAACGATTACCGCGACTGGGGCGTTGCACTTGGCCGCCGCTTCAGGGCTCTTAAATTATGGTTTGTTATCAGAAACTTTGGCGTAGAAGGTATCAGAAAAAAAGTAAAATTGCACATAGAACTGGCTGGTTGGCTTGCCCGCGAAATTGAAAAAACCGATGATTTTGAATTATTGGCTCCTGTACCTTTCAGCCTGGTGTGTTTCAGATATAAACCCGCACATCTGACCGGTACAGAACAATTGAACAAATTAAACGAACAAATTGTGCAAAAACTTAACGCAGGCGGAAGTGTTTATCTGACGCATACTAAACTAAACGGTATATACACCATAAGAATGGTGATTGCACAAACTAACGTCGAATCGGAGCATGTTGAAAAAGCATGGCAATTGATTCAACAAACAGCAAAAGCCATGCTGACTCAGCAGGACTGATAAAAACTTACCAACACCCACCCCACTGACCATGAAAGAACACTGGAATGAAAGATATGCTGCTTCGGAATACATATACGGCACAAGTCCCAACGCCTGGTATGCCCAAAAGCTGGGCAGTATGGAAGCTGGCAAAATTCTGTTTCCGGCCGAAGGAGAAGGGCGCAATGCCGTGTATGCAGCCACAAAAGGCTGGGAAACCCATGCTTTTGATCAGAGCGAAGAAGGCAGGAATAAAGCAATGAAACTGGCAGCCGAAAAGGGCGTCTCCATTCAGTATCAGCTTTGCGATCTTACTGAATATGAGGCCGGGGCCGGCGAGTTTGATGCCATTGTCCTGATATTTGTACATATGCCCGTTGAAATCAGGCAGCAGGTACACGAGCGCCTGCTTCGTTTTCTTAAACCCGGTGGCCATCTGATACTGGAAGCATTCACCCAACAACAGCTGCAGAAAACCAGCGGAGGACCGCGCACCGAATTATTGCTTTACGATACTGAAATCATCCTCAACGATTTTAAAAGCCTCGATTTTATTGAATTTACAGAAACCACCACTATCCTCGATGAAGGTCCTTTGCATAAAGGTGAAGCGCATGTAGTCAGACTGTTTGCCACCAAACCAATGATTGATTTTATACCTTAGCCATGAAAAAATACACCCTTTCTTTTATAGCCACACTGTCACTTCTGCTCCTCTCCATGCAGGTAACTTCAGCAGGCAAGCCTAATGAAGACAAACTGAGAGCCAGGGCTTCACGTATTCATGCCAGGGCATTTACCATTGATTCACACAATGACACGCCCATGTGGTTTACCGACTCAACCTATCAGTTTGGTATCAACCACCGCAACATGAAACCTTCAAACAGAGTAGACATCCCGCGTATGGAAGAAGGCGGGCTTGACGGCGCCTTTTTTGCCGTATTTGTAGGCCAGGGTGAACGCACGCCTGAGGGCAACCGAAAAGCGCTGGAACAAGCACTCAACACGTTTAAAGCCATTGAAAAAAGCGTTGACGCCAACAGTACTAAAGCGGCACTGGCCTATCGGGTTGCAGACGCAGCCGCTATTGAAAAACAAGGCAAACGTGCCGTTTATACCGGACTTGAGAACGGCTATCCGATAGGGAATAATCTGAAAAATGTAGAGCGGTTTTACAAGTTGGGCGCCCGTTACATCACCTTATGCCACACACGAAACAACGACATATGCGATTCATCTACCGATACAATTGAACACAATGGTGTCACCCCGTTTGGTCAGCAGGTGATTGCCGAAATGAACAGGTTGGGCATCATGGTTGATGTATCGCACATTTCTGACAAATCGTTTTACGATGTGCTTGAGATGAGCAAAGTTCCGGTAATTGCTTCTCATTCATGTGCCAGGGCTATATGTGATAATCCGCGAAACATGAACGACGATATGCTGCGCGCATTGGCTCAGCATGGCGGAGTGATTCAGATGTGTATTCTGAGCAGCTACGTTAAAACCCCATTGCCCAATCCGCAGCGCGACTCAGCCCAAAAGGCCGTAAGAGCACGCTACAATGGTTTCAAAAATCTTTCAGAAGAAGAAATGACCCGTGCACGACACGACTGGTATGAGATTGACGAGCTGTTTCCACAAGAGTTGGCTAACGTAAAAGATGTAGTTGATCATATTGACCATATCGTTAAAATAGCTGGCATCAACCATGTGGGAATCGGCACTGATTTTGATGGCGGAGGCGCCGTAAAAGGTTGTGAGGACGTTTCGGAAATGGGCAACATTACCCTTGAATTGCTCAGGCGGGGCTACACAGGCAGGCAAATTGAAAAAATTTGGGGACAAAACCTGCTTCGTGTGATGCGAAAAGCCGAAAAATACGCACAAAGCAAAGCCTGAGTAAACTTAAAATAACACCTCTATTTTCATAAAATGACCGAAATATTTGCCGTTTCATTGCTTAGCACAGAAGAGTTTGCGCACCTGCAGCCTGAGCTGATGAAATGGGTACCTTCACTAACCCGGGAAAGAATTGCACTTTTTGCCAGAAGCAATGACGCACAGCGCAGCCTGCTAGGCGAAATTATGGCAAGGCAGCTCCTGTCGAAAGCAACCGGCCAACCCTTGCCCGACCTGCCATTTGCAACCGGAATAAAAGGGAAACCTGCCCCCGATGGGTTTCAGGGCATACACTTTAACATCTCACACTCGGGAAACTGGGTGGTAGTATCACTCTCAAAGGCTGTTGTAGGCGTTGATGTTGAAAAAATGCGCAAAGTACCGGAAGGAGTAGCCCGACGTTTTTTTTCAGACGCAGAAAACCAACGCATCGAACAGGCATCTGATGAAAAGGAAAAAGCTGAAATCTTCTTTACATACTGGACCCTGAAGGAGAGTTTTTTAAAAGCAATAGGCACAGGACTAACAAAAAAGCTCAGCTCATTTACCATAAATGAAACCAGCATCGGCAGTTTTACGCTGGCCGGCGACCCTGAAGCTGAAGGTTTTTATTTGCACAACTTCTCATTTGCTGAAGGATATAAACTATCGGCCTGTTCATCAGACCCTGAATTTTGCCAGGAAGTAAAAATACTGCCGGCAAAGGCATTGATAACCCCCTAACACTTTGAAAACATGGACAAAAAGACCGTTTCGCTGGTACTCTCAAGCGGAGGAGCAAGAGGACTTACCCATATTGGAGCCATAGAAGCATTGCTTGAAAACGGATTTGTGATAGGGTCAGTTGCCGGCACTTCTATGGGAGCATTGGTGGGCGGTGTTTATGCCAGTGGCAACCTGCCGGCATTCAAAGAGTTTATCACCAGTCTCAACAAAGTTGATGTACTTCGCCTGATGGATCTTTCAATCAATAAAAAAGGAATCATCAAGGGTGAAAAAGTCTTTACTGAAATGAAGAAGTTTGTGGCAGATATCAATATTGAAGATCTTCCGATTCCTTATACAGCCATCGCCACCGACCTTACTTTTCATCGCGAAGTCATTTTTAATCATGGTTGCCTGCTCGATGCCATACGCGCATCTGTGGCTGTACCAACAGTACTGTTACCATTCAATCATGAGCAATCCATATTGGTTGACGGAGGAATTGTAAATCCATTGCCGCTTAACCGGGTAAACCGCCGGGCCGGCGACCTGCTGGTAGCCATAAATGTAAATGCGCCACGTACCACAGCACTGCTGGCTGATAAATCGAAAGAAAAAAAATCGTACAAAAAGCTGTTGAATCTGGTTAACAGGAACTGGAACAACCTGTTGCATGAAAAGCCCAAACGCACCATTGATGCAGGTTTTTTTGACATTCTCAGTGGTTCAATTGAGATGATGCAGCATAAATTAACCGAATATGCCCTGCATGAGATGAAACCCGACATGATGGTAAATATACCTGTAAACAGTGCGGATATGTTTGAGTTTTACAAGGCAGACGAGTTGATTAAAGCTGGCTATGAAAAGATGACAGAAGAGTTGAAAAACTTTGAAAATCACAAACCAATGGCTTCACACATGGTGGAAGAGTGGCACATTTAATCATGAAAGGAGCCTGTATGCCTTTATCAATCATCAGGCAATAAAATCGGTTTTCAACAATTCATATTCTTCGTTTAGCTGACCAATCAGCAGTTCGGCCCTGTTTTTTTCGGTATCGGGAACAAATTCAAGCTGTTCGGCAATATCGGCCAGTTTTTGAAAGCACATACTTCTGGCTGAACCTTTGATAGAGTGGGCTATGGATTTCACATCGCGGCAATCGCCCCTGCTAAAGGCATCACTTAACTGCATTATCAAATCAGTATAAGTAACTTTGGCCGTAATCAGCAGCTCCCGGAATAAATCCTCATCGCCTATTAAGCGTTCCATAAGTTCTGACTGATTGAAATGATACAGATTTTCTTCAGTTAAAGCAGGAGAATGGGCATCCTCTTCTCTGACAGCAGAACCGTTAAGCAAATGGGTAAACAAAATACGCCTGATAGTTTCTTCCACAACCGGTTTGGTAATATAATCATCCATGCCGGCATCCATACACCTGATTTCTTCTCCCTTAACCGTACCCGCAGTAAGTGCAATGATAGGCACCCGTTTTCCTGTTCCTCTTTCGAAATGCCGAATTTCTCTGGTGGCATGATATCCGTTGAGTTCAGGCATTTGAATATCCATAAACACCAGATCAGGCGAAGTGCTTGTATAAAGTTCAACCGCTTCTCTGCCGTTATTGGCCAAAATAATTTCAGCTTCAGGTAAAATACGGGCAAGAATGGCCTTAGCCAGAATCATGTTTGTTTTGTTATCTTCGGCAACCATCACTTTGTAATTTCCGAAGAACTGGAAGGTGTCTGTTGCCTGAGATTCAAAGGCTGCACCAGTGCTTCCAGCTCCCTGCTTTCCAAAAACCTTTGAAAGGGCTTCCATCAGTTGAGTAAACTTTACCGGTTTTACCATAGTAACTTTCACTCCCAGGATTTTACTTTCTTTAATCACAGACTCATTATCGGAAGAGCTAAACAAAAAGATGACCGGCTGCATCCATGCCCGGGTTCTGAATTTGTGCTGAATGTTTCTGATGACTTCAATACCATTCATTCCCGGCATATTGTAATCCATGATAATCAGATCATATTCCTTGTCAGCGCCCATGAGAGCCAATGCCGTATCGCCACCCAGCGCAATATCAACATGAATGGCCTGGCTCTCGAGCATATGCTTCATGATTTCCAGATTCACCTTGTTGTCATCAACCACCAGCACCTTATTAATCTCCCTGAGGCCTGAGCTTATCACAGAACTATCATGTTCAGCTTCAGCTTCAATGGTAAAATAAAATGTACTGCCAGCTCCGGGCTTACTTTCAAGCATAAGTTCAGCACCCATCATTTCAACAATTCGCGCTGAGATAGTGAGGCCGAGTCCGGTACCTCCATATTGCCGGGTGGTGGTAGAGTCAGCCTGGGAAAAAGATTCAAATATTTTTTTCTGTTTTTCAGGGCTAATTCCAATCCCGGTATCTCTTACTGAAAACAGGAGTTTAGCCATTCCTGTATCAGCTTTAAAATCAAGCGTTTCTACCTTGAATTCAACCTCGCCGGCATCGGTAAATTTCAGGCTGTTGCCAAGCAAATTAACCAGCACCTGTCTGAGCCTCACAGGATCAACAAACAGATATCGGGGAAGCTCAGGGTCGAGGTTAAACAAAAGCTCTATTCCTTTTTCGTGAACCTTATATTTCAGAATATCAATAATTTGCTCCGACAGCTCAATCAAATCCGTTTTTTCGGGGTTGAGTTCAAATTTTCCGGCTTCGATTTTTGAAAAGTCAAGAATATCATTCAACAGGTCGAGCAATGAGTTGGCTGAATAATACACGGTTTGCATATAGTGCAACTGTGTTTCTGTTAGGTTGGTTTTCATCAGCAAATCCGAGAAACCGATAACGCCGTTCAACGGAGTTCTGATTTCGTGACTCATATTGGCCAGAAATTCAGATTTTGCCTGATTGGCAGCCTCAGCGTCATTCTTGGCTTTAACCAGCTCCATCTCAGCTTTTTTCAAAGCGGTAATATCTACAAAAGACTCAACCAGGCATTTGCGACTATTAAAAGTTGAGTGCACCACGGATTTAA
Organism: Lentimicrobiaceae bacterium; assembly: GCA_020636745.1. Classification (NCBI taxonomy): domain Bacteria; kingdom Pseudomonadati; phylum Bacteroidota; class Bacteroidia; order Bacteroidales; family Lentimicrobiaceae; species Lentimicrobiaceae bacterium. Next base: position 688,599 of record JACJXH010000002.1, on the reverse strand, counting down.
GGATAGGAATTTCCTCACCTTTTGCGTTGAGCAACACTTTTTCGGTAGAAATCAATGAGCCTGATAGATCATGGTAGGTGCATTTATCGCAGGGTGTAGGACAAATAAAGCCGTGACAAACCTTTCCAATAATATCTTCTTTAGGAGCGCCGTAAAGACTGGCAGCTTTTTTATTTACAAAAGACACCTGGTGTGTTTCTGAATCAATAATAGTAACTCCTACTTCTTGAGAATCAAGAATTTCGCGCAGATAAAATTCACTTTCTCTTAAAGATGCCGCCATTTGTTTGTGCTCATCAATAAGGCTTAATAAAGATTCGACAAGCGAGCCGGTATCAGTATTGATCTCAGATTCCTGATTTTCGGGGGGATTTAAAGCGGCAATGGCTTCACGTATTTTATTGATGGTATTTTGCTGAGTTTCAGCATCCTTTTTCTTCTTCAGATAAGCGTCTCTCAGCTCCTGAGAACTCAAATCAAGCGAATGCTGCACCAGCCGGGCATCCTCTTCAAGACTTTCATAAGTATCACTCACATCGCGAATAAATCCACTTATTTCAGCTGGCAGATTTTCAATTGAACCAAAATGTCGTTTTATCTGCCTGAGAAGGATTTTGTTCAGGTTATTTCCCATTATGATAATATTATAATTCTTTGAAAAGTGTAATGGTCATTGTTTGGTTATGGAGCTCGCACCGCTGGCTTTCGGGGGTGCCGGGTCCTATTTCTCCATAAGAGTAAAAACCGGATAAGAGGCAGTTTTGTCCAAAAATTTCCCTTGCAATTTCCACTTCTTCTTCCACCCGCTGTTTTAGCACCAGTTTCCGGCCAACACAACTGATGAGAACAGCAAAATCAGGCGCATCACTGTTCAGACTGATTTCAGAAAGCTCGGCAGCCTGAGCAGCACCATCGATGAGTTTTTCGAACCCGGCTTTCATCAATCTTACATAATCGCCTTCAGGAATATCGCCGGCAAAAATCATGCTTCCATCTTTTTCATTGACCGATAAAACGGTACGTACAAGAGAAATATCAGTATCGCCCAACTTAACACTCAACGGAAATAACAAAGCAGAGGCTGGTAAAGCAGCAGCATGAGCACCCAGATATTTTTTATACAATTCAAGCGCAGGCTGACCATCCAACTCATATAAGATATTGGCCTTTGATTTGGTAACCAACCTATCCACGCCAAATGAGTCCCACCCTCCTTTTGAGCCTGTACCTACCAGAAGTTTATCTCCATAAAAACCAATAGCCAATACAAGATTTGACTTCCCGGCGGCATTACACACAACTACAGTTTCTTCAAACCCCGACTGGTCGGCAGCAAGACCACCTGTAACCGTAACCGGTGCTCCTTCAAGTCCTGTATAAATGCCTTTAATCAATTCACTTCCATTGATGTTAAGCCCTTCTGAAAGCAACATCACATGTTTAAGACCTGTTTTGTCTATTTTTGATGAAAGCGATTGCCCAATCTGATAACTTTCATCCATTGAACCTATCGATTCACAATAAACCTTTACAGACGAAGAACTGAAACTAATGGCAGAACAAACAATGCTATTGTCTAACACCTCCTCGTTCAATATTTCACCAGCTGTGGAGCAACCAACAATCTGAGCATGGGGGTATTTTTGCCTGACATCACTAAAAAGGTCATCTTTTTTCAACAACTCGCGACTGCCGAATAAAAATACAAGATCAGCCTTACAATCTCCTGTGAAACTATGTTTTGTTTCCCAACCAGGGCTGTCAGTGTAAATTGATTGCTCTGTCTTCATATCTGAAACACTTTATGTACACCATTGATTATAAAAAAGATAAGACCGAAAAAAAACATTTATATTGCCGGCATTATCAGCTAAAAATTCTCACCATGAGTGATAAAAGGCTCAATAATAAATACTGAACCACAGAAATTAATTCTAATATAGCAGATAATGAGCAAAGATAGCAGAAAGTAACTCAATTAATGTTAAGATTATCTTCAATTACGGGATAATAATAAGAGGAATGAGACCATATACCTTTATACTTTATATGTCTTTTGACTTTACCAATATGAGATACAGCAATTCCTTTGCCCGAAAAATGCCAGCTTTAACAGTACCAAGCGGCAGCTCAAGTCGTGCGGCAATTTCTTCATACGAGAGCTCTTCAAAGTAGCGAAGCTTAATCAGCTGATTATAACGAGGGTTTAGTTTATCAACAACCTCGCGCAACAATCTCTGCCTCTGATCCCTGATAAAATTCTCTTCAGGGTCAATAGCCAGGTCAATCGCCTCAGGTTGAGGAATATGGTTGTTTTTGTCGCGGGCACAAGGGTCGTTTTTTTTCTTTCGCAGATAATCAATACAATTATTGATGGCAATTTTGTAAAGCCAGGTGCTGAAAGCAAAATCAGGGGAAAATTTCGCTAAATTCTGGAAAGCTTTGGTAAATGCTTCAATCGTTAAATCTTCAGCAACAACAGGATCATTCACTTTTTTTAACATCATATTATAAAGTGAATCTTCATACTGCATCATCAGTTCAGCATACGCTTTCTGATCGCCTTTTACAGCCTTCTCAACCAGGTTCAGGTCGCGAATAAATGATTCTTTCGACAGATTATCGTTTACCATTGGGTTTTTCGTGAAAACAGCCCTGCAAAACCTAGCAGAAGATTGATGAGCATCAGGACAATTTCAAACAATGGTGAAAGTAAGAAAAAATGCTTTTCATTCAACCGGAACATGCTCTTTTTTACGATAATCAACTGACTGATAAGCCTGATAACAAAAACTGATGTCAGCAATATCCAGTCGACACGCAGCAATGCCAGTGCGATTAACAAAACAAAAAACGACAGTTGACTAAAAGAATACAAGCCCAACACCAGTTTATGCTTAGTACGGTAAAGGCCGCCGGTTGTCAGATGGCGTTTTTTTTGCCTGAACCATGATGCAAAAGTTTGTTTGGATTTTGAAAAAGTATAAGTTTCCTTAGAAACCTGAATTCTGGTATTGCTTCCTTTGGCTACCTGATTGATAAACAAATCATCGTCACCCGAGCTAATTTTATAATGTTTGACAAAACCGCCGGTTTGAAAGAACAATGATTTATGATAGGCCAGATTTCTGCCTACGCCCATATATGGCATTCTTGAAAGGGCAAACGACATATATTGAACTGCCACCATTAGCGTGTCGAATCTGATAAGTTTATTAAGGAGCCCCGGCTGTGGTGCATAAGGGCCATAACCGAGCACAATTTCGGTTTTGCCTGTAAATGCAGCCTGCATGCCGGCCAGCCATTCAGGCCCTGCCGGATAACAATCGGCATCGGTAAGCAACACAACATCGTATTTGGCCGATCTGATGCCAATAGAAAGCGGGAATTTTTTTCCGGTAAAGAAATTCAGATTCTGAGTAATGTTAATAACTTTCAGCCGCGGATTCTTATCGGCCAGTTCGCGCAAGAGATAAAAAGTATCATCGTCAGATGCGTCATTCACAACTACTACCTCAAATTCGGGATAATTCTGTTCTAAAATAGCAGGAAGAAAACGAACAAGATTATGGTATTCGTTCTTTGCACAAATGATCACAGAAACGGGCTCTTTAGCCTCATTCACGGGCCGTTTAGCCGAATTATAGAACGCCAGCCTGCTGAATATCAGCCAGAAATACGCCAATTGAATAAGCAGGGCCACCAATAAGGCGAGAATAGCGATAAAAAAAGGAGACGATAAAATACTTTGCACCCAAATCATTGTTCAAAAATTTCGAACAGCAAATTTACCCAAAGCACCCGAATAAAGGCCGACAAGTTTTCAACAACAAATAAACCCGTTTATTCTTACCCATTCATTTATCCGAAGGATACTTTATCCAATCGGGCAAATTAAAAAAGAGAATCGGCAACCTTCCAGTAAACAAATGCTTCAGTGCATGAAACACCCCTGCTCAGGCTGCTATGATAAATGAAGCTTCATTCGTTGGCAAAAACAGGACATCCAAAGATTTTTACTATTTTTAACCGCTATTCCAGCTGACCCCGTACAATTTGCCATTGCATGTTCAGATTATTGAAAAGACGCTTCAAAACCATAATTGGAATACCGGCATTTATGCTGTTAGGCCTTATGCCGCTATTGTTGCTGGCTCAAATTAAAGAAACCGGCATTCCCTTTATCAATCAATACCCAAAATCAGTGTACAATGCCGGCACTCAAAACTGGGCAATAACCCAAAACAGCAAAGGCTTTGTATATTTTGGAAATAATGACGGGTTACTTGAATTTGATGGCCAGGAATGGCAAACATATCAGCTTCCGGTTCAAAGCATTATCAGATCAGTTTTAGCCGTTGGTGACACCATTTACACTGGCTCTTTTGAGCAAATCGGATACTTTGCGCCTTCGGCAACCGGCAGAATGGAATTCCAGTCTCTTACCCCGCTCATTCCACAGCCCTACAAATCATTCGATGAAATCTGGAAAATTCATAAAACTTCAGAAGGCATTGTTTTTCAATCATTCAGATACATCTTTATTTATCAGAACAATAAAATCAGGGTAATCAAACCCAGAACTTCATTTCTCTATTCCTTTCTGGTAGATAAGAAACTGCTGGTCGTTGACAAGGAGTACGGACTTTTTGAGGTGGCCCCTTCGGGATTAAAATTTATCAGCAATCATCCTACCTTTATGCGCGAAGAAGTAAGATGTATACTGGCCTTAAATGACGATGAATACCTGGTGGGTACTTTTAACAATGGCATTTTTTTACTCCGCAACAACACGCTTACGCCCTGGGAAACAACCCTTAACAAAGAACTTTCCGACAATATTTTATACACAGGCATTAAACTGTCAAACGGATTTTTTGCATTTGGGACCATTCGCAACGGAATTTATATCACCAACAGCAAAGGCATTGTTTATCAGCACCTGAACAGACAAAAAGGACTGGAGAACAACACTGTATTAAGCCTTTTTGAAGACAAGCGCCACAACCTGTGGATTGGCCTCGACAACGGAATTGACTATGTTGAATTAAACTCGCCTCTTAGTATTATCAACTACAACTACAACATTGAGAGCACTTACTGTGCCATTGAATATCAGGGAAAACTTTTTGTTGGCACAAACCAGGGGCTCTATCATATGAAACTCAACCATTTGACAAACAGCTCTATCGACAGCAAATTTCATCTGATTAAAGGCACTGAGGGGCAGGTTTGGTCGCTTAAAATTATAGATGGCAAACTATTTTGCGGACATAATTACGGATGCTTTTTAATTGATGAAAACCAGGCAATAAAAATAACAGACATTACCGGTTTCTGGAATATAATGGAATATAATGGGCAAAGCGACACCTTGATTGCTGGCACATACGAAGGCATTTTTATTCTTGTGCGTGACAAACAATCGTGGAAAGTCCGTCAAAAAATCATGGGGTTTAATGAATCATGCCGTTTTCTTGAGCAGGATGAAGACGGAAGTTTATGGATGGCTCACGGATACAAAGGATTGTTTCATCTTGAACTCAAAAAAGATCTTACGGGTATCAGCAAAGTTGTGCTTTACAATAAAGGCCATGGGTTGCCCGATGAGTTCCCTTACAACCTAAATAAGATTGACAAAGAAATACTTATTACCACCAAAGAAGGGTTTTACGCTTTTAACAAGACACGACAAAAGTTTGTAAAACAAGGAAACTACAACGAGATTTTTAAAAACCAGCCCTATATCAGTGAAATTACAAAAGATAAAGCAGGCAATCTATGGTATTTTTCAATCTATAAAACAGGCGTATACAGGCTTATGGAAGATGGAAGCTTTAATAACATAGAATCCCCCTTCTACCCCATAAACAAATCATTGATTCCAACATTCGAGAGTATTTATCTTTACGACGAGCAAAACATTTATATTGGTTCACAAAACGGGCTTATCCACTACAATCCTGAATTTACAACAGACTACCGCCTTTCGGAACCTGTTTATATCAGGGAGGTGAAATTTGGCAAAACCAATTATCCGGTCTCAATACTAAATCCACCACTCAGCATTGCAGATGATTCGCAAAAGCCTGACGATCATTATGAAACCGAGCAGTTGTATAAAAACAATTCCGTTCAGTTTACTTTCGCCTGTCCGCGCTTTGAAGCCAAAAACGGAACACTCTACTCTTACAGATTACTAGGCTTTGAAAAAAACTGGTCGGACTGGGAAAAAAGCAGCTTCAAAGAATATACAAACCTGAGAGAAGGCATTTACACATTTGAGGTAAGAGCCATGAATTCCTATCGTTCAACAGGTCGAATAAGTAGTTATTCGTTTAAAATAAAGCCACCATTTCACCGCTCGGGTATCGCTTATGGCATTTATACCTTGTTCTTTATAATTTTACTGATTGGCAATCTTTACTACCAGAAAAAAAGAATTGAAAGAGCCAAAGCCAACGAACTGTTGAAGCATGAGAAAGAACTGGCCAGCCAGGCCACAGAGTTCAGAGAGCAGGCGCTGATACAGGAAAAAGAGATTATAAAATTACGCAATGTAACCTTGCAGAATGAAATGACTCACAAGAATAAAGAGTTGGCCAATTCTACCCTGAGTCTTCTTCAAAAAAACAAATTCCTGACCAACCTTAAATTGCAAATATCTGACTTGGTGCAGAAATCTTCGGGCCACCCTGAATTGAAGCATCAACTTTCGTCCTTTATCAAAAAAATCAACAAGGAATTAAGCAACGAAAAACATCAGGAAGCATTCGATTCTTATTTTGATGATGTACATCAGGACTTTATTTCCAGATTAAAAGAGGTATATCCTGATTTATCACCCAAGGAGCTCAGATTGTGCGCATACCTGAGGATGAACCTTACATCAAAGGAAATAGCCCCATTGATGAACATTTCTGTCAGGGGACTTGAAATCAGCCGGTATCGCTTAAGAAAGAAACTCAGGCTTGACCATAATGTTAACCTGATTGATTTTATTTTGTCGTTTTAAGACATTTCAAAGCAAAGCATTTTTCTTCCACCTGCAATCAGTCATTTTCATCCGGGCTCTGCAACCACATGCCTTGAACCAACCTTTTATTACATGTGAACTGCCCATTACAATGATGCAAAAATTAAAGCATGATGGACACTACTGCCTTCTCTAACTAAGCCCGTCTTCCCTGATTTTGCATTTTAAAAGTTGAAATCAATCAACTTCCGGTAGCAAAGGCAAATATTGCCTTTGATGAATAGGCTAATTTACTGCTATATCAATCTATCATACTGTTTTAATGATATTTATATCCTCTTTGATGTAGTATTGATGTAATATAAATTATACCATGATGAATAGTTGATGTGTAAAAAAAAGACCGGAAATCTAATTACGGATATATATTTGCCCTACTTAGTGTCCACCATACACAAGCAACTACTTTATAACGACTCCGACACTTGAAGAAAAAAAATAAAAACAGGATTTTGCAAAGGAAACATTAACTTAAATACCATATTAATTGTTTAACACATTACCAACATCAACATTAATTATTCACCAAACACACCAACAAATGAAAAACAGATTTTCACAATGGGGAGCAAAATTTCTCCTCACCATCGGAGTTCTTTCACTCGTTACATTCTCATCATGTAAAGATGACAAGGAAGATCCGGTTCAAAATCCAATTGCCAGTTTTCAGTACGCAGTCGGTACAACTAATTTTCTGGAAGTAGTCTTTACCAACTACTCACAAAATGCCACTTCTTACAGCTGGAATTTTGGCGACGGACAAACATCAACAGAACAAAACCCGACACATGTTTATGCGACAGCCGGGACATTTGAAGTTGTGCTTACAGCGAAAAATTCGGCCAATGCCACTGCAAACTTTACGCAAACCATAGAGATAAGAGATCCTAATTCAGCGCTGGCATTGCTGGCTGGTGAAACTTCAAAAACCTGGAAACTTTTCAGAGAAGGCACATGTATGGGAGTAGGCCCAAGTGCCGAAGCTGCCCGTTCATGGTGGTCACTCGACAATACAGGCATCAGGCCATGTATTTACTACCACACCTTTACCTTCAACCGCGACGGTTCTTTTGTATTTGACGACAAAGGCTCATTCTGGGGCGAAGATTTGATGTTTGACGGAACTCCTGTAATTGGCACTTGTTTTGAAGCAACAGCAGCCAATATGATCAATGCCAATGGCGATGATGTAAGTTCATTGCTGAGTGGTACGCATGCTTACACCTACGAACCTACCACCAATGAAGTTACCCTGATTGGAAAAGGTGCCTGGATGGGATTGGCAAAAATCACCACCACGGGAGAATCAGCTACCTTGCCTGATAGCAGAACATTCAAAATTTCCATTGAACAGAAAACCGGTTATGACCTGATGATCATCTCTTACCAGTGGGAAGGTGTTTACTGGGACTTCTCCTATGCTTCCTATTCTAACCCTGCTCTTGAACCTGCAGTAGTTGAAGAAGAAATTCCATTTGGCGAAGATTTACCTGACTTTACTCCAACAGCCATGTTCAATACATTTGCAGCAGCTGATGCGGCCAATGTTCAGGAACTTGTACCTACTACTTCAGCTGTAGTTCTTACTGTTGGCGTTGACGACCCTGCCAATGCTGCCAATCCAAAAGTTGGTCAATACCAGAGAAGCACTGAAATGTACCCCGACCTGAAATTTCAGTTGGCTTATGACTGTCAGTTTGACAATTTCACTACGGTTTCCATTGATGTGTATGTTCCAAGTTCCAATACATATAGCGAAGGTGGCTTAACCAAGAACATTTCATTATGGATTGCCGATGCCAGTCAGACACAGGAATTCTGGACAAGCTGGGTACAATATGATGTGAACCTGGCAGATGTGGTAACTGACGAATGGAAAACTTATACTTTCCAGCTGGAATCACCAACCTCAGGAGTAGGAACACCAAAAACACGCACAGATCTTGACCTGGTGGGTCTTGCAATCGGGGGCTCAGGCCATGCAATAGACGGCACTTTCTACATCCGTAACTTAAAATTTGAATAAACAACCATATGCAAAGCTATGATCGGTTCAAACCGATCATAGCTTTTTAAACTTCTGCTTATGAAACCAACAGGATTTCTCAGATACCTCATGGTGTCTTTTTTGCTCATATTTTTTGCTTCTTGCAACGATGAAAAAACAGATGATTCGGGTGAACCATCCAATCTGGTTGTTGAAGTTACCCTTCCTCAATCAGGCACCGGTGTAGTTCAAATTCAGGCTCAGGCCAATAATACCATTGAATACCGTTTATATATTGGCACTGAAACTCAGGCAGCTGCTTCAAACACGAGCGGAGCCTTTGAATACACCTTTTCAAATCCGGGCACTTATATGATTAGCGTGAGGGCATACGGAACATCCGGCAGGTACATAAAAGCAGACAAACAAATAAGCATTAGTGATGACGATCCAGTTACAGTGGGGGAAGGATATGTAACTCCCATGCAATATGACGGTTATCAGCTGGTGTGGAATGATGAATTTGAAGGGAATGCACTGAACAGCCAAAACTGGAGTTACGAAACCGGAGCTGGCGGTTGGGGAAACAATGAACTGCAATATTACAGGCAGGAAAACACATCTGTTTCAGGCGGTGTGCTTACCATTGAAGCCCGCAAGGAAACCTATCAGAACAGCCCTTACACCTCATCACGACTGGTTACCCTGGGTAAAAAATCCTTTCAATATGGAAGAGTTGACATCAGAGCATTATTACCTGAAGGTCAGGGAATTTGGCCTGCGCTCTGGATGCTTGGAAATAGCATTCAGACTGTTGGATGGCCCAAATGCGGCGAAACAGATATTATGGAAATGATAGGTGGAAGCGGCCGTGAAAATACGGTTTACGGAACCTTGCACTGGGATAACAATAACAGCCATGCACAATACGGACAAAGCTACACGCTGCCTTCCGGAAATTTCGGCGATGAATATCACGTCTTTTCTATCATCTGGGATGCCAACAAAATCAAATGGTATGTCAACGACATCAAATACAACGAAGTAGACATTACCCCAGCCCACATGACTGAATTTCACGAACAGTTCTTCTTTATTTTCAATATTGCTGTCGGCGGTGCATGGCCCGGAAACCCGGACGGATCCACCGTATTTCCCCAGCAAATGAATGTAGACTATATCCGCGTTTTTCAGGCGAACTAACACAAGAATCAGACAAAAATGCAATGCAATCGGATGAAACACAATTAACCGAATTTAAGTCACGATTTTAGAAACTCAATTGTAAATCTGATGAAAAAACACATACAAAAAATAATACTTTTTCTGGTGATTATGCTGAATGCAAACCTCCTGTTTGCTCAATCGCATAGTGTTTCCGGAAAAATTACAGACGGTGAATCCGGACTTGGAATACCGGGTGCAACCGTGCTGGAATCAGGCACCCTGAACGGGACAACTACTGATATTGACGGGCGGTTTATGTTAAAAGTTGCCAGCCCTTCGTCAATTCTTGAAATTTCCTTCATTGGATTTCAAACCCAAAAAGTTCCTGTTGATAAAAGAACAACCATTGACATTACACTTGTTCCAGAAGTTACAAACCTGAGTGAGGTAGTGGTTATTGGTTACGGCACACAGAAAAAGAAAGTGGTTACCGGCGCCATTGCCAGCGTAAGCTCCGATGAAATCACCTCCACCTCGGTTTTGCGCGTTGATCAGGCAATGCAGGGGCGCACAGCCGGCGTACAGGTAACCAACCTGTCAGGTCAGCCGGGCGAAGCTCCAACAATCCGTATCAGAGGTGCAGGAACCACCGGCAATGCTGATCCGCTTTATATTGTTGATGGATTGGCCGTAGGCGGAATAGACTATCTGAACCCCGGTGACATTGAATCCATCGACGTTCTGAAAGACGCCGCTTCTGCTGCCATTTATGGTGCCAGAGCTGCAAACGGAGTGGTACTTATTACGACCAAAGGCAGTAAACAGGGCAAAATGACCGTAACATATTCAGGATATTCAGGCATTCAGAATGTAGCCAATACAATTGATATGCTTAATGCCGACCAGTATCGTATGCTGATGAATGAAGGAGCCAGAAATGCAGGACTTACCGAGCCTTTTGACCTTAACGAAATTCCACAGCACAACACCAACTGGCAGGACGAGCTATTTCAGAAAAACGCACCTATTCAGAATCACGAAATTTCTGTTAGCGGTGGAAACGAAAAATCAACTTACGCCTCATCCATGTCATATTTTTCCCAACAAGGAATCATCGGGGGCGACAAATCACAATTCGACCGTATAACTGCACGACTAAACAGCAAACACCAGGTAAACAAAGTATTCCGTTTTGGAAACACTTTATCCTATTCTCATATCACCCGCAGGGGCATTGGCAGTAATCAATCGTTTAACGGAGCATACAGCAGCGCCTTGAACCTCGATCCGCTCACTCCGCTTTACGAAACAAATCCTGATATTTTAGCCCTCCCACCCTATTCCAACGAACCGGTTGTAACCAATAGCTCAGGTCAGGTTTATGGAATTTCAAACTATGTGGGTGCTGAGGTTGTAAATCCGCTTGCACTGCTCGAAATCCAGAACGGTGAAACCAGGGTTGACAAACTGGTAGGAAGTATTTTTGGAGAAGTTGAACTGATGAAAGGATTAAAGGTGAACACCAATCTGGGCATTGATTTGGCTTATGTGCTGAATGATGGATTCAGACCACTGTTTTATCTCAATGGAGCACAGCTGAATGTTGACAAAACTTCGGTCAACAAGTCTATCGATCGTTACTTTACATGGCAATGGGAAAACACCTTATCCTACACCAAAAAATATAAAGATCATAACATTTCCGTTCTGCTCGGAACAACTGCCAGTAAATACAATTATGAAAATCTGACAGGTTTTAATGCCAAAGTACCATTGTTCGACCCCGACAATGTATACCTGAATATGGCTACCGATACCGTATGGGTTGCAACCGGCGGTGCAGCACACTCAGCCCTATTGTCAACCTTTGGCCGTATTACTTACGACTTCAAGGATAAATACGCATTTACAGGAATCTTACGCAGAGACGGGTCCTCAAAATTCGGAGCCAACAACAGATACGGCATATTCCCATCACTCGGATTTTCATGGGTAGCCAGCGATGAATCGTTTTTCCCGAAAATTGACCAGATTGACATAGTGAAGTTCAGAGCATCCTGGGGTATAAACGGAAATCAGGAAATAGGCAATTACCAGTTTATTTCGACCATTGACAAAAGCCGGGGCTATATATTTGGTTCTGGAAGAATTACCGGTGCATCTCCTTCGTATATTGAAAATGCTGATATCCGCTGGGAAGAGTCGGAGCAGATTGACATTGCCATGGACCTTGGCGCATTTAATAACCGCCTTACAGCTACCGTTGATTACTATGTAAAAACCACCAGTGGCCTGCTTGAAAAAGTGGCCATACCTGCTCATGTCGGAAATGACGCCCCTGTTGCAAATGTGGGAAGCGTTCAGAACAAGGGTATTGAAATTGCTTTAAACTGGCGGAATATGGCCAAGGACTTTAAATACTCCATTGGTATCAACGGGTCATATAATAAAAACAAAATGACCAAAATCGGCAATGAAGAGAAAGTACTTCCCGGAGCAACCTGGGCAATTGCCGGAATGGTTACCAGGGCCGAAGAAGGCCTGCCCATTGCTTATTTCTGGGGCTATAAAACAGATGGTATATTTCAGAACATGAGCGAAGTGTATCAGCATATAGGAAGCACCGGACAACTGCTTCAGAAAAATGCACAACCCGGCGACGTTCGCTTTGTTGATGTAAACGGAGACGGAGTACTGGATGCCAACGACCGCACCCAAATCGGGAATCCAACACCTGACTGGACATTTGGTATGAACTTCAATCTGGATTATAAACAATTTGATTTTGCCATGTTATTGACCGGCACTTACGGAAATGACATTTTCAACGGCAGCCAGCGACAGGATTTAAGGTACACCAACAGGCCTGTTTCCATACTTGACCGCTGGACAGCTGAAGGCACTTCAAACGAAATACCCCGATACACCTGGATTGACATCAACAACAATAGCCGGGTATCAGACCTTTACATTGAGGATGGTTCATATATCAGGGTGAAAAACGTTCAGTTTGGTTATAACCTGCCTGCAGGAGTGCTGAAAAAAATTGGAGCATCAGCATGGAGGTTTTACATATCAGCCGAAAATCTGCTGACACTGACCAAATACACCGGAGCGGATCCTGAAATTGGTGCCTTAAGCTCTTTTGACATTGGTATTGACAGGGGAATTTATCCTCAGGCAAGAACATGGCGTTTAGGAACAACCATTTCATTCTAACTCAAAAACGACAGTAACATGAAAAATACAATATATAAATCAGTCAAGGCATTGCTGCTTATTATGCTATTTACAGCCTGCAGCAAAGATTTTCTGGATCTGAAACCATTGGATCAGGAAGTGACCACTTCTTTTTATAAAACAGAAGAACAGGCACTCCAGGCCTTGGTTGCGGTTTACGATGTATTAGGCTATCAATCTATTCCTGGTGTTTCATGGGCGCCTTACATCACCATCACCGATATTTTATCTGACGATGCCTATGCTGGTGGCGGCGATGCCAATGACGGACAGGATGAAGACGAACTAAATAACTTTAACATTCCTCCTACAAGTCAGATTGTTCATACCATCTGGATCAAGAATTACATTGGCATATACAGAGCTAACCTGTTGCTTGAAAAAATTGACGGTGTAGAGGCATCTGATGAATTTAAAGCAAGATTGATAGCTGAAAGCAAGTTTTTAAGGGCCTACTTTTATTTTGAGCAAGTACGCTACTTTGAAAACATTCCTTTACTCACCAATACGCTTAAAGGACCTTCGGAATACAATCAGCCTCAAAGCACTCCGGCTGAAGTTTACAACCAGATAGCGCTTGATCTTACCGAAGCAATTGAAGTTTTGCCTGAGAATGTTCCAGCTGCCGAAGCCGGCAGAATTACCAAATGGGCTGCTGAAGCCTTACTGGCCAGGGTTTATTTATTCTACAACGGTGTTTATAACAGCGAACTGCAAGCAGGCAGCACTACTGTAAACCGAACTGTTGCGCTGAACTACCTTGAAGACCTGATTGCCAATAGTGGTCACGACTTGTTTGACGATTATGCCGAGAACTTTCATCTGGCAGGTGAATTTGGAAAAGAATCTGTGTTTGAAATTTCATACGGCGACACTCCGGCATGGTGGGACTGGGGCTACCCGAGTGGTGGCGAAGGCAACTTGTCTGCTCAGATGCAGGGCCCAAGGGTAACCGGATCTACCAACTGGAACAGAGGCTGGAGTTTTGCCACAGTAAGTCAAAAGCTGGTGAACGACATGGCTGGTGACCCGCGGCTTGAGCTAACAGTACTCAAGCAGGAAGAACTTGACGGTTCACTTTCACTTGGCTATCAGCATACCGGATACTTTTCGAAAAAATACAGCTCCGATGCTGAGCACTGGGGTGCCGACGGGCAGTTTGAGCTCAACAGAACCTGTAACCATCGCGTAATCCGTTTTTCAGATGTTCTTTTGATGGCTGCCGAACTTGGCAGTCCGAATGCTCAGCAATATCTCGATCGGGTAAGGTCGCGCGTTGGCCTCGGAAGCATTCCGGCCACGCCTGATAACATATACAAAGAACGCAGACTTGAGCTTTCACTTGAAGGCATCCGATATTTCGATCTTTTGCGCAAAGGTGTCACTTATGCAAATCAGGCATTGACCTATTCAGGCATCAGGGGTCCCAATTACGTGGGTGATCAGCAAATATTTGATGTAACATTTAACCCTGCTACCAAAGGTTTCCTGCCCATACCACAAACGGAAATTGACCTTTCGGGAGGTGTACTGATTCAAAATGTGGGCTACTAATTCAGGAGTAAGCCTAAAAATGCCAAAAACAAAAAAAGACCTTGGTTGGATGGTTGGTTTTTGTGCTTGATGAAAACGGGGATGGATATAAAGCAGAAGAAATTCTGAATAATTGCAAACAGGATGATGGTTGGTTTTTGTCTTTTCTTTGCATCTTTATATCCTACCCCCGGTTTTCATTCACTGGTTGAAAATCCATTGTCTTAAATCAGCCATTTTTCCCGGGTTGAAATCCTCATCCAATAAATTTTTACATCCTGTTTTTTACCCTAAAATCATCCGGAATGAAAAAATATATTTTTCTGTTGATTGCTATCAGCACGTATACTCTTAAAATAGCTCCTGCGCAAGATTGCTATCATCTCATCTGGGCCGATGAATTTAACAACGAAGGAAAACCTTCTTCTGAAAACTGGAGTTATGATTTAGGTGCAAGTGGCTGGGGCAATAATGAACTGCAGGAATACACCAACTCAAGCCTCAATTCATATGTTGAGGATGGCAAGCTTATCATAACGGCCATCAAGCAAAACAACAAATGGACCTCGGCACGGCTGGTTACGAAAAACAAAGCCGATTTCCTTTATGGCCGGATGGAAATCAGAGCCAAACTGCCGGCAGGAACTGGAACATGGCCCGCCATCTGGATGCTCCCAACCGACTGGGAATATGGAAACTGGCCTGCCAGCGGCGAAATTGACATCATGGAACACGTAGGATTTGACCCGGGAAATGTACATGCTACCGTTCATACAGGAGCTTACAATGGCTCTCTTGGCACCCAGGTTGGCAAAAGCATTCAGGTGCCTGACTTTGATACCGCTTTTCACACTTATTCCATTGAATGGACAAAAGACAAAATTGATGCCTTTCTTGACAATGAGAAATACTTCACATTTGAAAACGATCATTCAGGCAATACCGACACATGGCCCTTTGATAAAAAGTTTCATTTTATTCTCAACATAGCCATGGGTGGAAACTGGGGCGGCCAGCAGGGAGTTGACCCTGAATTGAGTAAATTATCCATGGAGGTGGACTATGTAAGAGTATATGCGCAGGATGATAAACCGGTAATTTCAGGAAATTCCGTTGCAAAACCCGGCGAAACCCTCACCTTTGAATTGCCTTTTACTTCCGGAGCCAGCTACACATGGAATTTACCTGAAGATGCCCGGATACAGAACGGAGCAGGAAGCCACCACATTACTGCAATCTGGGGAAAAACATCCGGCAAAGTCAATGCTACTATTGTTAAGCCATGTGGCCAGGTAACAGCCCAACCATTTGAAGTTACAATAAAATAACACTTTCTGCATCGGGAAACTCGCCGCCAATGAAGCAAATCTCTCACTTTATTATCTTTCTCATCGCTGCATTTCTGGCAGTGTCATGCCGGTTTAATCAAAAAACCACACACACAAACGACAACGTTGAAGCAAAAGTGGAAGCCCTTCTTCAAAAAATGTCGGTTGAAGAAAAAGTAGGGCAGATGATGCAGGTAACACTGGATGTACTGACATACGGAGAAAACCCGCAGAGCAGCTATGAACCTGTAATGCTCGACACGGCCATGCTTCATAAGGCATTTGCCCAATATCATATTGGTTCAGTATTGAATACAGCCAATAACAGCGCACGCGACCCGCAGCAATGGAACCGGCTGATTGGGCAGATTCAGGATTATTGCATTAAAGAATCACCCAATAAAATACCTGTTATTTATGGGTTGGATATGATTCATGGAGCGTCGTATGCTGTAGGGGCAACCTTGTTTCCACAACAAACCGGGCTTGCTGCCACCTGGAATACCGAACATGCCAAAATAGCCGGAGAAATAACAGCCTACGAAACAAAAGCAACAGGTGCAAGCTGGATTTTCAGCCCTGTGATGGATTTGGGGGTTGATCCTCGCTGGCCAAGATTCTGGGAAACATTCGGTGAAGACCCCTACCTGGCAGCTATCACCGGAAAAGCTTTTATTACCGGCGCCCAGGGTGCAAACAATACCATAGGAGCATCAAACCACGTGGCCACCTGTCTGAAACATTTTATGGGATATTCACAACCAAGAACAGGAAAAGACAGAACTCCTGCCCTTATTCCTTCGAATATGCTGCGCGAATATCATCTTGTTCCCTTTAAAAAAGCCATTGATGCAGGCGCCTTAACAGTTATGATAAACTCTTCTGTTATTAATGGATTGCCCGCCCATGCTGATAAAAATCTCATCAGTGGAATACTAAAAACAGAATTGAATTTTCAGGGGTTTGCCGTCAGCGACTGGCAGGATATTGAATATTTGCACACACGCCATAAGATTGCCGAAAGCCCTAAAGAAGCTGTGAAAATTGCAGTAAATGCAGGGGTTGATATGTCAATGGTACCATTTAACTTTGATTTTGCTGATTATCTTCTCGAACTTGTAAACGAAGGCGAAGTTCCAATGGAACGCATTGACGATGCTGTCAGACGGATTCTAAGAGTGAAATTCTTATTGGGATTATTTGAAAAACCTTATACACTCGCAGCAGATTATCCTGATTTCGGTTCAGAAAGATTTGCAGCATTGGCACTTCAGGCTACAGAAGAATCCATCACTCTGCTCAAAAATAATGACCATATACTTCCATTGAATAAACATGCAAAAATTCTTGTAGCCGGCCCGGCCGCTAACTCAATGCGCCCTTTGAACGGCGGATGGACTTATACCTGGCAGGGAGACATGACAGATGAGTTTGCCGCAGATTATCATACGATATTTGAAGCACTGCAAATGAATGCTGCACGTCCGGAGAATGTTGTTTTGTGTGAAACAGTCAGGTACAATACATCAGGCGACTACAGAGGCGAAACGGTTGATTCATTTGAAAAGTTTAAACAACAAGCCTTACAAGCCGATTATATACTTTTATGTATTGGAGAAAACTCATACACGGAAACTCCCGGCAATCTAAACGACTTGTATCTGTCTGATAATCAACAGGAGCTAATAAAAACAGCAGCATCAACAGGTAAACCTGTAATTCTCATACTGGTTGAAGGCAGGCCGCGCATTATCAGCAAAGCAGAACCACTGGTATCAGGAATCCTTCATGCTTACCTTCCGGGAAACTATGGCGGGCAGGCCCTTGCCTCTATCATTTACGGGGATGTTAATCCCTCAGGGAAACTTCCATATACCTATCCGCGATATCCAAACAGCCTTGAATTATACTATCATGCCTATACCGAGCAACTTAAAGATGCCAGTTCAGGCAATGGCCAGGCTTTTAATCCGCAATTTGAATTTGGGTATGGATTAAGCTATTCAAAGTTTGAGTACAGCGAACTTTCAATTAGCAAAACCATGTATAAACCGGGCGAAACCATCAAGGGCAGTGTAAAAGTGCTGAATAATTCAACAAGGGCCGGCATGGAAGTTATTCAGGTTTATGTGTCGGATTTGGTGGCCTCACTAACACCTCCTGTAAAACGGCTAAGGTCTTTCAGCAAAATAATGTTACAGCCCGGTGAAATGCAGACTGTACAATTTGAAATTCCGGTGAATGATCTTGCCTTTGTAAACCAACAGGAACAATGGCTGATCGAAAAAGGTGAATTTACACTCACTATTAACCAGCTCTCGCAAACATTTAAAATAAGCGAAAGCAAAACCGGGCTCTGAACTGCTGTTTTTATGGATAATGCAGGCTTAAAGATAAAATTACCCGTCAATTAAGGTTGAATCATCCCCATTAACCATTGATTATCGCTTCAATTGCAGGCTAAAGCTTAATATCAGCAATATATTGAACAAACACAGAAGATTGCTAACTTTGCCGCCTGAATAAGAAGTCAGACTTTAACTGCATTTAATGGATTTTAAACTCACTGCCACTGACACGCAATCACATGCGCGTGCAGGTATCATAACCACCGATCATGGTGAAATAGCCACACCTGTTTTTATGCCGGTAGGCACTGCAGGAACAGTAAAAGCCGTGCATATCCGCGATGTGGAACAGGATGTTAAAGCCCGCATCATTCTGGGCAACACTTATCATTTATACTTACGACCCGGACTTGACATACTGAAAGAAGCCGGCGGCCTTCATAAATTCAACGGTTGGACCCGGCCTATATTAACCGACAGTGGTGGCTATCAGGTATATTCGCTCACCGACCGTCGCAAGATGAAAGAAGAAGGGGTTGTTTTTCAATCACATATTGATGGTTCACGCCATATGTTCAGTCCTGAAAGGGTTATGGATATTCAGCGTGTAATTGGAGCTGATATCATCATGGCATTTGATGAATGCACACCTTATCCATGCGATTATGATTACGCCAGTAAATCAATGGAGATGACACACCGCTGGCTTGATCGCTGTCTTTTGCGTTTTAACGAAACCGACAATCTTTATGGCTACCGGCAAACACTATTCCCCATAGTCCAGGGAAGTGTTTATCGTGATTTAAGGATAAAATCGGCTGAAAAAATAGCTTCATGCGGGGCCGACGGGAATGCCATCGGAGGTTTGGCTGTAGGCGAACCGGTAGAAACAATGTATGAATTTACGGAGCTTGTTTGCAATATACTACCCAAAGACAAACCCCGATACCTTATGGGTGTTGGCACCCCTGCCAATATTCTGGAAGGAATTTCACAGGGAGTAGACATGTTTGACTGTGTTATGCCCACCCGAAATGGCCGTAATGGTATGATTTTTACCCGCAATGGCATTGTAAATCTGAGAAACGAAAAATGGAAGGCCGACTTTTCACCCCTCGACGCTGAAGGGCCTTCGTTTGTCGACAGTGCTTATACTCGTGCATATGTCAGACATCTGTTTATTGCCGGAGAAATGCTGGGCCCAATGATTGCCAGTCAGCACAACCTTGCTTTTTATCTTTGGTTGGTTGACGAAGCACGGACAAGAATTATGGATGGCACTTTTGCCTCCTGGAAATCTCAGATGGTCATTAAACTGTCGCAACGACTCTGATAATAAAGCATCAAATAATCCGTTAAAACGAACCGGCCATCATATTACCGGAAGCGCATGAAAAAACTCGATCTGTACATTATCCGTAAGTTTCTGGGCACTTTCTTTTACGCGATAGCTTTGCTGGCCGTAGTCATTATCATTTTTGATATTTCTGAAAAAATTGACGACTTTCTGGAACGCAAGCCCCCGCTGGAAGCCATTGTTTTTCAGTACTATGCAAATTTCATCCCCTACTTTATCAACCTTTTCAGCTACCTGTTTACATTTATTGCAGTTATCTTCTTTACGTCAAAAATGGCTTCCGATACCGAAATAGTAGCCATACTCAACAGTGGAATCAGCTTTAAACGGATGCTGAGGCCTTATCTGATTTCAGCATTTTTTCTGGCTTCCATGTCTTTTGTTCTTACCAATTTTGTTATTCCTGAGACCAGTAAAAACATGCAGGAATTTCAAAAAAAGTATCTGAAAAAAGAGAAAAGAAACAGCGACAACAATTTACATATGCAGATTAGCCCGGGTGTTTTTGCCTATGTTGAAAGCTTTAATAAAACTGACAATTCAGGCTTCCGGTTTTCTCTCGAAGGGTTTAACGAAAAAGGAATGGAATACAAAATCACCGGCGACAATATTAAATGGGACAGTGTAACCGGAATGTGGAAAATTGAAAACTGGGTCAAAAGACAGATTAAGGAAAAAGGAGAAATCATTACCCGCGGAGCCTCAAAAGACACATTACTTAATCTGAAGCCGGATGATTTTACGGTTGATTTAGACGATGCTGTTTACATGAATTACAGAGAACTGCGCGAATTTATCGAAACAGAGAAGCTAAGAGGTTCAGGAAATCTGATTAAGTTTCAAAACGAAAAACACAAGCGAATCGCGTTCCCCTTTGCCACCATTGTTCTGACAATTATCGGAGTAGCGCTTTCGAGCAGAAAAGTGAGGGGCGGCATCGGATTTCACCTGGGTATCGGAATTACCATTTGTTTTGCCTTTATCCTGTTTATGCAGGTAACTACTGTTTTTGCCACTTTTGGAAACCTGCCTCCGGTCATTGCGGTGTGGATACCTAACTTTATTTTTGGGCTGTTAGGCATTTACCTTTTAAAAATTGCACCAAAGTAAGCGGTCGCTATTGCATCAGTTTTCCGCTCCACACAAACAATCCTTTCAACTGTTCCGCAATCTCAGGTTCCTGATCAAATAATCCAAAAACAGCTGAGCCACTTCCGCTCATGGCTGCATATACAGCGCCCATCTGAAGCAGCTGCTGCTTTATATATCCGATTTCAGGCCATTCGTCAAAAACAGCATTTTCAAAGTCGTTGGGCAACAAACTGTTCCAAAGACTGGGATTAACAGTAATATCAGCCAACGGGGGCAGATGCTTTCCGGAAGGGATTACATGCCCGTAAGCCCATGCAGTGGAAACAGACACATCAGGTTTAACGACCAAAATATATTTTTGGCCGTAAAAGGTATCAAGCGGCTGCAAATGCTCACCTCTGCCGGTGGCCAGACAAGGTCTGTTTTCAATAAAGAAAGGGCAATCGCTGCCCAGCTCAGCGGCAAGTTCCTTCAGCTCCTGATTACAGATTTTAAGCGAAAACATCCTGTTTATCAGTTTCAATGTAAATGCTGCATCAGAAGAACCGCCTCCCAGCCCGGCTCCGTGAGGAATCATCTTGTGTAGAAAAATTTTCAAGGCCGGAACATTAAACTTTCGCTGCATCAGTCTGAAAGCCTTCACACACAAATTAGATTCAACATCACCACCAATAGCAATGCCTGAAGATGAAAAACTGAAACGCCCATCAACAGATGGCGTAATTTCCAGCGCATCAGCCAAACCTACCGGGAGAAATAAAGATTCAATATCATGATAGCCATCCCCCCTGCGGGCAACAACGCGCAAACCAAGATTGATTTTAGCATTAGGAAAAACTATCATAATTCAGCCGGTTTATTTCGCAGAAGAAGAATAAATGCAAATATACAGCATAAACAACGAAGTAGCATAACGAATAAGCTTATGAGTAAAGCAGGCGATGCAAGCAGCATACTTTGAAATTTCAAAAGTTTAACCACCGTTATTCATGATTTACCTTTAAATTTGTTTAGAAAACCCAACTACACCATATGACCATAATAAACTCAGTGATAGCATGGTTCATGAAGAAGCGGATGCATCAGATTGAGCTTTTCATGAAATATCCGCACGATGTTCAGGATGAATTATTCAGGAAACTCATTCTCTCTGCCCGCAACACTGAATGGGGCAAAAAACATGATTATACTTCCATCACCACTTACGAAGATTTTGTTAACAGGGTTCCGGTTAATGAATACAATGATTTAAAGCCCTATATTGACAGGTTGCGGCAGGGTGAACAAAATTTATTGTGGAGCTCTGAAGTAAAATGGTTTGCCAAATCATCAGGGACAACCAGCGATAAAAGTAAATTCATTCCCGTAAGTCAGGAAGCCCTGGATGAGTGCCATTTTAAAGGCGGCAAGGATCTTTTGTCGATTTATTGCAACAATCATCCCGATACCCAAATTTTCTCAGGCCGATTGTTGGGAATGGGAGGAAGTCATTTCCCTGACAATCCTGAAGCCGGCACTTTTGTCGGAGATGTTTCGGCCATTATAATGGAAAACCTGCCCAGCTGGGTAGAACTTATCCGAACACCTGATTTATCCATTGCGCTGATGTCGGAATGGGAAAGCAAGATTGAAAAAATAGCGCAGATTACCCGTCATGAAAACGTTACCAACATAACCGGAGTTCCTTCATGGACGTTGGTTTTACTCAAAAGGGTACTTGAAATTACCGGCAAGCAGAATATCAAAGAAGTTTGGCCCAATCTCGAGCTATTTATTCATGGAGGGGTTAGTTTTACTCCCTACCAAAATCAGTTTCGTCATCTGATTTCAAATCCGATGAATTATCTTGAAACATATAATGCTTCAGAAGGTTTTTTTGGGATTCAGGACAGAAACGAGGCCGATGATATGCTTTTAATGCTGGATTATGGCATTTACTATGAATTTCTGCCGCTGAACGATATAGGGCAATCAGAAACAGAGGCTATTCCATTGCGCAAAGTCAGAACAGGGGTAAATTATGCCATGATCATCAGCACCAATGCCGGTTTATGGCGTTACCAGATTGGCGATACCATTGTATTTACCTCAACAGAACCTTACCGGATAAGAATTACAGGACGGACCAAAAACTTCATCAATGCATTCGGGGAAGAAATAATTATTGACAATGCTTTAAAAGCACTTGAAAGCGCCTGTGACAAAACAGGAGCCATGATTAATGAATTTACAGCAGCTCCAGTTTATTTTAGCGAAAGCAGCAGCGGAGCACACGAATGGCTCATTGAATTTGAAAAAAGACCTGATGACATTGCTTATTTCACTGAATTGCTCGACAATGCGCTGAAGTCGCTTAACTCAGATTACGAAGCCAAACGCTATCACAACATGGTGCTCAATGCCCCCATTATAAGGGAATTGCCTTATGGAACTTTTTATAACTGGCTAAAAAAGCGCGACAGGCTGGGCGGGCAATACAAAATCCCCCGTTTATCAAACAACCGCATTTATGTTGATGAAATTCTTGACATGGCAGGAAAACACGCAGAAAGTTAATCATGGGCAAGTGTATGGTTTTGCATTCTTTCATTGAAATGGTCATGCACAAAACGAAAGCTTTTGGCAGAATACACATCCATTTCAACGTAAAAAATTTCAGAGTTATTCCATTACTTCTTACATTTGACGGGCTAACAAACGCAGCACAAATTCATTCACCAATCCAGAGAAACAAGTCATGCATATAGCAATAGCAGGAAATATAGGTTCAGGAAAAACCACCCTTACCGGACTACTGGCCAAGCATTTCGGATGGCAACCCCATTATGAAGATGTAGAAACAAACCCATACTTGCCGAGTTTTTATGAAGATATGCAACGATGGTCATTCAATCTTCAGGTGTATTTCCTGAATAGCCGTTTTCGTCAGATAATTGAAATCCGCAGCAGTGGAAAAACAGTGATACAGGACAGAACCATTTATGAAGATGCCTACATTTTTGCACCTAACCTGCATACAATGAACCTGATGACCAGCAGGGACTTTGACAATTACACTTCGCTGTTTGAGTTAATGAGCACATTTGTAAAACCGCCTGATTTGCTCATCTACCTGAGAGCAAGTGTACCTACGCTGGTGAGTCAGATTCAAAAACGAGGCAGAGATTATGAAAATTCTATCCGCATTGATTATCTGAAAAGCCTGAATGAAAGATACGAAACATGGATCAATAAATATACACTGGGCAAACTGCTGATTGTAGAAGTTGACAACATTAATTTCTCTGAAAAGCCAGAGGATCTTGCGGGTGTAATTGAAAAAATCAACGCTGAAATCAATGGACTTTTCTAAATCTCCGTTGAGGGTGGCGGGCATTATACCTGCCCGTTACGCCTCTACCCGCTTCCCGGGCAAACCTTTGGCCATGATTAGCGGAGTGAGTATGATTGAACGCGTTTACAAGCAGGTTTCAGCTTGCAGCCTGATAAATGCAGCAGTTGTTGCCACAGATGATCAACGCATTTTTGAGCATGTAAAAAATTTTGGAGGCCGGGTAATCATGACCTCGCCCAATCATCAAAGCGGTACCGACCGGATTGGCGAAGCCATCCACAAATTAGCGGGAGTTGGAGAAAAATTTGATATTGCTGTAAACATTCAGGGCGACGAACCTTTTATACAACCGGCTCAGATTGAGAAAGTCATCGGTTTGTTCAGCCATTCTCACACGCAAATTGCCACCCTGATTAAGAAAATTGAAACTGAAGAGGAACTATTTAATCCTAATGTTGTAAAAGTAGTAACAGACAAGAACGGCAAAGCCATGCTGTTTAGCCGCTCTCCTATTCCATATATCAGAGGTCAACAGGAAAAAACCTGGATCAACAAGCATTCGTTTTATAAACATATAGGCATTTATGCTTACCAAACACAAATACTCGAACAACTGGTAAAGCTTGAACCAGCGCCAGGCGAACTGGCAGAATCGCTGGAGCAACTTCGCTGGTTATGGAACGGATATGCAATTTACACCGAAACTACTGAGTTTGAGACCTTCGGAATAGACACCCCCGAAGATTTATCAAAACTTACCAACAATAGTTGAAAATTAAGCCCTTTCGCTTTATCTTAGCCAGTTCAAAATATCAATATCTGCAAAAGCAACGCTTTTATTACAAAGTATTGATGACCAGCAGGCATATCAATTTTTAAAGTGAAAAAACAAACGCTATGATTACCGAAAAACACATCAGCAAGCTGTTATTTGAACACGACTGCGTGATCGTACCCGGTTTAGGAGGATTTATAGCCAACTATTCTCCGGCATCAATACATCCGGTACATCATACTTTTTCACCACCTTCACGAACACTGGCATTTAACGCCAGCCTGCGAAACAACGACGGATTGCTTGCCACTTCCATCAAGACTGAATTAGGAATAAGTTTTCAGGAAGCCATTGAAATCATTCATGGAGATGTATCAGAAATCAAAGCAGGAATAAACAGTGGCAGGTACCTGATGCTTAAGCAAATTGGCACATTATCAATAGACCGCGAAAAAAACATCCAGTTTGAACCTGATGCAGACATGAATTATCATGCAGATGCATTCGGCCTTTCCACATTTACATCACCATCCATAAAGCGTGCCGGCCTTCAGGAAAAAATCAGCCGCAGGCTTATGCCACCACAACCGGTTCATTCATTAAGACGACTTCCGTCGGCACTCAAATGGGCTGCAGTAATCCTGCCACTTGCAAGCATTTCTATCTGGAGCGCTCTTCATCCCGAAAAAATCAACGGGCTATATGACAATTATGCTTCATTATTCCCTACAAAGGAAAAAGCGCTTGAAGTACGCAGCTCCAGAAATTCAGCAACGGAATCTGCTTCTGTTTATCAAATGAATAAAAACCGGGTAGCCACAGCCTCTATTGTTCCGGCTTTTACCGAAACTGAAAAAGCATCCGAAATTCAACCTGCGGCTAAAAATGTGTTTTTTATTATAACCGGGGCATTTGGCATTCAGGAAAATGCCGAAACGCTGGTGAATGAATTGAAATCACAGGGCTATGATGCCAGCATTGCCGGTCAAAACAGCAATGGGCTATACAGGGTAAGCATTCAGGGGTACAGTGATAAAGAACTGGCTATGCAAAAAGTGGAAGAATTCAGACTTGGCGAGTTCCCCGGAGCATGGTTACTCACCAT
Organism: Lentimicrobiaceae bacterium; assembly: GCA_020636745.1. Lineage (NCBI taxonomy): Bacteria > Pseudomonadati > Bacteroidota > Bacteroidia > Bacteroidales > Lentimicrobiaceae > Lentimicrobiaceae bacterium. Next base: position 662,297 of record JACJXH010000002.1, on the reverse strand, counting down.
GAGATAAGATCTTGATTTTACATAAAACATATCATGCCGGATTTTTATAACTCCGGCATTATTTTTACACCATTTAGTTTATTTTTGCACCCTGATTTTCAGAAATCACCATTTATTTCAACTGCAAAACTGCAATACTATACTTTACCCCATTGGCAAAAAGAAAAATTGAACGATTCGCTGAAAATGCGACTTTCCCGCACTTGTTTCAGCCCACATTCGACGAACTAAAAGCCGGCTTCAACATGAAAGGCTGCTGGCATGAATATTTCGGCAATGACCACCCGATAACCCTTGAGCTGGGTTGTGGCAAAGGAGAATATACGGTTGCCCTGGCTGCCCGCTATCCCGAAAACAACTATATAGGAATTGATATCAAAGGAGCGCGCTTATGGCGAGGGGCAAAAACCACAGCCGAAAGACAAAGCACCAACGTGGCTTTTTTACGCACCCGCATCGACATGATTCTGGATGCATTTGCACCTGAAGAAATCAGCGGAATCTGGATTACCTTTCCTGATCCTCAACCCGCAAAAGCCCGCAAACGTCTGACTTCTCCTATGTTTCTGAACCGGTACAAAACTTTGCTTAAACCCGGCAGCATCATTCACCTTAAAACCGACAACCGGGCTTTTTTTGATTTTACGCTTCAAACAATTCAAGAAGAAGGTCATCAGTTGTTGATGCACACTTTCGATTTATACAACAGCAATTTGCAGGAAGATGTGATGCTTACGCAGACGCATTACGAAAAGATATTTCTTGGACAGGGAATTCCCATTAATTATCTGCGATTTATACTCAAATAAATCATGCAACAATATTACAGCCGCGAAAGCCTTTCATTTTTCGAAAAAGTATATGAGGTTGTAAAACTTATTCCATTGGGCAGGGTAACCACCTATGGGGCTATTGCCGCTTACCTGGGCAGCAGGGGCTCGGCGCGTATGGTCGGATGGGCTATGAATGCATCACACAACTCGTCGCAACCTGTTCCGGCACACCGGGTGGTTAACCGGAATGGTATACTCACCGGAAAACATCATTTTGAAGGCTATGAGCTCATGCAGCAACTGCTCGAAAGCGAAGGAGCTTTGATTGAAGATGACAGGATTACCAATTTCAGGGAACTTTTCTGGGATCCTGCTATTGAACTTTCCCTATAAAGTTAACCGGCAACACCTTAGCGTTTTAAAATGGCTGAATCCCAACCTGACAAAGCCAGTTTTTGTGCATTTTCCATCATAAAAGATTGAATCAAATCAGGTCCAACAATAAAAGTAACGCCAGCTGCAGGCTGTTTTTCAACTTCAACATAAACCTGGCCAGTATAAGGAAGAGCTGTATTATAAACTGTTTCATGCATTTTCTTTTCGGGCTTCAACACGTAATCTGAACGTGCAGCAACAGAGCGCCCAACACCTGCCAGCAGAAAACAGGAAGCCTGGCGGTGATAGACCAAAGCCGGAGCTCCGCTGTAGCCTTCACTAAAAGGTGCATCAGTAAACAAAATACCTTCTTTATTATCAGGGTTGCTGATTAAACCTGTGGTCATCATAAATCGTCCGGATGGAAAGCCGGTAAGCCAGATTCTATCCCCCCAGTTTAAATCTTTAGCTGAAACCAATTTGAGTGTTGTTGAAACGGGAAGTTCCATCCTGCTTTGTGAAACTATTTCAAGCAAAGCCAGGTCGTTGCCCGCATCAATAGCAACAATAGCCGGCCGCAAATTTCCACCGACATTGTTTATTTTCATCACAAACCCTGTTTTTACCGACAACCCGAGCAAGTATCTTTTGCCATCAGCACTCAGCCTTTCATCATAGGTATAAATAGTATCGGGAAAATGAACAAGATGTGCACAGGTAAGCAGCAGTATTTTATTATCTGATTTATCAATTGCTGTAGCACTTCCGCTAAACGATTCATTTTGAACAAATCTGGCCCGTGTTGCCCCAAGTGCTCTGCCTGACTTATAGGATGCAAGGGTAACCAAACTATCAGGTTCAAACACCTGTGACTGATAACTTACAAAAACCGAAAGTTTCAGAACCGAATTTGTAAGCTCCTTGTACTGTTGCTGCATTTCACGATTTTCAAAAATACCTGAAAACCCGCACTGCGATACATCAGCAGTCCCCTGATGATATACACTGCAGGAAACATTCATTAACATCAGAAATATAAGTATTGGCCCTAACCTATTCATGTCATTGATTTTGTCGGATTAAAACGGAATGCCTCCAGGCAAAAAGAAACTAAATATAAGCAATTCCGACGCATAAAATCAAATCGTTATTTTTCACGAAAAGAATAAACAAATCAAAGGCAAAGCATGAGCCTGCTTCAAATAACCCTCATCTCAAAATTACAACCTGACAATAAATCTACCTGCCCGAATACCAGTGCAGAATAAAATAGCAGAAAAAACTGCCATATTTTTTTCAAAAAACGGCCTGGCCAGCAACCAACTATTGGTAGAACCATGGCTGGGCAAAACGAAAAACCGCCCTGAACATATCAAACTAATTATCAGCTATTTAAACACATTTTAAAACAAAACTCAATGAAAAGAATCCTCTTGTTGGTTTCCGCTATTTTTGCGATTGGGCATTTGGGAGCTCAATCCATCAAAGGTCCTGATCAGATTTCCTACTTTCAGGTTCCTGCTGAAGGTGTAAAATATGAACAGGCAGATGTCTATATTATGACTGATAAGGTGCTTGAAGAAGCCAAACTTGAAGCCCAGAAAGAAAAAAATTCGGCTTTGGGCTCCAAATTCGGGGCATTAGGACAGGCAACTGCCGGAATGGTAAATAAAACAATGGACTATACCGCAAAAATGTCGAAAGCCATTGATGCGCTGAAGGATGACAAAGGCCGTTTTGCTGTTTGGAACTTTGTACCACAGTATATTATTGCCAATTCCGACATCAAATCAACAATGATAGTTGAGATATATGTACTCAATGACGAAGACCCCAGTCCAAGCGCAGGAATGTCGCCACTGAGCCCTGACAAGAACGGGTATTATGACATTCCTTATTACATCAACTGCAGATACAAAGTTACCACGCCAAGAGGTGATGTTTTAGCAGAAGAAAACCTGGGAACACTTTCAGGCACAATGAAATCGAAGAATTACAAAGCACCAGCACCTTCATCAGGAGGTTTAATGAGTGTTACAGTAGAAGAGAGCGATGAACTTACCGAGTCAGAAAGAATTGGAATCAGCGTAGCTTACAACAGGGTTCGTCAGGATATTTTTGGCCGCTTTGGCTTTGGCACCTTCTCATCCCCTATCAAACTGGGTGTTATCAAAGAAATTAAAGAATCGAAGAAATTTATTGAACCTGTACTTTCAGTTTTTGAAAACAAGAATGCATTGCTATTAAATGCAAAAGAGAAGGAAGAGGTCAAGAACTTTGTGGATATTATAGAATCCAATCTGGGTAATTGTACCGAAAAATCAAGATGGGTTGCCTACCATAATCTTTCGGTTTGCTATGCATGGCTCGAAAATCCGGAAAAAGCTTCGGCCTATTATAAAAAATACGGCGAAGAAATCAAGGAAACCATTGATGAAATGGCCAAATGGAATCTGCTGCTTCAGGGAAAACTACCCAAAGAAGACAGAAAAGGACTGGTTATTGGCATGAAGGATCAGAAAAAGTTCAGAAATTATAAAGACATCGAAACATTTGTTACCTACTACCCTGCCGGAGCCAAACGCTATGAGAAACTGATGACAACCATCAACCGCGACCTGGGCAAATTTGTTGATTTTTATGCTCACAACGACCTGTTGTGCTCGCTATATGAAATTGACTATCCGTTTCAGTTTTTCCCATTGCAGGACTTTGCCGGTTTGCCCAAAAAAATGGAAGGAACATTAACCAAAGAAGGCGATGAGCCCATTAGTTTTCAGGTAAAATTTGATTCTGATCGCCGAATCAAGCAGCTTGAAACCGATCAAATCAGCCGCGGAGATGATGGTTCAAAAGAGAAACTCTTTTCGAGGGAATTAAAACCCACCTATGACGAGGTAACAGGAAAATTTCTTGACATTGTTACTGATGCAGGAATGTGGCAAAAAAGCATGGCTTCAAACATTTACTTTTCGGGTAAACTGAATGAAATTTATGACCCGTTATTGAAAGAAACCTCGCGCAGCGCCAATAACATTACCAAAAAAGCAGGTATCTTCTCCAGTAAAACGTCTGATGAGATTGTTCAGCTAAAAGTTGACCTTGACGGAAATATTTATTTTGCTGGAAACAACAATTATTTTAAGGCAAATGCCATTTTTAAAGACATACTCACTTCAAACGGTATTGAAGCCAAACGCACGGATACCAAATCAAAATTCCTCACAAAAGCTACCATCAACGAAAATGGTGTATTTACCAGCTGGAGTTGGGATGGCGATGTTACCACCTCTTTCGGCGCAAGTTTCTCCACAAGGGAACAGTCAATAAAGGCGACCAAACTGCTGCGCGAAATCATTGTTCTTGACCAGGACGACAAAGGAAATCCGACAAAAGTTAAATACAACTTTGACATGAAGGGAAGCCTTAATATCGCGCAAAAGATGAGCTTTAAAGAATGGTTTACCGAATCATATGCTCAGGGTGGAGCGCCTAAAAATAAAGTAAGCCAGGATAGTTTTGAATTTGGTTCAAGCCTTGAATGGCCCTGCTCATTCAAATATGATGAGCAAGGAAACTGGATTGAAATGAAAGTCGGCCCATATACCGCAACCAGAACTTTTAAATACTAACCCGAATAGCAGAAGGGCTTCTCTTAGGGGAAGCCCTTTAACATAATACTGATATGAGAAACCTGTTTAACTTACTGCTTCCGCTATTGATGGCGGGAACAAGCCTGGATGGCTCGCTTTATTCCATTGTGACTAAAAAGGATGATGCCATCTTAAATAAAAAGTACACAAAATTTATTGTTGTGGATGAAGCCACACATTATGTACTTGCAAAAACTCCCGCTATTTACGATGCTTCAAAGGAGATGCCGGTGAATTATTTTACGCTTGACCTTTCTGATATCTTACCAACTCAACAACGCTCATTTACCATTCATAACCTGACCGAGAGCAACGGTGGCGATGAATATGACTGGGTTTTGGAAGATAATGCCGATGAAAATGCCATCTTTTTTTCACGCAGCAATTTTGTTATACAAAAGCCATCCATGCATTGGAGAATGGTTGTGCGGGGCGAACGCGTTCTTTTACAAAATCAACGAACAGGCTCATATGTCAAAATGAACCCTGATGGCTCATACGCTGCTGTTGAAAATGAAGCCGAAGCCAGTCACTGGAAATTGATTCACATATTTTAACTGCAGATGATGAAAAATTACAAAGGACTTCTATTTATTCTCGCCTATATCCTGACCATTCCGGCCATTTACGCTCAACAAGGTGAATTTTACCAGTTTTCACTCGAAAAAGAGACCAAAGTACGCGGGAGCAAGATTTATTTCGAAGGATTCACCAACAAAGGCAATGAAAGCCAGATTGATGTTAATGCACTGGCCAAACCCGGCATTGACATATTCTACTACACGTATAGTGGTGTAAAAGCAAAAAAAATACAGAACCACATCAGCTGGACAACTCATCCGCTTTTTGAAGAAGTAACTAACGCATCAGAAGCAGATGTAATCATCGGAGGCTCCTACCTGATAAAAACTTCAGAAGAAGTTGAAGAAAACCTCTATTTTGAAAAGGCAAATAGCGTAGGCGGTGCCATTCCGTACTATGAAACCCGGCAAATAAATACCGCCGGAATTAATGTCCTGATCACTTATACGTATAAAGACAAAACCACTGATTACGATACCATTAACATCCAGTTTGATTCTGAACGGAAGCCGGGCAAAAAACTGCTGCCGGTAAGTGATCTGCTCGCCAAATGTGAATCGTCGCTGAAGCCCGGCTTTTACAACACATTTAAATTCTATAGCCATGAGCCCGTTTGGTACAAATTTCTTAGTGTAAAAGTGAAAGACAAAACTTTAAAAGAAGAGCTATCTTCAGCTAAAGTCCTCTTTGAATCCGGTGAAATCAAAAAACTGGGAAATCTTTATCAGAGGATATATTCAGCCGAACCCGACAATAAAGAAGCTGCATTTAATACAGCCATGTGCTATGAGCTGATAGGCAATTATGCAAAAGCTCAGGAATATTATGCCATTATGCCTGATTTTCACGCTAAAGTTAGAATGAAACAAAACCAGATTCTATTCGATTATCTGAATGAAATCGGCGCCAATCCGATAGTAGAGGATTTTTAGTATAACCAGCCTTATTATAAAAAAGTGCCTTGACAAGTCAATCAAGGCACTTTTTTTATCACCCGAAAAACAGGCTATTCAATTATTATTCAACACATTACAAACAGTCAACTGCTCTGATTTCTGCTTTAGAAGTTTGCTAACTCCCTATAAGTACAAAACCAGCCCAGTTTAACGGAAGGTATCCTTTGGCAATACAATCAAGTTTTGCCAATCGCAATGAGTTTGCATAATCATTTCCCTGTAAAAGGTATTGATAAAACGCAACCATAAGAACACTGGTTTTAGCGTCATTCACTCTCCACAAAGAGGCCATTACATTGGGCACACCAGCAAACATAAATGCCCGCGGCAAAGCCATTACACCTTCGCTTTCGTATATCGCACCGACGCCTGAATTACAGCTACTAAGCACCACCAGGCTGGCATTGGTTTTTAAGCTTGACAACTCTCCTATATGTAAGAAACCATTATCAGAAACGCCCCGACACGTATCAGCTATTTTTTCGGGAGCTAAGAAAACACCTGAAAATTCAGGCTCTTTTTTTGAAGCAAAACCATGAGAAGCAATATGAATAATGCTGTAATCGCCAGCATATTTTTTAAGATTTGATTTAGTTGCATCCTTGTTTAGTAATACCCTGTGATCAATCCTGCAGCTTGTAAATAAGCTGTCAAGCTTCCTCACCTCCCTTTTCGTAAATGGCAACGGCACCAGATGGTCAGCACTGAATAAAAAGTCAAAACCGGCATCATCCGGTGCTTCACCCCGCGAATAAGCTACCTGATCGACAGGTTGTTCCGTTTCAAAAACGGGTGCAAGTGCCAAAATATGATTATTTTCAGCAGCGGCCTTTTGTGATGATTTATTCCACAATGCAAAAGAATAATTATACGCAATTGACTGATTTTCAATCAACATTTTGCCATTCACCGGACTGGGCAATACTTCAAGAGGCACTTGTAAAAGTGAATTATCAGGTATAAAAGTAATTTTCGCGGCCAAAGAAATTTTTTGTGTCATTGGTTTCAGCAGCAGGTTTGCCAGAGCACCTCCCGAATCATCTGTTTGATTTCCTGTTCTCACATCTCTGAGAAAATCCTGAACAGCTGTATCAAATTGCCCCTGTTCATCAATGCGTGCCAACTTTGTACCATCCTGATCAATACCCAGTAAAATCACTTTTTTATCGGAATGAAAAACATCCAACACCAAATGCCGGTCATTGAGTTTTGTTTCAGGCAAAGAGAAATCGCTGTCAAGATCCAAGAAACTACTTACCGATGACTGACTTCTGATAATGCTGTAATTGACAATCAGCATTTCAATCAGTTTATTTCTGATTTCGATGCCAAGACTATCAGCCAGTAAGCTATCATTCATAATCAATGCTGATGTTTTCTGGTTTTTCAGAAAGCGGACCATTTTTTCCAGTTCCAGCTTAGATCTCCAGAGGCTGTCATGAGTTGAAACAGCCTGAGCGTATGCATACCTTTCAATTTCAGTCATCAATTGAAAAGCTTTGGCCGTACTAACAAAGCGAAACGCCATTTGCTGAGGGATATCTGCAATATCCAGATTATCAAAAATCCGGGAAGCCACAGTTTTATATTCCTTAGCAAAATCACGAATGGCATCAGCATCAGAAATATTGCGGGCGAGCATACGCGTGAGTGTATCATAGCACGAAGCAGATTGAAGTGCCATTTGCAGAGCCATCTTTTCATGAGTGAGCATATATTTCTGCAAATAAACATTATTGGCCAGGTTGTATATTCTGCGCAGTACCTCTTTATGTGCCGATGAGCAGGTAAATGCAGGGAGGCTGTCAAATTGAGAAATGGTAAGTAAATTTAAGGCTTTAACGAGCATTTTTTCAGCGCCTGCCGCATCAGAGCCAGCCAACAGGGCCTCAGTTTTTAAAGCAAGCACTTCTGCCAGTTTATCATTTTCCTGAACATCCTGAGACAACAGCAAATCGCAGGCTCTATCCAAATAAAACAAAGCACTGTCAATCTGAAAAGGAAGATAGCCTTCACCAATAACTGAATAAAGGTAGTGTCGTGGGAAAGGTCTGTTTTCGATAATCTGCCCGTAGGCTGACAAGGCAATGCCCGCATATTTCATAAAGTTTTCGGCATCGCCAAGCTTACTGTAATTAACTGCCAAATCAACAGGAATGGCAGCCTTAAACTTAATATGCGGATAGTTTGTAGCCTGTTGAATTTCATCAGCCTCATTCAAATATTCAACAGCTTTTGAAAAATTGCCGGTTTCGTGCAGTTTGTCAGCGATGGTATAAGCCAGAATTATCAAAGCGGTTGAATCGCGATAGTATTTTCTGGCAGCCGTTTTATACTGATTTTCAAATATTTCAAGAGCAAGGTAGGGCTGTTCAACTGCCAGCTTATTGGTAATTGTATGATCGTTAACAAGAACTGTATGTTTTAAACCAAGTGCCAAAGCCATTTTCTTGCTTTCCAGCAAATAATTAATTCCGGTTAGCATTTCCGGCGTATTAACATAATAAAGGCCCAAATCGCCTAAACAATCAACATAAACAGGCGATTTATCGTTCATCTTTTTTAAAGCCTGACATTGACGCTCCAAAAAATACAGTTTGGATTGACTTACACCATCCCATGCATTGGCCAGATATCCCATAATACGCATAGCTATGGCAAATTCATAATGAAGCGTATCCTGATGAGAGATCATCAAATCAACATTTCGGTTGAAAACACGGAAAGACGAATCGTATTGTTTGGTCAGATAAAGCATCACCCCCTTTTCATTCTGAACCTGATAATATCTCCGATAGTTTTTTTTAGTTATAAAAGTATTGCCTATTGAGTCCAAAAGCATTTGCGCCTGTGTAAAATCCTTGCTACTGAATGCGTGCATAGCCTTCCTGTAATCAGGAATGCTATCGTACCCGCGCAATTGCCAGTAAAGCGGTCCGTACTGGGCAAAACCCTCCGGAATTTCAAGAGCTAAACCAATAAAAAGAAAAAAAATAATTCTGATGATTCTGAGCGGAATTAACCTGGAAATGATAGACGCTGTAATTTGTTTAAATGTCATAGTCGAGTTTTCGCCCTTTAGCCAAATGGATAGTTTATAGTAGTTGCGGGTGTTCCTAATAATAAATGAGAATCATTCATCTCTTTCAGAAAAAAATTATCCAAGCCGTTCAGGTTGAAAATTAAACCTAAGGCTTATGATTTATCAACAAAAGGCTGAAAAGTTGTTGTCTGAATAAAGATGCTTCAAATTACCAGTGCATGATCTGACAATCAAAAATCATAAATAACTCACTGGCAACAAGTTAATTCATCAAAATGCAATTATTTATCCCTTGCCAAAAATATAAAATAAGCCGGAAACAGCCCTATTAAAAACACCGGTTATCACAACTTCTGTTAATTATTGGTTAAGCAACAAGAAAACTCCCCTGATAGTGCAAGAAAAAATTGCAACTTTGTACTGAAATAATTTCAGGAATGAAGCTTACCCGCAACAAAGAATCAGAAGCCTTTTCAATTGAATCAATTTTAGATATAGCAAATATTGTTATTTCACGATACGCAGCGCGTAACATAATCCCATCGCGTGAGAAAGAGGATGTTAAGATGGCGGTGGTTGAGAAATTTATCAACCAAAAGAAGAAAATTGACAAGGCCTTTGAAGGGAAATCGAAGCTTTCAACTTATTACATTGCCATTATGAACAGGATGTGTTGTGAAGTGATAAGACATGAAAGCAAGCATTGGTATTCGGTAAATGAAGACAAAAAAGAACTTTACGAATCTGACCCAATCACTTTAAATATTGAAACTGAAAAAAACACCATCTTCCATCTTGAAGAGAAACGCCTGGATAGCATTATTCATTCATTCAAGGATGAAGAAGGAAAATTGATTCTATTTTTAAAATTCTACTTTCATCTCACTTTAAGCAGAAAGGACTTTGAAAAATACAGTATTGATAAAGCAAATGAATTGATGCTAATCCTGAGAAGGGAAGAAACAACTGCAAAAAGTGAGATATTTGACAAATTAGCTGAAGCTGTAAACCTTGTTGAACAGAAAAACGTTAAAGGAGATGCTGTAAGAATGTGGCTTCACAAACAAATTGAAACCTTATTGAGCAGGCTTAACAAAAGTGGTGATACCGAATATACAAGAGAGAGTCTGGAAATAATCATTGAAATGCATTATGCAAGATTATGCCCGGTCATGAATACTATTCCTGTTGCGCTAATGATTCTATTTCTTATAACTGGATATGGATATTAAGAAGCATTTATCGGAAGAAGAAATTGCCATTTATGCAGATGCCATCAATGACAATAACTGGGATTTGGTTCCGCAAAATCTGATTGCTCACATTCAGAGTTGTGAACAGTGTTATGCTGAAGCAGCTATTGTGGCTGAACTTTCAAAAGAACTTTCCATTAAACCCAATAGAAAAAAACAATTGAATTCGAAAAGCTGGCTGCTGCCTGTTAGTGCTGTTGCTGCTGCCGGAATTACGGTGATGGTCATTCTAAAGTTAATTCCTGCCCACCAAACCTCTTCATCAGAAAAAATTGCAACCACCACCAAAAATCAGATAGTAACTAAAAAAAACAGGATAACCGATAATACTAAACAAATTACGCCTGCAGGCAAACCACTGAGTTCTGATAATAAACCCACTGAAACAACAGCGGCAAATCAGCATGAAAAACCTTTGCAGCAAAAGGAAATGCTTGCTTTATACACGCCTGACGAAAGGCTCGAAAAATTGTATAACAGTTTTAAAAGCACATACAGGGGCGAAACTGTTAAGGTTATTACAAATACCATTCTGGAGGTCCCCGGTAGTGATTCCCTGAAATGGAGCAACCCCGGGCACGAAGAACTTGTGGTAGAGTTTTATGACCATTCTGGCAAAAAGATATCAATACAGTCAACACATCAACAAGGTATAAAAATCCCTGTCCAAAACAGCGGCTTGTATTACTGGAAACTGATAAACCAGGATTATGATCTATTGTATGTAGGAAAAATAATTGTCAGATAAATTTTTCTGAATAATCTGCCAAATCAGAATCATGCACGAGTGCGGCGCTACTTCCAATAATAACAAAAAACAACATTTCTGTCAATTTCCATTACCAGGCTTAACTTCAATAGTTAGCTTATCGCTGAATAGTTCTCCTTCATCTGTCAGGCATTTAATCACAATGGCGTATTTTCCGGGTGTTTCAGGCGTAATAAATGAAAAGTTAGCACTCCCGTCATGATTGAGCACAAGTGCCGGATTCCAGTAAATTGTGTTTCTTGCGTCCGGAATACCCTCTTGAGCAATCAGTTTATTGCCATTCGTATAGCGTTCCTGAAGAAAAAGATAATTTAAAAAGATACCGGAAGAAGGCAGGTCAACGCCGGCAAAGTCGCCTTTTTTTGAAATAATGCTGATAATGCCTCCAAAAGTAAGATCTCCTTTCACGTAAGGCAGGTTTACCACTTCAATTCGCAAAATGTCGGTGGGTGCCGCAGCCAATATTTTCTCCGGATCGTCCACCGCAACCCAGTCAACAAGTACAAGCGGATCAAACACAAGCATCTCAGGCTGATCACCAATTACTTTAAAATACTTCTGTCCGTTTCGCTTTCTCACTTTAACGAGGCCGGGCAACTCATTAAAGTACTCCTCAAGAGTAGGCAATTGAATATAGTCTTCAAATTTGAGCACATCAGTAGGAGTTCCATAAAATGCTGCAGCTGAAGTATCGGCCTGTGCCTGAATGGCCGAACTTTCATTTTTAAAAATGCGGTTTAACCGGGCATTGGCGGCCAGTTTAATGGCAAGTTTACGCTCATCGGGCGACAACCTGAATTCAGGTTCAGGCAGCCTGACAGGCATAGCACAAAAGTCATTATCAACCAGTATTGCCTGATTGGCAAGATCTGACTTTTCAGCCCCAATAAACAAATCTCTATAACCGGTATATGCTGGCAGTGCAAATGAAAAACGCCCGGCTGAATCAGTAAACCGCGACATAAAATCCCTGCCGGGGCCAATAATAGATAAATTTACACGAGAATTTCTTACTACTGTTTCTGTTGAAAGATCCATGAGTTTGCCGGAAATGGTAAGACCTCTGATTTCAGGAAAAAACACTTCGGTTTCAGGCTGAGGCTTGCGGTTTGAGGAAGAAACAACAGCTGTAGAGGAAGTCCAGTCAGGAACTACCGAGATGCACAATTCATGGAGATGCATTTTTTGTGAAACCGCTGAAACAACAGACACATCAACCTTTTCATTTGGCTGAAATGACTGCTTGTAATGATTGATTACAAGCAACTTACCATCAACAGCCGGAACTTCTCCCATTGCCTGAAACGCCATTGTATCGGAACCCGATAAAAAATCCTTGCGTTGCGGATTAACAATTCTGATACCAACACAGGCAAAAGATTCGGGCCCTGCATTTCTCATATATTTTGTGTAAGCGCGCACATAATAAGTTCCTGTAATCACATCATCAGGTATTTCTACAAAGCCATTGGCCTGGCTATCTTCAATCAAGCTTTTTACTCTCGAAATACTTTTACCATCAGGTGAGATAATTTCGATATAAAGAATGCCGCTTGGGGGAAGATCATTTTTTGTAAAAGAAGATACCCATGCTTTAAACCAAACTTGTTCACCTGAAATGTAAAAAGATCGGTCGGTAATCAAATTCACCTTTTCAAACAGAGAAAAACCCTCGTTCTGCTGTCCTGCGAGCCTTATTGAAGCCAGCAACAACAGCAACAACAGCCCTTGTTTGAAAATAAATTTTGCTTTCATCTGTTTATGTGATTCAATTACAACATTTAATCGTTGGGCCAAAAATCAGGTTTTATATTGATACCACCTAATGATAAGCAATTGACGCACTCTTCATTGAGCCACACCAAACGGTATCCGGTTTCATCGCCCATCAGGTATCCCGGGTAATCGCGTGGCGTAATCTCAACCAGTCCCTTTCTCATCACAGCCGGACTGCATCCGTTAAAAAAATCGAGAGGCAAACCGGGAACCTGTTGAATAAAAATTCTTTTCGTCCTGACTGAAGAAGCACTGAAAAAGCCCAGAACACTTTTGTCGGGGTGAGTCAGATTATGCAGATTGCCTTGAATGGCCAGGGGTTGTTTTTCATACAATCCACCTTGCTCAAAACCGTTAATCCGCAGCTGGTCCCAATAGATATAAGCCTCTTCACTTAAAGCGTATTGAGCAACCAGCAGACTATAACCATACATCAGCCTGGATGTACGATTTGTAACAAAATGCAATGGGAATCTTTTATATGCATTTACCACCAGTTTTTCAGTCGATAAGGTAAAAATGTTTGGTATTTGTAATGTTCTCCAGCAAACCATACGTGAGTAATCAGGCGGAGAAACATGGTGAACAGTACCATCATAATACCACTCGAGAGGATAATCGGCATGATATTCCCATGTTTCAAAGACTTCCCAGCGATAGTTACGACTGTTAGTAACGGTGCCTGCCAAATCAAGAAAAAACTGAATTCCCAGCGTATATTTTCCCGGAATGCTACCTTCAATTTGCTGAACTTCATAATAAACTGAATCAACCTGAGGGCAAGCCGATATTTGATCAAAATCAGAAACAATCTTATCTCCGTCGGGTGTAAAAATTTCAAGCATAAATTTCGAGCCAGCCCCAAGCAATGAAGGATCAATCCATGTGGTATAATCACCATTCCCCATTTCCGACAAAGAGAATTCATGACCTTTATCATCCTTAATTGTTACTGTACATCCCAACACCGGAATGTACCCAGGTGATTCAATGGGAGAAGACCAGGTAATGTTAATTTTCTGAAATCCGTCACCATCGGTAACCTGGCCATTCACTACCAGTTTCCTTTCGTCATTGCTTCTGATTTCAGGATCATAGGGCTTTATGCACGAGATCATCGTGGTTATCAGCATCAAAAGCATAAGTCCGAATCTATTCCGATGCATAATTTCCAAGTTTAAAAATCCATGTTGCTGTAAAAACGGGTACTCCAATCACAGCATAACGATAACTTTTAATGCGACCATGCTCAGTTTTAAAATAAACAGAATAAGGATTGTCGCGCCCGGTAGCATTATAAAGACTTAGAATAAGAGAGCTGTGCAACAGTTTGTTTTTCTTCAGGTTTCCCTCAATGGCAAGTGAAACATCGGTGCGAAAATAGTCGGGAATCCGATAAGCATTTCTGGCAGAGTAATCAAGCGTAGGCACGCCATCAACATAGTAAACAGAAACAGGGTAAGTGATGGGTTTCCCGGTTTGATAAGTAAGAATTGACGAAAAAGTGATTCTACGGGAGAGGTGGTAATTCAGCACAATATTGAGGGCATGAGGTATGTCGAAATTAGCCGGAAAAGATTTGCCGGAGTTTATCTGGTCCCAGGCATTTTCACCATCAATTTTTACAAAAGATCTGGAAAATGTATATGAAAACCAGCCTTCAAGTTTCCGGTTACTGCGTTTCAGGTAAAACTCAAGCCCCCATGCCCGCTGAGCTCCCTGTAAAACAGTTGTTTCAACAAGCGGGCTTTCAAGGAAGTCGGCCCCATCTTTGAATTCAGGCGCATTGAATGTCTTTTTGTAATATCCCTCAAGTGAAGCTTCAAGACCGCTTTGGACAAAAAGCCGGAAAATACCCAGTGAAAACTGCTGACTGCGCGATGGTTGCAGATGATAATCGGCAAGTTTCCATTGTGTATTTGGGGCAACAGTTATTGTATTGTTTAACATAAAAAGGTTCTGGTGCATTTGATTAAATGCAAGTTTAACAGAACCATCCATATCTGTTTCAATATTGATAGCAGCCCTGAAATCAGGTTCTGAATACCACCTGACAGGCTCATTTGCACCAAACTGCAGCGTATCATTTATATAACGAATATCGCGGGGCGCTCCGTCAGCATAGGTATAAACTGTTTTTTCACCCAAGGGATTAAACAGCGTATAACGGGCCCCTAATGTCAAATTCAGCCAAGGTTTGAAGTCATATGAATCTGAAAAATAAGCAGCACTTTCAATCCCTTGCTCCTTACCTAACTCAACCAGCGTTTTCAATGAATTGATTCCATATGGCTTTACATCCCCCCTGTTGAGTTTATATAAGATAAATCCGACACCATAATCCAAAGAATGAACATCACTCACCACCTGTTTAATATCTGCTCGTGCTTCATAGTGCTCCATTTTGTAGGCATGTTCGTAAGCTCTTGAAACTTCCTGGCGATATGTTGTCTCAAAATTATACCGGGAGCCAATCAGCGTAAGCTCACCTCTGAGTGAATTTGAATATACATGACTAAAGGTAAGCGCTCCTCCGTTATTTGAATAAGAATATTTGTTGATATCAGACAGTCTGAACCTATCATTACTATGATAAACAAACAGCGACATTTGTGTTTTGCGGAGGTCATAATTGATTGCTCCTGAAAAATCGTAAAAATTGGCTGAGCTGGATCTGATATCCGGGTCTTCAATTTGTTTCAGTATCCAGTCCGAATAACTGGTTCTGGCGCTTAACAAAATAGAGCATGTATCTTTTTTCAAAGGGCCTTCAACAACCAGATTACCGGTTATAGGGCTCAAACCACCATGAACTGTGAACCTTTTGCGATTTCCCTGCCGGGTGAGTATGTTGAAAACAGAGGATAGCCGGCCGCCATACTGAGCAGGAATATGCCCCTTGTAAATAGCAAAGTCTTTGATAATGTCAGAATTAAATGCCGGGAAAAACCCAAACATATGTGCTGTATTATACACAGGAATTTTATTGATATAAAAAGCATTCTGGTCAGAGCTCCCTCCGCGTACGTTCAACCCCGAGGCTCCTTCTCCAGTGCTTACAATGCCGGGAAGCATGCCTGAAACCTTTAATATATCGCGTTCACCCATCATCATGGGCAGCTCCTTGATGGTTTTCATTGAAATCTTATCAAGTCCCGGATCTTTAATTTTCATGTTCATTTGCCGGTCGCCGTATACGACAAATTCCTTCATTGTAATAACAGCTCTTTTCATTTGAATTACAAAACTTCCGTCGGAAATTACATCAAGCAGGTATTTCTTTTTCTCATAACCCAGAAACTCAAACACCGCATTGTACTTCCCGGGTTTTAACATGATGGTTAGGAAGCCATTTACATCAGACACCTCTCCGGTTCTGAGTTCAGTAATATAAATGGTAGCACTGTAAATGGGCGCTCCGGTTTCTTCATCCAGTATCCGGCCCAGAACTTTTGCTTTTGTTCCACTCAGCAAAGCTCCGGTTTTACCAATCCTAACTGTTTGAATTACATCAGCCTTTCGCCCTGTCAGATAGCGCTCTTCCGAAACCGTAAGAGCCTCTCCTTCTGTTTGAACGGTATCGGTTTCTTTTGACTTTTGTTTAAATTCAGGCAAGTCAGTAAGCAGTTTTTCGCCCTTGAGCAAAATCAGGTGATGATTCCACCATGAAACTTCAAAACCTGAACCTTTGACCGCCATTTCGACAACTTTTTCTATTCCCAGACTATCGCATTTAACGCTAACAATCAAATTTGCAAACTCTTCTTTTGGATAATAGATTCTTACTCCGGTCTTTGCTGTAAGATCCCGGCTAAAGCTGTCAAAAGTAATTTGATGATAATTGCAGGAAATTATCAGGTTATTGTCTTGCCCGAATGCCTGACAATAAGCAATAAATAAAAAAATGACAATCATCCCTTTTTTCATTCGGCCAATAGTTTATTGCAGTAGTCAAGCACATGAATTACGACTTCTTCTGACGCTTTTTTCATGTTCACATTCTGTTGTCTGAGATATTTTCTCAACACGGATTGATATCCGGCCGGGAAGGCTTTAAAAAAGCTCTTATTGTTATTGTACTTTATGAGTTGGTTATCTAATAACAAGTATGCATACCGATTAGGTTCCGAAAACTCAAAATTAGTTGCACCCAGCTGTGTACTTAAATACAAGTTCTTATCCCAGTAAAAACAGGCCTTGACCTTGCCCCTTCCCAAGGTTTGAAATATTTTTTTTGCAGAATCCTTCGCTGCAACTATTTCAAAATGCTTATCAAATAAATCGAACGATTCAAGCCATGCATCTGACAATATAATCTGATTAACCCCGCCGTTATCGGCATAATACTGATAAACAAGCTGTTGATTATAAATATCGTACTTAAGTAAAACATCGTGGTATAAAATGCCCCGTAACTTTACCGAACCATTCACAAAATCAGGCCCGTTAAAAAATGGAGTTCCCCTTGTTCCGGGAGCAATAAAAAACCGGTAAACTTTCCCATTGTGCAAAAGTGGATCCAAACCAAAAGTCTTTTGCGCAAGTTCATCTCTTTCGATACTCTGCGAAAAACCCCGGAAAACAGTCAGCGAAAGCAATAAAACCAAACAAAAACGAAAATGAAATTTCATGCCTGAACAAATTTTAAAATCTCATTGCACATTCGTAAAACCGTAATTATCGGTTTAACCGGGTTAATTTCGAATTGATTAATACACAAACATAATGAAAATCAATCGTTTTAGATGGTGAAAAGATAAAAAACAATCAATATCCGGTCAAAATATTCAAATCGGCCCTGAAAATGGCCATAAACAACCATCCTTGAGTGCTATCTATCAGACTTATATTCTCTTGACCTTTATGACAACAAGGACAAAAGCGCCTGCCTGCACAAAATAAATTATCTTTGCGCCTCATTAAAAAATTGCGATGATTTCAGTTGACGGACTTACAGTAGAATTTGGAGGAACAACCCTTTTTAAAGATGTCTCATTTGCCATAAACGATAAAGACAGAATTGCGCTCATGGGCAAGAATGGCGCAGGAAAATCAACCTTACTCAAAATTATTGCCGGAGCAAAAACGGCAACCCGGGGAAAAGTTTCTGCACCTAAAGATGCGGTGATTGCATACTTACCTCAACATTTATTAACAGAGGACAATCGCACGGTTTTCGAAGAAGCCGCACAGGCATTTGCCCATATTTTTGAAATGGAACGCCAGATTGAAGATCTGAACAATCAGTTATCCGCCCGAACTGACTATGAATCAGCGGAGTATTATGAGATTATTGAGCAGGTTTCGGCGCTGAGCGAAAAATTTTACTCCATTGAAGAAATAAACTATGATGCAGAGGTAGAAAAGATATTGATGGGGCTGGGATTCGTTCGCGATGACTTTAACCGTCCGACAGGTGAATTCAGCGGGGGCTGGCGCATGCGCATTGAGCTGGCAAAAATTCTGCTTCGCAAACCCGACCTTATTTTGCTTGACGAGCCGACAAACCATATGGATATTGAATCAATTCAATGGTTTGAAGATTTTCTTATCAACAGTGCAAAAGCTGTCATCGTTATCTCTCACGACCGCGCCTTTGTCGACAATATTACAACGCGAACCATTGAAGTTACCATGGGGCGTATATATGATTACAAAGTCAATTACTCACAATATCTTCAGCTACGGGCCGAAAGACGCGAACAACAGCAGAAACAATACGATGAGCAGCAAAAGTTCATTGCCGATAACCAGGATTTTATCGAGCGCTTCCGCGGAACTTTTTCGAAGACAAATCAGGTGCAATCGCGGGTAAAAATGCTTGAAAAGCTTGAAATTATTGAAGTTGACGAAGAGGATAATTCATCACTTCGGTTAAAGTTTCCACCATCGCCCCGATCAGGCAGTTACCCGGTTATGGTTGAAGGCATGTCGAAAAGTTATGGCGACCACCTTGTTTTTGCTGATGCCAACATCACCATTACCCGGGGCGAAAGAGTTGCTTTTGTTGGCAAAAATGGCGAAGGCAAATCAACAATGGTGAAAAGCCTGATGAATGAAATTGACTTTGAAGGCAAGGTTCAGCTCGGGCATAATACCATGATTGGTTATTTTGCCCAAAACGAAGCCTCTTTGCTCGATGAGGAAGTTACCGTTTTTCAAACGATTGACGATGTGGCCAAAGGCGATATCAGAACAAAAATCAAAGATATTCTCGGCGCCTTTATGTTTGGCGGCGACAGCTGGACTAAAAAAGTTAAAGTGCTCTCAGGAGGAGAACGCACCCGCCTGGCAATGATTAAACTGTTACTCGAACCCGTAAACCTCCTTATTCTGGATGAACCTACCAACCATTTGGACATGAAAACCAAGGATATTCTGAAAAGCGCCTTGCAGGATTACGACGGCACACTCATACTTGTATCTCATGATCGCGATTTTCTTGATGGCCTGGTAAGTAAGGTTTTTGAGTTTGGAAACAAACAGGTAAAAGAACACCTGGGCGATATCAGCAGCTTTTTGGCCAAGAAAAAACTGGATAACATGCGTGAACTGGAAAGAACAACCGCTAAGCCAAAAAGCGCGTAAAACCTGGCTCTCCGAACTTATTTGTAATCAGTCAGCTTTGAACTCCCAAAGGTCACTGAACGTATAATGCCTCCGGTACAATAGCAAGACAATAATTACCCCGAAAACAAAAGTTGAGGTGGCTGTTTCAATAAAGTGACTAAGCCTGACGCTGGCCAAGGGCAATATCGGATTTTCCATAATATGCCCCAGGTTCTGAGGCACACTAAAAAAGCATCCGACCAGCAAGGCTGTCCACCAGATGTTTAATTTTGAGTTGCGGATAACTACCCAGGCACAAACTGTCCATATCATGGCTCTCAATATCTGAAAAGGGAAAAGTCCCGGATCGTTGCTTAATGTTTGAATAGTATGGGTCCAGAATGGTAAAATATCTCCCGGACTTCCATAAAAAGCGCGCAATTCAGGATTTTGCCAGGCAATATAATAGCCGGCCAGCCAATAAAGACACACATAAGAGATTGCAATTACACCAAGTTTCCATAACCACTGCCCGGCTGGCATAAATCTAATATCCCGTTCATTATCTGTATTTTGCCCCCTTGCCTTCCCCAAAATCCACACAGCCAAAGGAATATAAATAAAAGCGACCGGTAGTCCCATGATAAACAACCGGGCAAGCAATCCCGGGTTCACTGTAATATCTGATAAAAAGTACCAGGTTTCAATTTGCATGACAAATGTGACGGCTCCATAATAAGCTAAAGCAAGACTGAGCATTAATTTCAGGCCTTTCCACCGCGAACTTAAAATAAGTGCCATTATCATGCATGTATGGGCTACACCAACAATCAGCATCCCAGTGCCCATACCCACGAGTCCTGGTTCTGACATCGTTGGCGGCATGAGGGAAGCCACTGCCTGAGCGCCAAGAAAAAAGAAGACATAATATAAAATCAGCAGAACAATAAACCGCACAGCCCAATAAAGAAACTTTTTTCCTGTCATTTTTGCTTTTTTTAATAAATCGACTGAAGGTGGGCAAA
Organism: Lentimicrobiaceae bacterium; assembly: GCA_020636745.1. Lineage (NCBI taxonomy): Bacteria > Pseudomonadati > Bacteroidota > Bacteroidia > Bacteroidales > Lentimicrobiaceae > Lentimicrobiaceae bacterium. Next base: position 641,543 of record JACJXH010000002.1, on the reverse strand, counting down.
ATTAAACTTCAAGCCTTCATGCGAAAAATAAAACATGGTGAATATGCTTTTTCCACCGGTAAACAAGTAAAATAATGAGTTAAACGGGAATACACAAACCTCATGTACCAAATAACATGGTAAATTCATTTTCCAGAATAACCCGTCGGAATCGCAAAAAACTATTATCTTTACCGATTCTAAATTAAAATAGCAATAATTATCATGTCCTACACTAACGATCAGATTATAAATGCATTGCGCACAGTAAATGATCCTGACCTCCACCGCGATTTGGTAAGCTTAAACATGATTGAAGATGTTAAAGTTGAAGGCAATAAGGTATCATTCAAAGTAGTACTTACAACTCCGGCCTGTCCGTTAAAAGACAAAATAAAGCAGGATTGTATCAAAGCAATTCAGCAGTTGGTTGACCCCATGGCTGAAATTGCCATAGAAATGACATCCAAAGTTACCACCTTAAGAAGTGAAAAACGCCCATTACTTGAAGGGGTTAAGAACATTATTGCGGTAGCATCAGGCAAAGGAGGCGTTGGAAAATCTACTGTTGCTGCAAATCTGGCCATTGCACTCAGCCGCACCGGTGCAAAAGTTGGCCTGATTGATGCTGACATTTATGGCCCCTCTGTTCCACTGATGTTTAATGAGGTAAATACCAAACCCGGAGGTGTCGAAAAAAATGGAAAAACATTGGTTGCTCCGGTTGAAAAATACGGCATCAAACTCCTTTCCATCGGCTTTTTTGTTGATCCGGACAAAGCACTGGTATGGCGCGGCCCAATGGCCAGCAACGCCCTCACACAGCTCTTTAGTGAGGCCGATTGGGGCGAACTCGACTATATGGTGATTGATATGCCTCCCGGAACCGGTGATATACACCTCACTCTCGTTCAGCAATTGCCTGTTACCGGGGTTTGTATTGTTACCACACCTCAGGAAGTTGCACTGGCTGATGCCCGTAAAGCTATTGGGATGTTTACACAGGACAATATCAAGGTTCCGATTCTGGGGCTTATTGAAAACATGGCCTGGTTTACACCAGCTGAGCTTCCTGAAAATAAATATTACATTTTTGGTAAAGACGGAGGTAAAAAACTGGCCGAAGCAAACAATCTACCTCTGCTTGGTCAGATCCCGATTGTTCAGGGTATTTGCGAATCGGGCGATAAAGGCAGCCCCATTGCCCTGGATTCCAGTTCTCCGGTTTCAGTAGCTTTTAAACTACTGGCAGAAAATACCGCTCAGCAAATTGCTATCCGCAATGCTACTATTGAAGCCACAAAGATTGTAGAAATTACAAAATAGATTCCAGGCCATAAACTCAAAAACAATTTACCATGTCAAATCACGAAGAATTAACCGTTAAGGTCAAAAACATTATTGAACAAATAAGGCCTTACCTTCAGGCCGACGGTGGCGACATCAGCTTTGTTGAACTCACTGAAGACAAAGTGGTGAATGTCGAATTACAAGGTTCATGCGGCTCTTGCCCGTTCAGCAGAATGACTCTCAAAAACGGGGTGGAAGAAGCTGTAAAAAAAGCCTTACCTGAAATCAAATCTGTAGAAGCTCTTAATCTTTTCTAAGATATCAAACCAGTAGATGCTTTTCAAAGCCTGCTTTGCTCAAAGCAGGCTTTTTTTTACCTGTGGGAATGGAAGTCAAATGAAAACCTGAAAATTGGTTTCCCCATAATTATCCCTTTTTACTTCTTATCTCTGTCGTCCAACCTCCGACTGATGAACTGACTCTACCCATTTCTCCACCAAACCGGCTTCAGACTATTAACTATAGACTTCTGATTCTTACTTTACTTTTTATCTCATAACTCCCAACCTCCGAATACCGCATCTGTCAACCCCTGTCCTCCAACGTACAACCAATGTACAAAAGCGAACAGATATAATCAATCTCTTTACAGGTATCTCTTTGATGTAATGGTTTTTATAATTACTGGCATTTGATTTGAGAACAGCATTGCATCTGTTAAAACCGAATCAATGCTTTCGAACTATCTACGCATCGTTTTCAGGGATTTACGAAGAAACCCCGGATTTTATTTTATCAACATCTCTGGCCTGGCGATTGGATTGGCAGCCTGCCTGATGATAAGCAGTTATGTCAGATTTCACAGGAGTTTCGACAAACAGCCAGAAGCATATGCTGACACCTACAGGGTGCAATATTCACGTTGGAGCGAAAACGAAGACCGGGTTGAATTTGCAAGTGCTTCTCCTACAATTGGGCCGGCCATTAAAACTAATTTTCCAGAAGTACAGGCTTTTGCCAGAGCGTACAAAACTGAAGGCATTTTTTTTAAGGATGAGCACTATTTTGAGGAGCAAAAAGTATTCAGAGCTGAGTCGGGTATTTTCAATCTGCTGGGAATTAAAGTTATCAGGGGGCAAGCGGCCCATTGCCTCGACGAGCCCACATCTGTGGCCATTTCCGAATCAACTGCAAAAAAATACTTTGGCACCAACGACCCTTTAGGAAAAACGCTCAGCTACAACAAACAGCAAAACCTGAAAGTAACAGCTGTTTTCAAAGATCTCCCCCCCAACATGCATATGAAAGCAGACATTTTTGTTGCTTTGGCAGCCTGGATGCAGCGCGACCCTGAATTGTTTTCAAACGGCTGGTTTAACAGCGGATTTTACACCTATGTCAAGTTAGCCCCCGGAACCGACCCAGAGAAAATCAACCGGGGAATTGAAGCATTTATTGAACGTGAACTGGGCAGCGATTTGGCCAAATACAAGATGGGAATGTCATTCAGGCTTCAGCCATTGCGCGACATTCACCTTACATCACATTATATGCATGAACTTGAAGCCAATGGCGACAAAAGCGCTGTCAATCTTCTGGGAATTGTAGGATGGTTTATTCTGGTGATTGCATGGGTCAATTTTTTTAACCTTTCCACCATAGCTTCACTTCGCAAACAACGCGAAATGGCTATCAGAAAAGTTAACGGAGCAAGCAGGTTCCAATTGCTTTTTCAATTATTGATTTGGTCAGCATTTATCAATCTGGCTGCCGTTATCATTGCCGTAGGCATTTTCGAAATAATTTACCCGTCATTCAGTCAGCTTACCGGACTCCCGCCTTCTTCTCAGGTAATTCATTCATACTGGTTCTATTTAACCATAGCACTTGCATTTTTAGCCGGAACATTTTCAGCAGGTATTTATTCAGTTTCAGGTATTTATTCGGCCAAGGTGATTCAATTGCTTAAAGCCGGGCAAGCCAGGCAAAAGAGTGGCCGGTTTATGAAAAAAGGGCTGCTTACCTTACAATTTGCCATTGGAATTGCAATCATTGCAGCAACCATGGGAGTCTACCTTCAGTTCAGATATATCACCAAACAGGACACAGGCTTTTGTCTTGACAATATACTGGTAGTGAAAGCGCCTGTTGTAGGAGATTCAACTCTTTTAAACAGATTTAAAAGTTTTACCGATGAAATCAATGCCTTAAGCGGAACACACGGTTGTGCCTTTTCATCTGTTGTTCCCGGGCAGGCTAATATGTTCAACAGGGGAGGAATTTACAGGGTAGGACAAAGTGAAAATGATGCTAAGAATTATCGGATTACTGAAACCGGACAAGCTTTCTTTGACACTTATAAAATCAGGTTCATTGCCGGAGAAGGCTTTACAGGGAATGCAGCCATTGACCGTCAGCGGGTGGTTATCAATGCCAACGCAGCAGCCAATCTGGGGTACGCCAAACCTCAGGACGCGGTCGGAAAAAAAATTATGATGGAACAAAAACCCTGGATGATCTCAGGAGTCGTTATCGATTTTCTTCAACGCTCGCCCAAAGAATCTATTGAACCGCAAATTTTCAGATATCCTCAAAGGTTTCAGGGAAAATTCTCCATAAACACAGGGAAATCAGACACCAAACAAATGATAAAAGTTATTGAGAATATCTACAGCAAAATTTTTCCAAATAACCCATTCAATGCTTCATTTCTCAAAGACTACTACTATTTACAGTTTGAACAGGAAAAAAGATACACTTTGGTATTTACGGTTTTTTCAACGCTGGTGGTTTTCATCACCATTCTTGGACTGATAGGACTTTCGGCATATACCGCTGAGCAACGCAAGAAAGAAATAGGAATTCGCAAAGTGCTGGGCGCTTCCGACAATTGGTTGTTCTGGCTGCTCTTTAAAGATTATATTTTACTTTGGGTTCTTGCATCAGCAATAGCACTGCCTGTTTTTTACATCAAATTTGATGAATGGCTTGCCGGATTTGCCACGCAACTACCTATACCGTGGTGGATATATTTCACACCGGCAATCATGGTTCTGATTATTTCCTTCATTACTGTATGGATTCAGTCGCGCCGAATCATTGCATTAAATCCGGTTGAAAACCTTAAATATGAGTAATCAGGCAAAAAAACACCTGCAGCTGCAATTACAGGCAACATCAATTGTGGCATCAACTGAGGTACTTTCCAACTATTGGCATTCGGCGGCCCATTCCAAAAGCTTTGGGCGAAATGCGAAGGATGGGCGGTGTCTGATAGCGTTTCCATTCATTCATATTGATCATGCGAAGCACCCGGCTTACCAGATTTTTTTCAAATCCCATGGCTTCCAGTTCGCGAGGGCCTTTGCGTTTTTCAATATACTGATACAATAAACGATCAAGCAACTCATATTCAGGCAGGGAGTCACTGTCTTTTTGATCAGGCCTTAATTCTGCTGAAGGAGGCTTGCTGATTGAACTTTCCGGAATGATTTCCTTGTCTCTGTTGATGTATCGGGCCAGCCTGTAAACATCTGTCTTATAAACATCCCCCAAAACAGAAAGTCCGCCGCACATATCGCCATAAAGCGTACCGTAGCCCACCGCTGCCTCGCTCTTATTACTGGTATTCAACAGAATATAACCGAATTTATTTGACATGGCCATGAGTAAAACGGCCCTGGTTCGTGCTTGTAGATTTTCTTCAGCAAGACTAAAAGGCAATCCGGCAAAGAATGGCTGAAGACTGTTTTGAAATGCCTTATAAGCTTCTTCAATAGATATCAGATCTGCCGGGCATCCTAGGTTCAACGCAAGTTGCCGGGCATCCTGAATGGAATGATCGGAAGAAAATTCAGAAGGCAGCAAAATTCCCCTTACCTGGGCGGCACCAAGAGCCTCAGCAGCCAAAGCCATTGTTACAGCTGAATCAATACCACCTGATAACCCAAGAATCGCTTTTGTAAATCCCATTTTGCCAAAGTAATCACGAATACCTGTTACCAGGGCATCGTGCACCAGCCCAATATCTGAAATTGTCTCAGGAATCACTGCCTGAGGTGCAGGTTGCGTATTGTAAAAGGTTTCGTTCAACTCCACCAGCGCAATAGCTTCACTGAAAAGTGGCAACGATGTGCGGATATTTCCACCAGCATCACATACCACAGAGCCTCCATCAAAAATCAGTTCAGTTTGTGCACCTACATGATTTACATAAACAATGGGCAATTTGTATTTTGCAGCATTTTCGCGAAGCACTTCGCCGCGCATCAGCGCCTGATGGTAATGAAAAGGCGATGCGGCAATATTGATAATAAAATCAGGACACTGCACAGCCAGCTGATCAAGTGGAAATTGCCTGTACAACGGAATATCACCCACATTCCAGATATCCTCACAAATGGTAATTGCCAGTTTTTTCCCGTTTAAATGAATAACCTCATATTCATTGCCTGACTCAAAATACCTGTATTCATCAAAAACATCATAATTGGGCAAAAGACTTTTGTGAACCATATGCTTTACTTCGCCATCATAAAGAATCCACGCTGAATTGAACAACGGCTTGCCTCTGCCGGTTAAATTGCGCGACGGAGCACCAACGATAGCGGCAATTCCAACGCATTCAGCCGCAATTTCCTTCATAAATAATTCCGACTGCTGAATAAAGTCATCAAATTCAAGAAAATCGCGCGGAGGGTAACCAGTCAGGGCCAATTCGGCAAAAACGACAAGTTCAGCACCATCATCCTTTGCTTTTTTGATTGAATCTGCAATTTTAGAAGCATTGCCTTTAAAATCGCCAATAAGGTAATTAAGCTGTGCGAGGGCTATTTTCATGTGGGATGAATAATTTCAAAAAAAGTAATTTAGATTCACGAATTAGAACATAACAGCCAAACTGATTTCGACAAAATTGGGCACTCCATGATGTTCGCGTTCAGGGAAAACGGCATTTTTTCCTTTGAGTACATCACTAAAACCATTGTTGAAATTAATTCCGGCCACGATGGCTGAACTGTTGTCAAACGGATACTCAACACCGGCACCAACAATCATAGAAGCTTTAAAAAGGTTGGTTTGCGAATCAATCAATCTGAAATCAACCGTTTGATCAGGGCTGCCATTCACTTCAAATACATCTTTAGCCTTTGAATTAAGCCGCACCCCAAAGCCCATACCAACCTGCCCGAAAAACCGGAATCCTTTTATCTCGTTGGTGCGCATTTTAATAACAGCCGGTATCTCAAGGTATTTAAACCGGTACTTTCGTGATAAAACCCCGGCACCTGACAAACCTTGTTCATCAGGATAACTAAGTTTTCCATTTTGAAAATTAAAATTAAAGCCTGTTCCAAAGGCATAGTTTTCGGCAAAGTAAAATTCTGCCACCAAACCCCATGCAATACCCGGAACTACTCCGTCAGAACGGTAACCATCCTGATCGGTTTTCAGCCAGCCCAGCGACGGCGCCACCTTAATCCCTAACGAAACACTTTTATATTGTGCAGCAGATTGCAGAGAAAATAGCATCAGTACTACAATAAATACTACACTCAATGAGTTTATATGCTTCATTTTATTTGAATTTGTAAAATCAATAATTAACAGACAGAGGCTTTCAAGGAATTTAAAAATATTCACATCTGAAGCACTATCATCAGTTATGATTTTCGTTGAAAAGCCAATCTAAACCAGTAAGTTAATGCAGATGACAGCGCCAACCGGAAACCCTGAATTCAATGCGAAATTACAAAAAACATGAACCCATTCAGTTGCCATCTGATGAATGTAAAAAAGAATACAATTCTTTACTATATTTGCTTACACAAAACAGAAACCTTATGAAAAAACTCATTTTAATCACTGCTGCCTTAATCATCAGCAGTGTAGCTTTTTCACAAATCCCCGGATTCTCAGTAGGTCCTAAAATCGGCGCTTCTTTTTCGAAATTCACAACAGATAAAGAGCAGATAAATGAAGAAATGAAAAGCACTTTTCATTTTGGTGTATTTGCCCGACTTGGTAAAAAAGTATACCTGCAGCCTGAATTAAACATTATGAGCAGAAAAGGGATGCTGACTTATGATGAAAATTCGGCAAGTACAAATTCCATTAAAATTAACACCATTGATATCCCTCTGTTGCTGGGAGCTAAGGTTATTGACCTGAAAGCAGCCAATGTAAGGGTGATGGCCGGGCCTGTTGCATCTATGGTAATCAATAAAACCATTACTGCCAATAACTGGGAAAATACGCTTACCAGCGATGATATCCGAAATGCCAATTTCGGACTTCAGTTTGGCGCAGGTGCAGATTTGCTCTTTCTCACGCTTGATGTAAGGTATGAAATAGGGCTGAATGATTTCTCAAAACTTGACGGATTCGACCTGAAAAACAATATGTTTACAGTTAGTCTGGGCTGGAAAATACTTTAGACTGCCATTTTACGTTATTCACCCCTGGCCAGTAATTGTCGGGGGTTTTTTGTTTTTTTGCAAAAGATTTGGAGGAATATTCCAAACTCCCATGTCAATAAACTTCAAAACATTGCCGGATAATTACGCTGTAACATCAGGTCACCTTAAACAACCAACTATCTGATTAAAATAAAAACCAAGCCTTTTACCACTATGCAAAAACTCCGTCTGCTGTTTGTATTTTCTCTTCTAATATTGGCCTCTTGCCGGCAAACAGGGAATAAAAAGCCCGGCAGTTCAATTGATACAGCTTCACCATCAGAGCTTACGGCGCCATCTATTCATCGTTATGAAGTTGCTTTATTTTCGTTAGATCAAAAAAACTTTGCAGCAGATCTGAATAAAATAGCTCCTGAATTTCGGGTCTTCCTTGGCAATAATTACCAATCGCCTGAAGCCATTGAGCAGTTGAGGGCTTTTGTAAACGATCCGCAAAACAGCCGTACCTATCAGGATTGCATGAAACAATACCCTGACCTGGACTGGCTGAGTGAAGGATTATCCAAAGCTTTTAAAATTTACAGCAAGGAAATTCCCAATGCAGTTATACCAAAAGTTTATACATACGTGAGTGGGTTCGACTTTCAATATCCAATCAAATATGCCGACTCAGCAATGATAATATCTTTGGATATTTACCTGGGCAGTGGCTATAAAGATTACCAAACGATGGGCATTCCTGTGTATGTTTCGCAACGACTGACCCGCGATCACATTTTACCCGATTGCGTAAAAGAGCTTTGTTATCCATTAATGGAGAAATCAAAAAGCCAGACATTGCTCGACGCGATGATTGAAGAAGGCAAAATACTGTATTTCTGTGATGTACTTTTGCCCGAAGAGGCCAAAGAATTTAAAATCGGATTTACACCCGCTCAGTTAAAATGGTGCGAAGAAAACGAAAGTAACTTATGGAGCTTTTTAATTGAAAATGAGTTGCTTTACTCAACCAATGCGGAATCAATGAGTATGTTTATGACCGACGGGCCATTTACCTCAGCTTTCTCTCAAGAATCGCCGGCTCGCACAGGAACATGGCTGGGCTGGCAGATAGTAAGCCGGTATGCCGATAAAACCGGCACCTCGCTTACCACTTTGCTAAAAAACACAAATTCACAGGAAATATTAGCCAAATCGGGATATAAACCACGCAGAAAATAATCAGAGTTTCATGCCTCTGAGTTGCATTCTCAGGTGCGATTTACGTATCACATCCATGCGTTCCTGACTTGACATGATTGACCAGTTGGCAATTTCGTCCAACATTCGGTAACAGCCAACACACATGCCATCTTCATCAAGGCGGCATACTTTTTTACAGGGTGATTTGTCTTCGGGGTTGGGTTTATCGTTCTCCACAATTATCTTCGTTAGTTTCAGTAAAAACCTGTAGCAGATGAAAATGTTCAACACAATTTGCTTATTCTGTGTTCAGGCACCAAAAGTATTTACTTTGCAGAGAATAATAGAATAAAACAAGCCGTTACTTACCCTCTGTTTATAACTTTCGCAGCCGGTTATTGAATATGAATGCACAGATGTTAAAAAACAAAGTCATTAAGTCCTTGCATCCCGTTTGTTCTGCCAACGTTTAAAATCCTTTATAAATATGGCCTTCCAGGAAAATCCATTAAAATCAGACAAAAAACACCTAATAAAACACTATGATCGGACCCGGCAAATGACCAGCCAATACAACATCAAACAGAAATTCACATAAATGCATATCAAAAAAAACCGGTAAAACAGGCCGGTTAGTTTGCCCGATTAAAAAGAAAATAGAGTAAATTAGCTGCATATATATCACACTATGCTAGTAAAGACATACGGTAGCGCCATCATGGGCATTAATGCTATAACGATAACTGTAGAAGTAAATATGGAAAATGGCATTCAATTTTTTATGGTTGGATTGCCCGACAGTGCCGTTAAAGAAAGTCATCAGCGGATAGAAGCTGCGCTAAGAAATATCGGATACCGGATTCCCGGAAAAAAAATTGTCATCAATATGGCTCCCGCTGATATCCGCAAAGAAGGATCATCCTATGATCTTACAATCGCCCTGGGCATTCTTGCTGCTTCAGAGCAAATTCCTGCTGATTGCATAGGCGATTACATCATTATGGGTGAGCTTTCGCTTGATGGCGGATTGCAACCTATTAAAGGGGCATTACCCATTGCCATTGAAGCACGCAAACAGGGGTTCAAGGGGTTTATTTTGCCCAAACAAAACGCCCGCGAGGCAGCCATAGTTAACGATCTTGAAGTTTATGGCGTTGAAAACATCATTGATGTTATTCACTTTTTCAAAGGCGAATCAGAGCTGGACAGGGAGATTGTAAATACGCGCGAAGAGTTTTATGCACAGCTGAATGAATATGAGTTTGATTTTTCAGATGTGAAAGGCCAGGAAAATATCAAGCGCGCCCTTGAAATTGCAGCAGCCGGCGGACATAATGCCATTCTGATTGGCCCTCCGGGTTCTGGAAAAACTATGCTCGCCAAGCGATTGCCATCTATTTTACCGCCACTTAACCTTCACGAAGCCCTTGAAACCACCAAAATTCACTCGGTAGCCGGTAAAATGAATCGCCACACCTCGCTAATTTCAGTCAGGCCCTTCAGAAGTCCCCACCATACCATTTCCGATGTCGCATTGGTAGGAGGAGGCTCAAACCCTCAGCCGGGCGAAATCTCGCTTGCACACAATGGCGTTTTGTTCCTCGACGAGTTACCCGAATTTAAACGCACCGTGCTGGAAGTGTTGCGCCAACCACTTGAAGATCGCCTGATTACAGTTTCGCGTGCCAGATTAACAGTTGAGTACCCGGCCAGTTTTATGCTGGTGGCAGCCATGAACCCATGTCCCTGCGGGTTCTACAATCATCCCGACAAACAATGTGTTTGTGCTCCGGGGGTAGTTCAAAAATACCTCAACAAAATATCAGGTCCACTGCTCGATCGTATTGATATTCATGTTGAAGTAGTACCTGTACCCTTTCGCGAACTTGCCGATGTTAGAATTTCGGAAAAAAGCGCTCCCATCAGGGAACGGGTTGTAAAAGCCCGACTTATTCAGGAAGAACGTTATAAAAACAATAAAGGCATACATTCCAATGCCCAGATTACCAGCAAAATGCTTCAATCCATCTGCAAAATAGATGAAGCAGGACACACACTGCTGAAAAATGCAATGGAAAAGCTCAATCTTTCAGCACGGGCCTACGACCGCATTCTAAAAGTGGCAAGAACCATTGCTGATCTCGATTCAAGTCAAGAAATCAGACCGGACCATCTGGCTGAAGCCATCCATTATCGCAGCCTCGACCGCGAAACCTGGGGTGGATAACCTTATTCAAATACTGTGAAAACAATTTCCAAAAGCCTCCGCATTGTCTTTAAATACCTGGTGTATCTCATTCATGCCAAAAACAGGCATGGCATACACTCTCCCTTTGTTTATGATTTCAATTGTAATGTATTGAATGATAGAACCTATTATCCTGAATACAAGAATATTGAAAAACAGCGCGATCTTCTTCTCAGAAACCCCAATCTGATCGAAACCATTGACTTTGGTGCGGGTAAGAATAAATCGGGCTATTCGACACACCTTAAAACAGTTAAAAATATAGCCAAACGTGCTGGAATTCCAGTCAAGTACGGACGCCTGCTTCACCGCATAGTACAATATTACAAACCATCGGTGATGCTTGAAATGGGCTCATCACTTGGTATCAGCACAATGTATCAAGCCAGTGCAGCTCCCGACAGCCTGTTTTTGGTGATGGAGGGATGTGCCTCCACTGCCGAATTTGCCATAAATAATCTCAACCATATTGGAATAAACAACAGCCGGTTTACTATTGGTAATTTCGATAATGTATTGCCGGGCCTTTTATCACAAACAAGCACTATTGACTATGCTTTTATTGACGGGAATCATACCAGAGAAGCAACTTTAAATTATTTCAGTCAATTATTGCAACATGCAGGTAATCATTCTGTTTATATTTTTCACGACATCCACTGGTCGTCAGAAATGGAACAGGCCTGGAATGAAATCAAAAACCACGAAAAAGTAGTTGTCACCATTGACCTGTTTTTTATGGGGCTTGTCTTTTTCAGAAAGGAATTAAGCCGCCAGCATTTTATCCTGCGGTTCTGACAATTATTTTTAAATTTGTTCGTTCAGAAAAAAAACTGGTATGAATAACGAAGTCATCCACCTTGAAGAAATAACCCGCTTTTTTAAAGTAGGGACAGAAATTGTGCGCGCTTTAAGGGGTGTCACACTAAGTATCAAAAAGAATGAATACGTGGCACTGATGGGACCCTCAGGCTCAGGCAAATCAACCCTGATGAATTTGCTGGGATGCCTTGATACGCCCACAGGAGGAAGCTACTGGCTCAACGGCAGTGATGTGAGTAAACTGGTTGATGATGAACTTGCCGAAATCAGAAATAAGGAAATTGGATTTGTGTTTCAAACATTTAACCTTTTACCCAGGCTTACAGCCCTTGAAAATGTGGCATTGCCTATGATTTATGCCGGGCACGCCAAACCCCAACGGCTTGAACGGGCAATGGAAGTACTTGAAGATGTTAAGCTCACCGACAGGATAAAACATAAACCCAATGAACTATCAGGAGGGCAAAGACAACGTGTGGCCATAGCCAGGGCACTGGTTAATAAACCATCCATCATTCTGGCTGATGAGCCCACCGGAAATCTCGATTCTGTAACTTCAATCGAAATTATGGGTCTTATTGAAGAAATTCATAAAGCGGGCAACACCATAATTTTGGTAACCCACGAAGAAGATATTGCCAGACACGCCCATCGCATAGTCAGATTATCTGATGGACTGATAGCAAGCGACGAAGTAAACACCGATATTCGTACCATGCAATATTACCTTAAATCATAAAAAAACTACTGAACAATCTGTTGAATTTGCTTGTTTGAGAAACAAAAATAAAAAAGACGCCAGCATGAGTGCCGAATGGAAAATATATACAAAAACCGGAGATAAAGGAGAAACCTCATTAATTGGCGGAACCCGTGTACCCAAATATCATGAAAGAATTGAAGCTTACGGAACCCTGGATGAACTTAATTCATACCTTGGGTTTTTACGCGATCATCCTATAGATTTAAATAGCCGACAAGTGCTGCTCGAAATACAGGATCGTATTTTTACAGCCGAATCATTACTGGCTGCCGATCCGGCAAAAGAAATAAAATCGCTTCCTGCATTGGATGAAGATGACATTAAATTGCTGGAGGAAGAAATTGACATGATGAACCAGCAATTGCCCCCGTTAACGACATTTATTTTGCCGGGCGGGCAGCAAGCAGCCTCACTCTGTCATATAAGCAGGTGCATTTGCCGCCGGGCTGAGAGGCTTACCATTAAACTTGTTGAAAACAACCCCGAAACTTTACAGGGAGAACTGGTTATAAAGTACCTCAACAGGCTTTCAGACTACCTCTTTGTGTTGGCCAGGAAATTAACTTACCATAACAATGGAACTGAAACAGCCTGGATTCCAAGAGTTTAAAAATTTTTCGAAATCAAAATTGCCGCTTATATTTAGGCATGAAATTTGACTTGACTTTATACAAAATTAAATTACTTTTGCAAAAAAATTAAACTGATAAATCTTCTGAATCATGTACTGGACTTTAGAATTAGCTTCAAAACTTGAAGATGCGCCGTGGCCCGCGACAAAAGAAGAATTAATTGACTTCAGCATCAGGTCAGGTGCGCCGATGGAAGTTATTGAAAACCTTCAGGAAATAGAAGATGAAGGAGAGGTTTACGAAAGCATCGAAGACCTTTGGCCCGATTACCCATCAAAAGAAGATTTTTTCTTCCACGAAGACGAGTATTAACAACCTGGCCGTGACAAATTGTCGCGGCTTTTTTTTATCTGTCACTTTTTTCTTCCAGCGCCCTTTCAGCCCGCCCGCATTGATTAGCTCATCTTTCTGCGTGGGTATTTCCCCAAATTAAATTAACTTTGCATGGTTTTGCCGAAAGCGGCATAATCTCTGTTTAAACATCAGAAAACAAGGTTCTCTTTTACAAGAAGCCCGGCTAAATACCAGGCCTTCCTTAAAACAATCAATATGCTCTCAATTTTCAAAAAAATGCTCGGAACAAAATCCGACAAAGACATTCGGGAAATTACGCCTATTCTGAATAAGATTAAAGAAGTTTACCCCTCTATTGAAAAGCTCAGCAACGATGAACTCAGGGCCAAAACAATTGAGTTTAAAGCAAAAATAGCTGCTGCCACACAAGAAAAAGAAAACACCATTGCTCAACTTAAAGAGCAGATTGAGGCTGATATTGAAATGGATATGGATGAAAAAGAAAAAATCTATCTCCGTATTGACAGTCTTGAAAATGAGAACTACCAGATTACTCAGGATGTTTTAAACGAACTGCTTCCTGAAGCCTTTGCCGTTGTTAAAGAAACCGCCAGAAGGTTTGCAGAAAGCTCAACCATTGAGGTTACAGCCACTCAAATGGACAGGGATATGGCTGCCATAAAGGCACATATCACTATTGTTGGTGACAAGGCATATTATCAGAATCAATGGACAGCCGGAGGGAATCTCATTACATGGGATATGGTTCATTACGATGTGCAGTTGATTGGAGGAATTGTGCTTCATCAGGGAAAAATATCGGAAATGGCAACCGGTGAAGGAAAAACATTAGTGGCAACCCTTCCTGTGTACCTGAATGCCCTCCCGGGCAAAGGTGTTCATATTGTTACAGTTAACGACTATCTTGCTAAACGTGACTCGGAATGGATGGGCGTTCTGTATGAATTTCACGGCCTGAAGGTTGATACTATTGACAAGCATGAGCCCAACTCTGAATCAAGACGCCGGGCATACCTTGCCGATATTACTTTTGGAACCAACAATGAATTTGGTTTCGATTATTTACGTGACAACATGACACGTAACCCTGAAGAGCTGGTACAGCGCCCGCATAATTATGCCATTGTGGATGAGGTTGACTCTGTTTTGATTGATGATGCCAGAACCCCGCTTATTATTTCAGGCCCTACCCCACGCGGCGACAATCAGGAGTTTGAACAACTGAAACCTGAAATCAAAAAATTGTATGAAGTTCAGCGGACACTGGTTACCAAATTATTGGCTGAAGCCAAAAGTCTGTTAGTTGAAGGAGCATCTCCCGAAAATGAGAAAAAAGGAGGTGAACAGTTGTACAGAGCTTTCAGAGGATTACCTAAAAATAAAGCACTTATCAAGTTCCTGAGCGAACCCGGCATAAGAGCGCTGATGCAGAAAACGGAGAACTTCTATATTGCCGAACAGCAAAAGAACATGCACATTATTGACGATGAGCTGTACTTTGTGATTGACGAAAAAAATAATACCGTAGAACTGACCGAAAAGGGAATTGACCTCATCACCGCATCCTATGATGATCCGAAATTCTACCTGCTTCCCGATATTGGTGCCGAAATTGCCGAATTGGAAAAATCAGGACTGCCTGAAGCTCAAAAACTTGAAAAGAAGAATGAGCTCATGCGCGATTACTCCGTCAAATCAGAACGCGTTCACACCGTAAATCAGCTGCTTAAAGCATATACCCTGTTCGAAATTGATGTCGAATACGTGGTAATGGATAATAAAATTAAAATTGTTGACGAACAAACAGGTCGTATTCTCGAAGGACGTCGCTACAGCGATGGCTTACACCAGGCCATTGAAGCCAAAGAGAATGTCAAAATTGAAGCTGCGACTCAAACCTATGCAACAGTAACTCTTCAGAATTACTTCAGAATGTACCGGAAACTTGCCGGTATGACTGGTACTGCCGAAACAGAAGCCGGTGAATTATGGGACATCTACAAACTGGATGTTGTAGTAATTCCTACCAACCGGCCTATCATCAGGCAAGACCGTGAAGATTTGGTATATAAAACCAAACGTGAAAAATTTAATGCCGTAGCCGATGAAATCGTTGACCTGATTAACAAAGGCCGTCCGGTTTTGGTGGGTACTACCTCTGTTGAAACATCAGAACTGCTTAGCCGAATGCTGAAGTTGCGCAACATTAAACACAATGTACTCAACGCAAAATTGCACCAGCGTGAAGCTGACATTGTACAGGAGGCTGGACAAAGCGGCACTGTAACAATTGCCACCAATATGGCCGGTCGTGGAACAGACATCAAACTGGGCCCCGGTGTGAAAGAAGCCGGCGGATTGGCCATTATTGGTACCGAAAGACATGAATCCCGCCGTGTTGACCGTCAGCTACGCGGTCGTTCAGGACGTCAGGGAGACCCCGGAAGCTCACAGTTCTTCGTTGCGCTTGAAGATGACCTGATGCGTATGTTTGGCTCTGAAAGGATAGCCGGAATTATGGACAGGCTGGGATTAAAAGAAGGCGAAGTGATTCAGCACTCCATGATTACAAAATCCATTGAGCGTGCTCAGCGAAAAGTTGAAGAAAACAACTTTGGAATCCGTAAAAGACTGCTTGAATATGACGACGTAATGAATTCACAGCGCGAAGTTATTTACCGCAAACGCCGTCATGCCTTGTATGGTGAAAGACTTGCTGTTGACATCTCCAATATGCTTTATGATGTGTGCGAAAGCATTGTTTCGAGCCATCAGGACGACCGCGACTTTGAAGGATATAAAATGTCGCTGTTAAAAACACTGGCAACCGAACCCGATATCAATGACCACGAATTCTTAAGCACCAACAAGCAGGTTATTATTGACAATCTATTCGAAAAAGTATCGAAAAATTATCGTCAGAAATGTGAAAACCTGGCAGCCAGAGCGTATCCGGTAATTAAAGATGTTTTTGAAAATGAATCGAAATTCGAAAACATCGCCATCCCCATTACCGATGGTATCCGATCGATGCAGGTAGTTGCCAATCTTAAAAGAGCCTATAACGACAAAGGCCGCGAAATCACACTGGCCATTGAAAAAGGTGTTACACTTGGCGTTATCGACGATGCCTGGAAAGAACATTTGCGCGAAATGGACGAGCTGCGCAACTCGGTGCAAAATGCAACCTATGAGCAAAAAGATCCATTACTCATTTACAAATTCGAATCATTTGAACTTTTCAAAAACCTGATTCAGAAAGTAAATCGCGACATTACTTCATTTATCGTCAAAGCCAATCTGCCTGTTCAGGAACCATCGCAGGTAAAAGAAGCTCAAACTCCCAGACGTACAGACATGAGTAAACTGAAAGAAGAGCGGACAGATATGCTTTCACAAGCCAGCCGGACTTCAGAACCTCAGGTAACTTCACCTGTGAGAGTTGAGAAAAAAGTTGGCCGTAATGATCCATGCCCTTGTGGTAGTGGAAAAAAATACAAGAATTGTCACGGACAGGGAGAATAAAATAAAGGTTTTTGTATTTTCATGGCCTCTCTAACCTTACTTCTAAAACCCAATATTGATGAAACAAATTTATCGTTTGCTTTTCCTGTCATTATCCTGTTTATTTACAGGGTTCGGCGTTTCAGCACAAATTGCTTACAGCCCGTTTGTTGACTCCTTGTCACAACTGGCAACTGATAGTTCAGTATTACTGCTCACCAGGCAATTAGCTGGAGATACTACTGTAACGATAAATGGGCAAATTACAACCATACAATCAAGACACTATCTGAATGCCTCCAATGAAAAAGCGGCTGATTTTATTTTTCAGAAATTCACTGAATACGGATATTCGCCTGCCATTCAAACCTTTAGTGGTTCACGGGGAGAAAATGTAATTGCAACAAAAACCGGAATCAAATTCCCCGAAAAGGAGTTTATTATCTGCGGGCATTATGACAATATGCCATCAGGCTCTACTGCTCCCGGAGCCGATGATAATGCTTCGGGTACCGTTGCTGTGCTTGAAGCCGCCCGAATCCTGAGTAGTTTTGATTTTGACTACACCATTCGCTTTGCGGCCTGGGATGAAGAAGAAATCGGACTTGTTGGCAGCTATGCCTACGCACAGGAAGCTTATAATCAAGGCCATCAAATATTGGGTGTATTAAATCTCGATATGATTGCCTGGGACTCTGACAATGACTTTGTGTATACCATTGCCACCAATGATTATTCACAGGCATTCACCAACGATTTTATCACAACCAATTTATTATATCAACCTCAGTTTTCTCACAATTACTATTACACAACCGCCAGTGACCATGCTTCTTTCTGGACTTTTGGTTATCCGGCTATGCTTGCCATTGAGGATTGGTATGACTTTAATGATTATTACCATACACCTCAGGATGATATCAATATTCTGAACATGGAATATTATGTTGCCTTTGTCAGAGCTGCCATCGCCAATCTGGCTGCCCAGGCCTGGGATCAACGCATTTCTATGCTCCACAACCCTGTTGTATCCGGTAATTCAACCGAAGCACGCGAAGCCCTGTTAACTGTTAACAGTTCGCATCCGATTGCTCAGGGAGAATTTGCACCCAGGCTCTATTATTCAACTGACGGAACAAATTTTGATTTTGTGCTTCCTGCCGAAACTTCAGGCAATTCATTCACTTTCTTAATTCCAGGCTTTGAACTTGGAACTGATGTGAGTTACTATTTTGCGCTACAAGATTCTCTTTCCCGGATGATGGCAACATTGCCGGCAGGTGGTAAAGGCATCAGCCCGGCCGGCACACAGGCGCCTGACACTTTTTTCACTTATATGGTGGGCAATATTCTTTCACTTGATGAATGCTCGGTCACTACCCCCGTGGCAATTCCTGATTTCCAGAACACCTATAACGAAATAAATGCCGTTGCCTCCGGCGAAATCATGGATGTGAACGTTCTCATCGACATTACACACCCCCGCACCGGCGAGCTCCGCATCATGCTTAAGGGGCCTGACGAAACCACCATTATGCTGAGCGACAGAAACGGTGGCAGCGGCGATAATTATACCAATACAGTTTTTGACGATCAGGCCTTTGTTCCCATCACAGAAGGAACCCCACCTTATACCGGTCATTTCAGACCTCAAATGGCCTTAGAAGCATTCAACGGCAAGCCCATTACTGGTGTGTGGCAACTGCGGGTCAACGACAGTGGCTCAGGCAATACCGGTACACTCAACAACTGGTGTGTTCAGTTTCTGCTGAGCGATCCAGGCGTGGGTATTCATGATCATGATTTGCCTTTCAGCACTTCACTTGCACAAAATTATCCTAACCCGGCCGGGAATCAAACCAGTATTTCGTTCACATTAGCCCAGGCATCATTGGTAAAATTAACCATCGTTAATATGTTTGGACAAACGGTTTCCGAAGTGGCAAATGGCCGGTTTGAAGCTGGCAAACATTTACTGGTTACCGGATTGAGCCATCTGGCTCCGGGAAATTACTTCTACCGTCTTGAAACAGACCATGCAACAGAAACCAAAACCATGGTCATTATCCGATAAATAATCATATTCAAATGAAGTACAAAAGAATTCTTTTAAAGCTAAGTGGCGAAGCCCTTATGGGCAAACAACAATATGGCATTGATCCCGAACGTCTGGCTATGTATGCTGCAGAAATAAAATCTGTAGTTGATAAAGGGGTTGAAGTTGCCATTGTAATTGGTGGCGGAAATATTTTCAGGGGAATGCAAGGAGCAGCCAAAGGAATGGACCGGGTACAGGGTGATTATATGGGCATGCTGGCAACCGTTATCAACAGCATGGCTCTTCAGGCTGAAATTGAGAAGCAAGAAATTGCCACAAAACTACTGTCTGGTATCGCGATTGATCCTATAGCTGAATCGATGAGCCGCCGGAAGGCAATCGATTATCTCAAAGAAGGCAAAGTTGTTATCATTGCTGCCGGAACCGGTAATCCCTTTTTTACAACCGACACAGCTTCGGCATTGCGTGCCATTGAAATTCAGGCTGATGTGATTATGAAAGGAACACGTGTTGACGGCATTTACACTGCTGACCCCGAAAAGGTAAAGGACGCCGTTAAATACGAAACCATTTCATATACTGATGTTTACGAAAAAGGTTTAAATATTATGGACCTTACTGCTTTTACCCTGTGTATGGAAAACCAGCTTCCTATCCTGGTATTCAACATGAATACACCAGGAAACCTTTTAAAGGTAATCAACGGGGAGAATATCGGAACTGTTGTCAGTAACTAAAAAATGCAACCCGCTCCTGATTTCAGCATTTGAAATTAGGCCAACGCTTTTGTATATTTGCAAAATTATAGCCAGACCACTGCGAGTGCTATAATCAGGAATAATTAATCCCAGAAAAATGAACGAAGAAGTCAGATTTGTAATTGATGAGGCCGAAGAAGGAATGAACAGCGCGCTTGTTCACCTTGACAAAGAGTTTCAGAAAATCCGTGCAGGCAAAGCCAGCCCTGCAATGCTCGAGGGTGTGCGGGTTGACTATTATGGAACCCTTACAGCCATTGACCAGGTGTCAAATATAAATACTCCCGATCCCCGCCAGATAATTGTGCAACCCTGGGAAAAAAACATGCTTGCTCCTATTGAGAAAGCTATTCTTGCAGCCAACCTTGGTTTTAATCCTCAGAACAATGGTGAAATCCTGCGCATAGCTGTGCCGCCATTGACAGAAGAGCGCCGCAAAGACCTGGTTAAAAAAGCCAAAGCCGAAGTTGAAGGAGCTAAAGTTACTATCCGAAACATCAGACGCTCAGCTATTGATGCAGGGAAAAAACTCGAGAAAGAAGGCGTTCCGGAAGATGAAATCAAACAATTAGAGAAAGAAATTCAGAATCTCACTGACAAATTCTCTGATAAAGTTGACAAACTTTTCGAACACAAAGAAAAGGACATCATGACCGTGTAAGAAGAATTTTCAATAGCCATATTGAATATCGGGCCGGAGCATTCGTGTTTCGGCTCTTTTTTTGGGAATGCAAATCTGCTGGCATTTGCTAAATATACACATGCAACCACCTTTGATTGAAATTGCACACCCTGCTCTTCTACATATTTTCGGTTAACTTTCTAACCAACCTCATTTCACTAAAAAACTCGCGTAAAACTATTCGGAGTACAGTATAAACAGGCACGGCAAGAATCATTCCGGTGATTCCAAAAAGGCTGCCGGCAATAATGATTACCAGAAAAATTTCAATCGGGTGTGCTTTTACACTATTTGAATATATAACAGGTTGAAGAATTATATTATCGATAAGGTTTGCCCCGGCAAATACACCCGCAATGGTAAGGCTAAGAGGTAAAATTGAAGTATAAGCCCCCATTGACAGACTGCCCAATATTCCGATTACAATGCCAATAACGCCGCCAATTAAAGGCCCCAGGTAAGGGATAATATTCATCAATCCGCCTATAAAACCAATGAGTAAAGCATTCTGTACACCAAAAATAGTCAGACCCAACGTAATCAATGTTACCATGGATGCAAGTTCCATACACAGTCCCAGAAAATAGCGGGTAAGCAACCGTTTACACTCTGCCAGAATTCTCACAGCAGCATCATTATGTTTTTCGGGAACCAACAACAGGAATGAATTATACAAAAGTTTTTCGTCTTTGATAAAAAAGAAACTCATAAACAAAATGGAGAAAACCGCCATGAGAAATGAGCCCGTGAATGAAATAAAATAATTGAAAGCATTAGAAAAAGTGGCGACATCCACAATTGATTTAAGCCAAATCAACATGGCGTCACGCACACTCTGCCCCTGTTCCAGTATCGAAAGCTGATGAATCATATAATCGAGCGAAGCCAGTGGTTCAGCAAATACTTTGGCTAACGATTGTGTGTCAATATTTGAAAACAACCTTGCCTGCTGTGCTACCAGGGGAACAAACAAACTGAAGAAAGCCACAAAGACAAAAAGTATAACCAAAAGTGTAAGCAAGGTGCTGACAAAATGAGGCAAATGAAACCGACCGACCTTCAAATCGTTCAAAAATTCAACCAATGGCCTGCCAATGACTGAAATGACTGCTGCAGCAAGGATATAAAAAACGATATTGGAAAAATACCAGACAAAAAGTAATCCAGCTACAGTCATCACAATACTGAAAATAATTCTTGCTGTACGGTTCATATTCTCGGTTTTTTTAAGCGAATGTACAAATCATTTTTAAGTTCCGGAAATACAGATTTTATAGTTTTAGCTGTTGAACCCCCGATTTTCAAATTTATAGCCATATTTCTGATTTGCAATCACTTATTTTGACAAAGAAACAACCAGAAACCTGCGATGATAAATCAATGTTTCAGAAAGTATAATTCATGGTTAATCGTATTACCAGGTTTTTTGCAAATTTGGGATAACTGTAAGCGCCGGCTCTTGAGAAAACAGCCAATCCAAGCCCTGAGAAGGAGGATTTTATAAGATTGTTAACCAGCAATCCACCTTCAAAATAACCACGCTCCATTGTTTTAAAATCAGCATACCGGTGATGCCATGTTTCTTTGAGGCTTCCGGCTCCTGCATTGAAAGCAATGGCCAATTCAGGTTCAAAATATGGCGAACGAAACAATAACTTTCCAAAGTTGTGGGTGATAAAAAGGGCTGCGAAATGATCGTTGATAAACTCATCAGCCTGCATAGTTGTAAAACCGGGCGAAGCATAAATGGTAAAGGTATTATTAGAACTGCCCATTCCATTTATCATTTCTGAATAAGGTGCCGGTTGGTCAATTGCACCTCCGATAAGCATAAAGTTGGTATTCCCCATAAAACGGGTATAAACCGAATATAACAACTTGAAATCAATGCGGTTATAATCGAATCCTCCATTTAAAAACCCATTGCGACTGGCTGTAAACTGAGCCCAGAATACAGGAAATTTTGTTCCTAATGAAGCTTGATTTTCAGCCGTTTGAATAAATTTCTCGCCATATGCAAACTTGAAGCCCGCTTTAATTTTGCCGAATGTGTGTGATGAAGTAAGAACGATGGGCTCCTCAGGATACTGCACAAATAAATAGTTGAAAGCCGGAGTTTTATATGATTGATCTATGCCCAATCCTGCCTGAACGTAACGTAGCATTCTGAATCTGAGTAAAATTTCCCGTGTTTCCACCTTATCCATCCTGTTAATAAATACGTTACGAAAGTTCTGAGGATTAAATGCTGATAAATTGTCATCAAAGAAGTGCACACCTGCCGACTCTTCAAGATCATTCGCATACTTAAATCCAAGAGTGAGATGATCAAAACGGTGCAAGCGTAACAGGATATCTGCTCCGTACTTGGTCTCTTTATCCTTAAACCCATATCCCCAAAAACCGCCAGCTTTAATAAAACGTGAAACTTTATCGCTGGTGTGCAATCCAAGCCCTGCATAAAATCCTTCATAATGACTATATCTGAACAATCGGTTTAAATCCATCTCCAGATAGCCCAAAGGTATTTTTCCTGACATAAGAGAAGTAAGTCCCTTCACTTTGGCATCAAAATTATTTACTCTTCCCAAACTGTCTATGACTTTGTATGTATTGATTTCCCTAAGGGTGAGTGAATCTACCCTGTAGCGTTGCCAGAATAATTCATCCTGATGAGACGCTTGCGGAACAACCTCAAGAGCAATATTGGTCATATCGCGTTTCACCACACTTGAGTCAAGCCTTATATCGCGTCGGTAGCTTTTACCAATTCCCATTGGTTTCACTTTGTTCATATTGATACGATTAAAAGTAATATCAGTATTCAATTGTACAGGAAACCACTGCTTACCATCAATTAATTTATACATCTGCTGAATTTTCATCTCAAAAGCTTCATTGGGCCTTGCAGGTTCAGCAATAACATTCTGTATGGCCCATAAATAATTATTGATATAAAGCAGACCTTTCATTCCATCAAAATTGCGACCAGACTGGGGCTTGAAACTAATTACAAAAGTAGTATCGCCCAGGCTGCTGCCATAAATGGTGTCTTTCAGCGCAAAATAATAGTGGTTGTCAGCACCAGCGCTAATTGGATTAATATAATTTACACCGGCAATGGTTATCAGATCATCGTAAAACGAAGCTGATTGCATCTGTGAAATCAAGAACACAAAAAGAGGATCTTTTAATCCGGATATACGGGTTGCTATAATTTTATCGTAGCTTTTGTCAGGATGAAGATATTTATGCTCAGCCACCGACTCCATCATAAACAAATGCTGCCTTTCAAGCACCTGAAGCAAACGCAAATCATTTGAATCAAGCGGCATACCTTCGCTTGCAAGCAATGAATCAGCATTTACCGTAAAAATCATTTTATCATAGGAAGTATAAGTAAAAGATTGAATATTGGCCGGATTATTTACTTTTTTCATTTTTATAGCATTCCTGATAATACGGTGAGCCGGATTTTCCCCTGCCATAATCAACACCTCTGAAAGTTCCAATTCAACCCTTTGCAAACGAATCCGAAGCTCTTTACCTTCACCAGTCAGCATTACTCTTCGTGGCTTATATCCTACATAACTAATGGTCAATGATTTTACAGGCAAATCAGATGTTAAAACAAAGCGGCCATCAATATCCGTAACGCCACCGAAATGCCCGTCGTTCATCACAATATTCACAAAAGCCAGCGATTCATTTGTAGCTGAATCACTCACTCTCCCTGAAACCACATAATCCTGAGAAAATAACCTGAATGTGCTATGAATAAACAAGATGAGCAGGAAGAGCTTATTACCCATGAATTTCTGAATCATTGATATAAAATCTAATTATTTGAATGCCGCAAGCCTGACACACGGGATATTGCAGATAAAACTGCCGGTTGGCCGGGCCTGTTGGTAAAGTTGAAAACAACCAAGGTAATGATCGTTGATGCAAAGGTGATGAAATATTTAGAATGCACCCCTAAATTACAAAAAAGACTGCAAAATGCATGCACTTGGATTCCATACAACTTTAACCGATATTTGTGTTGGTTTCAATAGCTGAATCCTCCGGCATGGTTTATTTAGAGTTTAATTTTCAACCTTTATGCTTAAACGTTTAGAAACATATTTTTTAAAACATCATCAGGCATTTATTTCCAATTACGCATTAACTATAAATAGCTTTGATTCGGATGCCATTCATGACTTAAGAGTAGCCATCAAAAGGATGCGTGCGGTGTATGTATTACTAGAAAAGATTTTTCCTGAAAAGTTTGCAGCAAAAGAAGCAGAAGGTGCACTTCATGAATTATTCAGATTGTCAGGTCGGATGCGCGATGCACAGGTTCAGCAGAAATTAACTGCCACCTATGAGCAAAAGCTGAATTGCAGCTTTACTGAATATCAGCATTACCTTAAAATACAGGAAAGAAAAGCCATCAGAAAATTTTTAAAATATCTTGAAGGCTATGAAGCTGAAACGGATATGGCATTAAAAATGGAAGCGTTTAAAACACTGATGGGTCTTACTGATGATGAGACTATTCGCCTCAACATTATCAACCACGTGGACGAGCTCATGCATATTACAAAAAGCATGATTGACAACCAGGATAAGGATGA
This sequence comes from Lentimicrobiaceae bacterium, assembly GCA_020636745.1. Lineage (NCBI taxonomy): Bacteria > Pseudomonadati > Bacteroidota > Bacteroidia > Bacteroidales > Lentimicrobiaceae > Lentimicrobiaceae bacterium. Next base: position 616,268 of record JACJXH010000002.1, on the reverse strand, counting down.
GAATCTGCACGAAATCAGGCGAAAGCTTAAAGAATGTCATTATTTACTGGCGGTACTTAAAAAAAACGATCCGGCATTGCCAACGCTGGAAAAAACCCTGAAAACGCTTGATACAACCAATAATTTACTGGGCGAATGGCACGACCGGATAGTTGGCATGGATACGCTCGGGAAATTCATGCAAAAAAAACAGATAGAAATGGTTATAGGGATCAACCGCTACCATCTGCTTGGTGAACATCTGGCTCAAGACCGGCTTCATCTGCATTCGGATATTATGCGTTTGATTGAACAGGAACTTAAGATTTAAATATGAGTAATCAGATTAACAACACATTAACTATTTAAGCTTGGGATTATCCCAGTGTCTTTTAATATCTCTTCTGGTTTTTTTTTCAAGATTTTTTACAAGAGCATTGGTCAGGTCAACTCCTGTTTGATTGGCCAAACAGATGAGCACAAATAAAACATCAGCCATTTCGTCGCCTAAATCGGCATTTTTATCTGACTCTTTTTCTGACTGTTCGCCATACCTGCGAGCCATAATCCGGGCAACTTCTCCCACTTCCTCCATTAAAACGGCCGTATTGGTCAATTCGTTAAAATAGCGTACTCCATTTTGCTTTATCCACTCATCAACAATTTTCTGTGCTTCCTGAATTGTCATAAAATGATAATTTGATTAACTACTTGACTTCCAGCATAAATCCTGAACCATGTACATTCTGAATATTAACGGCAGGGTCATTCTTCAGGTACTTTCTGAGGCGGGCAATAAATACATCCATGCTCCGGCCGATAAAATAATCAGTATCGCCCCAAATTTCTTTCAAAGCAATGTCGCGGGGGAGCAGATTGTTTTTATACCTGCACAACAGCCCTAGTAAAGCCGCTTCTTTGGGTGTGAGCTTTTGTTTTTCATCGTTAAACAACAGCAAGAGATTAGCCGGGTCGAACCGGTACAATCCAAGTTCAATGAAACCGTTCAGAGGCCGGAAATCACGTTGCTGACATCGCTTTAGAATAGCTTCAATGCGCAGGGCAAGTTCTTCGCTGCTAAAAGGTTTGGTAATATAATCGTCACATCCCGCTTTAAAACCAGCAATGCGGTCATCGTTCTGACCACGCGCCGTCAGAAAAACAACAGGAATCACCTCATTCATTCTGCGAATTTCTGTGGCCAGCATAAATCCATCCTTCTTTGGGAGCATAACATCAAGAATACACAGATCAAAGCTGCCCTTCGAAAATTTAAGCAACCCTTCTTCACCATCGCCAGCCACAACAGTGCTATAATCAAGCAATTCAAGATAATCACTCAATACGGCACTCAGATTGGGATCGTCTTCAACCAGCAATATCTTGGCTTTCTGTGTCATGGTATTCGGTTGTTAGTTCAGTTGTATTCTCCATTGGTAAATGAATATCAAAGATACTTCCTTTTTTCAACTCACTTCTTACTTTTACAAAGCCATTGTGCGCTTCAGTCATCGTCTTTACATAGTAAAGTCCTAATCCAAATCCTTTTACATCATGCACATTACCGGTTGGCACCCTGTATAATTTCTTAAAAATGTGCTTCAGATTTTCGGCGCTTATGCCAATTCCCTTATCATGCACTTCGAGCACAAACATTCCGTTATCATTCCGCGTAACCACCAATATTTCAGGATATGACCGCGAATATTTGGCCGCGTTATCCAACAGGTTGTTGACTATATTGATAAAATGATTTTCATCAGCAAAAATGCGACTTTCAGAAGCTTCAGGCTTAAAACTGAGGAAACCGCCTTTGTCGCGAACAGTAAGTTCAAAGCTCTTCAAACAATTGAGTATGGCCTCGTGGGCATCGAAATACTTCTTTTTCAGCCTGAAACTGCCTTTGTCAAGAACAGCAATCTGAAGCACTTGCTCAACCTGATGTTTTAGACGCAGATTCTCATCAAAAATAATCCCGGCGTAACGCTGGGTTCGTTCAACCGACTCATTTACTTTAGGATTTAACAACATTTCGCTTGCCAGAGAAATTGTAGAAATGGGTGTTTTAAACTCGTGCGTCATATTGTTTACAAAATCGGTTTTCATTTCTGATAGTTTTTTTTGCTTCAAAAAGGAAAAGATCATGTAAGAAAAAGCAGAGATCATAACTGCCAGGAGAAAAAATGACAAAATAAGCCAGGGTAAAATTCTGCGGGCAAGCACCCCTTTTTCACCGGGGAAATAAACCCCTAGCATCAGCTGCTCTGAACGATAAAGGCACGAGAGCGAAACAACATGCCTGGTAACCATCAGTTGTTGTTTGAAATCACCGGCATCACCGGCAAAAACAGTGCCGCAGCCAGGGTTAAAAATTGCCCATACATATTTGCGGGTAATCTCCATTCCACCAAATTCTTCCTGCATCAACGAATCCAATCGAACCGGATTTATGGCTGACAGAACCTGAAACGTCCTTCTGTCACAATGTTCACCGCAAATCTCCGGGTCAGGCGGCAGATTTCCCTTTTCTTCAAACATCCGGTTAACCACACTCTTAAGCGTCACCTGCACTTTATTATTAAACTGCTCTTCCTGCAACTCCATTGCATTGCGAACCCAGTAAAGCTGAATGAGGATTATGCCTATTAATGAAACAGAGGTAAGGAGAATGAGAAAAGCAATGGTTTGTTTTTTCATCAGGTAGCAATTAATTCTGCAAAGGTAATGGATTCATCAACCATCATTTCAGATATTTAACATATGTTTAACACTTGCCGCCCATATTGGTAAAGATAAAACCCCGCAAATATCTTTCATGAACAAAAACGCAGCGCTTTTTCAGCAACAGGCTTTTGATGTTATCTTTGCACCAAAAAAAACAGCGATGGCTTTCACTTCCGAACTTGAATACACTGGCAATCTCCAATTGCGAGCAACTCACCTGAAATCTGGTCAAACCATTGTCACTGATGCTCCGGTAGATAACAACGGAAAAGGCTCAGCTTTCTCACCAACTGATTTACTGGCCTCTTCACTGGGATTATGCATGATTACCATTATGGGAATTGCAGCTCAGAACTCAGGGTTCAGCATTGACGGAACTAAAGCCCGTGTAACCAAAATAATGGCATCTGATCCCAGAAGAGTTGGCGAAGTTATGATTGAGCTTGATTTCCCGAAAAATGATTATTCCGAAAGGGAAAAGCAAATCATCAAACAATGCGCTAAAATATGCCCGGTATCGCAAAGCCTGCATCCTGATTTAAAACAAACAGTTATCTTTAATTTCTGAACATGCATTGTTAAGCCTTTGGCCGCAATTACCACTCAGTCCCAAGTATTTGAAATTAAGCTTATTTACTAATTTAAATTATACTCAACAGCTATGGAATTCCTACTCAACCCGGGTATATCAGGCCAACAGGAAATAACAGTAAGTTCACAGGATACAGCTTCAAAATATGGTTCAGGCCTGATTGAAGTATTTGCCACTCCGGCAATGGTGGCCCTGATGGAAAAAACAGCCCAGCTCAGCATTCAGGATTTATTACCTGAAGGATTTATAAGCCTGGGCACCGAAATAAATGTTACCCATCAAAAAGCCACACCTGTTGGGATGAAGGTTGTTTGTGAATCTGTTCTTGAGAAAGTTGAGGGAAAACGATTGCTATTCAGCGTAACTGCCCGCGACGAAAAAGGACTTATTGGCCGGGGCACCCACCAAAGGTACATCGTTGAAGCCGGGAGGTTTATGCAAAAACTTATGGAAAACACCTGATCGTTCAGTGCTTTTCCTAAAATTCATGTATTTAAGTCAGTAAGAACCACTTATTCTGGTTAAAGAGTAACGCCTGAAAGATTAAACTCTTTGACCCTGAATAATTTGTTACTTTTGCAGCCCGTTACTCCAACTTAAATTTTTTTATGGCTTACGTATATTCCGCTCCGAAACTAAAAATGCTGGCAAAATCACCCGCCGGTCTTGAAGAAATCCTGGCAAAAGAACTTGAAGATCTTGGAGCTGAACAAATAGAACTTCTAAACAGAGCTGTCTCTTTTGAAGGCGACAAAAGGCTCTTATATGCAGCCAATTACCGCTGCAGAACAGCCTTGAGAATCCTGGTACCCGTAACCCGGTTTAAAATTGAAACTGAACAGGATTTGTACACTTCCATCAAGGCTATCCGGTGGGAAGACTATCTCGGAACTCAAAATACCATTGCCATCAATTCCACTGTAACTACTTCCATTTTTACCCATTCTCATTTTGTTTCTCTCAGAGCTAAAGACGCCATTGTTGACCGTTTCAGGGAAAAAACAGGCGAGAGGCCCTCGGTAGATATTGACAATCCGGATTTCAGGATTAATCTGCACATATACAAAGACGAAGTTGATGTATCTTTTGACAGTTCAGGCGCCTCGCTGCACAAACGCGGATATCATGTTTCGAATGCCGAGGCTCCGTTAAATGAAGTTCTGGCTGCGGGCATGATTCTGCTCTCGGGCTGGGACGGCCAGTCAAACTTTATTGACCCCATGTGCGGTTCAGGAACCTTACTGATTGAAGCTGCTATGATTGCCATGAACCTGCCTGCCGGTCAGTACCGGAATGATTATGGCTTTATGAGATGGAAAGATTTTGACAAAGACCTTTGGGAAGATGTTAAAAATGAAGCACTTGAGGATGAGAGGGATTTTAATTTCAGAATTATTGGTTCCGACATTTCTGAATACAACTTGCGATCAGCTGCAGCTAACCTTAAAGAAGCAAGACTACACAAGGATATTGAGTTGAAAGTATCTCCTTTTCAGCGAATGACACCACCAGCCGGCGGCGGAATCATGATTTGTAATCCACCGTATGGCGAACGCATTAAGGTCGAGGACATTGTTGAACTCTATCAGGAATTGGGAAACACACTTAAACAAAATTACAAAGGCTATAAAGCATGGGTTATCAGTTCCGACTTAAGAGCACTTAAAATGATAGGACTAAAACCCATGAAAAAATACATTCTTTTCAATGGGCAACTTGAGTGCCGTTATGCCGGTTTCGACCTATACGAAGGGAGCAAAAGAGCCAGATATCGCACTGATTCCACATCCTCCGGCAACGATACCGGTGAAACGACAGAATAATGTACTATAATTCATGCATTTATAACCTCCTTTACGAGTAATCATATATCATTACACAAAGTTACCTGTCCCTGTTTTGTTTTTAAACTTTTAAGAAGACAGTGCATTCTTTCCCTGATTTATAGCAAAGAACGTATTGCATGCCAACTTTAACGGTGTGCTTAATGATCTGAACACATGCCATGAAAATGTTTTTTCTGCATGAAAGAACAGATCCATATCCTTTCTGTACAGATAAACACCTCAAAACTAACAATATCAGCAAATCATCGCAGTTGTTGATACGACCAAAGGCGGATTGAATCATGAAATTCTCCTAAAAAAATCTGATTTAATCATAATCCGGATTCGTTAATACCACACAAATGACGTAATTTACAGAACAAATGACAAGTTTTTAAAAGCTTGATAATCATGCATAAAACGCTATACCCATCTGAAATTACCGGAATTATCACAGCCCCTCCAAGCAAAAGTATGACTCAAAGGGCTATTGCAGCAGCTCTGTTGTCACAAGGGACCACAACACTTCTCAACCCCTCATTTTGCAACGATTCACTGGCTGCCCTTCAAATAGCAGAAAAACTTGGTGCAGAAATCTTAAAGGGAAATAATGAAATAACCTTGTCAGGAGGATTTTTGATAAGAAGCCAACACCTCAATTGTGGTGAATCAGGGCTGGCCATGCGTATGTTCGCTCCTATTGCCGCCTTACATTATAAATCACTTACTTTTTCAGGAGAGGGCACTTTGCTTAACAGGCCTGTACAAATGATAGGAGAAGCATTGACACAGCTGGGTGCCAAATTTCAGTCAAATAATGGCTTCCTGCCTTTTAACGTACAAGGGCCTGTAAAAGGTGGAAAAGCCATTATCGATGGCTCCGTTAGTTCTCAGTTGCTCACAGGTCTTTTAATGGCACTCCCCCTTGCCCGGGAAGACTCTGAAATCAGGGTGACAAATCTGAAAAGCAAGCCATATATTGACATGACTATTGGTCTGCTATCCGATTTTGGTATAAATATCGAAAACAATGAGTATAAATCTTTCGGAATTAAAGGACTTCAGCAATACCTCGCCTCAGAATACACAATTGAAGGAGATTGGAGTGGTTCAGCCTTTTTGTTGGTTGCTGCAGCAATTGCCGGGAACGTTAAAATAAAAGGCCTCAGAACTGACAGTAAACAACCTGACAGAGCTGTTCTTGACGTGTTGCAGCAGTCAGGTGCTATATGCAGATATCATGAGGATGAGATAGTCATTTTAAAATCAGAGCTCAACGCATTTTCATTTGATGCCACAGAATGTCCTGATCTGTTTCCTCCTTTGGCTGCGCTGGCGGCCTGCTGTAAAGGGACATCAACAATAACAGGCGTGAACAGGCTCCTTTTTAAAGAAAGTAACCGGGCTGAAGCAATCAGGGATGAAATGCAGAAACTTGGAATAAAAATCACTATTTATGACAACGAAATGCACATTGAAGGAGGTAAAGTATGCGCAGGTATTGTAAATTCGCACAACGACCATCGCATAGCCATGATGGCAGCAGCTGCAGCCGTTAGCGCCGAAGGCCCGGTGAGCATTGAAAACCCGGAATGCATTGCAAAGTCCTATCCTGGCTTTTTTACCGATTTGGCCCGGTTGGGAGTACGCATGACAGAATAAAACATCAGAAATCCCGCAATTTTCTGAATATGACAGCAAATTAATAAAGCAAACAACCTCATTATTAACACCACAGAATACTGCATATGAACACATTTGGACGTATTTTTCGAATCAGCATTTTTGGAGAATCACATGGCAAAGGCATTGGTGTTATTATAGATGGTGTGCCTCCTGGTATTAAACTTACCGAGAATGAATTTACAGCCGATCTTTCGCGCAGGCGCAGTGGCGCTCCCGGCACAACAACGCGCACCGAACCTGATCTTCCATCACTTATGAGCGGCACATACAATGGTTTTACCACCGGCGCTCCATTGACCGTGTTTTTCGAAAATACCAACATCAAATCATCCGATTACGACAAACTTATTGATATTCCCAGGCCGGGGCATGCCGACTTTACCTCAAAAATAAAATACAAAGGATTCGCCGATCCCCGGGGCGGCGGCCATTTTTCCGGCCGAATTACACTGGGATTAGTTGCAGCCGGTGTTGTGGCTAAGAAAATAATTCAGCCAACGATTATCAGCTCACAAATTCTTGAAATAGGTGGCAATCCTGATTTGAACATGGCACTTGAAAATATTTTGGGCTCTGGCGATTCTATCGGAGGCGTAATACAATGCACTGCCATGCATGTGCCCGCCGGGTTAGGCGAACCATTTTTTGGCGGTGTTGAAGCCACAATAAGTCAACTTGTCTTTTCAATACCAGCCATCAAAGGCATTGAGTTCGGAGCCGGTTTTGAAGCTGCCCGTATGCGCGGTAGTGAACATAACGACCCCATCATCTCAACCCGGGGAAAAACACAAAGTAACCATTCCGGAGGAATAAACGGGGGAATTACCAATGGCAACAGCCTTATTTTCAGGGTTGCTGTTAAGCCCACATCCAGCATATCGCTGCCTCAGCAAACCATCAATCTTAAAACAGGGCAAATAGAAACTCTTCAAATAGAAGGACGGCATGACACCTGCATTGCCTTGCGCATGCCTGTAATTGTAGAGGCTGCAACGGCTATCGGATTGGCCGATTTATGGTTATTAAACCAAAAACCTGAAATCAGCCTTTGATAATTCCGTAATTTTGGTTTTTAATCCTATTGGCCAACCCACCTGATGCAAGAAGAATATATCACCCTGTTTGCTGAAGTTTTGCTCCCTATCCCTGTAAAAGGATATTTTACTTACCGCATCCCGCAGGAGTTAAACAACCAGATGTTGGCAGGAATGCGTGTTGTGGTTCAATTCGGGAAAAAGAAATTTTATACCGGGCTGGTCAGGCGCATTCACGATAAAGCGCCGCTGGTTATGTCAATCAAATATGTTCTTTCGGTTATTGACCCAACACCGGTGGTAAACGAAAAACAGTTTGAGCTATGGGAGTGGATGGCCTCCTATTACATGTGCACTGTCGGAGAAGTAATGAATGCAGCTCTTCCTTCAGCTTATAAACTGGCCAGCGAAAGCCGTGTTATCATTGATCCCGAGTATATAAAAGACACAGAACTACTTAACGACCGCGAATTTCAAATTGTTGAAGCACTTGACATCCAACAAATACTGTCGTTAACAGATATCAGCCGGATTGTAGGCATTGCCAAGGTTATTCCTCTGGTGAAAACGATGATTGAAAAAGGGATTATCAGGGTTGAAGAAGAAATAACCGAGCGTTACAAACCCAAAACAGAAATGTGTGTCAGGCTTGCGGATGCTTACCGTGATGAGTCGGTGATGAATGCCGAAATGAATAAATTGAACAAGAGAGCTTTTAAGCAATTACAGGTATTAATGGCTTTCATCAGCCTCTCGCGCTGTTTTTCTGGACAAGAAATTGAGGTTACACGTCCGGATTTGCTTAAGACACCTGGTGCTACTGCATCACAACTTGATGCACTGGTTAAAAAAGGCATCCTTGAGCTATATCCCCGTAACGTAAGCAGATTACTACATCAGGATGCCAGTTTGTCGCCTGACGAAGTACAACTTACCATTGCACAACAAACTGTTTATGATGAAATAAATAAGTTATTACCTGAAAATCAGATAATTTTACTTAAAGGTGTGACTTCAAGTGGAAAAACCGAAGTTTACATCCGCTTAATGAACGAAGTTATTGCAAAGGGGAAACAGGTTTTGTATCTCCTTCCTGAAATTGCACTCACCACACAAATCATTCAGCGCCTGCAAAAGTATTTTGGCAATCAGGTCGGGGTTTATCATTCTCGCTATAATGAATTTGAACGGGTTGAAATATGGAATAAAGCCAACCAACCCTTAGCCGGCAACACCGAACAGCAACCATATAAAATATTGCTTGGCGCACGGTCAGCTCTCTTTCTCCCTTTTACTGACCTTGGTTTAATCATTGTTGATGAAGAGCATGATTCATCATATAAACAGAACGACCCGGCTCCGCGTTACAATGCCCGCGATGCTGCTGCTATTCTTGGCCAAATTCATAAAGCCACGGTTTTACTTGGCTCAGCCACTCCTTCATTGGAAAGCTATTTTAATACACGCCAGGGTAAGTATAAATATTTGGAGCTAAACGAAAGGTACGGAGGCGTTCAGATGCCTGACATTCATATTGTTGACATCAGGGAAGCCACAAAACACAAACAAATGAAATCGCATTTCTCCCCTCAACTGCATGCTGCCATCAGCAATGCCCTGAGTATTGGAGAACAGGTTATCCTCTTCCAAAACAGACGCGGTTTTTCTTTAAGACTTGAGTGCGATACCTGCAACTATACACCTGAATGTGTCAACTGTGATGTTACACTTATTTATCATAAACAGATAAACCTTCTAAAATGCCATTATTGTGGGTACTCCGTTCAGGTGCCGGCCAAATGCCCTGATTGCGGAAGCCCTGCCCTTAAAATGAAAGGCTTTGGAACTGAGAAAGTTGAAGAAGATTTATCTATCCTTTTTCCGGAAGCTGTTATCAGTCGGATGGACCTTGATACCACCCGTTCAAAGTTTGCTTATCAAAAAATTATTGGTGATTTTGAAGCACGAAAAATAGATATCCTTGTTGGAACACAAATGGTTACCAAAGGACTTGATTTTAACAATGTTAGTCTGGTGGGTGTTCTTAATGCTGATGGCATGCTCAGTTATCCTGATTTCAGGGCATTTGAACGAAGTTACCAATTACTAGCTCAGGTAAGTGGCCGAGCCGGGCGAAAAAGCAAAAGAGGGTTGGTACTTATTCAAACCAACAATCCAAAACACCCGATATTACAGTGGGTGGTTGATAATAATTTTGAAGCCATGTACAACCAGCAGCTAGGCGACCGTTTTACATATAAATACCCCCCATATTACAGATTACTGCAAATTTCCTTAAAGCATAAGGAATATGAAATACTGAATCAGGCTGCAAGCACATTAGCAGGAATGCTTAAACCATACTTCGGAAAACTGATGTTAGGCCCCGAATATCCAATGGTTTCAAGGGTGAGAAATCTGTATATCAAAAATTTGATTTTAAAAATCGGTAAAGGGAAACAGGGTGCACAACTTAAATTTGAAACTGCACGTCAGATTGAAAAATTTCTGACAATGCCCGACTATAAGAGCATTAAAATACAAATTGATGTCGACCCTATCTGAGAATAATCTGCTATTCTTCCTTTTCTTCAACTATCAGAAAAATATCTTCATTGTCCTTTTTCATCAAATACTTCTCTCTTGCAAATTTTTCGAGAGAAACTGAATCAGACATAATTAGCTTGATTGCAGTACTATCCTTTGTAATCTCATTCTGATAAAACTCCTTCTGATTACGCTGTTCATTCAGTGTACGCCCAAGCCTGACCTGAGCAATAAAATTATTGCGGTCGAAAAACGTGAGCCAAACCAAAAAAGCCAACCCGGCTAAAACGTATTTATTGCGTAAAATCGGAGGTATTCGTTGCCACATAGTCATTAATGTTCCTATACAAAAATAGGCAGAAAATCGGATGCAAAAGTTCTTTTCAAAAATTAATGCAAAATCATTTTCTCCATCATGCTGCTCAATGCTTCTAATTCGCTAAACGCTATTAACTACCCGCACATTGAAACACATTTATGCGTTGGAATTTATAAATTTGAAACTTACAAGGCCAAAATTTTGCGAATAAACATTTCTGCTGAATAAATTCTAATTTTGCACATCACAGAACTCAGACATAGTAAGTTTAGTTTCTATCGCAATTTTCTGATTAATTCTGATGCTGAAAAAAACAATCTTTTCAATGAATTCATATCTTTTCATCAGGGCATATAAAAATCAGTTTCTTTTCAGGCATCAGGCTATTTTCAAATTACTGATTTTTATTATCTCTCTTACTTTCATCACTTTTAACTTTACATCCTGTACGGGAGAATCACTAGATGACTGCTATACCAGCACAGGGCCTCAAATTACAGAAGAACGCCCGTGTGAGGCTTTTAAAAAAATAGAACTTTATAACAATGTTAACCTGATATTAATCCCGGGCAACGAGTATCAGATTAGGGTTGAGGCGGGCAAACATATTATTGATGCCATTAAAACAGAAATAAAAGACAGTACATTAACTATAAAAAACACATTGAAATGTAACTGGGTACGCAACTATGAGAAAGAACTAACCGTTTATGCCACTATACCGCGGCTTGAAGAAATCAGATATGAAGGCTCTGGCGACATCAACACACAGGGCCAGCTTACACTTGATTCTCTTAAAGTTAATATCTGGGGTGGTTCAGGCTCATTTAACTTTGATGTAAACATTAATAAACTCAACCTGGCCATGCATTATGGAACGGTTGATTTTCAGGTCAAAGGCATGGCACTAATTACATCTATTTACGCAAACAGCTATGGTCCGTTCTTGTGCAGTAATCTCATATCGAACATAGTGTACATTCGCAATAATGGCAGCAACAACTGCTATGTGCATGCGCGTCACATACTTGAAGTCACCATAACCTCAGTAGGCGATATTTATTATTCCGGAAATCCTTACCAGATATCTGCCGACATCACAGGCAGCGGAAAGCTCATAAAAGCTGATTAATTTGCCATTGGCTTTTATGATTACTTCATTCAAACGTATTCAATTTGTAAACTTCACAAAAAAAAAAGGAATCCTGGAAGACCCCTTTTTTTGACAGATAAATTGCAGGCCTGCACTACAACAGCGCCGGCCGTATTGTTAAAATTAATACGATCTTGCAAATACAACGCGTTTTGCCGATGGTTTTCCGGTAAGAATACATTTACCTTCCTCCTCAACTGAATCAAGAAGAATACAACGGATAGTTGCTTTGGTTTTTTCTTTAATCTCCTGCTCTGTTTCAGGAGTTCCATCCCAATGAGCCAGAATAAAGCCTCCCTTATTATCGAGCAAATCAATAAATTCTTCCCAGGTATCAGCCTTGGCAGTCATACTATCACGAAAATCAAGGGCTTTCTGGAAAAGATTATCCTGAATGCTCTGAAGCAGGTGTTCAATCTTGGTTTCGATATCCTGTAACTGGTATGTTGCTTTCTCAAGAGTATCGCGCCGCGAAACCTCAACGGTACCATTTTCCAAATCGCGGGGGCCTATCACAAGTCTGACAGGAACACCTTTGAATTCATATTCATTAAATTTCCACCCCGGCTTGTAAGTATCGCGGTCGTCATACTTAACAGAGATACCTTTGGCCTGCAGATTTTTTTTAATTTCATTTACTTTTGCAGAAATTGCTGCAAGTTGCTCTTCGTTTTTGGAAATAGGGATGATAACAACCTGTGTAGGCGCAAGTTTTGGCGGTAAAACCAATCCGTTATCATCAGAATGAGCCATAATGAGCGCACCAATGAGCCTGGTTGAAACGCCCCATGAAGTTGCCCACACGTGTTCAAGTTTATTTTCTTTACTCAGGAACTTTACATCAAAAGCTTTGGCAAAATTCTGACCTAGAAAATGAGAAGTACCGGCCTGTAAAGCTTTACCATCCTGCATTAAAGCTTCAATACAATAGGTTTCAACAGCTCCGGCAAAGCGTTCGTTGGGCGATTTTACACCCTTCAAAACAGGTACTGCCATAAAGTTCTCAACGAAGTCAGCATAAACATTCAGCATTTGTTCAGTTTCAGCAATAGCTTCATCAGAGGTAGCATGAGCTGTATGACCCTCCTGCCAGAGAAATTCAGCTGTGCGCAAGAAAAGCCGGGTACGCATTTCCCAGCGTACAACGTTGGCCCATTGGTTTATCAAGAGGGGCAGATCGCGGTATGACTGAATCCAGTTGCGATAGGTATCCCAAATAATGGTTTCTGAAGTAGGCCGAACAATAAGCTCCTCATCCAGTTTTGCATTTTCATCAACCACTACGCCCTTTCCATTGGGATCATTCTTCAAACGGTAATGTGTTACTACTGCACATTCTTTGGCAAAGCCTTCCACATGACTGGCCTCTTTGCTGAAAAATGATTTGGGGATAAAAATCGGGAAGTAAGCATTTTCATGACCTGTGTCTTTAAACATCTTGTCAAGTGCTGCCTGCATCTTCTCCCAGATTGCATATCCGTAAGGTTTAATTACCATACAGCCTCTTACAGCCGAATTTTCGGCCATATCAGCCTTGATAACCAGGTCGTTGTACCATTGAGCATAATTTTCAGCCCTTGTAGGAAAATCTTTAGCCATTTCTTTATTTGTGGTATAGTATTTGTTATTTTTCGGGTGTGAAATATATCATCCGCGAAAGCGGCACAAAATTAATAAATTTAACGCAGTTAAAACATCTGACAAACACCAGACCAACAATCACTGCAAACCAAAGGGAGGAATAAAAATGAAAACCTTACTCGCATTTGTTGCTGCAACAGCCCTGCTTCTGACATCCTGCACCACACAGTATCAGGCCCGTGCTACTTATGACGACCTTTACTATTCACCTAAAGATGCAGTAGCAGCACCGGCTCCTCAGGTAAATACCAGTCAGGCCCCAAATTCCAATCAGACTTCAGCAAACCCCGACAATTATACTCGGGCTGAAAAAAGTTATCAGCAGGAAACATATACTGATGACAGCTACAACGCGCCTGATACTACCTATTATACTGATGATTACAATTACGCAACCAGCGAGCAATATACCGACCCCGGAACCGGCAACACTTATGTTACCAATAATTATTACAATGAAGATGATTATTATGACTATGCCTATGCTGCCAGATTGCGCCGTTTCCACTCAAATGTGTACTATGATAGTTACTATGCCCCATATTATACCAACCTTTACTGGTATGATTACAATCCATGGAGCTGGGGAACAAGCATCTATTTAGGATATAACTGGTGGTATCCGAGCTATTCAAGTATGTATTTCGGATGGGGCTACCCCTCTTATGGCTGGGGCTATTCAGCCTGGGATTATTATCCTTACTATAGTTATGGATGGGGTTCAGGCTATAATTATTGGAGTGGTTACCGCCACGGATATTGGAATGGCTACTGGAATGGCTATTATGACGGTTCAAACAACTATTACAATAGCTATGACAATAACTCTTACTATTACGGACATCGCGACTCGGGGCTCGGAGGCAGCTCAGGTAACAACAGAACCAGTAGCGGTAGAAACAGTACTTTTGGCGAACGTTACGAACAGGCCGTCAACAGCGGACGAATTGAAGGACATCGCTCATCAGCCATTGGTGTAGGCACTGAAGGCAGAGGAATTAATCCTCGCCAGGTTAAAACAACAGAAAGCGGGAGAGTTAATAATGTATCTGCAGGCGAAGCAAAGCCAGCTGATAACAACAGAGCTTTACCTGCCCCTGGTCGCTCGGCACAACCTGCTGAAAATACCAAAGCCATACCAGCGCCAGGCCGCCAGACTCAACCTGCAGAAAATGCAAGGGCATTGCCTGCTCAAGGCCGTGAAACCAGACCAGTTGACAACAATTCGGTAAGCCCGGCTCCCGGCCGTGAAGTCAGACCGGTAGACAACAATTCGGTAAGCCCGGCTCCCGGTCGCACTTCTCAACCCGGAACAACCAATCCTGGGCGTGAAATTCAAAGCAGACCTGCCGAAAGGTACTCTGCACCACAACGTCAGGAATATACCCGTCCACAGGGACAACAGCCCCAACGTCAGCAAATGAGTCCGTCTAATACACGTACCCCGCAATCATATAGTGCTCCGAATTATGCAAAGCCTAAATCAAGTAACGAATACAGCAGCCCAAAATATCGCAATATTCGTGAAAGCGGTGTAAACCCCCAAAGGCAGCAGCAAGAACAAACTCGTCAGCGTGAAGTTGCTCCGGTTCAGCGCGAGCCACAAAGACAATACAATTACAATTCAGAACGTCCCCGCCAACAAGCAGCTCCACAGCAATCACAACCACAAAGATATTCTGCACCGTCAACTCCTTCACGTTCGGAAGGAAGAAGCTCTTACAGCGCACCATCGCGTTCGTCATCTTCAGGTAGCAGCTATTCAGCTCCTTCACGCTCCTCTTCATCGTCGGGCAGCAGTTATTCTGCTCCCTCTCGTTCCTCTTCTTCGAGCAGCAGCTCATCATCGGGCAGCGGAAGATCATCATCGGGCAGTGGGCGCAGATAAACGGTTAAGCTGAAAAGATTATAAATTGACTAAACATTAATAACTATGAAAAAGCTAAGTGTTGCCCTACTACTCATAACCGCTTTCAGCACTGGCGCAATGGCTCAAAGCGAAGTTGACGCACTGCGTTACTCCAGACTCAGCCCCTCAGGAACAGCACGTTTTACTGCAATGGGAGGCGCCTTTGGTGCACTGGGCGCTGATTTTACCTCTCTCAGTTTTAACCCTGCAGGAATCGGGCTTTACAAAAGCTCTGAAATCAGCATCTCTCCTTCTTTTTACATCGGTAAAACTGAAGCAACCTATAACGGCCGGTTCCGTGATGACTCCAGATATAATTTTAACCTGGGAAGTGTAGGTATTGTTATGACAACCTCGCCCGTTACACGAGGCAATCAATCTTTGTGGAAAAATGTACAATTTGGTTTCGGCATCAACCGGTTGGCCAACTTCAACAACCGCATGATGATTGAAGGTTTCAATAATTCCAGTTCATTTCTTACTCCCTATCTCGACAATGCCTATGGCGTTGACCCGCGTGATTTAGGCCAATACAACACCAAACTTGCCTATGATGCCGATCTTTTATTTTTGAGAGATAACATCGATTCCGCCTCATGGAACTATCAGTCAGATTTGCCCAATGGAGGTGTAAACCAACGAAAAAGTATTGAAACAAAAGGTTCCCTCAACGAAATGGTATTTACATTAGGCGCCAATTATGGCGACAAACTGTATTTGGGTGCAACCATTGGAGTGCCATATATCCGCTTTACAGAAACATCTACTTATACCGAAACGGACACTGAAGGGAATAGTGACTATTTGAACTCCTTTACCAGAACCGACAATCTGGAAACCTCCGGTACCGGTATTAACTTCAAATTTGGCCTTATTTACAGAGCAACCGATTGGTTAAGACTTGGCGGAGCCATACATACACCTACATTTTATACGGGGATGACTGACAACTGGGAAGCGACTATTAAATCTAACTTTGATAATGGCCGTACGCTCACAGCCCGTTCACCCGAGGGATTCTATGAATATGAATTAACCACACCCATGCGCGCCATTGGCAGTATTGGAATTATTGTGGGCAAATCGGGTGTTATCAGTGCCGATTATGAATATGTAGACTATGGAACAGCCAGGTTAAGAGCGCCTGACTATGATTTTAACAATGAGAATGAAACCATCAGAAATGCCTATCTGACAGCCGGAAACCTGCGTCTTGGAACAGAATGGCGTTACGGAGCACTTAACTTCAGAGGTGGATATTCTTTATCTGCCAATCCATATAAGAATGGAACCAATTCGGCCAATTCGAGCTATTCGCTTGGGCTGGGCATCCGCGATAAAAATTTCTTTATAGATATGGCATGGGTATATTCTCAACAGGATGATGAGTACTACCTATACTCTTCAGATTACGTAAATCCGGCCATGACTAAACTGGATAATAATATGTTTCTGATGACAATAGGTGTAAAATACTAAGCATCCATAACAAAACCAGTCTTCATTAAATAATAAAGAAATAGCAGCTTGAAAAAGCTGCTATTTCTTTATAAGTGTTCTACTTTAATCTATTGAGCCCAGCCCTGGCCTTTTGCGTAATACTGAAATTATATTCCTTAAAATCCATTGAAAGACATCGCTCATAGCAATTTATGGCATCTTTAAGGTTACCTGCTGCTTCATAAATCATTCCAAGGTGAAGCGCAGAGTTAGCGGCAAAATACCATGACTTATCTGCTCCATCGGCGATTGTAAGTTTATAATAGGGAATAGCCTTTTCAGGGATTCCCCAGGCATCATAAATCCGGCCAAGGCGATAAGTATATTCAAGCTTTTCCCTTGCCGCAATAAAGTCATTTTTCGAGATTGCCTCCAGCAATGAAGCAGCGCGCTGATAATATCCTCCATCAAACAACAGGCGGGCTTTAAGTAAATTGACATCAGGTGGCGCTTTTTGATTAGCTTCAAACATAGCCTGCTTATCTCCATCAATCTCTTTTCTTCCCAGCAATTTAACCCTTTCCATATAGGCCTGATATTCTTTTACATCGTTATTCAGCAAACCAATCCAGGCTATACGCTGACAGGCTGACTTAATAAAACTAGCACCTTTAAAGTGATAGATATATCTTAAGAAATATAAACGCGCACCAAAATCAAGTTTGTTTAACATGGCAACCCCTGTCAGATAATCAAGATAATAGAACGGATAATAAAGATTACTTTTCTGACGATTCATCAATATTTCAAGCGCATGTGCATTCTTACCAGTATGTAGAAAGTAAGATGAGGCCGCATACGTTAATAAAGGATTGGATTGAATTTGGGCTTTCATTTCTGTTTTTGACAGATAACCTTCAAGCACGGCCATATTTTCAGTAGAAGAAGCCATGTTGAAAGTAATGAAAGTATACATAAAAAGCGTTTCAGTTTGCAAAAACGGGAAAAGCGTTTTCTCTTCTGATAGACGCATCACCTGCCGGAGTTCAGCAACCCCCTCATTTACAGTTCCATCAACAGAAACGGCTTTTGCAATCCACTTATACCCATCAGGAATGGAACCAATTAGCACATGCATCAAGCCTAAAGCAGTCTTGTTTGGTAAAAAAGAAGGGAATAGCTTTTGATTCTTCAACAACTGGCGGTAAGCTCTGTTAAATTCCAAAGCAGCCGTTGCAAACTGACCAAACTTGAGCCTGGCAAAAGCCCACTGCATATTCAACTGGGCCTGGCAATAAAGGTGCCAGGGAGAATCAGGATTCCCCATTTCAAAACGGTCCAGTCTATGTTGTCTAGCGTTTGCCTCGCTTTTAAACACATTCTCATCCTCAGAAATAATCACCTTCAGAAACCATTGATAGTTTTCGAGATAATCAACGATATTGTTCTCAGGATGAGCCATTTTTTCGGCCTTCAAAAAGGTTTCAGCTTCCTGGAACCTAAGGGATAAAATAAGCCTGTAAGCCTGAAGGCAATTTTCGTTCATCTGATAAACGTTAGCCCGGCTCAAAAACGGGAGTCCCAAAAAGACGATGAAAACGAAAAATTTCTTCATAAAATTAAGTTCTAAAAAAGGGGGAAAGCTTTCACTTCCCCCCTTCACATGATTGTATTCATCACAATATTATTGATTGATGCTGGCAGCTAGGCCATGGTCAACCAGAATTCGTCCACAATATTCACAAACAATAATTTTACGGTGAATTCTGATATCAAGTTGACGCTGTGGCGGAATAGCGCTAAAGCAACCTCCGCAGGCATCACGTTCAACGCTCACAACAGCAAGACCATTGCGTGCATTGGTACGAATACGTTTATAGGCAGAAAGCAATCTTTCTTCAATATAACGCTGGAACTCTTCAGACTTTTTCAGCAGGGCTTCTTCTTCCTTTTCAGTCTCACTAACGATATCGGAAAGCTCACTTCTTTTAATTTCCAGGTCATTTTTGCGCTCATCCAAAGCTTTTTGAGCTGCGCTAATCTCCTCGTTTTTCAGATTCAGATTGTGAGAAAATTCTTTGATACGCTTTTCGGCAAGAGCAATTTCCAGATTTTGAAATTCAATTTCTTTTGAAAGTGAATCATATTCGCGGTTATTGCGAACATTCATCTGCTGCTCCTCATAACGCTTAATTTGGCTAAGGCTGTCCTTGATTTGAAGTTCCTTTTCCTTTACCTGATCTTTCAGATTTTCAATTTCAAGAATGTAGTTGTCAATGCGGGTTTCCAAACCAGCAATATCATCTTCAAGATCCTCAACTTCAAGAGGAAGCTCGCCTCTGATAATCCTGATTTTATCGATTTGCCTGTCAATTTGTTGCAGGCTGTACAATGCAATCAACTTCTTTTCAATTGAAATTTCTGTTTCATCACCATCAGAGTGAGCGAGCGAAACATGCGCAGAAATAACACTTTTTACTTCTGAATCCTGCACCTGAGTTCCTTCCTCGACAGGGGCAGCTTTTGCTTTCGATGGTGTTTTTGCCATATTGATTCTGATTTATGTAGTTAATTTACAGACAGTTAACCGGATTGGTATTGATGCTTGAAATTTGGAGTGCAAAGGTAGGAAATTTTTCTTTAACAACCTGATATAATAATTCTTTCGTAAATTGTTCTGTTTCAAAATGACCTGCCTCTACCAGTAAAATTTTTCCTTCAGCCAGAAAATAATCATGATATTTGAGCTCTCCGGTAAGAAATACATCAGCTCCAGTGCGCATGGCATCGGCAATTAAAAAGTTGCCCGAGCCTCCACAAACCGCGATCTTGCGCACTTTTTTACCGGTCAATGGTGAATATTTAATACAAGCTGAACCTAAAATATCCTTTACCTTATTAAGAAATTCGGTTTCATGCATTTCCTTTTCGAGCAAACCAATCATTCCGGCTCCAAAAACCGGCGCCTGATTTGTCAAAGCATAAGAATCCCATGCCACCTCTTCATATGGATGAGCTGAAAAAACAGCGTTCATAACCTTTGATTCAAGATAGGATGGAATTATGGTTTCAATTCTGGTTTCTTTTTCAGTATGCAGCACCCCCTTTTCACCCACAAAAGGCAAAGTGCCCTCACCCGCCCTGAATGTGCCATCACCTGAAAGGTTAAAGCTGCATGAATCATAATTCCCAATTTGCCCTGCCCCTGCATCAAACATTGCCTGCCTAACCTGGTTAGCATAGTTTTCAGGTACAAAAACAACAAGTTTCCTGAGAACACCCTGAACAGGACTTAATATTTTAGTTTTGCCAATTCCAAGCTTACTGCAGAGCATGGCATTTACGCCCTGAGACACATTGTCAAGATTTGTATGAGCTGCATAAAGAGCAATATCATGACGGATTGCCTTTATCACACACCTTTCCACCTCATTGTTTCCGTTAATTCTTTTGAGTGCCTTAAATATAACGGGATGATGTGCGATGATCAAATTCAGGCCTTTGCCGATTGCTTCGTCAATGACGGCTTCCGTCACATCAAGTGTTATCAACGCCCCATTAGCCTCATTCAAAGGATGACCAGTTAATAACCCTGAATTATCATAAGATTCCTGTAACTGCAGTGGGGCAGTAAATTCAATAACTTTAATAATATCTTTTATCAGCATAGCCTGAATTACAACACATGTGTAAAACTAATTCAAATTAATTAAAAAAAAACACTTCAAGTAAAAAAAATGCCATTACCAGTCAAAAAAACACAACATGACACAATTTCATGACAGTAAATTATTCTCCCGATTCTTCGATTTCATTGGCAAAAGAGATCAATAAAACAGCAGATGGGATAATATAATTGCTGGTTTTGCGATAAAATATTTAACATAAATAATATGTAAAACTATTTGCAGACTCTTATAAGTTTAATACTTTTAAACCGTGGAATTTCTCAGACTTTTGGTACTCCCCTTTTCATTGCTGTATGGCCTTGTCATAAGCATACGAAACCTGTTGTTTGAACTGAAAATTTTACCTTCAGAGCAATTTCCATTAAAAATAATTTCAGTTGGCAACCTTTCAGCAGGCGGAACAGGAAAAACGCCACACGTTGAGTACCTCATCCGGTTGCTTTCGCCTGAAACAACACTTTGCACCCTTAGCCGGGGATATGGGAGAAAAACCAAAGGGTTTATAGCAGCCAGTGAAAAAGACGACGCATTGAGCATTGGCGATGAACCAATGCAATATTATAAGAAATTCAGCAACATTAGCGTTTTTGTTGACGAGAACCGGCGGCGGGGAATAAAAAATATTCTTTCAAATAATCCTTCTATCCGTGCTCTTTTACTTGATGATGCATTTCAGCATCGCTATGTAAAACCAGGGCTTTCCATACTACTCACTGACTACCATAAACTTTATTACAATGATTATCTGATACCCTCGGGCACCTTGCGCGAGCCTATCCGCGGTGCTGCAAGAGCTGACATTGTGATTATTACAAAAACCCCTAAAGTATTATCACCATTTGTAAGACGTAAAATTGTGAACGACCTGAAACTTAAACCGCATCAGAAAGTTTACTTTTCATATATAAAATACGGACAGATACATGCTCTGTGGAAAGCTGATTTCAAATTCTTGCCTGAAAAAAAATACAGTCACATACTTTTATTTGCCGGCATTGCTAATCCGTATCCACTTCAGGATCAGCTCAGAAAGCACTGTAATGAGCTAACCACCATGCTGTTTCCTGATCATCATCAATACACATTGTCAGATCTGGAGGTAATCAAAAGAAATTTTGACGATCTTTACAGCCGGAATAAGCTCTTAATTACCACTGAAAAAGATGCTATGAGGTTGATTACAGATGAATTAATGGAAAAAGCAATTCAAATGCCAGTCCATTATCTTCCGATAGAGGTTGATTTTCATGGAGGTGATAAAAGCCAATTTGACGAACAAATAAGAACTTATGTTAACAAAAATTAAAGAAAGCGTTGATTATATCAACCAATTTGTAAAAGAAGCCCCCGAAGCGGGTATTATTTTAGGAACCGGATTAGGAGGACTTACCCGTGAAATCATTACTGAAAAGGAAATTCCCTACAGTGAAATCCCCAATTTCCCGGTATCAACAGTTGAAGGACATAAAGGCCAATTAATTTTTGGAACCCTTGGCGGGAAAAGAATTGTTGCCATGCAGGGACGTTTTCATTTTTATGAAGGCTGGACAATGCAGGAAATTGTTTTCCCAATTAGAGTAATGAAAGCTTTGGGTATAAAAATTCTATTCGTTTCAAATGCCAGTGGCGGACTCAACCCCGGCTTTGAAGTAGGTGATATCATGTTCATTACAGATCACATCAACCTGATGGGGACAAACCCACTCATTGGTAAGAATTATGATGAACTGGGCCCCCGTTTCCCTGATATGAGTGAAGCCTATGATCGCACTATTCTGGATAAAGCATCTGACATTGCCAGCCGGAATCAGATTCCCTTCCGCACTGGTGTGTATGCTGCTGTTACGGGACCTACATTTGAAACTCCGGCCGAATACCGCTACATTCATGTGATAGGTGCAGATGCAGTTGGTATGTCAACCGTGCCTGAAGTTATTGCGGCCCGACACATGAACATTCCTGTTTTTGCTGTTTCTGTAATTTCTGACTTAGGGGTTCCGGGTAAAATAGTAGAAGTGTCGCATAAAATTGTAATTGATGCCGCCAGCAAAGCCGAACCTTTAATGACCCGTATTATAAGCGAACTACTTCGGGAGGTTTCCCTGTAAAATCGCTTTAGCAACTTTAAGATTAAAATCTTTTGGTTAATAAAACGTTCATAAAAACTATGAAGCGTTTCAGATTTTACTTTTGCTTTAGCGTTATACTCTCCCTTCTGTTTTTTTCAGAATGCGGAGACCGAAATCATGCTGCATTTTCAACAATCAATGGTTCTCTGTCACCATCAGGCAGTGAACCATTTTTTCTTATTAGCGTCGACACTTCTGCTTTTAATAAAATAGATTCAGTCGTACCGGATAACAAAGGGAAGTTCACCTTCAGGTTTAAGCCCGAACACCCCGGCATATTCCACCTTTCGAAAAAAACCAGACTTGTTGCACCACTTGTTATTTTCCCGGGCGACAATATCAATATCAGCATCCGTCAGGACTCTGTTTGGGTAACCGGCGGGAAAGAAGCCGGGTTATTTTTCACGTTCAGGCAAATGATAACGAATTGCGAAGCATATGCCGATTCACTGGGCACTGAATTGATTCTTGCCCGCGACATGGATAACTATACTGAAATTAAAGCAGAAACAGATGCCGCATATGCAAAAATGATGCAAATGGCCAAACAAGAAGCCGTTGACTTTGTCGTAAAACACCCTTCAGCACTGTCGCAGCTACTGGTAATGAATAGCAAAATTCAGCAGGTATATCTTTTTGACGAAACCATTGACTCCAGTTGGTTTTTTTATACTGATTCAGCCCTGATGAGCCATTTTGCCGACAACCCTCATGTTATAGCCAATCATCGCAGAATCAAAAGCCTCAGAATAAGCCTGAAAACAGAAAGAGACGCCAGAAAAAGCATGCAGATTGGCCAGATATCGCCTGAATTAAACCTACCGGGCCTTCATGGTAAACCTGTATCGCTTCGCTCTCTAAAGCATAAATATACCCTGGTTTATTTCTGGTCGCCCATAGATGCACCAAGCCGAAAAGCCAATCTTGAACTCAAAAATATTTATGAGCAGTATAAAAATCATGATGTTGAGGTTTATGCCGTTTCATTTGACCAATATGCCGAGCGATGGAAAGCGGCCATTAATCTGGACAAGCTATGGTGGACAAATGTTAATGACACTTTGATGCTGAACTCACCTGTTGCTCAAGCATGGAATATTCAAAAGTTACCTCTTTTTGTTCTATTAGATAAACAAGGAAGGATACTTGAACGTTTTACAAACACCAAAACTTTGAGGCAATGGCTGGAAGAAAAGAAATTGCCATAAACTGGCATCAACTTTAAGTTGTTCAAATAATATCATTTTTTTAAGTAGGTTTGAAAAAGAAAAAATTACGGTTTTGAGAATATACTTTGCTTCGGATTTTCATTTGGGTATACCCGACCATGCATCAAGCCTGCAACGTGAGAAATTACTGGTTCAATGGCTCAATAATGTGTGTGCCGATGCCACCGAAATATACCTCATGGGAGATATATTTGACTTCTGGTTTGAATATAAAACAGTTGTTCCCCGCGGATTCACCCGTCTGTTTGGCAAACTGGCCGAAATCGTTGATAGTGGAACTCCCGTATACTTATTCAGAGGGAATCATGACATCTGGGCATTCAATTATTTTGAGCAGGAAATCGGAATTCAGCTTAAACGTGAAGCATTAATTAAAGAATGGAACGGCAAGCGCTTCTTTCTTTCACATGGCGATGGACTTGGGCCTGGCGACAACGGTTATAAATTTCTGAAAAAGGTTTTTGAATTTAAACCCAATCAATGGTTATTCAGGTGGATACACCCTGATATCGGAACACGACTCGCGCTGTATTTTTCCAGAAAAAGCCGTTATGCCAATGAAATCAGAGACGAAAAACAAATAACTGAGGAAGGCGGAATCAACCTTGGCAAAGAACGCCTGTATATCTTTGCCAGCGAATATTTGAAAACCGACCCCTCCATTGACTATTTTATATTCGGACACCGACATGTGCCTGCAAATCTGCCGTTAAATGAAAAAAGCAGATTTATTAACCTTGGCGACTGGATTAGCAATTTCAGCTATGCAGTATTTGACGGAAATGAACTTAACCTGATGACATACAGTTCAGGAAACCCGGAGCTTTTAAAACAAGTGTAATCAGGCTAGTACTGTTTCTAATTGATTAATTGTTCATCTTATTCTTAATCTGAGAGTTATGTTATTTTCCAGTATAGATATAGGCTCAAATGCCGTAAGACTTCTTTTTGCAAATGTTTACGACAGCAAAGGCGGCCCGGTAACCGAAAAAGCATCACTTATCCGTATTCCTATCCGATTAGGAATGGATGTATTTAACATTGGCCGGATTTCAGACCCCAAAGCAGATGATTTAGTAAAAACAATGCAGGCGTTCAGGTTGCTGATTGATGTGTATAAACCCATCAGCTATCTGGCCGCTGCAACTTCAGCAATGCGGGAAGCCGAAAACAACAAGGAAGTGTTGGAACGGGTTAAAAATGAAACTGGTCTGAAGCTTTCAATGATTGATGGTATTCAGGAAGCCAATATCATTAGCTCTCTCAGTAACGTTTTTGTAAATAAAAACTTTAGTAAAACCATTTACATTGATGTCGGCGGCGGATCCACCGAGATTTCAGTGTTGGATGGCGAAAAATTTATTACCTCCAACTCATTTAAGATAGGCACTATACGTTTGCTTGCCGACAAAGTTGAAGATGCTGAATGGGAAGCTATGCGAAAATGGCTCAACCAGTTTAAGGCTGATTTTGGACGGATGAACTGCATTGGCTCCGGCGGGAATATCAATAAAATAACCAAATTATACGGATATCCCATCAATAACATGATCAACTTTGATCAGTTGCAATATGCATATAAGCAATTGAACAGTATGCCACTGGATGTGCGTATTGAACGAATGGGATTGCGCCCCGATCGCGCCGATGTAATTGTTCCGGCAGCCCGTATTTTTATCCGCATCCTGAAATGGACTGGCATCAACATTATTATAGCACCCAAAATTGGACTGGCTGACGGGCTGGTTCTTTTACAATACAAAGAGATGAAAGAGAATGGTTTAATTTAAGTCCATTTTCTGCAGTTATGTGCCTACCTAAATGTTTATTTGTTCAGGCTGAATTCCGGCTGGCATTGATGTTGCCATACAACGATCGCCTGACTATTTTTTCATAAATGGTTTTATAGGGCGAATCCTCTTCCAGTTTTTGCAATGCATATTGTTGAATTATCAATAATGGCAAAACAATTTGTTCTCTGATTTCAATCGAACTTCTGGTAACAGGCTCTTCTTCCATTAATTGAGAATAACCGGAAATAAGCAAAACCATTTTTATGGATAAATTAAATTCGTCATGCAGAATATTCCAAAACTCTCTGTATTCCTCATCTTTGGCAATATAACCTGTTAGCTCAAAATAACTTTTCGAGAGTGACATCATACTGTTAAGTATCAATGCCTTGAAAAAAGGCACCTCAATAAATAGTTGCTTCAAATTATCGAGTTTCCCTTCATTAATTAACACTTGGATGGCTGTGCCGATGCCAAAAAAGCCAGGAACGTTCTGCTTTAACTGACTCCATGAGCCTACAAAGGAAATGGCACGCAAATCTTTAAACTCAAGCTTTTTCTCATGCCCTCTTTTAACAGGCCGGCTGCCAATATTAGCCTGCCCATAATAACGAAGTGTACTCTTGTTTTCGAGATACGGCACAAATTTGGGATGATTTTTCAAGGAAGTGTACTTCGCGAAACTGATTTGGGCAAGTTGACTTATGAGTTGGTTATTCGCATTAGATATGGCATTTTCTTCTTTAAAAATATGATTGGACAAACCGGCTGTAAGCAACTGCTCACAATTAAACATAAAGTGCTCTTTTGTCCCATAGGTACTGGTAATTGTTTGCCCCTGAATGGTCAGCTGGATTTCGTGATTGGCAATTTTTTTTCCATGAGCAGCATAAAAACGATGGGTTTTGCCCCCTCCGCGTGCCGGAGGTCCGCCTCTGCCATCAAAGAAAATAGCCTTGATGTCATTTGCCTGGCATACTTCACTTAAGATTTCCTTTGTTTGAAAAATAGACCAGTTCGCTTTCAGATAACCTCCATCCTTTGTTCCATCAGAAAAACCCAGCATGATTGTTTGCTTATTCTGGCGGTTACAAACATGCCTCTTGTATTCCTGTATATCAAAAAGTTTCTGCATTATGCCTCCCGAGTTCTTCATTCCTTCCATAGACTCAAAAAGAGGAACAATGTCAAAAGTTATTTCGCGGTTTTGCCAGCCACACCATCTAAAAAGAGCGTAAACAAATAACACTGAGAAAATATCCTCTGAATTGCTGATGATATATCTGTTGCAGCCTTCTGCACCGTTTTTTTGTTGAACCAGCTGAAGAATCCTGAATGTTCTGATAGTATCTTTAATGATTGCCTCCTCAAAGTTATTTTCATTTATTTCAATATTCTGGTGTAAAAGAATATCAATCAAAACACTTTCATCAATATCAGCCAGGCTATTTTGGATGAGTTTTTCCCTTTTTAAAATTTCAGTAACAGTTTGTTCGTGAACGCTGTGATTCTGCCTTATATCAAGAGCTGCAAAATGTGTTTTGAATATGGTAACTTTGTCAATAAGGCTTTCAAGCTCATCCAGATAAAGACTATTATACTTCACAATCAGCAACTCTCTCACCATATGGAGAGGAATCAGAATTTCTTCATAACGAATGCTGGCTTCAGCATTAAAAATGGCATTATAAATGTGATCTCTGAGGTTTTTCATCACATCTTCCACTTCTCTGAAAGTAAGCTTGTGCGAAAGCTTTTTTACATCCTGATAATAACATTTCATAAGTGTCATCCGAAGTTCATCGGCCACCTGCATTGTAGTTTCTGACGTAACAAAGGGATTGCCATCTCTGTCGCCTCCCGGCCAAAAACCCAGTTTTATGATATCATGATTATCAAAAGCATATTCCTTCAATTGTTTTTTAATGTGTGAATAAAGCTCGCCAACTGCCTGATAATAAACATTTCTTAAAAAATAGATAATATTTTTAGCCTCATCAAAAGGCGTTGGTTTCTGAGAGTTCACCAATGATGTTAACCCAAGTTGTTGTAAAACAAGGTCAATGCCATCAATGTCATTCTTCAAAATCAGCAACCTCAGCTTATCGATAATATCTAACACCGAAGGTGGATAAAACTGGGTTGGATGCGCTGTAAAAACAATACGGGCACTAAATGAAGAAAGCTTCTCTGCTATTTCATTCTTATTTTTCGTACTGTTTGCCAGATGAATAAAATCCTTTATTGACAAACTGCTGTCTATTTCCTGCATTTTGTCAAATGCTGCATCCTCCACGCTATCATACAATACTATCTGCCTTTCAACATATTGAATTACCCTGAACATATAAGCAATCTTTTGCTCTTCAGACCCGATGTTTGCATGTTTACTAAAAAAAGACTCCAGTATTTCCAAGGGGTCGTGTCCCGCATCCAATCCGTTTTTAAACAACTGATGCATAAGAGGTATAAGTACACCTGTATTGTTTACCTGTTTGAAAGGGAGATTAAGAAACAGGCTGTTGTATACATTAAACTTGTTGATAACCAACTTTTCAAACTCATGCAACCCGGCCGGCTTTCCCATATTAATATTTTTTTTGTCCATTAAAATGCAAATCATTTCAGTTGAACAGACTTCAGTTTTTCAGCCTGCGTCAAGACGGATTTAATTTAATCTGTCCTTCACATACAAAGTTAACAGAAATTGAGCTTCAGTTCAAGTTGCCAGTTTTCGCACAGCATACTCTAATGAGGATGTAAGAAGGACTTATCCTTCCAGCTTCTCAAGTTTATTTTACAGGATTTCTCCGGGAAGCTTAAAAGAGATATGAATGTGTTTTTACCGAAAAAAAACAGCAAATTTATATTGCACCTTTAGATTCATAAGCCCAATAACCAGCTATGCATTTCTTAATTTTTCAAAACATATGCCCATTTATAAGAGCCAAACCTTTTACCCCTGTGCCATAGTTGAGCACCCTTAACCGACATGAGTATTCCTGCTGCAATCACAGGACTTAATAAAACAACCCCAATAATTGCGTACCCCCCCGCTTCGGCCAGCATAGTTATAAGACCGGAAATACCCATAGCACCCATAAAAGCGCCAGGCAAAAGCATACCTGCGCCGCTTATCTGACTGGAGCCTGTTCTGGTAAATATTTCCTGAATTTGTAATAATGACAAAGTATCGGTATTCAATAAAATTTGCTGGTCTGATATGACCTTGAAATTTCCTTTGAATTTTTTCCCCTCCTTTTTAATCATCAGCCTGGCACCCTCCTTTATAAAAACAGTTTTACCGTTTTTGTAATTCATAAACTGCAAACCAGCGCCGGTCTGAGCATTTACATAAAAAGCACTTATGAACAGCAGGCTTATGCTAAAGACCAAAGTTTTCATTTTCATAGTTTTAGTGAAAGATAACGCTGACTACAAATTACTGAAAAATTTATATACAGACATCAACATATAAACTCCACCTTCATCATTATGTTTTTACTTTTTAAGCTTTTCAACAAAAAAAACTGAAATTGCTGCTCCAATGAACTAAGTGAGAAAGGCTAACACGCCCTGTTTGAAAAAGAAAGCCTTTGGATTCCCCTTTCATATCGTCCGTGTTGATTATCTTTGCCTTGCATTTGATGAATAAAATATGATAACATTTGAAGAAGCGCTTGCAATAATCAACAACATTCCGGTAAGGCCTCATGCTGAAAAAGTGATACTTTCTGAAGCTGCCGGGCGAGTGCTGGCTGAAGATATATGTTCCGATGTTGAGATGCCGCCATTTAACAAATCTGCTGTTGACGGCTATGCTTGTCGCAGGGCCGAACTTCCGGGGCCCTTTGAAGTATTGGAAATTGTGCCTGCCGGTGTATTACCTGCACTGCCGGTTGGACCTGGTCAGTGTTCAAAAATCATGACAGGTGCAATGGTTCCTGAAGGGGCAGATACTGTAATAATGGTTGAACACACAGAAACTCTGACTGATGGCAGAATTCTTTTTCTGAAAGAAAAAACATCTTCAAACATTGCGTGGAAAGCTGAAGATGTAAAAGAAGGACAACTAGTATTACAAAAAGGAACTTTGCTAAAACCACATCATGTAGCTGTATTGGCTGCTGTCGGATGCAGTCATCCTTTCGTTTATGGTCGCCCTGTTATAGGGATTATTTCAACCGGTAACGAGTTGGTTGAACCCTGGCAAAAGCCCGAAGGAGGACAAATCCGAAACAGCAATGCTCATCAGCTTATGGCTCAGGCGAGTGCTTCCGGGTTCCCGTATGAATATATTGGTATAGCCTCAGACACACCCGAAGATACACGGCAAATGATGATTAAAGGCTTTGAAAAGAGCGATATTCTTTTACTTACAGGCGGCGTATCGATGGGCGACTTTGACTTTGTGCCGGCCGTTATGCATGAACTCGGGGTAAACATTCTTTTTAAAAGCATTGCCGTACAACCAGGACGACCAACTGTTTTGGGAATAAAAGAAAATAAATTTCTGTTTGGACTTCCCGGAAATCCTGTATCATCATTTGTACAGTTTGAACTACTGGTCAAACAGTTAGCCTATCGGTTCATGGGGCACCAATTGGAGCCCAGGACAGTCAAATTACCCATGGCTGCTGATTACAACCGCAAAAAAGCCGAACGAAAATCCTTTATACCTGTGTGCATAAACGCTAATGGGAAAATAGAACCGCTTGAATATCACGGCTCTGCTCATATACATGCTTATGAAGGTGCAGATGGAATAATGTCGGTAGAAATTGGCGAAATGCATATCGAAGCCGAAACATTACGAGATGTACGACAGTTTTGACAGAAAAATAAATTACCTGCGCATATCGGTTACCGACCGGTGTAATTTACGTTGCATTTATTGCATGCCCGAAGAGGGTATTAAAATGCTACAACACAACGAGGTACTTTCATTTGAAGAAATCGATGAAATTACCCGTATTGCAGTTTCAATGGGCGTAAATAAGGTTCGCATTACAGGGGGAGAGCCTCTTGTGAGAAAAGGAATTGTCAGTCTGATTGAAATGCTGGGCAAAATTGAAGGAATCACTGACCTTTCAATGACCACCAATGGCATACTGCTGGACAAATATGCTGCATTGCTGAAAAAAGCAGGACTTCACCGTATAAATGTGAGTCTCGACAGCTTAAATCCGGAAAAATTCAGGAAACTTACCCGGGGGGGCGACCTCAGCCATGTGCTTTCAGGGATTGAAGCTGCAAAAAAAGCGGGACTAACCCCCATCAAAATCAATTGCGTTGTTCAAAAATCATCTGAAGAACCTGATGCTGTAAGAGTGGCGGACTATTGCCACAGAAATGGGCTACAGGTTCGCTTTATTCACCAGATGAGCCTGACAGAAGGACATTTTTCTGTTGTAGAAGGGGGCTCCGGGGGAGATTGCAGTACATGCAGCCGTTTAAGGCTTACAGCCAACGGAAAACTAATGCCTTGCCTTTTTAGCGACCTGGAATTTGATGTCAGAGAAATGGGCATTCAGCGTGCCATTCAAGCCGCACTTGATAACAAACCAGCCTGTGGAAGCATGAATCTGAGTGGCGAATTTTATAATATTGGCGGATAGAAACAACCCAAATCCAAAGTTGGTTTGCATAAAAGAAGGTGATTCTTTTCTCATCCATTACAGCGCAAAACCAAACCCGGGCAGGTTCTTGTATCACCAATCAAAAACATACTTTTTAACCAAACACAGCCAATACATATGAGCACAAAAAAATTTTCGCATACCGACGAACAAGGCAAAGCCAATATGGTTGATGTTGGAGATAAACCTGTTCAACACCGCACAGCTGTGGCCGAAGGCAACATACTGCTTTCACCCGTGACAGTGAAGCTTATTCGCGAAAATCAAATGCAAAAAGGAGATGTGCTTACCATAGCTGAAATTGCCGGCATACAGGCAGCCAAAGAAACCAGCCGGCTTATTCCCTTGTGCCATCCATTGCAACTTACCAAAGTTGAAGTCAAAACATTACTGACTGACACCGGCGTATATGTTACAGCCATGGCCAGATGCCTCGGACAAACCGGCGTTGAAATGGAAGCACTTACAGCTGTAAGTATATCACTATTAACTGTGTACGATATGTGCAAAGCAGTTGACAAAAAGATGGTTATGGAAAACATCCGTCTTATTGAAAAAAAGAAAACTGATATTCAAAGTTAGATTCAATGGCCAGAATCATTTTAAAATTAAAACCTGCAGTTCCACGGCGCTGGTTGTTTTTTATTGCAGCAGCAGTATGGGGATTTGCTGCTTACAGGGTATTATTGCTTGCTTTGAAATTTGCGCCTCAATCCCCATTCCCGTTATGGGAAGTACTTATACTCGGACTTGCCGGATTTGCAGTTTTTTTTAATTTCGTTTTTCTCAAAGTTAGCCGCAAATACATCAGCCGTATTGCCTGTTTAAAACAAGAAAACCCTTGTATTTTTGCCTTTTTTGGCTGGAAAAGTTATTTACTCATTGCTATTATGTCATCCATGGGAATCCTGATTGCCCGGTTTCATGTAATGCCTGAATTTTTGCAGGGGATTTTTTATATAGCTCTGAGTGGTTCATTGCTGATGTCAGCATTGATGTTTATCAATGCAGGCATTTTATACAAAAAGCCCCAACCTGAAGATAACTTTCCTCCGGCCAGTTAATTCACTTACTTGAAATTTTAACGCATATGGATATTAAAGTAGTTTCTGTAAATATTTCAGAAAAAAAAGGAACAGTAAAGCACCCTGTTGCACAAATAGAGCTCAATGATACAGGGGTTTTGGGCGATGCTCACTCGGGCAAATGGCACCGACAGGTTAGCTTATTGGGAACCGAAAGCTTTCACAAATTTCAGAAGCAAGCCAACCGTCAGCTTAACTACGGCGAATTTGCTGAAAACATTACTACTGAAGGAATCATCCTTTACGAAACTCATCCACTCGACAGGTTCATAATTGGCGAAGCCTTGCTAGAAGTAACCCAGATTGGCAAAAAATGCCATGGCGATGGTTGTGCCATTTACAGGGAAGTTGGCAATTGTGTTATGCCAAAAGAGGGGATTTTTTGCAGGGTATTGAAACCTGGCATTATTCAATCGGACGATACAATCGAATACCAGCCCAAGATTTTCAAGGTAAAAATAATTACCCTGAGCGATCGGGCATCAACAGGGGAATATGAAGATCGCAGTGGGCCTAAAATTATGCAGCTGACTGAAGCCTTTTTCGCTGAAAATAAATGGAAGGTTCAGATTGAAAGGCTTGTGATAGCAGATGATGCGGCTCAACTTCAGGCAGAAGTTAATAAATCGGAAACAGCTGATATTATTATCACCACAGGCGGTACTGGAATTGGCCCCCGCGACATTACCGTGGATGTGATAAAACCTATGCTTCAGAAAGAAATTCCTGGCATCATGGAACTTATTCGTATGAAATACGGAGCAGAAAAGCCCAATGCATTAATCAGTCGCGGTGTGGCCGGTGTAATAGGCAATACATTAATTTACACACTTCCGGGAAGCGTAAAGGCTGTGGAAGAATACATGACCGAAATTACGAAAACCATCAGACATAGTATTTTTATGTTGCACGGACTGGATGTGCATTAATTTTCGAAAATTGCCATTCAAAAAAAGCAGGATTTTCAAAAAAAATCCTGCTTTTTTTATTTTTGTTGAAAATAATAAACAACCTCTCCCTCCCATTCTGTAACTGACATCTCGTTTAGCCTTCTATCTTCCTTTAATTGCCAGCACATGTAAACCATTCATTAACAATAACATCATCAACACATTTATCGAAAAACACTTTTCTTTCAATAAAAATAATTGTAATTTTATTGCTGTGCCAACCTGATATCATATGAATTAACAGTCCGACACCTTTAATACGTAAGTAAAAACTGCAATCAGGTCAGAATCTCCAATTTCAGAAATAATAGCCGAACTGTATCGTTGCGCTGAACATCAGTCAAGTTAAAATGCAAACATCATAAGTAGTCGTGTTATGAAACGTTACAGATTTTTTATAATGCTCATTTATTTGCTTGCCGGTTGCAACTTTCAAGAATCCGCTACTGATTTTACTGGCTTCTGGGAAGGTCCGCACCCCGAAAACAAGGATAAAAAATTCTACATCCGGTTATTTTTACAAAATGATTCTATTCAGGCAAAAGGTTACTGGACACTTCATAGATTTTACAGTTCTGAATTTGAAGTAAAGAGTGTAACTGTCAGTAATGACAGCATCCGCTTTTATGTTCCGGCATGGAATTGCTTATATACTGGCCGGATTTCTGAAAATCAGATAAGAGGAGGCTTTAATTGCGATGGAGAACCATTTGACACGGTTGTCCTGAAAAAAAATGACGTGATTGGAACACGCCTTGTTGAAGCTAAATATGGATGCAGTTCTGCCGGGTATAAATACAAATACTTTGCTCCGCCAATGCTAAATGATGGAATTCAGTCTTCATTTTTAAAGTCAAAAAATGACTCAGCATTTATAAATAAAATAATTGCTGAAATCATGAAGGGAGAATATGGCCGCATCAACTCCTTTTTAATGTTAAAAAACAACAAACTGGTCTGCGAAGAATACTTTTACGGATATACACGAAATGATCTCCATCAGATAGAGTCATCAACAAAAAGTATAACTTCTTTGCTAACCGGAATAGCATTTGACAAAGGGCTCATAGCAAATATAAATGAACCGTTGTATACGCTATTTCCTGAATATCCACATCTGAGAACGATTAAATACAGACAAATTACAATATCTAATCTGCTTACCATGACTTCAGGGTTTGCGGTTGATGATCACCAACTTTTTCAAAGCGCCAACCGGATTGACTATGCTTTAAAACGAAAATTGACCAATGAGGCAGGTCGTGTGTTTGCTTATGATGGAGGAAACACCGAAATTCTGGGTGCCATCTTAAAGAAAAAAACAGGATCATTTGCCGATGCCTTCGCGATGGAAAACCTATTCAAACCTTTAGGTATCCATCAATATGATTGGGCTCTTCAAAACCAACAGGGGTTTCCGTGTATGAGTGGAACCTTAAGAATGCTACCACGCGACCTGTTAAAAATTGGATTACTGGTCTTGAACCACGGAACATATCAACACAAACAGGTTATTTCAAAGCACTGGATTGAGGAATCAACAAGTGCCAAAATAGCAACACAAATTGAGGACGATAAATATGCATATCACTGGTGGAATATTACAATAAAATCACAACAAAAAGGCTATAACACGATATGGGCTAATGGGTTGGGGAGTCAATTTATTTACATTTTCCCGGCATTAAACGTTGTTATAGTAACCACAGGGCATAATTATGAAAATGACTCCTGGGCAATAACAAGCGGCATCGCTAAATATTTGTATCTACTAGACAACTGACTTACAGCTTATTTACCCGTAGAAAGTTTCACTGCAGATATTGGGACGCAAGATCTCATCAATATTTTACTTCATTTGAAGAAGGCACGCCCTTACTGTTCATTTTTCTTTTATAATTTAGCTTTCAGAATCCATTCCCTGAGATGATGATGAGTCATTGGCTCAGCCGGGAATAAAAATTATCGTAAATCAATTATTGAACATATGCTTTTACCAAGAGAAGAAGCCCTGTTACTGCTTCATCAATATATAAAAAACGAACGGATGATTGCTCATTCACTTGCCTCAGAAGCTGTAATGCGGGCACTGGCACAGAGGCTGGGGCGCGATGTTGAAAAATGGGGGCTAGCAGGACTACTGCACGATTTGGATGTGGAAGTTACCAACGCTTCACCTACACTTCATGCGCTTGAAACTGCCCGCATTTTAACTGAAATGGGTATTGACACAGATGTTGTTGAAGCCATTAAAATGCACAACGAAATGGCTACCGGCAAAGACAGGAGCACTGAATTTGAACATGCACTTGCAGCTGGAGAAACCATAACCGGGCTTATTACAGCCACCGCAATGGTTTATCCCGACAAAAAAGTAGCATCAGTTAAACCCAAATCTGTTGTTAAGCGCATGAAGGAAAAAGCATTTGCAGCATCAGTAAAGCGCGAAAATATTATGGAATGTGAAAAAACGGGAATTCCGTTAGATGAATTTGCAGCGCTGGCTATAGCTGCCATGACAAGCATTGCAAGTGATATCGGACTATAAAAATTTGCTAATAATATAACGCTTTGAACCTGTATCCAATCCCAATCCCAACAAAATCAGCCCGTGCAAAATGAGTTTTCAGGGTTAGATTGGTAAAAATATCTTTGGTAATAAGGTAATGGATACCGGCCTTGTAATACGATAATCCTTCACTTTTATCTTTTCCTCCAATATAAAAGCCAAGGTTAAAGGCAAACGACATACGTGAAAGCACCAGTTCGTAAGCAGCACTGATGCCGGGTTTTGTAAGCTCAGCTTTGTTATAAGGCTCAGTATTGCTTCGGGCAACCAGCAGCGCATCTGAGCCGTCCCATGAAAGGTCGAAACAAAGACCCAGTTTATTTTTATAATCCAGGCTTCTTGTTGCACTAATAAAACCCGCATAGATATTATATCTTTTACCATCAGTGTCGCCTGTTTCCTTGACGGCAAAAGTGGTTCCGGCTTTAATTTCCAGAAATTTCCTGCCATCAAATTCAAACATGGTAAGATCGGGCCGGATGCGACGCCTTATATAATTGTTTTCCTTATTAAGCCTGAATGCGGCACCGGCACTTAATGCCGGAATATTCAGCCCGTAATTAGGCGTTTTAGTTGAGCCATTTGAAAAGTGCATCAATTGCAAACCAGCTGACAACTGAAGCTGATGCAGAGGTTTCCATCTATACTCAATCATCAGATTAATGGCAGCATTCAGATGCGAACCGATGGCCGTAAACTTATAATTATCCAGGCGATCAAATTTTTTGGTCAGATAGGCCATTCCGGCTCCTAACCTAAAATTAAGTTCATTCCGGTTGTTTTTGATCCAGGGGAAACTGATATATGGAAAAACGGCATGAGCCTGTCCTAAATCACGCGAATTTCCAAGCCAGGCATTCCAGTAAGTTACACCGGTAACCGGATAATTATAAAATGCTTCCCATTGCTGTTTGCCATAAGCAGCTTGCGCAATTGTAAATTCAAACGACGGAAAATGGCTATTGTAAATTTCCATCTCAACATGATGAGCAATCAGGAAACCATAATTAACCCTGGATTCGTATAGCAAATTAGCCGCCTGAAACCGCTGCTTTTGCGCCTCAGATTTTTCAACTGTAACCAATAACAAAGAGATTACAGTTAAATACCTGAAAAGCCTGAGCAATACTGAATAAAAAGCAGATTTTTTTTTCACCGGATAATTGCCGAAATAAACAATTGACAACAAAAATACGAAATCCAGCCCCGCTAAAATGTGTAACTTTGCAAAATCTGGAAGATTGAAACAACCTCGAAGCAAATTCAAAAGCTCTCCTCAGCTAATTTTTTGAATATCAATATAAAAGCAGGAGAAAGCAAAAGGTAAAATCAAACGGAATGTTTTCTTCAATGGTTGAAAACAATGAAAATCACAACAAAATCAGAACTCTTAAATAATTATCATGGATTCGAGACTAGCCGCATTTGAACGTTTGCTTACTATCATGGACGAATTAAGAGCCGGTTGCCCCTGGGATAAAAAGCAAACCCTCGAGAGTCTTCGCTATTTAACCATAGAAGAAACCTATGAATTAAGCGATGCCATTCTTGAAAAAAACATGGCTGATATCAAAGGAGAACTTGGCGATTTAATGTTACATCTTGTTTTTTATTCAAAAATAGCTTCAGAACAAAACGCTTTTGATATTACAGATGTATTAAACGGCATATGTGATAAGCTGGTAAGACGTCACCCTCATATTTACGGCGATGTAACAGCCAACGATGCAGAAGCTGTAAAAAACAACTGGGAAAAAATTAAATTAACCGAGAAAAGCAGTGATGGTAAAAATCGCAAAACGGTGCTTTCAGGAGTCCCCGGCTCGTTGCCCGCAATGGTAAAAGCTTATCGCATTCAGGAAAAAGCACGCGGTGTCGGGTTCGACTGGGATTATGTAGGACAGGTTTGGGATAAAGTTCAGGAAGAATTAGGCGAACTACAGTATGAGAAGATAAACGGAACACCTGAAAAGATTGAAGATGAATTTGGCGACCTGCTATTTGCACTGATTAATTACGCCCGGTTTATCAATGTAAATCCGGAAGATGCTCTGGAACGTACCAATAAGAAATTTATCCGTCGCTTTAATCACATAGAAGAAAGTGTAAATCTGATAGGCAAATCAATGCATGATATGACTCTGGAGGAGCTGGACGTATACTGGAACGAAGCCAAAGCCAAAGAAAAATAAATCAGATTTTTTTTGGGGAGGAAGTCTTTACTTTAAATATAATCGCCGGTTCACTCATCAGAAATGAACCGGCGATTTTTATAAAGAGCTTATTCAATGAAATAAATCATCTATTTCGAAGAGAGGTAATCAGCAATTCCTTCAGGTGTTGCTTTGATGGCTTTATCGCCTTTGTGCCAGTCGGCCGGGCACACTTCCCCGTTTTCTTCAAAAAACTGCAGCGCATCCACCATGCGTAAAGCCTCGTCAACACTGCGCCCCAAAGGCAAATCATTGACAACCTGATGACGAACAATACCTTGTTTATCAATCAAAAATAAACCACGGTATGCAACAGCTTCACCATCAAATTCGAGTTTATTGTCCTCTTCATCATATTCATAAGAGCCAGCAAGCACCTCGTAATTTTCAGAAATTGTTTTTGATAAATCTGAAACCAGCGGAAAAGTAACACCTTTGATTCCACCTTTATTGAGTTCGGTATTCAGCCATGCCCAGTGTGAATGCACTGAATCTACCGAGCAGCCCACAACTGCAACATTCCTTTTGTGAAACTCATCGAGCTTGTGCTGAAATGCAAGAATTTCAGTAGGACAAACAAATGTAAAGTCCAGCGGATAGAAGAAAAATACAACATGCTTTTTCCCAATAAATTGGCTAAGAGAGTATTTTTCAACAATCTCACCACCGTTTATAACTGCATCTGCTTCAAAATGAGGGGCTTTTTTGCCTACTAAAACTGACATAGCTGTGTTTTTAAATGTTTAAATTTTATACTACAAATATATATAAAAAAACATGCCTTGATGTGCATGCAAATCATACTTTTCAATGAATAGTAATATTCACTGTATAACTGTTTAAATAAGAGGAAACAGTTCTAAGCAACAATCATTCTGAAAGTTAAATTAATCCTGTCGCCCTGACTTTTGGCCGAACGGGGCAGGCAATGCTGCCAGTGGTGCTGCAATTCTCCTGCCATCAGCAATAAACTTCCGTTATTGAGCTTAATACCAAAACTGTTTTTATGATTCAACTTTTCGCGAACCCTGAATATTCTTTCGGCCCCCAGGCTAACACTTGCAATTACAGGATTCAGGCCTAATTCCTTTTCATCGTCGGAATGCCACCCCATGCTGTCGTTTCCGTTGCGATACCAATTGAGCAACACTGAATTAAACCGGCAATTTGTGGCAAATTCCGTCATGTTTTTAATTTCAAGCAAAGCCGGTGTCCATATATTGGGACTCAGTTTTAGTCCTGAATAGCTATAGCTCATTCCCTCGTCGCCATACCAGGCAGTGAGGCGGGGTGTAAGCAATGATTTACCAAAAAATCTTAATGTCTCCTGCTTCCATTTGATCTCCTGTTTCAGTTGTTGAATAAAGTCAAACGAAGCTGATTTACCTATAAAATCAGGGATATGATACATCAAGCCCTGTTTTAAAGGAATCTGTTCAAAACTCATATCTTTTAAAAACTGTATCAATATAACCGGGATTCAAATGGTTTCGAAAGATAATAAATTTGGTTGCCTCAGTTCAATCATTTATCGAAATTATTCACAACTGCCGCGCACGAAAATATTTGACTTGTCAAGAACTATACCGGTCAGTCAAAAAAAAAGGGACAAAATACTTAGCCGGGGAGAGTTTAATCAGAGACTTGTTCAATCAAAGATTAGTTACTGTATGTCGGGAATTTCATCAAAACTAAAAGTAATTCTGCGTTTAGCCGGGAAATCATAGAGGGTAAGTTTGCGCAACTCGTAATAACTTCTCCAGTATTCAGCCAAAGAAGCTATATACCCTTGCCGGGCATTGTCTTTTTCGGTTTGGGCAATATTTAAATCTATAATTCCGATTTTGCCAATGAGATACCGCTGCTTGGTAACTTCATAGCGTTTAAGGGCAACAGTATCACTTTTAGCAGCAATAGCCAACTGATTTCGCTGCATATTAAACTGCATCACTTTCAAAAAAATCTCCTGTTCGAAGTCAATCTGCTCCTGCTGAACGGCAGTCCGCACCAATTCACGATCTGATTCGGCAAGTTTAATTTTGCCTCGCGTGAGCCCCCAGTCCAAAATCGGGACCTGAATACCAACTTCGAGGCGCTGTTGCTCCTGAGGATTCCGGTAAACCTCCTTAAAATCAGCAGTACTTTGTGTGAGGCCATAAATTGCAAACAAATTTGCATTGAAGCGGTTTTCGGTTCTGGCTTTATTAACCTGACTTTCAGCTTCAATCAACCGTCTTTCAAAAGCAACCATTGAAGCACGGTTTTCACGGGCTTCAGCGATAGCCAACTGGGCATCAACAGTAGTGGCTGCCGGGGCTCCGGGCGCAATCAGCTCAATAGCCTCGCCCTCAGGAATCCGCAAATATGATCGAAGGTTAAACATTTTCATTTCGACGTCCAGATTGGCACTCTCAACCGACGACCGGGCATTGAGCAAACTTAGCTCAATTTGCAACAGTTCATTTTCAGCAATAGTTCCAATATTAAAACGACCGCGGGCAATTTGATACAAGGTGTCGTTATTTGCCATATTGGTCTGCTGAATTTTTAAGCGTATCTGGGCATCAAGCAGGCTGAAGAAAAGGTTAGAAGCTGTAATAGAAACCTGCTCAATATCTTCCAGGTATTTTTTTTCGGCTTCACTATAGCGCATGGGTTCAGTCTTCTTCAGCCATTTATAAGGATTATAATTAAAAATGGGCTGCCGTAACCCTATATTCAGGGGAGATGACAAATAAGAAGTTCTGGTGCTGTCACTAAAAAGGTCTATTCGCTGTAAATCAGAATTTAAAAAGATTTGCCCTCCGGTAAGACCGATATTTTTGGTAAGCGAGAGGCCGG
Source organism: Lentimicrobiaceae bacterium (assembly GCA_020636745.1). NCBI lineage: Bacteria > Pseudomonadati > Bacteroidota > Bacteroidia > Bacteroidales > Lentimicrobiaceae > Lentimicrobiaceae bacterium. The sequence goes on along the minus strand of JACJXH010000002.1, from coordinate 575,281 downwards.
CAGAGTAACTTGCCTGATTACGTTCATAAAATGCATCACCATCGGGCGTGGTAATTTTCTCAATGCTACGGCTAAGGCTGGGCAAGGTAGCATCAAATGTAAGCGAGGGCATTAATCCTGCCTTGTAGTTGCGGAATTGCCAGTAACTGCTACGGAAACGATGGGTCGTTGTTAACGCGTCAGGCGATTGCTTTTGAGCAATGGAGATAACATCCTGCAAACTCAATTGTCTGGTTTTTGACTGCCCGTAAACCGTCAGCTGAAAACACAGACTTACTGACATCATTAAAATAATTGCAAATATCTTTCTCATTAACACAACTTTATAACTAAATGAATTATTCATATCTCAACGAAGCCACAGGATCCTGCATGGCTGCCTTTTTGGCGGGCATATATCCGAAAATAATACCCACAGTAGCCGATACGCCAAAAGAAATAACAATAGATGCGATAGAAACTATGGTAAGAATTCCTGTTAACTCAGTAATAATTCGGGCAAGGGCAAGCCCGAGAAAAATACCTATTATCCCGCCTGAGATACTAATCATGGTCGCTTCACTTAAAAACTGAAAAATCACATCTTTGCGCGTAGCACCAGTAGCCATGCGAATACCAATTTCTTTGGTACGTTCCATCACAGAAGCCAGCATAATATTCATGATACCGATTCCTCCAACAATAAGTGAAATGGAAGCGATGGCACCCAACACGATATTGAAAATATCCTTGGTTCTCTGTTCTTGTTTCAACAGAAGCTCGGGAACTTTGATTTCAAAATCTTCAACACCAGCGTGTCTTCGGGTGAGCATACGCTGAATTACTTCTGAAGTCTGGTTAATGAGTGACGTTTCCTTCACCTGTACCACAATTTTATCTATCTGATTTGAAGCATCTTCATCACTTTCAGATGAAGAGCTGAACGACATCATTCCTCCGCCAAAACTAACGGTACTGGTGCTGCCGCCCCTTATCATAGCAGTGGTTACAACCGAACGGTCGCGATAGCGTAAGAGGATTGTTTGAATAGGGGCATAAATCTGGTTGTTATAATCACTAATACCCATATTTTCGGAAAGCGAAGCTGAAACGGCCCTGTTTTCAAGAACGCCAATAACCTGCAGCCATACATTTCCGCATTTTACAAATTTGCCAATAGGGCTGGTTTGTGGAAAAAGTTTAGCCTTTAGCCCGGCACCAACAATACAAACAGCCTTACCAAATCGCAGCTGCTCTTCGTTAAACATATCGCCGGTTTCAAGTGACAGGTTAAACACATCAAAAAAATCAGGAGTTACTCCACTTACTTTTCCATATGTACTAACGCCTTCGGAAATAAGAGGAGACTCGTAAACCACTTCAGGACTAACTTTGGCCACCGATGGAATAACTTCCTGAATGCTGCGTGCATCCATCAGCGATAATCCTGGAGAAAATTTATCTGCCGCTTGTTTCCCTTTTTCATCATCTTTGGCAGCTTCTTCCATTTTCGACTGCGATTTGGGCATAATTATAATATTATTTACACCCACCAGCTTCATCTGGTCAAGAATTTCCTTTTGTGCGCCATTGCCAATTGCTAACATAGCAATAACTGCCGCAACTCCGAAGATGATGCCCAGCGCAGTGAGCATTGATCTGAATTTGTTTGCAAAAACAGCTTCCAGGGCAATAGCCAGTATATAAAGTTTCCTTTCCACAGTAATCTGATTAAAGTTTCTTTAAACGCCATTCAGAAGAGTTTTCAGGTGGCGACAAATAAACTTCATCTCCCTGTTTCAAACCTTCAGTAACAATAATCTGATTTTCATTGGTCAGGCCTGTTTTTATTTGTTGACGCGTAGAGCCCGGAAGGTAAACAAACGTAATGCTGTCAGTAGTATGAATGCACTCAATAGGCAAATAAAGTGAACGCGGAATTATGGATGTGCTGATGATATTTTTGGTTGTCATAGCCGGGCGAAGAATGGAGTCAAATTCATGAACCCTGATTTTTACTTCAAAAACTTTGGCATTTGAATTGCGCATTTGCTCACCAATATTGGCAACTTCGGTAACAATTCCGGTATATTTTCTTTCAGGGAAGGCATCTACACTAATTTCTGCCTTCTGCCCGGTTTTTAATTTACTGATATCTATTTCATTTACATAGGTTTTTGAAATCATCTCTTTGAGATTGGGAAGGGTAGCCACAATATTATCCCATGAACTCATGGTGGCACCAATACCCATTTTTGTTCCATCCCAGTTGCGTTTGTATATAAGCATGCCAGCCTTGGGAGCAGTAATGGTAAATCCTTTGAGCACTTCACGTATCTGTTCAAGTCGGCGTTGCTCCTGACTAAAAGAAGCTGAAACTTCCTGCATGTTGGCGCGGGCTTTTTCGAGTTTCAGTTTATAATTTTTTTGAGCCTGTTGAAAAGCACGCTGTGCTTTTTCCAAATCGAGTTTGGCCTGACGCTGGGTTGCAGGAGGTTCATAAATAGATTGTTCCACCGTAATTTGCTTTTCTTCCAAAGCATAATTCATATTCACGAGCTCTTCACGGGCAGCCCTGAGATCCATTGAGGTATCAAGTTTAGTTTTAATAAACTGTGATTCAAGCTTTTCCACCTCACTTTCAAGATCCTTCATGCGGTTGGTAATTTCAGTCCTGTCAAGTGTAGCTACATACTGGCCCGAATCTACCAATGTTCCTTCGGCAATAATATCGCTGATTTGCACCTGCCAGATTCTAACCTCCCGCAAACCGGTAGGCCCCAGAATATTCTCTGAACTCAACGCTTCAAGCTCTCCGGTGGTCGTTACGTTGATGTTAAAATCACCATATTCCACTTTGGTTGTAAGGCCGGGGCCGCTCTTACTTCTGCCGGCAAAATAATACCAGCTTGCCGCTAACGCAATGACGATTGCCGGTAGTAAAAACCATAATTTCTTGTTCTGCGTAGAAAAAGCCTTCATAAACCAATATTTTCGAAAAAAGAATAACGATAAGTCGATAATCAGATAATTGTAACGCCAAATTTATAGTTTTATTGGCAATAGCAATGCTTTAGTACCAAAGAACCTGTCATAAAAAACACTTTAGTTATTAATTCTCAAAACAGCCTCATTATACAATTTTGTAAAAGCACCTCTTCATTCAGTATTTTAAAATTATGGCAATACCAATTTCAAGAAGCATGCCTGCCGGATGATCAGCATGAGTTATCTTAAAAAATACAAATCATAAGCCGAAACAGAAAAACAAAAAAACGCCCATGCGTGTTTATTATCCATTATAGCTTTCCAATTCAATGTAATTCAATAGGTTCGCAGATGCAATCAGAGGGCATTGCTTAACGCTATCTCTGATTTTTTGACTATTACAATTGAGTAAGTGCTGCCATATTGCTAACATTTTGAACCATCACTAAGCATACAACCATAGCCAGGCAGCACAGATTTACATTCAAAGAATATTGAACCCATTTAAAAATCAAACCGCAATGGGAAAGACAGAAAATACGGCAACACCCAACCCAGCCGTCGAACTTGACAAAACAGATAAAAGTGAAAGCTTACAGCATGAATCAAAAAATGCTGAGCCGAAGGAAGAGAAGAAAAAGGAGGCTAAAGAATGGCTGCTGGAATGGGTCAAATTCCAAAATAGCAAAGTAAGAATGACTGTTATAATCAGTCTGATTCTTCTTCTGATTATAACCACTGCAGTTGCTGTTTATTATTGCATATTCATATGGCTTCCGATGTTATGGAATTGGGGATTTGACCCGCCAACATGGAGGGGAATATTTTCGGTACTGGGGGCTATTTACTTGTTTATCGGGCCATTTATCCCGTTTTTTTTAATCGGGGATATTATTTCGGGCATTTTCAAATTGTATGCTACTGATGCCGAAAAAGAGTTTAGTTCAAGAATAAATGAAATCAACGAAAAACAATCGAACTATGAAAGCATTTTAGGTGAAACAGATACAGAAGGCCTGATACCACTGGTAACTTTTAGCAGGATAGAACTCGAGCAATATTATAAAATCGGGTTAACCCAAACCCAGCGAAGTTATCAGTACAGTATTCTGGCAATGTGGTTCGGATTCTTTATCATTGCCTTCGGCATATTGTCATATATTGTACCTGCCACGTTTATAAACAAAGACTTTGTTTCAGGAAATCTTCAGATTCTGACCATAGGGAGTGGTATCATCACCGAGTTGGTCTCTGCATTATTCCTCTGGATATACAAAAGCTCAATCAATCGGCTCACATATTTTTATAACAGGCAGGTTTTTATTCATAACACACTGCTGGCTTACAAAATTTCAGGATCTATGAAAGATGCCGATAAAGCAAGAATGCTGATTGTTGAAAAAATTCTCGAATTTGGCCTGAATGCAAGCAAAGACAGCCTGATAAACTTCAAGAAAAAAGAGGAAAATTCATAAAACACTCCTTTAAAACTTAACTCAATCAGGCTGATATTTAACCGATTGATTAAGGGAACCATTTGTGTTGGATAGCCTGATATGTGCCATCCTGTTTCAACGATTCAAATGTAGATTGCCACAGGTTCACCATAGAAACAGGTGTATTTTTTGAAAAAGCAATATAATAATCAGACGACAAAAGCGAGAAAGCGGGCTGTACCTGCGCGTACTCATAACCAAGATCTTTCAGGATATCAGGAAAAGTAACGCTTGTGCAAACAAAAGCATCAATTTCACCCAGCATCAACTTTTCAGTCATAATTTTTGGATCGCTGTCAGAAACAAGGTTGGTAAACCCCTGCTCGCGAAGATACTGATCAGAAAACCAAAAGCTTACTGTTCCTACTGAAGCTAAATTGCGGGCATCATCAATAGAAGAAATAGTAATGCCTGAGCCATTCTTTACATAAAAAAAGGTTGTATTGGTTCCAATGGGTCCTACCCACTGAAAGAGGGTATCGCGGGCTGGTGTCCGATCCATCGTAAAAAGACAAAAATCAGGATTATGCAGAGCCAGTTCATAGGCATTGCTCCATAAAGTAAGCCTGATATCAGCAAAAATCTGGTTGCGCTTCATAATTTCGGAAGCTACATCAACACCAAATCCTGTTAAATCACCCTGGTTATTCCTAAAAGTGAGTGGAGGATATTGCTCAGTATAAATCTGAAGAGTACCGGGCACATCTGATGACTGCATGTACTTACGATATAGCGTCCTCAGACTGCCATTCTCTTTCAATAAATTGATTTCTCTTTGAAAATCAGCCACAACATCATCCGGAATGCTTTTGTTGAATGCAAAATACAATAAGTCTGTTCTTATGGTCAATTGACCTGTAACCTTGTAAATTGATTGTCCCAGTGATTCAAGAGCAGCTTCGGCAGTAATTTTATCGGAAGGGAAAAGATCTATTTCCCCTTTGAGCAACTTATCAAAGGCATCAATATTGTTGTCACAATAAACCAGGTTGGTAAAGCCTTCAGAAATCAAAAACTGTTCTATTGAATAATCCCTGATTACCCCAATTGCTGCAACACTGCGGGCATCATCCATCGTATTAACAGTTATATAATTTGACGATGAAGAATAAAACATCCAGTCGAGAGAAGCAAAAGGCCCTGCCCATTTAAAAAGATCTTGTCGATCAGCATTCAGAATAGTGGTAAACAACACGGCATTATCTGTCGTTTGTGCCTGATTGTAAGCTTGTTCCCAGTCGAGAAAAGTAACTTCAAACGGTATATCAAGGTTTCCGCAAATCTGCTTTAGCAGTTCAGGAGCCAATCCGGCTGGCTGAGCATTCTCAATAAAATTAAGGGGTTTATAATTCTCAGAAATAAACTTGAATCGGAATCGGTAGCTATTGTCGGTTTTTTCGCTGCATTGAGTAAGAAAGAGCAGTAATAAAGTTAATGTGCACAGCAGACGCAAGGTAGTTTTTTTCATTATTTAAGATATAATTGTAAATAAATTTTCTATACACGCAAAAATAGGGAATAATACCAAGAATCCTAATTCTGTTAAGAAAAAACGACAATCCTCTTCTATAATATTAATAAATCTCCTGTTTTGAACATGGCATGAATAACAGATTTTACATTGTCTTTATATGAACAAGCACGTTTAATATATTCAACACAATCACATATAGAAGCTCTGAGCCAGACATGAAAAATCCCTTGCTTCAAAAAACAAATAAGAAAAAAACAGCGATGATATTTAATTCACAAACTAGTCTTTGATCGCCAATGTAAAATATTTTACCGAAACTCATATATGAATAATACAACATGTGAAGACAGCAAAAAATTTGAGACAAAGTGCATCACACTCAGAAATAAAATAAAAAAAGGCAATCAGAAATCCTGACTGCCTTTTAATCTTTTATTGAAATCAGCATTTATTGTTTCAGCATTTCGTCTACAATCATTTTCACGCTAATTCCTTCAGCTTCAGCCTTATAATTTCTAACAATCCGGTGGCGTAAAATACTGGTTGCCACTGCCTGAACATCCTCCATATCGGGAGAATACTTACCATTGATAGCTGCATGACATTTCGCCCCGATAATGAGATACTGCGAAGCGCGGGGGCCGGCACCCCAGGTAAGGTATTGATTGGCCCATGGATGGGCAGACTTTGTACCCGGACGCGTGCGGGATGCAACCTGAACCGCATAATTATAAACGTTATCAGGAACAGGAATACGCCGGATGAGGTTTTGGAAATAGATAATTTCTTCACCTGAAATAACAACCTGAGGCTCTGCTGATTTTTCGGTAGTTGTATTTTTAACCACATCAATTTCCTGCTCAAACGAGGGATAATCAAGCCAGATGTTAAACATAAACCTGTCAAGCTGCGCTTCAGGTAAAGGATAAGTCCCTTCCTGCTCAATCGGATTCTGGGTGGCCAAAACAAAAAATGGCTCCGTTAGTTTATGCGATTCACCGGCAACCGTAACAGCCTTTTCCTGCATAGCTTCAAGCAGCGCTGATTGGGTTTTGGGTGGCGTACGGTTAATTTCGTCGGCCAAAATAATGTTGGCAAAAACAGGGCCTTTCAGAAATCTGAAGCGTCTGTTCTCATCCAGAATTTCAGTACCCAGAATATCAGTAGGCATAAGATCAGGCGTAAACTGAATGCGGCTGTACGATAATCCGAGAGAACGGGCAATGGTATTTACCAGCAGGGTTTTGGCCAGACCCGGTACACCAACCAGCAAAGCATGGCCTTTGCTAAAAATGCATATAAGCACACCTTTGATGACATCATCCTGCCCAACAATAACTTTACCTATTTCGTGTGTCAACACTTTGTATTTCTGGACAAAAGCGTCAATTGCTTCAACATCAGACTTATATTGTATCATAATTTTATGCTAAAAATTAAAAATTACCGCACCTCCCATGAATGCTGAAAATTGCAATCCTGATAATTTTCATTGATCCTGAAATAGGTTTTTGAAATTTTGTCAGCAATCCATTTATTGATTGTATCGGCGCGTTTTTTATTAAGGGCCCATTCCTGGATAGTACTGTAATCATCCTTCAGGTTAGCACGGTGAGGCTGCGTTCTAGAAATAAGGGTGAAAATATTCAGAGACTGTTTCCCTTCATCATTCACCATTGGTATTGGACGAGAAACATCACCTACTTTCATTTTGTCAATGGCAAAAAACACCTTTGGGTCAAGCTGATTGGCCAGAAACCGCGTGTTTCCTGTATTTTGGTTCACCATCATGGCACCATTGATTTTGCCAGGGTCGTCAGAAAATTTTGTTGCAGCATCTTCAAAAGTCATCTTTTTGTCGTTGATAAGCCCGGCCACACTGTCGAGCAGGCGGGATGCCTTAGCGATATCAACATCTGATATTTTGGGCATCAGTAAAATGTGACGGGTGTTAATCTGGTCGCCGCGGCGCTCAATCAATTGAATGATATGATAACCGGCTTTGGATTTGATTATATCTGAAACCTCGTCTTTTTTCAATCCAAAAGCTGCTGCTTCGTATTCGGGATATAATTGACCGCGGCCAACAAACCCAACTTCTCCCCTTTTCTTGGCTGATCCCGGGTCTTCAGAATAAAGCACCGCCAGAGCTCCAAAATTTTCGCCTTTTAAGATACGGTCGCGTAGTGTTTTAATGCGTTCACGGGTAGCATCAAGTTCTTCCTTACTAATAGCCGGCTCCTTCACAATTTGTGCAATTTCGTATTCGGTATCTATCATTGGAATACTATCTTTGGGCATGCTGTTAAAGAACGCTCTAACTTCAGAAGGTGTCACTTTCAAATCTTTGACTACAGATTGTTGAGCTTCGTCAACCATTAACTGTTCCTTCACCAGGCTGCGAAATTCTTCCCTGATTTGAATCAGTGGTTTTTTATAAAACTGTTCAAGTTTTTCCTGAGAGCCAAATTGTTGTATATAATATCTGAATCTGGCATCCATGGTCTGCTCAATCTGGTCGTCAGTAACTTCCACACTGTCAAGCTCAGCCTGATTAAGCATCAGTTTCTGAAAAAGCAAATCTTCCAGAATCTGACAACGGGTAGCCCGGGCGTCGCTGATTCCACCCTGCATCCTGAACTGGATATACTGTGCTTCAATATCAGACTGAAGAATATAATTGGCACCGACTACAGCGACTACTTCATCAATAACCTGTTCTTGAGCATGTGTATTCAATGACAGGAAACTGAGCACAACAAGCGGTAATAATGCAATTGTTTTTTTCATTTTTTCAAATTCGTTATAGATGTAAAGTATGGAATCAGAAGATTTCAAACTCCTTATTTTCAAGTGCTTTCTGAAAAACTTCCTGATGCATCCGGTTTATCAGCTCATGCTTTCGCTGGTTAAGAATGATGCTCCTGATTTTTTCAGTTTCAAAACTGATAGGCGAAAGGCTTTCTTTTATTTTGTAATCATTAAACCTCACCATATAAAGATAGAGAGAGTCACTGGTTTCAAAAAACTTCTTGCTTTTCAAAAAGTTTTCCTGATCAAAAACATCCAACGGCAGCTCTCGAATCAAGTCGTTAAATGTCAACCAATTATCATCATCTATTCTACACGAGAGCATAGATGACTGACAAATTTCGTCGAGCTTTTCAGGGTCTGCAATGCGTTCTGCCCCCAACAATTGTCTGGCTTTTTTAACAGCAGGCGCTCCAACTGAAGCCAACGGAACTTTAATATAACTCACTTTCACAATGTTCTCGCGAAGCTGAAAATTTGCAGGATTGGCATCGTAAAACTGCTGAATCTCCTGTTCATTAACGACAGTGTCAAGTTTTTGTTTTATCAGTTCACTTTCATATTCATAAATAATGAGTGAATTTCTGTACAACTCCAGCTGCTTATCAAAATCCATCTGTTCATCGCTCAGATTTTTCTCAGCCTGATGCAGTTTCACCTGGTTACGCACCCAATTATCAATATATTGCCGGGTAATTTCAATGCTGTCATTGGCAGATGAGCCTGACGGCACAATCCCATTCAACTCGCTACGATAAAGTGTTTTATCATAGGCGACAGCCACCGCCACATCACTGTTGTCTTTTTTAAAAAAACTACATGCTGCCAGTAAACTTACCGGCAGCAGCAGCATCCATATCTTTAAATCTTTGATCACTTTAGTTTATTGAAGAAAGAACAGCCTGATTAACTTCATAAGGGTATTTTGCCCTTAACTGTTTGATCCATGCCTGTTCAAGATAATTTTGATAATCAGCTGTGATAAGACCCCGCGCTTCGTTCAGCAATTTTGGCTCAGGTTTAACCACCTGATTGACCATAATCATGGTTACTTTGTCAGCGGTAGCTGTTTCGGTTGCCATACCCGGAGTCCAGTCAATTTCGTCAATCATGGCATTGTCGCCCTTTGAATATTTCCTCCTGTCGATGGTTAAAACCGATGTACTGTCAGTATTCACCATTTCAAGCAACTCGTTATCGGTAATGCCTTTTTTTATAGCCTTCCGGGCAGTTGCCAGCAGCTTTTCGTCTTTAGTTGTAAAAGTATAAATGGTTGCATCAAGACGTTGATCCCACATGTAGTTTGTGGCATTTGCCTTATAAAACTGCTCAAGGCCTAAAGTATCTTTAACGGCTTTTGACCAGATTTTCTGATCAGTAAGTTCGAACAGTAAGATTCCATCACGATACTCTTTTACCAGCATTCTGAATTCAGGATATTTGGATTCAAGCTGACTATCTTCATATTCCAGGCATTTTTCTGCAACAAAAGCATTGAACATAGTATTTATATAAACAGGAATCTCCTCTTTGTTTCTTTTGCGCTGATTTTTAGCAAGATAAGATGCAAAATCCTGTTGTGAGTAGCTGCGACGTCCGATGGTAAAAATCGTTTTATTGAGGTTTTCAGCTTGTTTAGCATCCCATCCGCCAGCAAAAATAGTGTCGGTAACCACCTTATTGAATTCATCCCTGGCTTTCAGATTGTCAGAATATTTATATTCCCGTTTAATTCTGTTCAGCAAGGCCTCTTCACTCTTTTTAGCTCTGTCATTCCGGGTGAGGCTTTGTTTTAAATCAGCGAGGTTATCTTCATAACTTCCTACAGGTTTGCGATCAATAAGCTTAACTATGTGCCATCCAAAGGAAGAAGAAAAAGGTTTGGTAATATCATTGATATCTTTGAGGGCAGAAATCTCTTTGATAAATTCAGGAATCATCTTATTGGCGCCAAACCAGGGCAAAACGCCTCCTTTAGGTGATGTTGATTTATCTTCAGAAAATTCGGCGGTGAGTTTACTGAAATCTTCACCATTCATCAAACGGCTGTATATTTCCTGTGCTTTTTTTGCAACAGCGGTACTGTCTTCGGCAGAAGCGTTGGCAGGTATACGCAGAAGAATATGAGCAACCTGAACGCGGCCCATAGCCGGTTTACGGTCAGTTACTTTAATCAGATGATAGCCAAAATCGCTACGAACCGGCATTGAAACCTCGCCTACTTTTAATTTATATGCACCGGTTTCAAAAGGATAAACCATATCAAAAACAGTAAAGTATCCCAAATCACCTTTATTACCTTTTACCTGCCGGTTTTCAACAGTCCGGTCACGAGCCGACAAGTCATCGGAGCTTTCCATTGCAACCTGACCAAAATCAGCGCCTTTCAGAATTTTTTTGCGCAAGGCCATCACTTTTTTATAAGCTATAAGTGTATCGGCTGGCGAAGCATTTTTATCCACTTTTACCAACAGGTGACTGGCCCTTATATCTTCAGTCTTGCGGCTATATGCCTCTTCAAGCAGCGCTTTATTCATATCCTCATCAATCAGATAAGGTTGTGCAAGCTGTTTGCGATAGCCGGCCAGTTCATCAATAAAAGAGCGCATCGTATCAAGCCCGAGCTCTTCAGCTTCCTTAACCTTCAACCTGAAATTGATATACAATTCCATGTATTCTTCAAGTGATTTGCGATCGAGAACTTCACCATTAACATTGTTTTTCTGATAAACATTTAAAAACTCCGTTTTGGTGATGTTTTCACCAGCCACTTTCAGTATCACAGGATCTGTATCCTGAGCAAAGGCACATGATATTCCTGTTAAAAAAATGATGGTAAACAGAAACTTAACAAGCAGGTTTTTCATAACGATTGAAGTGGTTAATTGAATTATGTATTTGTTTATTTTTTAACAAGTTAAATTACAGGCTTAACGGCAATACCAGCATCAGACACAAGACTTCCCGAAGCATTTTTGGGGTTCTTTTTATTATTACCGAACATGTTGGATATGAGGAAGCCCTTACCCCAGTTTCGAGCCGGATTTTGGCCCATTAACGCATCAGTAATCATATCAACCCCGACAGAAACAACCGGTATACGAATGCTGGTATAATGTAAAAATCCGGATGTTACACCTTGGCCAAATGGCAGTGCTGCCGCATGTGCAGACCTTAAAAGCACATCATCGGGAGTAGTATAGGTTCCAGCCATTTTATCATTAAAAGCCAACATGTTTCTGCTTTTTAGAATGTGCAAAGTTATGAAAAATAGATTCTAAACTTCTGATTGCATAGTGCTCAATGCAGCCAATAGTTACTTTTCGGGCTTTCAAATGGCATCAGGGGCAATTTCTACATTCCTCATTGTGTTATGAATTCCGAAGTAAAAAATTCAGAGCCTGTGTTACACACCTATTTATCAATATTTTACACATAACTTCCAAACCGGTTTGCTGTTCAGAAAAGCCAACCATAAAATTAAACTTATACCTGAACGCATGTTTTACCCGGCTGTTACAGATCTGTTAAAAATTCCTAAATTAATGGCCTGAAAACAAATGTCGCACCAGCTTACTGTTCAGAACAGAAAAAAACTTAAAAATTCGGGCTTATAAGCCTTCATCAATATCTGGTCTGGGTAATAAAGCTACACTAACTTCACAAAAATGAAAAAACTACTCACATTCTTGACGGCAACATGTCTGGCATGCAACATTTTTGCACAAACCTGGCAAGGAACAGGAGGAATAATTCCAGATGATGGCACTCCGGCAATATATCCAATAACGGTAAGTGACTTAAATCCTGCAAGCATTGACAGTATACACGGATTATCATCAATACGTATAAACCTGACTCATACATATGATGCAGATTTGCTGATTGCATTAATTGCCCCTGATGGCACATCAATTGTCCTGAGTGATGGCAATGGCGGAGATGGAGACAATTACACCAACACCATTTTTACCGATACAGCTTTCAGAGTCATCAACCAGGGTAGTGCCCCGTTTACAGGTTATTACAAACCACAGGAGCAAATGGGATCATTAAACAACGGACGCGAAGGTAATGGCATCTGGTATTTATACATCCTCGACAAATTCAATTCCGACCAGGGAAATTTACTCGATTGGGAAATTACATTCAGCGATCATCCCACAGCGCCGTTTGCCTTCACTTCGTCAAACCTGCCCATCATTCTTATCGACACATATGGGCAGGAAATACCTGATGATCCCAAAATTCAGGTGGGCATGAAAGTAATTGACAATGGTCAGGGACAACGTAATTATGTCAGCGACAATCCGGTTTATGATGCTTATGCCGGAATAGAAATCAGAGGATCCAGTTCTCAGATGTTTCCCAAAAAAAGCTATGGTTTTGAAACATGGGACGCACAGGGTGAAGAAGTTGACATTTCAATGCTGGGCATGCCTGAGGAAAGCGATTGGATCCTGAACGCTAATTATACCGATAAAACATTGTGTCGCAATGCATTGGCATATCAGGTATCGCGTAATCTTGGCCATTATGCCACACGTTACAAGTATGTTGAAGTAGTCATCAATGGGATTTATAAAGGAATTTATGTTTTCTCTGAAAGAATCAAGCGCGACGCAAACAGGGTAAATATTGCCAAACTCAAACCCGATCAAAATTCAGGCGATCAACTGACTGGCGGGTATATATTTAAAATTGACAAAACTACAGGTAGCGGTGGCGATGGCTGGATTTCAAATTTTCCGCCTGAGAACCATAACAACGGGCAAACTATCTTCTTTCAATACGAATTTCCCAAGGCCGAAGATATTACAGATCCGCAAAAAGCCTATATCAGCAATTATGTAAACTCATTTGAAAGCACACTTGCCGGGCCTGATTTTGCCAATCCAGAAACCGGGTTCAGGCAATTTGTTGATGAGCTCTCCTTTATTGATTATTTTTTGGTGAATGAAATCAGTAAAAATGTTGACGGCTATCGCCTCAGTACATTCCTTCATAAAGAGCGCGAAAGTTTAGGCGGAAAGCTCAGAATTGGACCTGTATGGGATTATGACATTGCCTGGCACAATGCAGATTATTGCGGCGGTACTGAAGTTGAAGGATGGGCCTACCAGTTTCCTTGCACCGATGATTACTGGCAGGTTCCATTTTGGTGGGAACGCTTGCTTGAAGACACCGCTTTTGCCAATAATCTGAAGTGCCGATGGACCATGCTGCGCGACAATCTGCTCAGTGACAATTGGTTTGACCAATATATTGACAGTGTTGCCCTGTTGCTAAACGAATCGCAGGAACGAAATTTTACTGTATGGCCAATCTTAGGCGTGTATGTTTGGCCCAACCCCTGGCCTTACCCGCCAACCTATGCTGAAGAAATCAGTTCCTTGAAAAACTGGATTCACCAGCGTCTTGCATGGATTGATCAGAACCTGCCTGGTACCTGCAACAGCACCGCAACAGATTTTGCAGATAATCATCAGGCAGCATTCAGCATTTTCCCGAACCCGGCGTCAAATATTTTGTATGTAAAAACTGAATCCAACAATATGAAAGAAATTTCGTTCACCATTTCCGACCCAACTGGCAGGATAATCATCAGCGATATTTACCAAAATCCTGCCAACGGATTCATCGAATGGCATGCCGACATTTCAAAACTCAGTCCTGGCATCTGGTTGATTACCATAAATAATGGACTTAAAGTGCATTCGGCACGATTTATTAAGCAATAAGAGAACTGCAAGTACATTATATTTACAGCGTATTAGTTTTCATTCTGATTCATACCAATGCCATAACTCGTTTTTAAGTATGGCATTATGAATCATAAAACACAAGTTCATGAAACGATTAATCCTACTGCTAATGACGATTACTTCTTTTGCCAATGCCCAAACCAATCAGACTTATCAACTACCGCCTCAGGAAATTCTTGAATTGGTTGATATTAAACCCAGACCTGCCATCAGGATTGATTCGCGCAATCAAACAATGGTAATGCTTGACAGATTGGCTTTTAAAACCCTTGAAGATTTGGCCGAAGTTGAAGTAAAACTGGCAGGTATCCGCATCAATCCGCAAACAAACGGGCAATCAAGAGCTTCATACAATTACGATATCAAAGTCATGAACATTGAGTCAGGCCAATACCTGACTATCAACGGGCTCCCCGGCAAGCTGAAGATTTCTGATTTAAGCTTCTCGCCCGACGAAACCAAAATCGCCTTTACCAACACGCTTTCAAATGGCATTGAATTATGGGTAATTGATTTAAACAGCGGCAACGCCAGCTGTATTTCTCCGCCAAGGCTCAATGGCTCAATGGGCTCAGCTTATGTTTGGTCGCCAAAATCTGACGCTGTATTTGCCTTGATGGTTCCCGAAAACAGAGAACAACTTACCAGTGAGCTGCAATTACCCGAAGGGCCTGCTGTTCAGGAAACCACCGGACGAAAAGCACCTGCAAGAACCTTTCAGGATCTGCTGCGCAATCCTGCCGATGAGAAAAAATATGAATATTACACTCAGGCTGAACTCAAACGCATTGAGATGAATGGCAAAATAACAGACTTCTTACCAAAAGCCATTTACCGATCGGTTTCATTTTCGCCCGATGGCAATTATATACTCGTTCAAACCATCAAAAGGCCGTATTCATATATTGTACCGCAATACAGATTTCCGGTTTCGTATGATATCTACAAGCCGGATGGCAGTTTTCTTCTGAACTTTTACAACCGTCAGCTTGTAGAAGAGCTTCCCAACGGTTTTGATGCCACAGAAACAGGAAAACGTTCAATCAGCTGGCGGTCAGATATGCCTGCAAGTTTGGTTTGGGCTGAAGCTCAGGATGGTGGAGACCCGTCCGTTGAGGTTGCTTTCCGCGATAAAGTTTATCAGTCCGATGCCCCTTTTTCAGGAAATGCGCGCTTTTTAGCCGCCACCAGAAACAGATATTACGGAGCAACCTGGGGCAACCAGAAAATGGCTGTAATTTATGATTACTGGTGGAAAAACAGAAACACCATTACTTACTTTATTGATCCATCAAAAGAAAATGCCGACCCCAAAATTATATTTAATCGCTCAACTGAAGATTACTATGGCGACCCGGGTGATTTTCTTACTAAACGGAATCAATATAACGAAAGAACATTATGGTTCTCTTCAGACGGGAAAAAGCTTTATTTACAAGGCGAAGGTTATTCTCCTGAAGGGAACAAACCATTTGTGGATGAGTTTGACATCAAACAGCTAAAAAGCCACCGTCTATGGCAAGCTGACGGAATTTCTACCTATGAATCAATTGTAAGGGTGGTTGATCCAACAGCTAAAAAGATGATTACGTCAGTTGAAAGCAAGGAGCAAAACCCGAACTTTTTCCTGCGAACAAATCAAAAATTAAAACCACTGACATCTTTTCCCAATCCTTATGCATCGTTTATGGGGGTTAGCAAAGAAAGGGTAAGGTATAAAAGAGCTGATGGGGTAGACTTATCAGCTACACTTTACCTGCCCTCGGGTTACGACTCATTGCGAGATGGCCGGCTGCCAATGTTGATGTGGGCATACCCGGTTGAATACAAGGATGCTCAGCAAGCTGGTCAGATTAAGGAATCGCCCCATACTTTTGTTCAGTTATACTACGGATCACCTGTATATTGGGCAGCCAGAGGCTATGCAATACTTGATGATGCTGACTTCCCCATTATCGGCGAAGGAAATAGTGAGCCCAACGATTCATTTGTTGAACAGCTTGTTTCAAATGCAGCTGCTGCTATTGACTATGCCGTTGCCAGAGGTGTTGCCGACCGCAGAAGAATTGCGATTGGAGGGCACTCATATGGTGCATTTATGACAGCCAATCTGATGGCACATTGCGACCTTTTTGCTGCTGGAATTGCCCGAAGCGGAGCTTACAACCGGAGTCTGACACCTTTTGGGTTTCAATCTGAAGAACGCACATTCTGGGAGGCACCTGAAGTGTATCTGACCATGTCGCCTTTTGTGCATGCCGATAAAATTAATGAACCCCTCCTGCTTATACATGGTGATGCTGATAACAATCCGGGAACTTTTACCCTGCAAAGCGAACGCCTTTTTGGCGCCATTAAAGGGTTGGGAGGCACAGCCAGATTGGTGTTACTGCCATATGAAAGTCATGGATATAACGCCCGGGAAAACATCATGCATATGCTTTGGGAAACCGATCAGTGGCTCGAAAAATACGTAAAAAACCGCGTTGAAGAATAGCGCTGAGTTACCTTAAGAGCATAACAGCCCCTTTTTCGGTTGTTTTGTTCCCGTTGAGATCATTAAAAGTAAGCACCCAGGCATAAAGTCCTGCAGATGCTTCATTGCCATTCACCAGGCCATCCCAGCCTTTGGTCGGGTCGTTGGTTGAAAATACCTGCTGCCCCCAGCGATTATAAATCATGAGGGAGTATGATCCAGCATCAAAAAACCGGAGCAGTGGTTTGAATGTATTGGTTATTGAGTTATCTGAACCGGGCTTAAAAGCTGTTGGTAATTTTACCTGTGTATCAGCAGCAATCTGCACCTCATTTGAACGGCTTCTGACTCCATCATCAATTCTGACAGCTTCAACATAGTATGAAATACTGCTCGCCAAAACGCCTGAAATATTATCGACAAAAACCAGCTGACTGGACGAAAGCAATTCAGGAAAAGCAGCATCTACCACCCCATCAACAACCCTGAATACCTGGTATTCATATGTATCATCCCAGCCTTCAAAGGCATTCCAGCTCAATCTGTATCTGTCATTTCCTACCGGAGCAATCTGAAGAAATATACTTCTGAAAACAGTTGTTGTCGCCAACGGGAAATTGCATGAATCATATGCTGTAATCGTATAATAATAACTGGTGCTGTTAACCTCAGCCAAAAAGTCAGCTACCTCTACCGGATTGGTACCACCCCAGGGAATAATATCAACATTTGAGAGTGAACCGCCATCGGTTGAAGAACGTCCGATAGCAAGTGATTGAATTACATCAGCCGGGTTGGCATTGGCAAAAAGCTCAATGTGATCGTTATTGGCAACTGTAATATAATTCATATCAAAGTTGTCAAGAGATACTGGAGTAGCTGTTATCTCCAATTCGCAACTGGATGATATCTTTCTGTCAATCCCGTTTTCAGCTGTTACTTTATAAAAGTAAGCCACATTGGGATATATCGAATTGTCAGTATAAGTCAGTTCATCAGCTGACACTGTATCAATCAATTGCATAGGGGCACCCGCTTCTCTACGATAAATAATGTATTTTGAAACAGGCGGATCCATATTCTGATAAGCATTCCAGGTAAGCACAGCACTTCTGCCACAGGTTGATTCTGTTTCGCCTGATAAAACGATATTGTTATGAGGCTTGAGGTAATTTATATCCCCGTCGCTTTCATTACCACAAATGTCTACGGCTCTTACTGCATAAGTAAGAATGGTGTTACAAGGATCAATAAGCGTTGACGAAGGATTGTGTATAAATTTATTACCATTGGTTACAGGAAGGTTCCCTATGATGTTCCATGGGCCACTTGCGTCCTTTAGTTCAACAATATAAGAAGCAACATCAGGCGAAGTACTTGCAGCCCAGCGAATTTCGGCCAAACCGTTATTCATCGTTACATATGATAAAACAGGATCCTCGGGTGGGTTATCATCTTTAAACAACCCACTGGCAATGGTAGAAAATGAATTACAGTTGCTAGACCCGACAGCAGCATCATTGTATTCAATTTTATAATACACCTGTGTATCGTCCATGCAAAACTGAGAACCATTCAGAATATCATCGTAATTAAGGTCTGTTGTGGTGCCAACATCATTGAAAATTACACCATCTAATGAGCGCCAAATTGTATAGTTACCGTTAAAAGCCGCATTGATCCTGTTCCATGAAAGCCTGGCAATGCCTTTCTGGTCACTCACATTCGAAACATCAAGCTTAATGCTGAATGCATGGAGAGATTCGTCAGAGAGCTCTTCCGGTATCGGGGGGCTGTTACTTTTAAAAGTTTTCAAATAAACTTCGTAGCCATCAGAAAGGGCATTGGTAACCGGCACCTGGGTACTTATGATTGAAGAGCCTATATCAAATGTACCTCCTGATAAATCAACAAGATTTTTATAATAAATCCTGATTCCATCAAAACTGCCGGGTTCAACAGTCCACGATACACTTATAGAACCATTATTCACAACGGAAATACATTTTACTACCGGTACCGGCAGTGCTGCTTTCGCCTGACCGGAAATCAATAAAAGCAATGTAAAGCCTATAAACAGAAGGAAAGAAGCTATATTTAAAATTACTTTTTTCATGCTGCAAAGTTATAAAAATCAAACATGCCCGATTAAATAAACTCGTTTCGCAATTAATTATTATGCCATTCTGTTTTTTAGAAAAGACAACACAGCATAAATAAAATGATGCGGAAAACTTTAAATACCTGTAAAGGCCGGCTATGCTCACATATACCTGTATGTCAATATCATAATATATATTATGACATTATCTGTCTAAAAGCCTTGCCGATAAATCAGGGTTTAAAAAAATGCTTCATCAGACCCTGTTTAAATAAAATATATCTTTGACACAATTTCCGATGGACGATAGGGATTCTAATCGGAAGAACTCACCAAAAACGAACCAAATATCAAGCAAATGAGATCTTTTTTCATTACCATATTTATGGTAAGCCTGTTTTATTTTACCGGTCAGGCTCAGCAAGGAGCACAGAGTCCTGCCACTGTAGGAGAAGGCACGCTTATCGGAATAAGTAAGCCTCTGAAAGAGTTGCCAGCACTGACACAGCAAGAGTTTGACGAAATGGTAGCCAAAGCCAGCGAAAAACTTCTGAACCCAAAACTCAGAAACCGCACCTTCCCCTATGCCGAAACAGCACTGCCTAAAGGGCCAGATGCCGTTTGGCAAAAAAAAATGGGCAAAAGTGGCGGTGTTGCTTCTGAGCCTGTTGTAAGTTTTAATGGTCAGACATCTCCTTATTTTCCGCCTGACGATAATGGTACTGCCGGCCCTGACCACTATATGCAGACCGTAAACTCTACTTACGCTATTTATACGAAAACAGGCACCAAACTGGCTGGGCCAACCAACATGAATTTGCTTTTTGGAAGCGTACCAGGTGCAAATTGCAATGATGGCGACCCTATCATTCTTTACGATGAAATGGCTGACCGATGGATGGCTGCAGAGTTCTCGTTATGTGGCTCGCCTGACAGAATGTTGGTTGCTGTTTCAGTAACCAATGACCCAACAGGCGCCTGGTATCAGTATTCATTTAACATGACCGGAATGCCTGATTATGAAAAGTTCGGAATCTGGCGCGATGGCTATTATATGGGAACCAATACCGGAAATGGGAACGACATTTATGTATTTGAACGTGAGGTCATGCTTTCAGGAGGAACCAGCCCCAAAATGGTAGCTTTTAACAACCCATGGAGGCCTTCGTCCATTGATGGTTTTATGATGGTTCCACCTTTAGATAATGATGGTCCCGCTGCACCAGAAGGTGAACCCGGACTCTTTATTGCATTTAACGATGATGCCATTGGTGGAGGAAGCGACCAATTATGGCTATACGAACTTGATGTTGACTGGACAACAACATCAAACTCAACATTTAACCGCGTTCAGCAAATAGACGTTGCTCCATTTGACAGTAATTTTGGCAATAACTGGACCAACATTAAACAGCCTAACACAAGTCAAGAGCTTGATGCTATTCCCCAGGTTATCATGAATGTTCCTCAGTATCGCAATTTTGGTACTTACCAAACAATCGTATGTTGTCATACAGTTGATGTGGATGCAACCGACCATGCAGGGGTTCGTTGGTATGAACTGCGTAAGACAACGGGAGACTGGTCAGTCAGGCAGCAGGGCACGTATGCCCCTGATGAACACTCGCGCTGGATGGGAAGTATCATGATGAACGGAAGCGGTGAACTCGGCCTTGGATATTCAATTTCAAGCAGCAGCGTCTTCCCGGGCATTCGTTTTACTGGACAAACTGCCGAAGCATATGCCAATGCAACAGGAATAATGGATGTTCCGGAGGGCTTAATTTGGGAAGGAACATCTTCGCAAACTGGCGCTGAAAGATGGGGCGATTATTCACTGCTTTGTGTCGACCCTGCCGATGATGAAACATTCTGGTACACCAATCAATATAACAACAGCGGCAGAAAAACCAGAATAGCAGCATTCAATATCGGCCCTTTGGGCCCAAATACGAACTTTATTGCCGACAATACACTTCCATGCCTCAACTCAACGGTTGCTTTTACCGACCTCACCACAGCTGCCCCGGCAACATGGGAATGGACAATCACCCCGGGTACTTTCATTTACGTTGAAGGAACAAGCTCAACATCACAAAATCCAAAAGTTCAGTTCACTGCCTTTGGTAATTATGATGTAAGTCTGACAGCCACTAACGGCGTAGGTTCTGATACTGAAACCAAAACCGCGTATATTTCAGTGAATGAGGCAAATGCGGAGTTTAGTGCCAGTTCATTAACTGTTGTTATTGACAACGCTGTTAGTTTTAGCGATGAATCAACCTGTAACGCAACCTCCTGGTTGTGGGATTTCGGAGCTGATGCATCACCTCAAACAGCCACCACACAAGGACCCCACATGGTAACCTACTCAAGTGCAGGGCCAAAAACCATTTCATTAACAGTAAACGGCAACAATACCAACACCAAAACCGATTATATTAATATTGTTGGCGATGCATTTGTGATCAGCAATACAAGCCTTACTACCTGTAACGGAACATTTTCTGATCCGGGAGGACCAAACGGAAATTATGGCAATAATCTTGATTATACCATGATATTAAACGCTTCGGTACCTAATCATCAGATAAGTTTGAATTTCAGCGAATTCAGCTTACAATCGAGCACCAATTGTGCAAGTGATTACCTTACCATTTATAATGGCAATAATATTTTGTCGGCCAAAATCGGAACCTGGTGTGGCACCGATTCTCCGGGCATTATTACATCCGACAATGAAACAGGCTCTCTTACAGTTGTATTTCATTCAAATCAAAGTTTTAACTCAACCGGCTGGGTGGCCAGTGTGAGTTGTGTAAGCCTTGTTGAAAACCCAGTCGCTTTTGATGCTACAGTTGCCGGCGAAACACAAATAGACCTGAGCTGGACAAAAAATGCAGCCAGCAACAATGTACTGGTTGTCTGGTCAACCGATGGTGTATTTGGATCGCCTACAGCCGGCACTACGTACGCTGCTGGTGATGTTTTTACTGACGGAGGAACCGTTTTGTATACAGGAGATGCCACATCATTTAATCACAACGGATTGGCTTCCGGAACAACTTATTATTACAAAGCATATTCCATCGACAACGACCTTAACTATTCAGGAGGAATAACAGACGATGCCACTACAGCTTCAGCACCTCCTGCCCTTTCGGTGAATCCTTTAAGTCAGCAGGTGTCTGATGTTGCAGGCTCTACCGGGTTTGAAATATCAAGCAATGCAGGCTGGACAACGCAGAGCGATGCTGAATGGTGTAATGTAACCTCAGGTGGTCTTGGAAACGGAATTTTAACAGCCAGTTATACTCAGAATTTAATAGCATCCGAACGAACCGCTTATTTAGCAGTTGCGGTTGAAGGACTTGAACCGGTGGTTGTTACTGTTGTTCAGGCCGGTGCATTACCTGTACTGAATGTAGAACCGGGAAATTTTGACGTGGACACACTTGCCGGAAATGTAACATTTAATGTAACCTCCAATGCTGCCTGGACTGCTTCAACTGAATCAGGCTGGTGCACTTTATCCGCATCAGGCAATGGCAACGGAAGTATTTCTGTTGACTACCAGCAAAACACCTGGGCTGCATCACGTATTGCATCCATCATCATTAATGTTGAAGGATTAGAGCCTGTTACAGTTACAATAACCCAGGATGCTGCAATGCCTGTGATAACGGTAACTCCTGAAAATATCAATGTTGATGATTTTGCCGGAAGCGTTAACTTTGACATTGCATCAAATACAAACTGGACTGCAACAGCAGATTCAGCATGGCTTACTGTAACTCCATCGGGAGCCGGGGATGGAACGCTGGTTGCCACTTATCTCCAAAATCCTTACTATGCCGAACGCAAATCAACCATTTCGGTTGTTATTGAAGGCAGAGGGCCACAGTTGGTTACAGTAACTCAGGCGAGCTCTACTCTGTCAACAGATGAGTATGCTGACAAGGGATTTCGCATCTATCCGAATCCTACCAAAGGAGTTTTCGTACTTGAAGTTGACCCCAAACGTTTTCCAGCAATGGAAGTTCAGCTGATTGACCTAACCGGGCATACAATTTTCAGAAAATCATGTTCTGGTGAAAACCGATACAGCTTTGATCTTTCAGACTACACAGAAGGCACTTACAGTTTCCGTATAAAAACTGAAACCAGTCTGATAACCAGAAAAGTAGTTGTTATAAAATAAGAAGCATTGACTTGGAGCAAAAGGGGGATGGCATTTAAACCATCCCCCTTTTCAATTTAAAACATTATCGTGCTTTACAATCTGATAATCTTGACATTAAATAAGCGTCAAACATGAAAATGATTTTTATTATGCCATCGATGCCGTAATATTCTTTTTATACCTTTGCACCACTTCCGGATAACATTTCCGGCATGAAAAAACATAAAAACTGAGTAGTTAATTGCAACATCACAACAATAAATAATAAACATATTGCTACCATGAAAAAGGATAAACAGGTTTTTGACCTGATTAAAGAGGAAAAAGAACGCCAGATGCATGGCATTGAGCTTATTGCTTCTGAGAATTTTGTAAGTCAGCAGGTGCTTGATGCAATGGGTTCAGTATTGACCAATAAATATGCTGAAGGATATCCCGGAAAAAGGTATTACGGTGGATGTCAGATTGTTGACCAAACCGAACAGTTAGCCATTGACCGCGCCAAAGCTCTTTTTGGAGCCGAATGGGCCAATGTTCAGCCACATTCCGGAGCACAGGCCAATATGGCTGTTTTAATGACTGTACTGAAACCAGGCGACACCTTTATGGGATTGAACCTGGCACATGGCGGGCATCTTTCTCATGGCTCTCCGGTAAATTCATCAGGTATTCTTTACAACCCCGTAGCTTACGGCGTTGAAGAAGAAACCGGGATGATTGATTATGACAAGATGGAAGCTGTTGCACTGGAAACAAAACCAAAACTCATGATAGCCGGTGCTTCAGCCTATTCACGCGACTGGGATTTTAAACGTATGCGCGAGATTGCTGACAAAATCGGAGCATTACTGCTTGCTGATATCGCTCATCCTGCCGGACTCATTGCCCGCGGCCTGTTGAACGACCCGATTCCTTATTGCCATTTTGTAACCACAACTACACACAAAACCCTCAGGGGACCACGCGGCGGGCTCATTCTGATGGGAAAAGATTTTGAGAACCCATGGGGACTTAAAACTCCTAAGGGTGAAGTGAAGATGATGTCAGCACTGCTCGATTCTGCTGTTTTCCCCGGCATTCAGGGCGGACCGCTGGAACATGTAATTGCTGCAAAAGCTGTCGCTTTCGGAGAGGCACTTTCCGACGAATTTATGGAATACATTATTCAGGTAAAGAAAAACGCACTGGTAATGTCCAAAGCTTTTGTTGACAAAGGTTATCATGTTATTTCAGGTGGCACCGATAATCACCTGATGTTGATCGACCTGCGCTCAAAATTTCCTGAACTTACAGGCAAAGTAGCTGAAAATACCCTGGTAAAGGCTGATATTACCATCAACAAAAACATGGTACCTTTCGATAGCCGCTCTCCATTCACCACTTCAGGAATCCGTGTTGGAACTCCGGCTGTTACAACCCGTGGCCTGAAAGAAGAACATATGCCAGTAATTGTTGACCTCATTGATGAGGTATTGAGCAATATTGACAATGAATCGGTGATTGAAAATGTACGCGATAAAGTCAATGAAATGATGGGCGAATTTCCCTTGTTCGCCTGGTAATTTAATTTTTTAGCAGCAGAAAAGCCATCCACAACGGATGGCTTTTCTGTTTTATAATTAATTGAATCAGGTCTGCAACTAAGCCTTAATCAGGCAAACATAATTGCATTAATACTATTGCTTAACAATCTTCAATGATGTTTCAACTCCGTCAGCAATGAGTTTCAACAAATAAGTACCCTTGGCCAGATTCAGCTCTTTGCCTGAAATACTGACAGAATGTTTCCCTTGCGACAATTTACCGCCAGCCAATTCCTTTATCAATTGTCCGTTCATGTTAAATAATGACAAGCTTACACCTGATTCTTTCCCAAGCTCAAACTCAATGGCAATTCTGTCGCTGAACGGATTAGGGAATGCATTAAAATTGTTTTCACCTGCCAGGCTGTTAAGTGCAAGTACAGAACCAGGCTGGCTAATCATAATATCATTGTAGGCAGCCTGATTAGAAACTGTCATATTTCCATCGGGCATGTGAAATGTCTTGCTGATGAGCGCCATTATAGGATATGGATTCTCATTTATATACCAGCGATAAGTAAGCATTTCAACATCTGTGGATTTGTTATTCACTGTTTCGGTGAATATTTTGGTTTCTTTTACCCTCAACACATTGTCATACGAAACATCACCGGGCAGAAGCAGCGAGCCCAGCCCATCAGCTTCAATTTTGTAATTGCCCGATATTATCCCGCTGTTGCATTCGTTGGTAAGAGTCCCATGGTAATCACCCTGAAAAGAATTCCCATATGAAAATGGAAATTTCATTTTTACAAAGGGCACATCATATACGATAAGGGTCTTTTTATCGGCCGATAAAAATCCATACTGCTCAATTCCCTGCTTAGAAACCTGAAAGAAAAAATAATTTCCGAACTCCTGAACAACTACATTAGCTTGCTGAAAATAAGAAGCGTAGTCAGAATATCCGGCTTGTTCAGCACTGCCTTCAAAATCGCTCTTAAGTTGCAATGCAGTAAAATCCCAGATTACATTTCTGCCGGAAGATCCAGCCTCCATATAATCAGTAAGTTTCATCGCATTCTTTGAATCAGCTTCAATTGCATGTGTTTCATATTTCAGAACAGTCTGACCAATTGCACCAGCCACAAAATAAAAAGCCAAAAGTGTAAAAAGTGCTCTTCTTATCATAATTGGATGTTTTTTTCGAGATAAAATTAATGATTTAAAGCAACTCTTTCCATGTTCAGATTTTTTAATCCCGAACTCTTGGTTAAACGAATTGATTGCTTTGGTTATAGATCGCATAAATCCCTCAAAAGTAATTCAATCATCAGAAAACTAATCAAAATAAATGAGCCTGAAAAAGCCTGTCAGACAACCGGAGCTTACTTTGCAGGTATAAAACATCATAAGTCAACGATTTAAAAAAACAAATGGACTTCGGCCTGGCAATACTAAATCATCCTGAAAATAATTACTTTTATGGCTGTGAGAAAAAATCCTATTATCTGCATTGGTGCAGCCTTGATTGACGAAAGTTACATTTGTCATGCGCAACCTGTAAGAGGAACTTCGAATCCGGCTGCTTATTACCGTTCGGCTGGCGGAGTAGCCCGCAATATTGCCAGCCATTTGTCATTGCTTGGCCATCAGGTTGAACTTATCACTCATTTTGGCTCTGATCCGGGAGGCAAATGGCTCATGAATGAATGCCAGTCATGTGGCATTGGAATTACACACGCTATCATCAACGATTTTGAAACAGGGCGGTTTGCAGCTGTTCTTTCGCCTGATGGCGATTTGTTTGCAGGAGCCGTATCCACTCATTTTGAGGAACAGATCAATCCTGACTTTCTCCGGCAAAAGACAGATCTTCTCAAAACAGCTTCTCTTCTTCTGATTGACACCAATCTGAATGCATATACTTTAAAATGGCTGCTAAACTTTAGCCGAAGCGAGCAAATACCATGCATTATTGAACCGGTATCAGTGCCCAAAGCAGCCCGGCTTTTACAAGCCGACCTTCAGGATGTGTTACTCATCACACCAAACCGTGATGAAATGCTTGCCATTTCGGGAAACCATGCTGAAACAAATACAAATGCACTCATCAGCGGAGTTCTTGAAAAAGGTGTAAAGTTTATTTGGATACGAAACGGTAAGCATGGTTCAGGTATCTTTGCAAAAAATTACAGCTACAAACTGGACGCTCCTGTGGTAAATGTTACAGATACAACAGGTGCAGGAGATGCAGGATTGGCGGGATGGATACATGCCTGGCTAATGAACCGTAGCATAGAGGAATGTGTGCGCTACGGACATGCCATGTCAGCCCTTGTTCTTGAAGTTAAAGGTGCGATGCGTGCCGATCTTAATTTTGATTTACTGGAGGAAACTTATCTTAATTACAAATAATTCACATGAAATCAGCAGATTACCTCAACATACACCCTGAAGTTAAAGCAGCCATCTCCGATGGAAAACCCGTGGTTGCGTTAGAATCAACAATCATTGCCCATGGCATGCCTTACCCCCAGAATATTGAAACGGCCTTGGAAGTTGAAGCTATTGTAAGAGAAAATGGTGCTATTCCTGCCACAATTGCCATCCTTGAAGGCAAACTATGCATTGGGTTAAACCCATCTCAGCTGGAAATGCTGGGCAATGCAGAAAATGTATGGAAAGTAAGCCTCCGGGATATGCCCTACGTTATCAGTCAAAAGATTCAGGGAGCAACCACAGTAGCCTCTACCATGCGTATTGCATCTATGGCCGGTATCAGGATTTTTGTGACCGGAGGCATAGGAGGTGTTCACCGGGGTGCTGAAACCAGTATGGACATATCTGCCGACCTGTTCGAAATGGCGCAAACAAATGTTGCAGTGATATCGGCAGGGGTAAAATCAATTCTTGATATCGGTCTTACCCTTGAATACCTCGAAACAGCAGGCGTTCCTGTGGTTACTTATGGTCAGGACAATTTTCCGGCTTTCTATTCACAAAACAGCGGATATATTTCCCCTCTTCGTCTTGATTCTCCCTCCGCCATTGCTGATATGCTCCGCGCTAAATGGGAACTCAATCTGAATGGTTCGGTATTAATTGCCAACCCGATTCCAAAGTCAATGGAAGTCCCCTTTTCAACAATGGAAACTTACATCAAAACTGCCCTTGAGGAGGCAAATAAACAAAATATTACAGGTAAAAAAATTACGCCTTTCCTGCTTAAAACAATTGCTGAGCAAACAGGAGGCGAGAGTCTTGCTGCCAATATTGCGCTTGTTAAAAGCAATGCAGCCCTGGGTGCAAAAATTGCATGCAGTTATGAAAAGCCCTTCGCCTGATGATACTATTGACTCCGACTGATGAGCAAAAGAGAAGCGTTGCCATCCACCCATGACGCGTTAACCTCTCGTTGATTTCTATAACAATCAATGGTTGCAATAATCAGATCGTAGTTCCTGAGGTTGTCATCCGTTTCAGGGAAGCGGATATGACGAATTTCTGTATTTACAGCTGATTTATCTGATGAATTATTTGATAACAAACAGGTATAATCAACATGACACTGCGGATTAAATCCGCGGGCAAGCATCTGCATAAAATTATCATCTTCAGATTCCATAATAATCAATACAGACCTGATTTCTTCAAACCCCTTGTCGATAAGCAATCCCACATTGCATTTCACTTTATCAAAGAAATACCGGGCTTTCCCCCCAGTTTCATCCTGGCTAAGCAAAGGTCTGGAACTGCCAACTACTAATAAATCAAATTTGCCCCGGTTGGCAGTTTTTGAGATTTCCTGTGTTACATTCTCTGCTGTGCGATAAATTGTTTTGACTTCAATTCCTGCATGAGCAGCCACCTTTTTTACATGGCGAAATGCTTCTTCTTCAAACAATCGGGCATTTTTAATAGAAATTTCAGTATTGGGTGTCAGGTGCAGGGCTGATAGTTTTAACCTTTTTTTTCTGTTTCCAAACAAAGCATTCACCATCATGGTCAATTTACCTCCAGCTTCTGAAGGGCCAAAAGCAATGAGCACCCTGATTGTAGACAATGCAGCACTTTCATCCTCTGGCCTTTTAAACAGAAAGTTGATAAACGCAATGGCCGGACCGGTCATAAAAGTGGTAATCAGCGCCATAAGTACTAAAATGGTAAATATTTCGGGAGAAAGTACGCCAATATCATAGCCAATATTTAAAGCAACAAGTTCAATTAAACCACGGGTATTCATAAGTGCACCAATGAGAAGACTATCCTTCCAAGCCTGGCCGGTATATCTGGCGGCCAATGCACTACCTGCGAATTTTCCTGTAACAGCAACAGCAACCACCAACAGACCGGTGAGCCAAAGTGAAGCGTCGTTCAATAAACCAATCTGGGTTCGTAGTCCGGTATAAACAAAAAATAAAGGAAGCAATAAAACCAGACTTACATCCTCAATCTTTTCGGCTATAATTTGCTTAAACCTCACATTATCGGGAATGATAACGCCTGCCATAAAAGCTCCAAAAAGTGCATGAATGCCAATTACTTCTGTAATGTAGGCCGACAAAAGCATGGTGCTGAGGACAACTGCTACAATCATTTTACTAACAGTCTCTCTGACAGTATATTTAAGCGCGACCTTATTCAGGAATGGCCTGATAAAGAACAACATTAAAACAATATAAAGCAGCGATAAAAATATGGTAAACAAGGCACCACTCACGGCTGAAGCATTGGCAATAGCCACTACCAGGGCCAAAATTCCCCAGGCAGTAATATCATTAACGGCTGCGCAGGTAATAGCTGTCATGCCCAGGGGTGTGCGGGTCATGCCTCTCTCCTGCACAATGCGCGCAAGTACGGGGAAAGCAGTTATACTCATTGCAATGCCCATAAACAAAGCGAAAGAAATAAAACGGGAGCCTGCCGGAGCGAATGATTCGAAAAGGAAATAAGCCAATCCGGCCCCCATCACAAATGGTACTACAATACTCGTGTTGCTGATAAAAACAGCAGCCTTTGCTTTCTGTCGCAAAAGTCCGATATCGAGCTCCATTCCAATTATAAACATAAAAAGAATAAGTCCTATCTGGCTGAGTATTTGAAGGTTTCCGAGAGACTCAACAGGAAAAAGAAAAACGGTTGCTTCAGGAAAATAAAGACCTAATAAGGATGGGCCTAACAAAATACCGGCCAGGATTTCGCCAATAACAGTAGGTTGGTTGATGAGCGAAAGCACCCACCCCAGCACCCTGGATACCAATATAATAATCAGAATCTGAAGAATTAATACCGAAAGCGGGTGATGCAAATTAATCACCTCATGAAAATTAAAAATACCGGAAGAACCGGAGGAAGTTTTGCTGACCAGTGATGCCAGCCCTTTATTGTGTTCAAAAGTTTTTCCGGCCTGTAAAATCAGCCACAAAAGCACAGCCACAACTGCGATAATCGCAATGTTCAACCATGAACTGCTGAGTTTTCGCCTTTCCCTGAAAGCCTTCACTTGTGTTTGGGTGTTAAGCAGTAAAACAAAATTGTGAACTGATAATAGAAGATTGTAAGGAAAAACAAGGAAATGCTATTCAACTATGGCATCATCAGCCCCCAGGCTTTTAAGTATCGAATTAACTTCCTTATCGGTGGAAGTAAGTTTATTGCGGCAGATTTTGATTAACTCAGCTGCACGTTTAACTTTTTCCGATAACTCATCCACCCCGATAGAGGCATTTTCAATGTCAGAAAC
This sequence comes from Lentimicrobiaceae bacterium, assembly GCA_020636745.1. Classification (NCBI taxonomy): domain Bacteria; kingdom Pseudomonadati; phylum Bacteroidota; class Bacteroidia; order Bacteroidales; family Lentimicrobiaceae; species Lentimicrobiaceae bacterium. The sequence goes on along the minus strand of JACJXH010000002.1, from coordinate 544,739 downwards.
TATGGTTTCAAGTTCAAGAATTGCTTCGGTATAAGTAATAGCTGGGCTCATGTTTAATTCAATTCTTAGTACAGTACAAAAGTAAGCAAGATTTGCTGTGTTTGAATAAACACTCTCAATAATGAATTAAATACTAACAAAGTCGCAACTCTGCATTCAGGCATTAAAAATTCAGCTTTGTAATCGAAAAAAACAGCAAAGAAAAAACGAAAACAGCCCATTGCTTATCACCCACATAAACTTCCTTTGTATCAGAATGAGCAGCCTGTTAATCAGCCGGAAAGACCTGACCCTGTTCAACAGTTTTAATACCGGTAACAGTACTTTCAATCATTTCATGCATAGTTTCAGTCACCAGGCTGGCACCTGCTTCAACCGGATTATCAGCTCCGATGGCCTTTCCCTTGAAGCGGGTGATAGTAAAACCACGTTTAAGCACATTAACCGGATCGAGCAATCGTACCCGTTGCTCCAGGCTATCAAGATTTTGCGATTGATTTACGAGTAAGTGCCGATGATAAATGCCCAGTATTTTCTGATGTTCTTTCAGTTTTACCCTATTTTTGAGCAACAGCTGAACCGGTTGCATGACAAGTGACGATTCGTAACGGCTGAGTGCTATGCGATGATTAAAGACCGCCACATTTACCGACTCCCTGATATCAAGCGCCATTTGACCGAGCGTTTCCCGCTCATGTTCTAAAAATGCTTGTCCGGCCTGAAAGAAGGCACCGGTTGATTTTTCAAACTGCAGATACTCATTTGCAAGCATCAACCTTGCACTTTGGCTTAATGCAGATGCAGCCGTTTGAATTCTCTCGTCAAAGTTGCGAAAGCTCTCAATAAGAAAATGTGCTACGTCAGTTGGGGTTATTTTATTCACACAAGCCACCATTTCTACCACAGTTTCATTGGTTGAATGCCCGATGCCTGTGATTACCGGCAAAGGAAACAATGCCACGTCACGCGCCAAATCATAATGATCATAACAGGCCATCCCAACTTCGTCGCCTCCGCCCCTGATAATTAATACAGCATCATACTGACTGCTGACAGATTTTATTCTCTTTAATTGTTTTCTGATAGATTCAACGGCTCCATCACCTTGAAGAAAAGCAGGGAACAAATCTGTAATAAACTGATAACCTGACTGATTATTGTTCAGGGTAACCATCAAATCATTATATCCTTTGCTTGTTTCGGCAGAGATGACAGCCACATTTTTGAGCAACAATGGCAGCGGAATCAGCTTATTAAGCTGAAAAATGCCTTCTCTTTTCATCCGCTCAATGGAAGCCATTTTCTCCCTGGCCATCTCACCCAAAGTATAAAGGGGCTCAATATCAATAATATTGAGCGAAAGGCCGTGTTCAGAAGTAAATTTCACGTAAGCCTGAAACATGATGGCAATTCCTTCACGCAAAGGCTCTCGCGTCACACTTTCAAACTTTTGTGAAATCCTGAACAGATCGTCTCGCCAGATAATACTGCGCATCTGCGATTTTACCTTCCCCTCATACTTCTCAACCAAATCAGGAAAACAATGGCCAGATGCAGGATAAAAGTTCAACTTTGAGATTTCTGCCCTTATCCAATATGGCGAAGCATAGTATTTGCTGAACATGCGCGCAATACTTCCTGTAATATCTGACAGGGTATAAACCTGTCGTTCATGGAAGTTTGTGTCATCTTGGGGCATCTGCATCTGAAATGTATTGAGGAATCGGGTCAGAAATAAGTTCAAATTTACAGAATAAAACAATCGGGCACGGTATCCGGCATCAGAACGCAAACTTTAATTTTGAAAGGAAACCCCGCGAAGTATTACATAAATCAAATCACTACACCCTCTCCCTTTCTGAACAATCTCTGATATTAACTGCCATTTATATTATTTAATTGTTAATTATAATCAGGCATGGCCAAACAATCAGTTATTGCCCTAATTTTGAATGTTTCACATTATTTACCGGAACCAAACCATTAAATATGAAAACATTATATCTAATGCGTCATGCAAAGTCGTCTTGGAAGCAACTTGAGTTAAATGATCTTGACCGGCCGCTGCTTGAAAAAGGGCTGAAACGGACCCGGATTATTATTACACAGCTTCAGGAAAGAAAAGCCATTATCGACTTCATTATCAGCAGTCACGCCGTAAGAGCTGCAGAAACTGCGGCAATTATTGCCCACGCTTTTCATGTTGATGAAAACAACATCAGAACAGAGAAGAAAATTTATTCGTCCGATTCTGACAATTTTCTGGATATTTTCTTCGACTTGCCCGTAAAGGTTTCTCATGTAATGATGGTAGGCCATAATCCCGCAATTACTAACTTTGCGAATAACTACCTGGAAAATAAGATAGATTACCTGCCTACATCAGGAGTTGTGGCCATAACTTTTGATACTGATCAATGGGAAAATCTGCCTGAAGCTTCCTATAAAGTAGAATATATCATTTTCCCAAAAATGTTTCAATAAGCTTTTATTACAAGTAAACAACTGAATCACATTTACTTGCCTGCTCTGTTTCGGATGCAGAAATGACTGAAAGAAAACGACTATGAATAAAGCGGTAAAAAAATTTGTAAACAGAGAACTAAGTTGGTTAGAATTTAACGGCCGTGTGCTTCAGGAAGCCGCAGATGAAACCACGCCACTTATTGAGCGCGTGAAATTTTTGGGAATATTCTCAAATAATCTCGATGAATTTTTCAGAGTGCGGGTAGCCACCTTAAACCGCTTGGTTGACTACAATAAGCGGAATAATGATTCGCTGATGGCAAACCCGCGCCGTACCCTCAAAGAAATAAACAAAATAGATGCCCAGCAACAAAAAGAATTTGCCCGTATTTTCAGAAAATTGGTAAGAGAACTTGCCCATGAAGGCATTCATATCATAAATGAGAGAGGACTTTCAGAAGAGCACGGCAGTTATATCAGGCGATATTTTAACGACCACGTCAGATCGCAACTTTTCCCCATCATGCTAAGCAATCTGAAATCCTCATCGCTCATCGATAAATCCATTTATCTGGCCATCCGTCTTGCCCGGTCGAATGAACCCGGTAATGAGCAATTTGCAGTCATCAGGGTTCCCGCAGGGCCATTGTCGCGTTTTGTCATACTCCCTTCCGAAGGAAAAGACCAATACATTATTCTTCTTGACGATGTGATAAGATATTGCTTTGGCGAAATATTTTCGATATTCGGCTATGATACTTTTGATGCCTATACTTTTAAATTTACGCGCGACGCAGAACTCGACATCGACAATGATGTTTCGAAGAGTTTTCTTGAAATAATGACCGAAAGTCTGAAACAACGCAAGCTGGGAGCACCTGTAAGGTTTATTTACGATAAAAATATGCCGGCAAAACTACTGGCAACACTCAAACAAAAGCTTGACATCAACGAAACAGATACATTATCTAAAAGCGGCCGTTATCATAACTTCAAGGACTTTATGTCGTTTCCCAATATTGGTCGTTATGACTTGTTATACGCGCCAACCAAGCCTTTGGAACACCGAAAACTACCCAAAAACGAGAGTATTCTGAGGGTTATGCGCGAAAGAGATATTTTTCTGCATTTTCCGTACCAGTCTTTTGGGTACATCATTGATTTATTGCGCGAAGCCTCAATTGACCCTCAGGTAAAATCAATAAAAATGACTCTTTATCGCGTAGCACGCGATTCCAATGTAATTAATGCTTTGATAAATGCTGCCCGAAACGGCAAATCCGTAACTGTATTTATGGAACTTCAGGCACGATTTGACGAAGAAGCCAATATTTACTGGGCCGAAAAAATGCAGGAAGAAGGAGTTAAATTAATTCAGGGAATTCCGGGATTTAAAGTGCACTCCAAACTGCTTCTTATACGCCGCCGCGAAGGTGATAAAAATACATATTACGCCAATATCGGGACTGGGAATTTTAATGAACAAACAGCCAGAGTATATGCTGATGACAGCCTGCTAACCTCTAATCCATCAATTACTGCTGACGTCAACAGTGTATTTCAGCTTTTCGAAAGCAAGTATAATCCCCCCAGGTTTAATAGCCTGATAGTTGCCCCATTTCATATGCGAAACTTCTACCTCAGGATGTTGAACACTGAAATAAAAAATGCCAAATCAGGCAAAGAAGCCTGGTGTATTATCAAACTGAACAACCTGGTGGATGATAAAATCATTCGCAAAATATATCAGGCTGGAATGGCCGGAGTAAAAGTTCAGATCATATGCCGTGGCACCTGTACAGTTGTACCGGGCGTTACGGGACTAAGCGACAATATTGAAGTTATCAGTATTGTCGATAAATTTCTGGAGCATTCGCGTGTTTTCGTATTCTGTAACGGAGGCGATGAAAAATATTACATCTCCAGTGCCGACTGGATGGTTCGCAACCTTGACAACCGAATTGAGGTAGCATGCCCGGTTTATGACCGCAGTTTGCAACAGGAACTAAAAACAATGTTACGCATACAACTTAAAGACAATACCAAGGCACGCATAGTTAACCATCAGGAGCCTAACTTTTACAAAGATCAGGACAAACTGCCCCGTTTCAGATCGCAGATTGAAATATATAAATACCTGAAAGAATTATAAACACAGGATGCAGCAGTCAAAACGCTGAAGCACCATCAAAATAATTTCAGGCAAATTTTTCAACCAAATCAGCCAAACGGTGAGCATATCCGCTTTCATTATCGTACCAGGCAACAATTTTTACAAGTTTATTTTTGTCGCCCAACACAGCTGTTAAACCAGCATCAAATATAGCAGAATGCGGATTGCCGATGATATCGATGGAAACAATCGGGTCCTCGGTATATTGCATAATTCCTTTAAGATATCCATTGGATGCCTCACGAAAAGCTGCATTGATTTCTTCTATGCTGGTCGAATACTTCAGGGTACAAGTTAAATCGGTGAGAGAACCATCCGGAACTGGCACCCTGATTCCGGCCCCTCCAAGGTTGTTTTTCAAATGCGGAAATATTTTGGTAGCAGCTTTGGCTGCACCTGTTGTAGTAGGAATAATGCTGTAAGCTGCAGCGCGGCTCCGACGCAAATCGCTATGCGGAGCATCAATCAAATTCTGATCGCGGGTATAGGAATGAACAGTAGTGATAAATCCCTTTTCCACGCCCCATTTATCGTCAAGCACCTTAATCATAGGCGCCACGCAATTGGTTGTACAGGATGAGTTGGAAATTATAACATCTTCTTTTTCAATTATGTAATCATTTATCCCAAGAACTACATACTTTACATCCTCGTGATCGGTTTTGGCTGGCGCCGAAATAATTACTTTGCGCGCCCCGGCTTCTACATGCCGCATGGCCGAATCCCTGTCAGTAAACTTGCCTGTTGATTCAATAACAACATCGATACCCAGTTTACCCCAATTAATGCTTCCGGGCTCGGCAGCTGAAAATACTTTTATCTTTTTTTTGTTCACCATCAAGAAATCATTTCCGGCCAAGACCTCGCCGGGAAAATTACCATGAACCGAGTCGTATTTAAGCAAATGCGCCAGGGTAAAAGGGTCAGTAAGATCGTTAATGGCAACTACCGAAATATTTTTTTTCTTCAGTAAAGCCCTGAAAGTGATGCGTCCGATGCGGCCAAATCCATTGATGGCAACTTTAATTCTGGTCATAATTGTGTTTTTTAAACTGGTCAAAGGTAGGAAAAACAGAATGACTCCTCCAAAAACAAGCCTCTGATATTCATCCGGGCCATTGCCTCCTTTCTTGATGAAAATCGGCATATTAATTCAACAGACAGCTTGTGAATTACCATAAAATCATGTAGGTTTGAAGCCAGATTAATGAAACTCAAATACATTATGGAAAATTTAGCGAAGTACACAGAAGCAAATAAACAACGCTTTCTGGACGAATTATTCGGATTGATCCGTATTCCGTCTATAAGTTCAATTTCAGAACACAAGCCCGATATGCTGCGTGCAGCAGAATACTGGAAAAAAACCATACTCAATGCCGGAGCTGACAAAGCCGAAATAATAGCAACAGCCGGAAATCCGGTAGTTTATGGCGAAAAAATAATTGACCCATCCAAACCTACCGTATTGGTTTATGGTCATTATGATGTTATGCCTGTAGATCCACTCAACTTATGGACATCACCTCCATTTGAGCCGGAAATCCGCGATGGTAAAATTTTCGCCCGCGGGGCTGATGATGACAAAGGTCAGGCATTTATGCATGCCAAAGCGTTTGAATCCATGGTACAAACCGGCAGCCTGCCCTGTAATGTAAAATTTATGATCGAAGGCGAAGAAGAAATCGGATCGCCCAACCTTGAACAGTTTTGCAAAGATCATAAGGAAATGCTAAAGGCTGATATTATCCTGGTTTCTGACACAGGAATGATTGCCCCTGACATTCCATCCATTACTGTGGGTTTGCGCGGCCTGGCTTATCTTGAGGTAGAAGTTACCGGCCCCAACCGCGACCTTCACTCCGGATTGTTTGGAGGAGCTGTAGCCAATCCAATTAATGTTCTTTCCAAAATGATTGCTTCACTCACTGACGAAAACAATCATATTACCGTTGAAGGATTTTATGACAAAGTGCTTGAGTTAACCGCTGAAGAGCGCGCCGAAATGGCCAAGGCTCCTTTTAACCTTGAAGAGTATAAAAAAGCCATTGATATTGAAGAAGTTTGCGGTGAAACCGGATATACAACCCTTGAGCGCACTGGTATACGACCAACACTGGATGTTTGCGGAATTTGGGGCGGCTATACCGGCGAAGGAGCAAAAACAGTACTTCCTTCGAAAGCTTACGCTAAAATCTCGATGCGTTTGGTGCCTCATCAGGATCACCTGGAAATTTCAAAACTTTTTGAAGACCATTTTATGAAGATTGCGCCGCCCTGGGTTAAAGTAAAAGTTACTAACCTTCATGGCGGTCAGGGCTATGTATCACCTACCGATACCAAAGCATATCAGGCCGCCAGCAAGGCTTATGAAACCACCTTTGGCAAAAAGCCTGTGCCGGTTCGCAGTGGCGGCAGTATTCCAATCATTTCTACATTCGAACAGGTATTAGGCATCAAGTCAATCCTGATGGGATTCGGACTTGAATCAGATGCCATTCATTCTCCCAACGAAAACTTCCCTTTGTTTAATTTCTTTAAAGGAATTGAAACTATCCCTTATTTCTATAAATTCTATTGTGAATAGTTTCGAGAATAGCTAAAAAAAGCCGTGACTCAGATCACGGCTTTTTTTTTGAGCTTGTTCTGCCGGAATTTCAACAGTTCACAGCCTGACAAAAACTATTCATTCATTGAAAGGCAAAAGAAGAGAGCAATGTTAAAAAGCAGTTTACTTTATTAGCTTCGTACGCGTTATAAATCCATTTTCAGTGATACAAACCAAATAGATACCTGACTGATATGTTGCAAAAGGCAGGCTCGAAAACTGACTGTTTATCCTGAACTTAAATAAAAGCATCCCTGAAACATTGAAAACAGATACTTCTGCATCAGAAGATGAAGCTCTTTCTACAACAAGCCGGTTATCAGTTATATAGGCTTTTACTGCAGGCATAGGTTCATTTTCAGCCTTAGTATTAACAATAGTAAAAGATCTTTCTTCCGAGAAACCAGAACCTGTAAAAGCCTGATCGATGGCCTGAACGCGGAAATAGTAATTTCCCGGGCTCAGTGACCTGAATATCATGAAGTCATTGTTTCCTGCATTTCCGATAGCCGCCTCAAAACGCTCACCTGACATCATATTAGCCATTGGGCTTACAATATCTATAGCACCCGGTTGAGTCCCTAACATTACATTGTAGCTAATGGCCATTTGCGGTGATTGCAAATCAGTGGATCTGCTCCAGCTAAGAACAGCATATTCTCCTGAAACATAAGTATCAGGATCAGAGGGTGTTTGCGGAGGCGTATTCTGTTGAAATGTTCCAGTCAATATATCGTTGCGAAAAAGTTTGGTAACAGCTCCGTTGGAAATTCCCGAAAGCAATAAATCGTAATCACCATCATTATCAAAGTCGCCCCAGGCAGAAGATGCACGCTCTACGAAAGGAAATCCGGCGCCGAATTCATCAAAACTTCCCACCCCGCTGTTGGTATATAGGCGCGTAGAAGCATTACCACATCCGGCATTCTGGCCGGCAAGCATAATATCAAGATCACCATCATTATCATAATCAATCCAGTTGGCAGGCCCCAAAGCCGTTCCAACCAATCCGGCATCGGAAAAGCGGAATGAATTGCTGCCATTATTCCAGTAGACGAATGACACCGGTGAGAGAGTAGCATCTTTTCCGGTAATCAGAATATCCAGGTTACCATCGTTATCATAATCGCCCCAACTGGCCATTCCTCCGACAGCACCCTCAATCATAACATCAAGACGCGAAAAGGTGCCATTTTCATTTATATAAACAAATGTTTCGCCAACCGAACCTGCATCACCTACCATGAGCAAATCCAGGTCGCCATCATTATCACAATCGCCCCAATCAACCGAAGGAGAGTTCATTAAAGCGAGACCGGCATTAACTTCTTCAAACGTTCCATTGCCGTTATTCCGGTAAAGTCTGGTATCCCAGCCACCTGAAACGATAAGATCCGGAAAACCATCATTGTTATAATCACCCCAGGCTAAATCGCCATCAGCACCCGCCGGATAAAAGCCGGCGTCTATCAGCGTAAAAATACCGTTCCCAGTGTTTTTGTATAAACGAGTTGCATTACCGGTCTCATCCTGTCCGGTCATTACAACATCCATCCAACCATCCTGATCATAATCGGCTACTGCAATGGCACTGTTGTATAAACCTTCAATTCCCGAAACAATTTCAACAAAATTGCCCTGTTGGTTCAGGAAAACTTTGCCAATTGTATTGGACGCATTATCCAGTCCGAGCATAACAAGATCTAAATCTCCGTCGGTGTCAAAATCGGCAAATGCAACAGCACTGCGGCCAATTGCCGGCAAGCCTGACTGAATTTCAACAAAAGGCTGAGCCATAAGAGAGGCTGCAGTAAATAGCAAAATAAATAAGAAAGAATAAGATTTCATGCTGGAAAGGGTTTTTAAGCTGTGAAAATACAACAAACAATCGTTCACATGCACATAAACGCATATAAAAAATCGTCAGACAAGGGCCGCGCCCTGTCTGACGATTTTAAATTATTCAAATTTTAATTAACGCTTCTTAAACTCTGCAAGCCCGTTATCAAGAAATTCGATAAATTTATCGACATCTAAATCATAGGCTTTGGGAGTTACAAGCAGTTCACCTTTGGCATCAAGCAATACATAGTATGGCTGTGCATTAATGTTAAACCGGCTGATTTGAAAATCAGCATATTTTTTTCCAATAGTTTTTTTCACCTTACCATCGTAGGTTGATGTAATCCATTCACTTTCAGGGAGCTCAGTTTTATCATCAACATAAAGGGCTACCAGAATAAACTCTTCGCGAAGTTTTTTCAAAACACGTGGGTCAGACCAAACACGAGCTTCCATTTCACGGCAATTGACACAACCATGACCGGTGAAATCGATAAAAATAGGCTTGTTTTGTTCAGCAGCGCAAAGCAGTGCCTGTTCATAATCGAAATATCCTTCAAGACCATGGGGCAGATGAAGAATATCGCCATGCTTTGGTTTGTCACAAAGGGTAGTTGTGTGTTCTGCATTACCGCCACCGGTGCCAAACACCTGAACGTTATCGCGTACTATTTTATTTAAATCAAAATCATGGGTAGCTTGTGGAGGCAAATACCCCGAAAGCGCCTGAAGCGGAGCACCAAACATGCCCGGAATCATATAAACAACAAAGGTAAAAGTGATAATGGCCATTGTAAGCCGGGGAACACTTATGAATTTCAGATCACTATCATGTGAAAATTTCATTTTTCCCAACAGATAGAAACCCAACATGGTAAAAATAACAATCCAGAAACCCAGATAAATTTCACGATCCAGAATTCCCCAATGGTAAGTCTGATCGGCAATACTCAAAAATTTCAATCCTAAAGCCAGTTCAATAAAGCCAAGAACGACCTTTACTGAATTGAGCCATCCACCGGATTTAGGCATATTATTTAGCCAGCGCGGGAAGAATGCAAAAAGGGTAAACGGCAACGCAAAAGCAAGAGAGAATCCAAGCATTCCAATGATTGGCTCAAGCACCTGTCCACCGGCTGAAGCCACAAGAATAGCCCCTACAATTGGTCCGGTGCATGAAAATGAAACCAGTACCAATGTGAATGCCATAAAGAATGAACCAATAATACCGCCTCTGTCGGCCTGAGCATCTGATTTGTTGATCATCCAGCTGGGAAGCGTAATTTCAAACATACCCAGAAATGATGCAGCAAAAAACATAAAAATCAGAAAGAAAAGCACATTAGGAATCCAGTGTGTACTCAGGAAATTGGCAAAATTAGCTCCCAGTGTAACCGCCACCAGCGTACCGATAATTGTATAAATAAGTACAATAGAAACACCATAAATCAAAGCTTGTGCTTTCGCCTTTACCTTGTCCTTTTCTTTCAGGAAGAATGTTACGGTCATCGGAATCATGGGGAATACACAGGGTGTAAGAATGGCAGCCAATCCGGCCAGGAAAGAAAAGAAGAACATTGTCCACAATGAAGATTCTTCCCCAGTCTTGTCATCGGCAGCAGGATTTATTTCTCCCTTGGCTGTTGAATCTATGGCTTTTGCAGAATCAACTACCGGCGTTGATTCCATAGCTACCACTTCGGCAGATGTATCTTTTTCAGCCACCTGAGCAACAGGAGCTGCAGTCAGTTCAGCGTTTCCCTTAACATTAAACTCAAAATCAATTGATTCAGGTGCCAGGCATTGCTTATCGTCACAACACATAAATTCCAGATAGCCGGTTACTTTAAAATCTTTGGCTGTAAGAACTTTTATGTTTTGTGTAAAAACCGCTTTGTCAGTAAAATACTTAAGTGTTGCCTGAAACTGATTATCGTACTCTTCAATGGCTTTGGGCTCTTTAACCTTGCCAATGGTTTTAAAGTTATTGCTTTTTTCAAAATTAAAAGAAGTCGGCACCGGTCCATCAGGTGGAGGAGGTACATCCTGCGAATACAAATGCCATGGCCTGTCAATGGTAGCAGAAAAGATTAATTGAACTTCATCGGCAGAGATCTGCTTGGTTTTGAAACTCCATTTAACAGGTTGTATAACCTGGGCAACAGAAGTAACAGAGAACAGAATTACCATCGCTACAAACAGCAGAATGGATTTCATGGCTGGTTTTGTCATAAGTACTTATTTTTCAGCGTAGTGATTAAAGATGAAAGCTAATCAACCAGTTCAATTTTTATGACTGATTTTGTGTCACTTGTAACTTTATAGAAATTGCCAATGCGATGCCCTACCAACCAAACAATATCATTGCCAGAGATCAGTAACCATGCATTTTCCTTTTCGATGATCGAGAATTTATTATCAATAAAGAAATCGCTCAGTTTTTTATTGTTATTCATCCCGTAAGGAACAAATGAATCACCCTCTTTCCATTTTCTGAGCCTGAGCGGCCAAACAAGTTTTGCTGCATCCAGCATCGCAATATTGCCGTTTTTGCTGATGAAAAGCGACTCATTGTTTTCGTGAATACTAAAGCGAAGTTGGATTGGTTTTCTGATATCAGGATTACTTTCCTCAATCAATATTTCTCCGGTAGGTGAATCGCCGGAAGGGCTTAATTCTTTAATAATGAGCAAATCGCGGTCCTTTACTGCGCGATGTGATGATGAAAAGAACTGCTTGCCCGAAATTTCATGGAGCGCCAGCGCAATTTCGTCAGTAACAGTGCGGTTAAAGTTATAAGGTTGCAGCAATTCATATAAATAAACCTGAATGGGGTTAAGTTTTAACAATTCCGGTATTTTGAAAGACACAAGTCCGTCGTTCAGAACTTCGGCCTGTTCTCTCACTATTTCTATATGATTGCTCAGCAACATTTCAGTCTCACGCATCCGATCAATGGTGGCTGTAATGGTTTTTCTAAACTCCGGATTAATTTCGCCCAATAAAGGGATAAGATCGTGCCTGATTTTATTTCTGACATACTTTGATGAGCGGTTGGAGCTGTCTTCGCGGTAAGCAATGGCTTCGTCACTGGCAAACTCTTCAATTTGCCGGCGAAAAGCAAACATCATTGGATGAACAATGCGCGACCGGTTAGGTAAAATGCCGTGCAATCCGCTTATGCCGGTTCCGCGCAATACATTAATAAAGAAGGTTTCTATCTGATCATCGAGGTGATGTGCTGTTGCAATGGCTTTAAAGCCTTCAGCCTGCATCAATTCATCAAACCACTCGTAACGTAACGTTCGGGCAGCCATCTGAACTGATACTTTATTGAACCCGGCATACTCGCGGGTTTTAAAATGTTTAACAAAAAGCCTGACTCCATAAGCCTCAGCAATAGATGCAACAAAACTCTCGTCCTGATTGGATTCGGCACCCCGCAACCCAAAATTACAATGAGCAAATGCAAACTTATAGCCGGCCCTGTGAAACAGATCAGCCATTACCATTGAATCAACTCCTCCGCTTATTGCCAGAAGTATGGGCTCATCAGCCCTGAAAAGGCTAAAGCCTGATATATATTGTGTAAACTGCTCGAGCATGGGGCAAAGTTATAAAAGATTGGAATAGTTTGGTGAGGTATTGCAGTTCTGTTCACAGAAAATAAAATATTTTAATAAGTAAAACCCGACTTATGCCTAAAAACACAAGCCTGCACATGGTATAATTCTCCTTTTCTGAGAAGAAAAAGATGATACAGGATTCAACCTTTTAGATTGGTTTCAAAAAGGATTGCCGCAGATGCCTTAAGCGTACCACCGGGCTAAATTCTTTCTGTTCAGATCGTTTGAAGTATTTTTTGCCTGAGGTGTGTAAAGAAAATCAAGCTCGGAAGCATAATGATCTGTTATTTTTGCTCTGACAATTTTTAAAGTAGAGTTCATAAAGTGATTGTGCTCAGTAAAGCCTTCCGGAAGGATGCAAATAGCACTGGGCAACCAACGTTCAGGAAACTGCCCTGCATGCCTGCCGCCTTTAAAATACGCATCAACTTCATGATCAATCAACTTTAAAGCGGCTTCAATTCCTTCGTCACTGCCGGGCTCTATTCCCTTGTGAAGCAACTCACGGTTGACCGAAGCAATATCAGGCACAATTAACCCTACCGTGTATGAATGCTGATTGTTATAAAGCATGCACTGACTAATAAAAGGAGATTGATCCATAATAGCTTCTTCGATCCCTTCAGGGCTATATTTCTCACCGTCATTGGCAATAAGCAGACTTTTAAATCTACCCAGCACCACAAGGTATCCATCCTCATCCATATAGCCAAGATCTCCGGTAAATAACCAACCATCCCTGAGCACTTCATCAGTCGCTTTCGGGTTTTTCCAGTAGCCCTTCATTACATTATCACCTTTGATAACGATTTCACCGGTTTCTCCCTGTGGCAACTCCCTACCATCACCATCCAGTATTTTTAATTCAAGAAAACCAACAAGTTTACCGGAAGTGCCCAATTTTAAATATTTGGCCGAGTTGGAAGAAATAACAGGTGATGCTTCAGAAAGGCCATATCCCTGAAATACAGGAATGCCGATTGCGAGAAAAAATCGCTGAAGTTCGATGTCGAGTAAGGCCCCGCCACCAATGAAAAACTCCATTTTGCCACCGAAGGCCTGTCTGATTTTTTTAAAAAACACCTGATCATATAACTTAACCAATGGTTGAAGCAAAAAGCGAAATCCTTTTCCACGGTTAAATCCTAATCCGTTATACAGATAAGAAACAGCAATGGCATGATCGAAAACAGCTTTTAACAACCGCCCTTTCTTTTCAATTCCTGTTTCTATGTTCTTTCTGAAATTACGCGAGAGAGCCGGCACACTCATCATCAGGTTCGGCTTTAATTCCTGAATACTTTGGGGCACATTTTTTAGTGTTTCCAGCACTGTTTTACCAGCCTTTACCGAACCCACCCCGGCACCTTTGGCCATAAAGCAATACAAACAGGCTGTATGGGCAAATGAATGATCCCATGGTAAAATAGCCAGTGTGCGGTGTGTAGAAGGGATTTCCATTAAGGTTAACGCCTGTTTTACATTGCCGGTATAGTTCAAATGTGTAAGCATAATTCCTTTGGGGTCGGCAGTTGTACCAGAAGTGTATGAAATATTGGCCAAATCGTCAGGCCTGACAGCAGTAAAGCGCTGTACCAAAGCATCCTTTTGGGTTAAAAGGAATGTATCACCCAACTCAGTCAGTTCACTGTAAGTGTAATCATTTTGCTGATTTTCCGGCTTTTTATCAAGATATATTACAGTTTCCAGTTCGGGCAGTTGCTGTCTTATTTCTTCAATTTTGGCTGCCTGTTGAGCCGAAACAACAACCATACGGCAGCCCGAATGCAGCAAGCGGAATTTTAAATCCGTGGCTGCATCAAGTTTAACCGAAAGTGGCACGCAACAGGCTCCGGCATATAAAACAGCCAGCTCACTTATAATCCAGGCATTTCTTCCTTCAGAGAGAATCGCTACCCTATCTCCCGGGTTTATACCAAGCGAAATTAGTCCGGCTGCAGTTTTGTATACAGTTTCTTTAACTTCTTTATATGTAAATCCTTGATAACCATTGCCGGAATCCTCATACAAATAAAAGTTGTCGCCAAACTGCGACACGCTTTCCTCAAATAAATCTATAATAGTTTTCATGCTTCAGGATGAGGCTGCAAGATAAAAAGAAAACAGATCGCAGATGAAACAATGCCCAATTAATTACCAGATACAGGTACAGCCTCTTCATCTTCATCCATTTGATTTGATTCCATCTGAAACTCATCTTCAGTTGCATCATTTTTTTTACCAGCATTCAATGTATCAGTATCACTCTGATTTAAAACCGATTGAATTATCCCCTGCAGGTTTATTGCCGGTGCTGCTTCTTCTTTTAGTTCTTTATCAAGCCGCTTTACATAAATGTCGCGGGCCTGAGATGGGCTATACCCTGCCTCAACAAGTGTAGTTATTATTTCTGAAGGTGATTGCCTGAAATATTGCTGACCACTGATAAACAAACCCAATACTACAGCAAAAAATGCTGAAATACCGGTAAAAGAAAATCGTTGGTCTGTTTCGGAATTCAGCAATGCAATTTTCATTGACTTTCCGGTAAAAGCAATCAATACAATTACCAGCAATAAGCGTATCCAATCAGCATCGCTCAGGCCAATTACAAGGCCAACCAACAGGCCTAAACCTATCCCCTCCAGCTTATGAAAATTCAGTGCACTCATATTTAATAACTTGCAAAATCTCTAAGTGCCATTGCCAACGAAAAGTGCAGGTATTGTTTTCTGTAATCCTGACGTTCTATCTGATTGACATCATAAATTAAATAAGCAATTAACAAATCAGGACCTGAAATCTCAGCTGTAAACTCCAGTACTAAGCCCTCAACAGTTGTAGAATATCGGGTAAAAGTAAAGCCGGCCATTTCAGATTCGTCAATCTCAGCCATTTGGTCAGGCGTAGATTCATTGTAAACCCATGCAGTTTCAGGGAAACTTTGGATAAACAGGTCCATGGCGTGGGTTTTAGCATCAGGGTAAGTACCTGAAAAATAAGGAAGAATTGAATAACACAATGTACCCTCTGAATTACAGGTGGAATACCAACCGTCACTTACTTCAAAATTTTCGCCAGCAGGAATCGAGACTGTTGCACCGGTTTCAAAATCTTCATAAATATCATATTGTGTATCAAACATATCCACTCCAAACCCATTTACTATTGCCATAATTTCGGCTTTCTCTTCATCCGACATAGTGCTGATAATATCAGCAAATTCAGCAGTCCATGTTTTGGTAATTGACTGGTCGCCGATAGAAATGGTATTTTCGGCCGCCTCCTGTTCAATAATAACAGCAACTTCATCAGAGGTTGCATTCTCAGGAATGGTTGTATGAATGCTGTACAGATTGGATTGTAATGATACGGTTTGCGGAATCATATCTCCTGAATTAGGCAGCGCTGGTAAATAAAATGCAGCTGGCATGCCCCAGTTTAAAAGTGCAGTACCACCCCTCAACCCACCATCTGCAATTCCAACCACTCTCCCATCGCTTGTAAAAAGCGGGGCTCCCGATTGCCCGGGCTGGATTGTAGACCCAATCTTCAGAATTTTAGCTTTCGTGGAGGGATATTTTTGCTTTTCGAGCTGATACTTCAGGTCATCACCATGAATGATGTCATTGAGGATGGGCGTAGATTCCAAACTGCGCGAAAGCCTGACTTCGTTGTCCTGTATCTTGTACACTGCATGCGGAAACCCCCATATGGTATAACTTTTGCCAGCATTGGGGTTAACATCGGCCAACGCCAAAGGTTTTAATCCCAGTGTAGCAGTAAGTTGCAACAAAGCAAGATCAGCTTCCAGCAGAACCCTTACAACTTTTGCCGTCGTATATTTGCCGTCATTTTTAATCACTTTGATTTCATCAACCCCTGCAACTGCATGTAGTGCGGTTACAACGTACATGGCATTCTGCCAGCAAAATCCTGTTGCAGTCCCTGCCTTCTTTTCTAACTGTCCGTTCTTATTTTTTACAGAATACTTCGTTTCTATTTTAACAACAGATGTTTTTGCACTTTCCACATCGCTTTGCGCAAAAAGACCGCCTGAGGGCAAAAGAAACACCAATATTGGTAAAACCACTATCCATCTTGTTTTCATATTTACAAGTTTTTAAATGAATTAATCCACTTCAAGCTGACAAACCATTGCTGAAAGGGCTTTCATCATTAGCAATTGATTTTCAGGCTGAAGACTTGCAACCACAGTGGCTATAGCTGAAGTATCTTCATTGTTCTGCCACTTTTCAAGATCTGTTCCCATTTTGCAAAAAGCAGTAGGTTTACTGTTCATCTCACACACCATCACACGCAAACCTCTCAAAAATTCAAAGCGCCGATCTCCGGGCACATTCAGTTCAATTGCCTGAACCAATTTTGTCAGTGATTTTTTGTCAATTTCGAGCATTGCATTTTTTGCCATTTGCCAGTCATCATTCCATAAATCGGGATCAATTTTACCACAAAGTGTTGCCTTGTCCCCTGCGCTGAAAAGTGCCGCCTGACCAGCTCTTTGCACTTCTGTTATTTCGCCAAGCTCACCGGTGCCCGGATTAATGGCAAATCGCTTGTAGGTAACGAGTTTCCGTGCATATTCAGGTTCAAATCCTGCATCGGTGTATTGTTTTACGCTGTCTTTTACCGAGATGGTAAAAATTTCATGGGTTCTGATCCACATGCCTGAAAGAATCCCGGCCACCACGGCAAGACCAAACCAGCCGGCACGAAGTGAAGTAAAAAGTGTGTTGTGTTTTTCCTTCTCATACTCTTCAGCTTCCATGCCCGCAAAACTCCGCCTGTCGAACCCCAGAAATGCCCCTAAGAGAGCCGTTAGCACACCAAATATTACTTTAACAACCTCTGAAACCGACAAACCCATAATAATTCCAAGCAACAGGCCCATGCCAATGCCCGAAAGAATTGTAGCCCTTTTCATGCTGTTGAACAGTTTTTTTTCTTCATTATCCATAATGGGGAAGTTTAAAGCTGATGGATTAATTACTTTAAAAGATGGTAGTACTCATTAAAATGATTCAGCCTGTCTGACAATCCATTAAGCCCTGCATTAATGCGCAAAGTCAGCGCCTTTACAACCTCATCGGTGGCACCTCCATCACAAATACGCCAAAGTTTATTTGAATTGAAATAAAAAGCCGCTGATGCAAGTGGATATTTGGTAGCAACCAAATCAGGATTGCTGAGCGTGTCCTCTCCTATAAATCCGGCGAAAGCAGCATAATTATTTCGCCCGGTTAACTGAATATATCCTCGTCCCCGGTATTTATATCCTTCCTGACTTGCTTCATCGCCGTTACCCATGCGGTTGGCGTATACTCTTGAAGCAATCTTAACCGGATTTCGCGCATAAATTTCACTTAAATCGCCCGGGAAATATTTTGAAAAAATCACTTTTAATCTGTCGGAAGAATAGTTTAAATTTTCGTAAACAGCTTTGAAATTACCACTTTCGTGACCACATTGCGACAAGAAGTGAGCAAGTCTGAGAATACTGTTTATACTGAACATTTCCGCTACCGCCGGAATCTGCTCCAACACAGAATCGGGTATATAGCCTTTCAGTCTGTGGGGCTCAAAATCAATATTTACGTCATTCCCATTATTTAAAAGCCTCTCGGCCAGCAGTTTATTCCATATTTCATCATCAACTATACCATCTGCCGGAAGCATATGCAAAGTTTGCCATTCCTTCACCCTGGCTTCAGTTATTGTCCCAAATGAGCCATCATCTTCCAGTCCCAAAATTTGCTGGATTTGTTTGACTTCTATTCCTTTTGATCCGACTTTAAGTAACATAGGAACATGTATTTATAAATAATTGGACGAATAACAATGAAACAGTTTTAGTTTCATCAAAAGCAAGAATTGAATCAGCCAGCCGGAATTTACAAATCGCCTTATGATAACTTGTCAGGGTTGTTGGATGAGAGAGTAATATGATTTAAGGCAAAATCATATACACAAATATACATACTTTTTTAGCTAATTTAGAATTATTATAAATAATGTTGTCGTTTTTTGATTTTACCCAAAGATTCCTATGGTCATCTAATGCCCGAATAGCACCTTAAATTATTGTATATTAGTCCATTACTATATTTTTAATAATTACAGCAGGATAAAAATTTGAAATAAAAAATAACTGTCACAAAAAAAAACAGGCTTTGAATCAGCAAAGGATGCCGAAATCAAAGCCTGAGCACAGAAAAATTAATTAATATTTGACTACAGTAATCGATTGGCCTTTAATACCCGATAATTGAAAATGATATATACCAGAGGTCACATCGGTCAAATTAACCAGGTTTGTTTCATTCTCAAGGCGTCCTTCCAGTATCACCCGGCCTGTTTGGTCGGTTAAACTGTAAACTGAGCCGGCAAATGTGTTGTTTACTTTAACATTTATCACATCACGAGATGGATTAGGAAAGATGGTAACATTACTATTTAGCAAGTTAACAATAACACCTGTTGTATTCTGAACAATTATTTTCCCTTTCATTCCACCTGCGGCATGAGGCACACACACATAAAAATGCGTACCCTCTGTCAGACTTTCAGGTAAAACGAGTCCTCCGCCAAAAGGTGTACTAAATCCGCCTGCTAGAGCGGTGTTTCCATTGGCAAGCCAGGTAGCCTCACTCACCTCCAGGGCATCATGCGAACTGGAGAGATCAAACATCACGCTGTCGCCCAGATTAATTGTAAGCGTAACCGGCGAAAATGTAAAACCGGCATTGGCAATCACCCAGGTTTTAGCTGAAATAAGATTGCTCAATAAAAGAAAGGAAATAAACAGTAAAATTTTTGTTTTCATTTGATTCAATTTAAGTTTTACCTACTTTTTTTGGCTTTTCGGATTAGCCCCCGCTTAGATACTGAGCGGGTCAGTTTTGTTTTGATCAAAATAAACTCAGCGTTTGCACAAAAGAATGAATTGAAAACAACTCTGGTGTGCAAATTCTTAAAAACTAAACAAGTTATCATCATAGTTGTTTAACAGGTTCAGTGGCTGCGCTGAAAAAGAATGATTTATGAGTTCTGAGCCTTATCCAAATTGGGCAACAGGCCCAAGCTGAATAAAGAAATTACACTCTGATAATCGTACCAGCAACAAAAGAAAGATTTCAACTGTTTAATTAACTGAATTTAAATGATCAAACATGGAAATAAAGCTTTCTGAATCAGACTCCAATGGCAGATTTTACATGAGTGATAAAGGCAAAACCCTGGCAGAAATGTCGTGGGTAAAAGGGAGTGACTCATATATTATTGTTGATCACACGATGGTAAGTGATGCCCTTAAAGGGCAAGGTATAGGCAAGATGCTTCTTGAAAAGATGGTTGAGTTAGCCAGAAGACGTAACATTAAAATCATGCCGCTTTGCCCGTTTGTTAAAAGTGTTTTTGATAAAACTTCAGAATACGCTGATTTGTATTATAAGTAACCTTTTGAAAAACAACCTTTAACATTGCGAAAATATGGACAATAAAATCATAAAGCACTATTCTAATGGTGAAGTGACTATAAAATGGGAACCTCACAAATGCATTCATTCCACCAAATGCTTCAAAGGCTTACCACAGGTTTTTGATCCCTCAAAAAGGCCCTGGATAACTCCGGAAGGAGCCTCCACAAAAGAAATTATAGCACAGGTAAGTGCGTGCCCTTCAGGTGCTCTCAGTTATTTTATGAATAAAAGTGAAGAAGAAAGGCCCGCAACAGTTCAAAAAGTCCATCTTGATATTCTGCCGGATGGCCCCATCATTCTCAGGGGCAATTGTACTATCCGATATGCTGATGGAACCGAAGGCATCATCAACAATGTCAGCTCCTTTTGCCGTTGCGGTCATTCTACCAATAAGCCATTTTGTGATGGCAGCCATTATGAGCATAAATTTAAAGGCTAAAGCATCAGAAAATTATCAATGTTCAGCATACAGCGGAAGGTTATAATCAGGCTTTCCGAGGATAAAGCTATAGCAACAGGTTTCCCCCGATAAAAAATGAGTGATATTATTTAACTTTTCAGAACAATCACTGAAAAGTATCAAAAATCAGATAACATCGCCAATTCTTTAACTGAATTGGCGATGTTATTTCATTTGTCAAATACTGAAAGTAATAAAGAGTCATCCTTTCCTTGAAAAAATAACATGCATTTGTCCGACTCATTTATACACATCATGAAATAGAATGAGGCCCAAAGAAAAATTAGGTTTTATAGGAATCAATCAATATTTTTACATCTCTTATTCGCAATAAAACAGCAGTGCTCACCTTAAGTATAACCCACAAAGAGAAGAAATGAAAATTCGTTTTTTACTATTTACAGCAGCCTTTATTTTGGCAGTTTTTTCAACAAAAGCGCAGGACAAGGCTATTCATCCTACGCTCATCGGTAATGGAGTTTTCATGGGCGAAACACTTCCCTTGAGAGATATTCCTCCTGCAACACAGGAAGAATTGGAAGTGATGAAAGAAAAAGCATTGCGAAAAGCGGCCAATAAAAAAATAGAACCACGGCTTTATCCTTACGCAGAAACAGCTTTACCAAAAGGCCCTGATGCGGCCTGGCAGAAGAAAATGGGTGAAAAAACTGGCTCAAAAGCACCTATTGTAAATTTTGAAGGGCAATCCACTTCTGCCTTTCCTCCTGATTGCAACGGAACAGCAGGGCCCAATCATTATATGCAAACAGTTAATTCCACCTACGCAATTTACAGCAAAACAGGCACATTGCTTGCAGGCCCCACTAACATGAATCTGCTTTTCGGGTCTGTAGCAGGAGCTAACTGCAACGATGGAGATCCATTAATTCAATACGATGAACAAGCTGACCGTTGGATTGCAGTTGAATTTTCGCTTTGCGGCTCCAATGATTTAATGCTTGTGGCAGTTTCGTCAACCAATGATCCCACAGGCACCTGGTTTCAATATTCTTTTGATGTTACTGATACCCCCGATTATGAAAAAATCGGTGTATGGCAGGATGGCTATTACATGGGAACCAATACCAGTTCAGGAAATGATATTTATGTATTTGAACGTTCAAAGATGTTACTTGGCCAGCCTGCTCAAATGGTTGCCTTTGACAATCCATGGCGTCCCGGTTCAGGATTTTTGTGTGTACCGCCACTTGACAATGACGGCGTTGCAGCTCCATCCGGTTCACCAGGTATGTTTATTGCCTTCAACGATGATGCAGTAGCAGGTGGTTCTGACCAACTCTGGTTATATGAATTAGCTGTTAACTGGACAACTCCTTCGTCTTCCACCTTTAATCGTGTTCAGCAGCTGGCTGTTACTCCTTTCGACAGTCAGTTTAATGCTTCCTGGAATGATATCACACAACCCAACTCCCAAAAGCTTGATGGTGTACCCCAGGTAATAATGAACGCGCCTCAGTACCGCAATTTCGGCACATATCAAACCATTGTATGTTGTCATACCGTGGATGTTGATGCAACCAATCACGCAGGTATCCGTTGGTATGAGCTACGTAAAACATCACCTTCCACCACCTGGACCATTCGCCAGCAAGGCACCTTTGCCCCTGACGCTCATTCACGTTGGATGGGTAGCATTATGTTAAATGGCAGTGGTAAAATTGCGCTTGGATATTCCATCTCGAGCTCTACTATCTATCCCGGAATAAGATATTGCGGACAATCAGCAAGCGCTTATGCTGCTGCTTCAGGATTGCTTGACATTGCAGAAGAAAGTATTTACAATGGAACTGTAGCACAGATTTCATATAACCGCTGGGGAGATTATGCACTAATGTCTGTTGACCCAACTGATGACCAGACTTTCTGGTTCTCTACAGAATATGTTAAAACAGGAGGAACTTCAAAAGGAACAAGAATCGCCTCATTTAAATTTGGAAATGACCCGGCTGTTGTTACACTTCCTGCAACAGCTATTACAGGAAACAGTGCAACAATCAATGGTACGGTTAACCCCAACGGGCTGGCAACAACCTATTATTTTCAATGGGGTACAACTAGCTCTTACGGGAACAGCACCCCTGTCAATTCTGCCGGAAGCGGTACTGCTGCAGTTGCAGTAAATGCAAGCCTCAGCAGTTTAAATGCAGGCACAACCTATCACTTCAGGCTTGCGGCTACCAACAGTGATGGTACTGCTTACGGTTCAGATCTGACCTTTACCCCGGGAGCAGCCTCAGTTACTACAACTACAGCTTCTCAAGTTGGCACAACAACCGCAACGGCTGGCGGAAATGTTATAACAGATGGAGGAACACCGGTTACAGCCAGAGGCGTTTGCTGGGCAACATCTGCCAATCCTGAAATCACTGACAACCATACAACTGATGGTTCAGGACTTGGCGAATTTACAAGCAGTATAACAGGACTAAATTCCAATACTCCCTATCATTACAGGGCCTATGCAACCAACTCAAGCGGAACTTATTATGGTGAAGACCTGACTTTTACGACTGCTTGCGGCATTATCTCAACTTTTCCATGGAATGAAGGATTCGAGAACGGAGGCACAATACCCGGGTGCTGGACTCAGGAGCAGGTAAACAATTCAGGGATATATTGGACATTTATTACCGGAAACGGAGGATCCAATCCAGCTTCTGCCCATAGTGGCACTTTTAATGCCTGTCTTAAAGATGCCACAGCCAGCGACAACAAAACAAAGCTCATTACTCCAACTTTAAATTTAAACTCAATTTCAAGCCCTGTATTGAAATTCTGGCATACCCAGCAATTATGGAGTCCTGATCAGGACCAGTTGACTGTTTTTTATAAAACATCAGCCAATGGAAGCTGGACTCAACTCGCATCATATACAACGTCCATCACCTCCTGGACCGAAGAGACGATTAACCTTCCTAATCCCGGAAGCGAGTATTATATTGCCTTTGAAGGCAATGCCAAATACGGACGCGGCGTTTGTGTTGACGATGTATCCATCACCGGCTCTGCAACAGGCCCGACCCTTTCCGTTACTCCTGCCAATCAGAATGTTGCGGCCACTGCCGGTAACACATCCTTTGCGGTGACTTCAAACACTGCATGGACTGCAGCCAGCGACCAAACCTGGTGCACAGTTACCTCTTCAGGAAACGGAAACAGTACCATTACGGCCACATTTACAGCCAACCCGCTGCTTACGCAAAGAGTGGCCAGCATTACAGTAACGGTAGCCGGTTTAACCCCCGTAGTTGTTACAGTAACGCAGGCCGGAACCTCGCCAAACCTGTTGGTTACTCCTGCCAATCAGAATGTTGCGGCCACTGCCGGTAACACATCCTTTGCAGTGACTTCAAACACTGCATGGACTGCAGCCAGCGACCAAACCTGGTGCACAGTTACCTCTTCAGGAAACGGAAACGGTACCATTACGGCCACATTTACAGCCAACCCACTGCTTACGCAAAGAGTGGCCAGCATTACAGTAACGGTAGCCGGTTTAACCCCCGTAGTTGTTACAGTAACGCAGGCCGGAACCTCGCCAAACCTGTTGGTTACTCCTGCCAATCAGAATGTTGCGGCCACTGCCGGTAACACATCCTTTGCAGTGACTTCAAACACTGCATGGACTGCAGCCAGCGACCAAACCTGGTGCACAGTTACCTCTTCAGGAAACGGAAACGGTACCATTACGGCCACATTTACAGCCAACCCGCTGCTTACGCAAAGAATGGCCAGCATTACAGTAACGGTAGCCGGTTTAACCCCCGTAGTTGTTACAGTAACGCAGGCCGGAACCTCGCCAAACCTGTTGGTTACTCCTGCCAATCAGAATGTTGCGGCCATTGCCGGTAACACATCCTTTGCGGTGACTTCAAACACTGCATGGACTGCAGCCAGCGACCAAACCTGGTGCACAGTTACCTCTTCAGGAAACGGAAACGGTACCATTACGGCCACATTTACAGCCAACCCGCTGCTTACGCAAAGAGTGGCCAGCATTACAGTAACGGTAGCCGGTTTAACCCCCGTAGTTGTTACAGTAACGCAGGCCGAAACCTCGCCAACCCTGTTGGTTACTCCTGCCAATCAGAATGTTGCGGCCATTGCCGGTAACACATCCTTTGCGGTGACTTCAAACACTGCATGGACTGCAGCCAGCGACCAAACCTGGTGCACAGTTACCTCTTCAGGAAACGGAAACGGTACCATTACGGCCACATTTACAGCCAACCCGCTGCTTACGCAAAGAGTGGCCAGCATTACAGTAACGGTAGCCGGTTTAACCCCCGTAGTTGTTACAGTAACGCAGGCCGGTACCTCGCCAACCCTGTTGGTTACTCCTGCCAATCAGAATGTTGCGGCCACTGCCGGTAACACATCCTTTGCAGTGACTTCAAACACTGCATGGACTGCAGCCAGCGACCAAACCTGGTGCACAGTTACCTCTTCAGGAAACGGAAACGGTACCTTAACGGCCACATTTACAGCCAACCCGCTGCTTACGCAAAGAATGGCCAGCATAACAGTAACAGTAGCCGGTTTAACCCCCGTAGTTGTTACAGTAACACAGGCCGGAACCTCGCCAACCCTGTTGGTTACTCCTGCCAATCAGAATGTTGCGGCCACTGCCGGTAACACATCCTTTGCGGTGACTTCAAACACTGCATGGACTGCAGCCAGCGACCAAACCTGGTGCACAGTTACCTCTTCAGGAAACGGAAACGGTACCATTACGGCCACATTTACAGCCAACCCACTGCTTACGCAAAGAGTGGCCAGCATTACAGTAACAGTAGCCGGTTTAACCCCCGTAGTTGTTACTGTAACACAGGCCGGAACCTCGCCAACCCTGTTGGTTACTCCTGCCAATCAGAATGTTGCGGCCATTGCCGGTAACACATCCTTTGCGGTGACTTCAAACACTGCATGGTCTGCAGCCAGCGACCAAACCTGGTGCACAGTTACCTCTTCAGGAAACGGAAACGGTACCTTAACGGCCACATTTACAGCCAACCCGCTGCTTACGCAAAGAGTGGCCAGCATTACAGTAACAGCAGCCGGTTTAACCCCCGTAGTTGTTACAGTAACGCAGGCCGGCACCTCGCCAACCCTGTTAGTTACTCCTGCCAATCAGAATGTAAATGAATTTGCAGGTGCTGTAGAATACATAGTCACATCAAATTCATCATGGACAGCATCAAGCGACTCAGCCTGGTGCCTTGTAACAGCTGGTGGAATTGGCAATGGAACCATCGTTGCAAATTATTCAGCAAATCCATATTATGATTCACGGGTAGCAACAATCTCGGTTACGACATCAGGTTTACCTGTACAGCGTGTGACCTTAACTCAGGCTCAGACAACTGTTTCAGTTCAGGAGGTTGAAAAGAATGAAATCCGGCTGATTCCAAATCCGGCACGTGGTTTATTTTCCATATATGCTGACCAGTCATCATTTTCAAGATTGGAAGTGAGCATTGTTACTCTTGCCGGAGCAACATTACAAAATAGAGTCTGCCAGGGCGATAACATTTATAAGTTTGACATGAGTACAGCTCCACAAGGTTGCTATTTTGTAAAAATAAAAACGCCGAAAGAAATCCTGATCAGAAAACTGGTCATTATCAAATAACACAAAAACAAAGGAAACTGAATTTGTTTAAAGTACTGTGCGTTTTTACTCATGTTACCATCGTATTCGTGTGATGGTTCAAAGGTTTGTTGTATTGATTGTAAGTAATGCTTTAAAGCAACACCTAATTTTTTTGTCAAACAACACGATCAACCTTATCACATTTTATGCGAAATTCCATTAAGTATGACTGATCGCATAGTTAAGCGAAAGGTTTTACAATTCCTTTTCCGGCCTTGCGACAATTGGTTCAAAAGGTGTATGTATATTTATTTGGATGTGAAGGTGTAAGCCATCATGCATGATTGTACACAACAAGGCTGTTTGATATTCACTTGAAAGAGAACCTTTAGCAACAATGAAACTGTAGTTAATCGATCCTGTATATTTAATTGCAGGACAAAAGCACTACATGAAAACAGGGGTTAGTAAGATGTACTACAAAATATGCCCCTGTTGATTTTGAACGCCAGAGAATCTTCCGGAATTGAAATCGCCGGAAAATATTTATTTTTATGATCACAAACAGCTTAGTTGCTTAATTACCTTCACATTTATTATCAATTTTAATCCATACTGAAAATGACAGCTGTACCTGCAGGAGCAATTATTTCAGGCAAAATAAACAGGATCATAAGGCAATTTGAACTTGCAGGAGCGACTTCAGCAAAAAACGCCAAAACTGCTGAAGAACTTAACATCAGAAAGGGTTTTCTTTTTCAGCGTCTGGTAAGTCAGCATGTTTTGATTGGTGTTTCGCAAAACCGGTATTTCCTGAATCAGGCCAACTTCATCAATTACAGGGCAAACAGAAGAAAAAGAATACTCATCTTTTTGATAATCCTGTTTATTATCATGATTTCAATTTCCTTATTGAATCAGTAATTTAACATAAACATATGAAAACAGGGCTCAATGACTTACAAACCGGGTTTTTGAGCAGCCTTTGAACATTTTATTCCGGCAAAGGTTAAGTCATCAGAACCTATTCAGGTTTCAAAAGTTAATTCCTATTGTTATGGATCAGGCCGAAAAAACAATGCTGGAAAACTTGTTCAGGAATACAGGTAAAAACCTTGAACAGTGGATTGAAATCGTGTTATTGCAAAATTTCTCCAAACATGGTGACATAATCCGTTTTTTGAAAGAAGAATATGGATTTACTCATGGTTTTGCCAATATGGTTGCGCACAAAGCCAGACAGTCAGATGCGGGTTCGGTATCAGACAAAAGTCTGCTGCTTGAAAACCAATACAAAGGCAAAGAACATTATAAGACTGTTTTCGATCTGCTTATAAATCACATCAAAGGCTTTGGGAATGATGTGGAAATTGCGCCTAAAAACGCCTACGTCAGTCTCAGGCGAAAAAAACAATTTGCGATTCTTCAGCCTGCTACAAAAACCAGATTTGAAATAGGACTTAATCTGAAAGGACAGGAAACAACGGGAGAACTTAAAGCAATCAACACTGCCAATGCAATGTGTTCTCATAAGATAAATATCAGCAGTGAAGCTGACATAACAGAAGAAGTACTTGAATGGATAAAAAAAGCCTACGAATTAGCCGGCTAAGCAACAGCATCTCAATACTATGAAAAAAATTGGCACAGAAATAAAATGGGCCCTTATTTTAACAGGAGCTGGCCTTGCATGGATTTTTCTTGAAAGAGTCTCGGGTTTACATGGCAACCACATTGACAAACATGCATTTTACACTAAAATTATTACCATTTTAGCAGTTGCCATTTATATTTTTGCATTGCTGGATAAAAAAAACAGGGATTATTGCGGTAAAATATCCTATTTACAGGCTGTTGTCAGCGGATTAATAATAACTGCATTCATCACGCTTATAAGTCCTTTAGCACAATTAATTGCCAGCAATTACATCAGTCCTGATTTTTTTCATAACATGATAGCATATCAAATGTCTCATGGATTATTGACACAACCACAGGCTGAAAACTTTTATTCACTTGACAGTTATATTATTCAGGGCTTGTTGGGAATCCCATTCGGCGGGTTGGTTACCTCCGTGGTTGCAGCTTTTTTCATCAGAAACAAAGTTAAAAGCACATAAGTATTCAATAGACATACAATAATTTTATGGGGAAATAGCACTTTCAGAGCAGGTATCAAACAGAAACGGCATGATTAGTCCTACACCCAGACTCCCGGATTAGCCTGCAATCCATTCATCACATATTAGTTCCCTAGCAATTTTAATGAAAACATCCATTGTTCCTGAGGTCTGCGGCCTGCTTCAAAAGTTCTGGCGTAGCCTGCAGAACAGGTTGTTTTCAGATATGAAAACAAAACCAGTTCAAGGTCAATCTGAGCTCCTGCATTAAAAACATTTCGCCGGGTTTGAATATAGCCAGCATCAACCAGCAAATGAGTACCAAAAACTGAAGACTTTATGAATGTCGGATACAGTCATGTGGTTTCTGCATTTTATATGGAGGAACAAGTATGGAAAAGCGTTTGATTACAGATGAATCATTCTGTATTTAAAGGGTGTGGGTATACCTTTAAAGTCTTCAATATAAATATCGGATATATTGCTTACTACCGTTTGGTTTTTATCTAAACCATGGGTTTGAATGTTGTCGAGCACTTTATTGTAAAACTGCTCACTAATTACGATACGGTTTCCTTTTGATTTTTGCATCAGCCGGGCCGAAGCATCAATATCTGTTCCGTAATAATCGTTTACACCTTCAAAGAAAGTAATATTATAAACATCGGTGCAATAATGGATACCTACTTTACATTCATAAAACAAATTCTTAAGCGGGTGATTGATAAGAGTATCAATTGTAGCATGAATTTCACCCAGCAGTGAAAGATAGTCTCTGAAAGTTTCACTTTTCTCAAGTTCAACATCAGGCAAAAAGAGCATCATTTCATCACCAATCCCCTTAACTACATAATTGGGAAATTGATTGATGACTGAAATAAAGTTAAAGGTATTGTTGGCTTTTCTAATCCATGATTTATCAGGATTCAGAATTTTATCACCGGTTGAGTTTATCATATCGATAAATATACAAGTACCGGGGGTGGGTTCAAGATTGTTAATGACTTCTTCAATATCTTTTGAATGAGGATCAAGAAAATGAATGTAAGTTGCCATACTAAATAGTTGAAATTTATATTTCAAAAATAATACGCGAATTCCGGGTATGGTTATCAACGAATTACGTCAAATCACCATTGCATCAACAGCGAAGGGTTTAGTCACTTTTCAGCAAAATGACTCACCGCTTAATGATTTGCCAGAGCAGATTGCTGATCAGGGAAAATTGCAAAAATGGAAGAGAATCCGGAAATATCAAAAATTTCTTTAATTCCGGGCTGAAGGTTTGTAAGCAAAAAATGACCTTTGATAGCCATCATTTTTTTCTGAACAATAAGAAAAACCCTCAATCCAGAGCTGCTGATATAGTTTAACCCGCTGCAATCAAGAATCAGTTTTCTACAACCGCTTTCAATAACCTCCATCACTGATTTTTCAAATTCGTTGGCATTGGTTGTATCAATGCGTCCTTCAACGCTCACAAGTGTATACTCTTTTGAAGCCTCAACCTTTACGTTCATGATTTTATATTTTTTTTAAGAATTAAACAGTTTTTGTTTTCAATTCGCAGGTATTCAACAGAATCCATATTTTTTTTAATCAAAAAAATACCTAATCCGCCAATTTGCCGGTCTTCAGCAGCCAGTGTAATATCGGGGTCTTCCTTTTGAGTTGGATCATATTCATGCCCATCATCAAAAATAGAAATGGACAAAATATCACCCTCCAGCTCAAAATTTAATGTAATTGTGTGCTCCAGGCTATCATCATACCCGTAAAGGATGGTATTTGTCAATGCTTCTTCCAAAACAAGATTCAGAATCATGGATATGCGGGCCGAGAACCCCCATTGTTCAGACAATGTTTCCAGAAATCCTTCAACACGGGCTAACTCATGAATTTGATTAATAACCTGTAAAACTTTTTTGTCTGGTGTTTCTTTCATTGAAGTAGGCGATATGATCAACAAATATAGCTGATAATCCGGCTCAAAAGTTTAATCAGCTAATATGATAAAAGTCACTTGAATTACATGGGTAATTATGCATAAAGGCTAATATCTCCATTCAATGTAATTATAAGCGGGTGATGTTAATTCACACGTTTGTTTCAGCAATGCCGGCTATTCAATAATGGAATCAGCTCTGACTTTAAGTTCATTTGGCAATAGCCAGTTTTTATTCATCAGTTTTCTAACCGAATCATTGAGAAATAACTTTTCCGGCACAACATTATTAATTTCGATATGACTCATCGGAAATCCTTTCAAAACAGAGTCAAGCATCATACCGGCCGTTAGCCCCACCTCGTAATAATTTGCACCCAGGCTCAACATCGCCCCGCTAAAAGTATGATTAGGATTATTAGTAAAAACCGGAATATGGTTTTTACTTGCTGCACCAATATACATTTCAATGGCTGATTCTACCACATTGTCACCACCAATCCAAAGAGCTTCAACACCTTTGAGTGAAACGGCAAGAGCTGCTTCGTAAACCTGTGAAACGGTTTCAACACTCATTTCCATCAGTTCAATATGCAGTTCATCGCAAATCGCTCTGGCTTTTTTCACACATGCCTCGGAACAGGTTTCACTGGTGCACCATACCACACCAACTTTTTTGAGCTGAGGATTCATTTGTCTGGCCATCCTGAATACACTTTCAACAGGCTGAAAAGTGCCAATTCCAGCCAGAAAGGGCGGATGCTGATCAGCTGCAGAGCCAGTTATACCAACACCGGAAGCCACCGGGTCAGTAACAGCACAAAAAATATGTTTCACCCGACCTTCTTGATTGGCATTCGCCATCACCTGAAGCCCGGGAGTACTAATGGAGACAACGTAATCAAATTTTTCACTCACAATATTGCTGGCAATCATATTGGCAGTAGGCATATCGCCTTCTGCTGAAAATCTCCTGATTTCAATTTTGCCATCCCTAAATGCTCTTAAACCTTCCAAAACTTTAAGCACGCCCTTTTCGGTTTCTTCCTGAACAGGGTTGGCGTTGAAGCGAAACAAAGCGATTCTGACCTTTTGTGCACGATTTTTAGAATCCTTTCTGTTTTGCCAATCGGAAATAAGCAAAATAGCACTTGCTGCAACAAGAAACAAAAAAGGCCTCAGCAATTTACGGACATGCATTGAAATACGATTAGATATATTTGGCCAGCAATAACTCTGTCACACTACTATCTATCAACTCCTTGCGGCGAATTTCATCAAAGAGGGCAAGTAAATCCTGAACTTTAAGTCTTTTTTTCTCTTCTCCCCTGAAGTCATACCTGATTTTCCCGTGGTGCATCATAATAATTCTGTCGCCCAGATTCACAGCCTGCTGCATTGAATGTGTGACCATCATTGTAGTCAGGTTTCCTTCAGAAACGATGCGTTCGGTAAGCTCAATTACCTTACTGGCTGTTTTAGGGTCAAGAGCAGCTGTATGCTCATCAAGCAACAGCAAATCGGGTTTCAGCCAACTGGCCATTAAAAGCGTTAATGCCTGGCGCTGACCGCCCGAAAGTTTTCCGATAGGAGAATCAAGCCGTTCCTCCAGGCCCATATTCAAATCTTTAACCCGGTGCTTTAACTCTGCAACCACCGCAGAAGGCAATCCCCAGCCAATTCCCCGCTTTTTGCCTCTTTTAGCTGCAAGTGCCAGATTTTCAGCAATAGACATGCCCGGCGCCGTTCCGCTGAATGGGTTTTGAAACACGCGGCCAATCAGGCGGGCTCTTTTGTGCTCGGGCCATTTCGTAATGTCAGAACCTTTTAACAAAATTTTGCCTGAATCGGTAATAAATGTACCTGCCACAGCATTGAGCAAAGTAGATTTACCCGAGCCATTGGTACCCAGCACACAAACAAAACTGCCTTCCTCAATAGACAGGCTAACATCCTGCAAGGCATTAACTTCGTTAATTGTTCCTGCATTAAAGGTTTTATAGAGGTTTGAAAGTTCTAACATGCTGTTTATCTGATTAATTTAATCTTCTTTGTTTGTTTCATAAAGCCAGGCAGTACCAACGCAAGAAATACAAATGCGGCGGTTATCAATTTCAAATCATTGGGATTCATTCCCCAGCGAAGGGCTATAGCCACCAACAACCTGAATAAAACTGCACCAATAACCGCCCCGGCAATAACCAAACCAAGGCTGTGGTCGCTTATTAAAGCTTCGCCAATAATAACACTGGCAAGGCCCCAAACCATCATTCCAATTCCCATCTGCACATCAGCAAACCCCTGAAATTGCGCCAGCAATGCCCCTGCCAGAGCTATAAAGCCATTAGAAAGCGCAACACCAAAAATGATCATGGCTTTAGTATTTACACCCAATGCTCTAATCATTTGTGCATTATCGCCGGTAGCCCGCATGGCTGTTCCCAGATTTGTTCTGAAAAACCACAGCAACAGTAAACTAAATGTTACTATTATCAGCAAACAGAAAAACATGGTCCATAAATCTCTGGCCGGTACACTCCAGCCAAGTAGATTTATCATGGCATTTTCCCCTGAAATTGTATCAGAGAAATGACCAAACCAGGTAAATAAGGTGTTTTGTGACAAAAGCGGAATATTACTTTTCCCCATCACATGCAGATTAACTGAATAAAGTGCTGTCATAACCAGAATACCAGCAAGAAGTGGGTTGATATTGAAACGTGTATGAATAAGACCTGTAGCCGAACCTGCCAGCATGCCTCCGGCAAAAGCAAGAATTGTGGCCAGAACAGGATTATAGCCTGCCACGATTAAAGATGATGAGATGGCCGCTCCGAAAGTAAACGAACCCTCGGCCGTAATATCCGGGAAATCAAAAATCCGGAAGCTGATAAATATTCCGACAGCCAGCAGTGCAAGGACGAGTCCGATGGTAATTGATCCGATTAATAGTGTCATTGAACTTTGGTATTTATTGATTAACTGAATTTTCCTATCCAGGCAACTCCCTGTTTAAAAGTACTGTCACCTAAACCCACAATCTCGCGTGAATCATTGATCAGATGCAATACATCCTGTACAATACTGGTTTCAAATAATTGCACAACCAGTTTCTCATGTTCCGTTATTTGCTTAGGTAAAGCCTGGTATGGAAAAACAGCTGAATGAGCGTGCAAATAACCCGAGGCTTTATGGTTAACTGGCCTGAGAAAGGTTTTGAGCATTTCGCCCGGCTCTTTTGAATAAAACCCAAGCGTTATCGTAAGCATTCTGGGGTAGGCCGGTTCGGTAGTAAAGTTAACATACTCACGAATGTCAGGAAACTGAAACAACTGTTTCCCGCCCACCGGCGGAGCATTCAGGCTTACACCCACCAATCCGGTATTTTCGGCAACCATCAGAAAAACAAACTGATTGTGTTCTGACACTTTTGCAAATCCTGAAATCAAAGCTTCTAATGAGATATTCCGGTTTTTTTCAAGCGGCTCAAATGAGATTCTGCTGGAAAAAGTACCTTTGGCAAGCAATGCATATAAAGTATCAATCTCGGGCTCAAGTCTGCCGGTTTTAATCGAATAATCAGGAATACGTGAACCATCCGACGGCTTATAAGCCAGGGCATCCCCTACGGCCAGAAACTCCCCATACCTGCTTTTACAATCTTCGAATCCATCCCCAATTGCTCCTATTCCTAACCCAAACTCATCAGATTTAAACTTAATTCTGCTATTTTCATCAGCTGTATAACCCGAGGACAAAATCAAGTCAGGATTTCCTCTAAAACCAACCTCCATCTCTTTTTCTGAAATCATTTCATGATCAAACCTGTAACCATCCACTTCCTGACTTTGATCTTCAAGAATGGACACAGTTGGGGCTTCGGCTGTTTTTTCGGTAAGCATAGATAATAAACCTACCATTTCTAATACCTCGGCCACGGCATCTGACAAAGCTTCCAGTTGGAAAACTCCGCCAATTCTTTTAATATTTTTATACTGGATGACCAAAACCCTGATGCCAGCTGAACTAAGATATTGAATGCCTGACATATTAAGAATAATACGGTAAGAACCATCCCGAACCAGGTTGTTCAGGTAGTCATCAAGATGCCCGGCCCAGTTGGCATCAAGTCTTCCTTCAAGAAAAATCCGTTGTTCCATGCCCGGAGAATCCTTCCTAATATTCAATTTATTATCCATTATATAACTTTATTAAGTTTTACTGTTCAGTTACTTTAAGTTGGGGAAAAGTGGTGCGAAGCTGCTGAGGTATGCGAATATTCAATAAACGGGCAGTTTCACTATTCAATATAAAATCGGTTTTCTTTACAAACCTGTATGGAATATCCTGCGGAAGCTTACCATTTAAGACCTGGCATCCCATTTCTCCGGCCTCATAGCCTGCCTGAAAATAATCACGGGCACAAACAGCTACAGCTCCTTGTTTAAGTTGCTGAGAAACAAACCCGTAATATGGTATTTTACTATCCTTCGACACCTTTAAAATGGCAGCACTACAGCTTCCGGTCAGATTATCAGAAATCTGGCAAAACACATCAATTCGCTGAGAGACAAGTGAGTTAGCGGCATCAATAACATCGGTAGCTGAATTTGCCGGAACCGCCACCAGCTTGATCCCGTATTTTTGGGCAGCCTCAGCCAGATGATCCTTATACGAAACCGAATTAATTTCTGCTGGTGTAAAAACAGTTCCCACGCGTTTAACATCAGGGTGTAATATTTTTACCATCCTGATAAGGCCCTCAAAATCGCTCATTGTGGAAATACCACAAATATCAGGCAGATGATTTTCAAATGAATCACCAAGCCCGGCAACTATCGGGTCACCAACATTGGTGAAGACAATTCGGGTGTTATTTAGCTTTTTGGCTAAAAGTTGGATAGTAGGCGTTGAGGTAGCAAAAACCAAATCCCATGATTCATTGCCAATAGAGCCTGCAATGCTGTTAAGGGTTGAAATATCGCCCTGAGCATTAAAAACCTTCATCGAAAAATCTACATTCTCAATCATTTTGTTATCACGAAGTGACTTGCGAATACCTTTTTCGCAATCTTCTGAATTATGACTGTCGACATAATGTACCAATGCAAGTTTCAGTTTTTTGCCTTTGGAATTTACATTTGTTTGGGTCAGATATTTTTGAGGGACAGTCAAACCAAGGCTTTTAGCTTTTTGCTCGTCAACCGATACCTGCTCATCAACATAGTTTTCGATAGGAATATTGGCCGGAGAAACTCCATTAAGCAATTTCCCGATAAGATCGCCCGAATGGTAACCAACTTGTTGCCATCCGATTCCAATCGCAGCAAAAGCACCTTTCCCAACAAAAGGTAAATCGTTTACTACCAATGGAATAGCATTGCTATTGCAAACTCCGGCAATGGCATCAAAAGCCTGTAAGGCTGTATTGTCTCCCGAAATATAAAGGGCATCAATGCCCTTGCCAGCAATAACCTGAGCTGCCTGAAACACTTCTGAAGAGTTAACCACAGGCATCTCAATCAGTGTAAACCCTGATTTACCAGCCATTTCACGCATTACACTAACAACTTTTCGTGAATTGGCTTCCGACGAGTTGTAAATGGTTCCGATTTTTTTGGTTCCCGGAATGGTTTCCATAATAAACTGAATTGTTTTCTCCACAGGTGGGAAAGAACCAATTCCTGTAATTCCCGGGGCATGGTCTTCAGGGCTTTTCCCTGCTCCCGCTGCAATCGGATCATAACAATAAGTAAAAGCAACCGGATGTTTTTTTATAGTAGCCACCGCTGCAGTAACACAGGGTGTTGAAGTCACCAGCACTAAATCCATGGGCTGATAATCCATATTAAGCAAGATTGGTGCTATATTGCCAATTTCCCCGTTGGAATGCGACTCTTTCACTATCAAATTACTATCGCGTACAAATCCCAATTCTCCTAAGCGCAGCCAAAGACCTGACAGCAGCTCATCATGCGAGGCTTCAGGGGCAAAATAGCAAAGTCCAAGTGTGTAATTTTTCCCTTCTATGGCCTCTGATTTAGCCTGATTCGGATGGCGGAAATTGTGCTTGACAGCATTTCGGTTTTGAAGATCAGAAAGAAGCAGAATTACCGAAACAATCAATAATGCAATTATTCCACGGGAAACAGATTTCATGGCTGAAAAAGGTTAGGTATTTAAACAAAATATCATCCAGGGTACTCCCTTAATAAGGTATTATTTACAAAAGGTTGATTTTGTAACCTAAGAAATTAATATTTTTCAAATATTCCGGAAATTATTCAGTACAGCGGCAAACATTTGTAAATATTGACATATAAGTATCTCCATTCTACAAAAAGACTGGTTTATACATAAAGACAAAATACGAATGATAATTCTTTAATATTACATTTTCCCTATATCACCTGTTCAGCCATTACTCATTGATAATAAGATGGGCTCTTTCTTTTATTTCATCAGGAATTGCCAAACCTTGCTTAGAACTAGCTAACTGATTAATAACCAACTCATAATTTACAATCGGTGTGATTTGTTCTATTGAATATGAATGCTGATTTAACAGTTCAACAGCCTTGATTCCGGATTGATAGCCCCATTGGTCATAATTAACGCCAAAACCAACTGCTGCACCCTTTTCCACCTGACGGGGATCGGAAGCAAAAAGCGGTATTTGCTTCTCAGAAGCTAATTTTGCCAGCACAGGCAATCCAAGATAAACGGTATTATCTGCAGCAACAAGCATCATATCAATATTTTGATCGACCAGGTATTGCCCGGCCTGCAAAATCTCATTTGAGCCGGTAATGGGTGCCGCCACAACAGCAATCCCTCTTTTTAAAAATTCACTTTTGAAAATATTAAACGAATATTCAGCATTAGGTTCGGCATTGTTGTATGGAATTCCAACCCTCGAAAGACGGGGCATACATGCCATCATCAGATCAACGTATTCTGGCGCTTTAAGAGGATCGAAAACCCCATAAAGATTCTCCGGAGTCGATTTCATACCAATTTGCTCAGGCCCGAATGAGACTGTAAAAACTACAGGAATGGAACGGATAACCTGAGCTGCAGCAGCCATACAAGGTGTGCTGTTTGTAATAATCAAATCAACATTCTGCGATTGGAATGACTGCAGAATTGTATTGATCATGGAAAGATCCCCCTGGGCATTGTTTTCTATTACTTTAATGTTGTCGTCAATAACATAGCCTGAATCGGCCAGAGCTCGAAAAACGCCGGCTTTAGCTTCATCAAGCACCGGATCTTCACTAATTTGCACATAACCTATGGTGACTTTTTTCTCACCAGGTGCACAACTGTTCTGGAGTAACAAAAAGAAAAAGGCTGACAGAAAACAGAAAAATCTCATAAAACTAATATTTTGGGACTTTTTTAATAAAATCCCTGATTCGCAAAGCTAATTTTTGAACTATTACAACATCGTTATCGCGCATCAGGAGGTTATTGTTGGTCTATTTCAACCGAACACGAATTTAAACAGAAAATAATAACACTGATATAATATGGTTGAATCAACTAAAGTAAGAAAACTTTCAATTTACCAACGACATCATTGAAAAAAGCACCAACAGCTGGCAATGATTTCATAAAGTAAACCGGC
Organism: Lentimicrobiaceae bacterium; assembly: GCA_020636745.1. Classification (NCBI taxonomy): domain Bacteria; kingdom Pseudomonadati; phylum Bacteroidota; class Bacteroidia; order Bacteroidales; family Lentimicrobiaceae; species Lentimicrobiaceae bacterium. Next base: position 506,756 of record JACJXH010000002.1, on the reverse strand, counting down.
CTGCTCCCGTTATTGGGGGCAGGCCGGTTTGCTATTAAAATGAAGAACAGGAATTTTTATTTGATTTCCCAGGTTTCGCCACTGTTAAGCAGGTCATCCACATTCTTTATTTTACCATTCTCTTTAGCATAAGAAATTTGTTCTTCTACCAAATCGTCATAAGTTGGGTAATTAGCTGAACGAATTACACCCAGAGCTATAGGAAAATGGGGATAAGCCATTTTTGCCAGCATCAGATGTATACCCGGATCCTGCTGATAAACGTCATGAACCAGGAGATCATCTTCTGTAATTCCGTTTTCGCCAATAGTAACAACTTCAAGTCGGGTACCCTTCAAACGGATACCTTTATCCCTGTTTTTACCAAAAACCATAGGATGACCATTTCTCAAAACGATCTGGCGATCATCGCGTACCTCTTTATTGGTAACAGCGTCATGGGTTTTGTCAGCAAAAATGACGCAGTTCTGAAGAATTTCAATAATAGAAGTGCCATCATGTTTGGCGGCTTCAAACATAACTTCAGTCATCAAGCGAGGATTTGTATCCACCACGCGGGCAAAAAAAGTTCCCTGAGCACCAAGCACCAGTTCTCCAGGGTTAAACGGATGTTCGATTGTTCCCTGGGGTGATGTTTTGGTCACACTGCCCATAGGAGTAGTAGGAGAATACTGTCCTTTGGTAAGGCCATAAATCTGATTGTTAAACAACAGGATATTAATATCGATATTGCGGCGAATAATATGGATAAAGTGATTACCACCAATAGCCATTGAGTCTCCGTCACCTGTAGCCATCCAAACACTTAAGTGCGGGTTGGCAATTTTTACTCCTGAAGAGATAGCTGCAGCGCGTCCGTGAATACCATGAATGCCATAAGTATTCACATAATAGGGAAAGCGCGATGAACAACCGATTCCCGAAACCATCATGATATTTTCCTTGCGGTATCCCAACTTTGGAAAAACATTAGCCACTGAAGAGAGAATAGCATGGGCACCACAACCGGGGCACCACTTTACCATCTGGTCGCTAACAAAATCTTCTTTGTTGAGTTCTACCGAAGAACGCTCTATTGTCATATTAGGTTGAGTGCTCATAATTATTTCTCCTCCAACGTTTTGTTAATAGCTCCGGTAAGTTCAGAAACAGTAAACGGTAGGCCCTGAACTTTATTATATTGCCTGTAAACATGACCATATTGAGTCATCTTGAGGTAATTCACAAACTGACCACTATTTAGCTCACAAACCAGTATTTTTTTAAATCCTTTTAATACATCAGATGTATTTTTAGGAAGAGGCATAATATAATTAAAGTGAGCAAAGCTAACTTTCTTTCCTTCTTTCTGAACCTCTTCAACAGCTTCCTGAACAGCACCCAAGGTACCACCCCAGCTCACCACAAGCAAATCGCCTTCTTTATCACCAATTACTTCCTGATCAGGAATATAATTAGCAATACGCATGACTTTTTCGTTGCGCAATTCAGTCATTTTCTGATGGTTAATCGGGTCTGTTGACACATTACCATAAACATCTTCCTTTTCAAGACCACCAATACGATGACGTAAACCTTCAGTTCCAGGCAATGCCCACTTGCGGGCCAGAGTTTCGGGATTACGTTTGTATGGTTTGTAATCAGGATCGTTAGGCTCGGCAATAGGAGGTTTAATATCAGGCAATTCTGCAACTTTTGGAATTTGGAATAGCTGAGAACCATTTCCAAGATAGCCATCGGTAAGTAAAATAACCGGAGTCATATGCTCCATGGCAATTTTGGAGGCCATATAGGCATAATAGAAACAGTTAGCCGAAGAGGATGCTGCAATAACTACAGCCGGGCACTCACCATTTCTGCCAAAAAGAGCCTGATACAAATCACTTTGCTCTGTTTTAGTTGGTAAACCTGTACTTGGCCCACCGCGCTGCACATTAACAATAACGAGCGGAAGCTCTGTCATAACAGCCAATCCGATGGCTTCACTCTTGAGTGACAAACCAGGACCTGAAGTAGTGGTAAGAGCCAGTGACCCGGTATAGCTTGCTCCGATGGCAGAACAAATTCCGGCAATTTCGTCTTCTGCCTGAAACACTTTGGCTCCAAGTGACTTGTGTTTGGCAAGCTCAATTAAAATTTCAGTAGCAGGAGTAATAGGGTACGAACCTAAAAACAACGGGCGACCTGAGCGTTCTGCTGCAGCCAAGAATCCCCAGGCTGTAGCAACATTTCCGGTAATATTTCTGTAGCGGCCCGGTTTAATAGCGGCCTTGCTAACCTGATAAACAGATTGCAGCGCTTCAACTGTGTCGGCAAAGCTATAACCAGCTTCAAGTACAATTTTATTCGCTTGAATGACCTGAGGTTTGCTTTTAAATTTCTTATCGAAAAAAGCATAGGTTGCATCAAAATTCCAGCTGAACAAATGATACATGATACCAAGTGCAAACATGTTTTTGCTCTTGTCAACACTTTTGGCATCAAGTCCGAGTGGTTTAAGGCTTGCTCTGGTAAGCGTGGTAATGGGAGCTTTAACAAGATTATAATTGGCCAGACTTCCATCTTCCAGCGGATTTACACTATAGCCTGCTTTTTTGATGGCAATTTCTTCGAAAGCGTCCATATCCACAATAATGGTGGCGCCGGGTGATGCCCATTTCAAATTCGCTTTGAGTGATGCAGGATTCATTGCAACCAGCACATCGCATTGATCTCCGGTAGTTTCTATTTTTTTTGCTCCGACATGAACCTGAAAGCCGGAAACACCCGCAACAGTATTATGGGGAGCCCTGATTTCAGCAGGGTAATCGGGGAAAGTGGCAAGGTCAAGACCCGCCAAAGCGGCCGTATCGGAGAACAAAGTTCCGGTAAGCTGCATTCCATCTCCGGAGTCGCCAACAAACTTTACGACAACCGCTTCCCTCTGGATGACATTACTTTTTGTTTTTACCATGATTATTAGGAGGTTGATTTGCTTCAGGCGGCAAAGTTATATTTTTTAATCACTACCAAAAGCAAGCCATCCGATAAAATTTCACACTTCGAAAACATGTACATAGATTTAAGTGTTTGTATTTGATAATCAACTACTTACCAATCCATTCGAAATGTAATTTCAAGAAAAATTATTTAGAAGCCTTAAAAATAGTTCATTGGCCTCTTTTTTCATTGATTTAGGCCTATATTTGCAGCGAGAAGATTATTACCAATCATTAACTAAATAAATTAGCCATGGCTTACGTAATTTCAGATGACTGCACTGCTTGCGGCACCTGCATTGATGAATGTCCTGTTGACGCTATTTCGGAAGGTGACATCTATAAAATTGATGCTGATATCTGCACCGATTGTGGATCCTGCGCCGATGTTTGCCCAGTAGAAGCAATTCATCCTGCATAAGCAGCTCAAACTGCTTTGTTAAAAAGCGCCTGCCTTTAAAAGGCAGGCGCTTTTTTTTATAGCCTGATTCAAGGAAACATTATCAATCCTTGTTTGTTTGATATGACGGGCTTTTTAGACCTATTTTAGCCTATATTTGTACTGTGCGCTTTTAATCTTATTAAATTATGGACAAGTTCTCTTACCTGTCAAATGCTGATAGTGAATACATTAATCAACTTTACTCACAATACCTTGCCGATAATCAATCGGTAGATGAATCGTGGAGAAGGTTTTTTGAAGGATTTGAGTTCGCCAGAAAAAATTATTCGGAACAAGAGGACTCTCCTTCTGTTCCGGGCGAATTTAAGGTTATCAACCTTATTAATGCTTACCGCAAACGAGGCCACCTTTTTACACGTACCAATCCTGTACGTACACGACGAAAATACACGCCAACCCTTGATATCGAAAATTACGGCCTGAATAAAGACGATTTGGGCAAAGTTTTTCACGCAGGCAAAGAAATCGGCATTGGTCCAGCTTCCCTTCAACAAATAATTTCCCATTTAGACCAAACTTATTGCGAGTCTATTGGTGCAGAGTATGTTTATATTCGGAATCAATCCATAGAAAACTGGCTGCAATCGCGCATGGAATCGGATAAAAACAAGCCTGCTTTCAATGTTGACTCTAAAAAACATATTCTTAAAAAATTAAGCGAGGCCGTTTTTTTTGAGAAATTCCTGCATAAAAGATTTACAGGCCAGAAACGTTTTTCGCTCGAGGGGGCAGAAGCGCTGATTCCGGCACTGGATGCTGTAATTGAAAAAGGCGCAAAGCTTGGCGCCGAAGAATTCCTTATTGGCATGCCCCACCGGGGAAGACTTAATGTATTGTCAAATATTATGAATAAGCCTTATAAGGACATTTTCAACGAGTTTCTGAACAAGGAGTTTGAGGATGAAACTGTATTGGGCGACGTAAAATATCATTTGGGGTATACCACCGAACGCATCACACGCAGTGGAAAAAAAGTTCACTTGTCACTGGCGCCTAACCCTTCACATCTTGAAACAGTTGGACCAATAGTGCAGGGCATTGCCAGAGCCAGAATAGACCAGCATTTCAAAGGCGATTCCGATAAAATTGTACCAATTGTAATACATGGCGATGCATCTATTGCCGGCCAGGGAGTTGTTTACGAAGTAGTTCAGATGTCGGAACTTCCCGGGTACAAAACCGGAGGCACAATACATCTGGTGGTCAATAATCAGATTGGATTTACCACCAATTACCTGGAAGCAAGAAGCAGCACCTATTGTACCGATGTGGCAAAAGTTGTGCAGTCACCTATCTTCCATGTTAATGGCGATGATGTGGAAGCAGTGGTTCATGCCATTGAATTGGCAATGGAGTTTCGTGAAAAATTTGACAAAGATGTGTTTATTGACCTGCTGTGCTATCGCAAATATGGCCATAACGAGGGCGACGAACCCCGCTTTACTCAACCTGTTCTTTACAAGATAATTGAAAAACACCCTGATCCCAGACAGATATATGTAAATAAACTTCTAAGTGAACAACTTATCACGCAGGAAGAAGCTGCAGCTATCGAAGATGAAATCAATCAGGTGCTTGAAGATAACCTCTCTGTTTCAAAAGAGTCTGAAAAATCCAGGGTAATCCCGTTTCTTGGCCCTACATGGAGCAAAATCAGGCTGGCTGTACCCAAAGACTTTGACCATTCACCCAACACCGGCGTGGATTTAGAAACGCTGAAATCTATCGGAAATAAAATTACGAGCCTGCCAGCTGAAAAATCATTTAACCGCAAACTCGTTAAATTGATGCAAGACAGAAAAGCCATGCTTGAACCGGGCAATAAACTCGATTGGGCAATGGGCGAACTGCTGGCATACGGCACATTGGTTAGTGAAGGGTTCCCGGTCAGGCTTAGCGGTCAGGATTCTGAACGTGGTACATTTTCTCACCGTCATGCAGTACTCACCATTGAAGATTCAGAAGAAAAATACACTCCATTAAAAAACATAAGTCCGAAACAAGCCCCTTTTGAAGTATACAATTCCCCTTTGTCGGAGTACGGTGTACTTGGGTTTGAATATGGCTATTCGATGTCATCGCCCTATAGTCTTACCATTTGGGAAGCACAATTCGGCGATTTCTTTAATGGTGCACAAATTATCATGGATCAATACCTGAGCAGCGCTGAAGACAAATGGCGAGTCATGAGCGATCTTGTACTGTTCCTTCCTCATGGCTATGAAGGTCAGGGCCCTGAACACTCCAGTGCCCGTATTGAAAGGTTTCTGACACTTTGTGCCGAGAATAACATGCAGATTGCCAACTGCACCACTCCGGCCAATTTCTTTCACCTGTTGCGCCGCCAGTTGCACCGCCCATTCCGCAAGCCACTGGTAATTTTCACACCTAAAAGTCTTTTGCGACACCCTGCCTGCGCTTCATCTCTTGAAGAACTGAGCAATGGAGGATTTCGTGAACTGATTGATGATGACACGACTTCACCAGAAAAAATTAAGCGGGTTATCTTTACAAGCGGAAAAGTATATTACGACTTGCTTGAAGAAAAAAACAAACGTAAAGATGGAGACGAGGTGGCCATTATCAGACTGGAACAGCTTTATCCGTTCCCAAGAAATCAGGTAAGAGCTGTACTTGACAGATACCCTAACGCTAAAAGACACGTTTGGGTTCAGGAAGAACCTGCCAATATGGGCGCATGGTCTTACATATTGAGAAATTTTAAAGAAACAGACTTACTTATGGTTGCCAGGCCTGAAAGCGGAAGCCCGGCCTCCGGCTCCAGTAAATTGCATACCATCAGACAACGGAAAATTGTTGAAAAGGCTTTTGGCGAATGCACCTGCGAAAGGGCAAATGAAATATGTAAAATGATATGTGCACCTCATGAATGGGTGTACATTCCTGAAACAGAAAAAAACGAATTATAACTATTCTGCGATGATTATTGAAGTAAAAGTACCCAGCCCGGGCGAATCAATTACCGAAGTACAACTAGCCAGCTGGCTGGTAGAAAACGGTGATTTTGTAGAAAAAGATGCCGAAATTGCTGAAATTGATTCTGACAAAGCCACACTGACAATCAGTGCATCGGAAGAAGGAATTATAAAAATAATGGCAGAAGCAGGTGAAACCATAAAAGTCGGATCCGTAGTTGCCCACATTGATACTTCAGCGGCCCGGCCTGCCAAAAATGAAAAACCTGAAAAAGCTGCCGCTCAGGTTGTTGAAACACCTGCTGCATCTCCGGCAAAACAAGCAGAACCGGCCAAAGAAGCACCGATTTCTCAAAAACCTGCAGAAGAACCCGAAAACATGCACATTTCACCATTGGCCCGAAAGCTTATGGAGGAAAAAAACATCACCGGAAGTGATATTCTGACATATTTTTCAAATCTGCGCATCAGTCGCGCTGATGTTGAGGAGGTTGCAGCGCACAAAAAGCCCGGAGGCGAAACGACTCCAAGTCACAGCTCTTCCTGGGGTGGTTCCAGGCTGACAGAACATAAAAAAATGTCGACTCTCCGCCTCAAACTTGCCCAGCGACTGGTTTCTGTTAAAAATGATACTGCCATGCTCACTACGTTTAACGAGGTAAATATGAGCCGTATCATGGAAGTACGAAAAAAATACAATGACAAGTTTAAAGAAAAACACGGCATATCTGTAGGCTTTATGTCATTCTTTACCAAAGCCGTCACCATTGCATTAAAACACTATCCTCAGGTAAATTCAATGATCGACGGGGATGATTTGGTTTTTCACGATTATGCCGATATCGGAATTGCTGTCAGTGCACCCAAAGGCTTAGTAGTGCCCGTAGTCAGAAATGCCGAAAGTCTCAGTCTGGCTGAAATTGAAATCAGAATTAAAGAACTTGCCATCAAGGCCCGCGAAAACAAAATCACGCTTGATGATATGGCCGGAGGCACTTTTACCATAACGAATGGCGGAGTATTTGGGTCAATGATGTCAACACCTATACTTAATCCGCCGCAAAGTGCAATTCTGGGCATGCACAACATTATTGAAAGGCCAATTGCTGTTGACGGACAGGTTGTAATAGCACCAATGATGTATGTTGCCTTATCATACGACCACCGGGTAATTGACGGACGTGAATCAGTAAGCTTTCTGGTAAAAGTGAAAGAGTTGCTTGAAAGTCCGGAAAAAATGCTGTTTGACGGCGTTGATCCCATACAGGCCTTGCTCAATGTATAACCTTTCTGCAAATAAAGTTTGTTGGAGCAAATGACTGTCGGATTGCTGTTGAATTAAATAATACGCATCAAATCTACAAAAGAGTTGTAAGAGTCATCTTATAACTCTTTTGCTTTATAGTTTGTCCAATCTCATAAACACTTCCAGATATTTCTGCCGGTTCATGTCAGACCAATGAATCTGATAATACCTGTATTGATATGTCTGAATCTGACAAAGCACAATGAAAAAGAAGACAGCCCCTGTAAGAATTGCTTTGGGCGCTTTCTTTGAGAAATTTTGCAGCGCCATTGCCAACAAAGCCATAAAAACCGGAATATATTCAACATAAACCCTTGAGGAGAAGCTACCACCGTAATACCAATTGCTCCATGATGAGAAAATAAAAGTGATAAGTATAAAAAAGAGCAACCATGCATAAAACTGAAACCTGGAAGATTTCCAAAGAAACAAACACCCTGTGAATGATAGCAGATATATGGGCGTATAAATAAATAAACCTTTCTTGAAACTCAAGAGTATCTCAAAGAAATGTGGTTTCAGAAAGTTAAACCCCTCACCTGTGTATGAATAAACCACAAAACTACCTGTAGAAATTCTGTAAATTATCAGTTGAATGGAAATCAGCCCTAAAAAGATTATCAAACTACCCGATAAAAATCCCGGTTTACGGGTGAAATCATGAAACCCCTTCCTGAGTGAAAAAAAATCACCAGCAACAAAGGGAATAATAAAAACAATCAAACCATTCACCGGTCTTATCAGAACAATCATTCCAAGTAAAAAAGCCATTAAAGGCACATACTTTATTTCAAAAGAAACAAAGTAAAGTTTCGAATAGTAAAAGAAAGCTGAAATAAAAGCAAATGAAAAAACATGAGACATTCCTGGTTCACCTATGGTATAATAAAACAGATTAGTGCCAAAAACAGCTGCAAAAAGCACTAAAGCTCTGATTTTATCACGGATAAAAAATAATTTAAGGCTACGGTTAATAAACACCAGACCCACAAAAAGGTAAAAAATGGCAGCTATATTAACAAAAACCGGATAATATGCTGAATACCCGTCAGCTTCATTATCTGACACCATACTCAATGCATGAGCCATCAGAAAAAAAGGCATCTGCGCCACTGCCGTTCCGGCATAATACTTGTCAATTGCTTTACCATTTGCATAAGCCCGATAGTCATAATAAAGGTTGGAATCGTAATATTTCCCCTTTTCAATTGTATCAAAAAAACGAAAATTCAAATCATTATAAATAAAAACAGCTGGCAAATAAGCATAATAACCTTTTGCATCTGCTTCAAGTATTCCGCGCCACCTTTCTTTCCCCCAGTTAATATTTGAGGAAATAATAGTCATTACAATGATGATAAGAATGATGGATATTTCTGAAGCACCTGTTTTAATCCTCATAAAGTTCTGCTTGAAAAAAACTAACAGGCACAAATTTATACCCTTTTTTTTAAGGTAGCTAAACAATATTCAGAATCTGACAAACTGATTTACAGGAAGATTTCAGCTGTTTACAAAAATCTTACACCAATAAAATAGATGGCAAATGCAGAAAGGACAATCAGACCAATCCAGCTTAATACCTTCATTTTTATGCCTGGCTGAAATTCAGGTGCAATATTGCTTCCGGTAACCGCTTTGTAGTTCATATAACCTAAAACCGGCGCTGTTACAAAAGACAATGAAGTGGCAATGTCAACCAGTAGCTTCATCTGTGTTGAGAATGAAGTCATTATCAAAAATGCAACAATAAGCAAAAGAGCCACCCAGAAATAATCAAGAAATTTATCAGCTCTTTCGTTATTGAATTTTGGAATCAGAATCTGTGAAACCGGCTTTAACACGCGCGGATAAGCATCAATTACGGTTAAAGTAGTACTAAACATAGTAGCTGTAGCTGCTATGGCAATAATTACATAGGCCCAGGAGCCAATGGTTGAAGTATAAAGACTAAAAAACTGGGTTGCAAAAGCAGCTCCATTCTCCGAAAATGTAACACCTGAACCATACATACATAAAGCCCCTAAAGCAAGGAAACATAACGCTAAAATGGTAGTGCCTGCATAGCCAATATTAAAATCGAGCAAAGCCTCCTTTAAGCTTGGCCGGTATCCTGTTTGCTTGATTTTAGCCAGTGTCCACATTGAGTGCCATACAGAAATATCAATTGCACTGGGCATCCATCCTGCAATGGCAATCATAAAAGCAATATCACCCGCTGACCATGTGAAAGATGAAGCAAACTCCGGATTCGGATGAAACCCTTTGACAGATGCAGCAATTACAGCAACAATTGTTGAAAGCGAAAGCACCAGAATAATAAGCTTCATAATTCTGTCCAATGCCTTATACTTTCCGACAACAACGATTAAAAGACATAAGAAGAACAATAAAAGTACCCATCCCTGAAAACTCAGTAAATCCTGAAAGATTGACATCAAAATACCAACCGTTACAGACGAAACAGCTGCCTGAATGGTAAACATCGTACCTAATGTTAATGCAAAAAACAGATAAACGGCCCATTTACCCATGCGCATATAGCCATGTATCAGACTTTCGCCTGAAGCAATGGCATAGCGGGGGCCAAATTCAAAAAAGGGATATTTCAGTAAATTAACTATTAAAACCAGTGAAACCAGTTCAAATCCAAAGCTGGCTCCTGCACGGGTAGACTGTACAAGGTGAGATACCCCGACTGCGGCCCCTGCCCAGATAATACCAGGGCCCAAAACTTTCCAAAAATTCGTCTTCATCGTCTATTTATTATAATTCTGTCAATTTGCAAACTCATTAAGATTCCGAAGAAACCTGCAAAATTGTACATCTTTTGTCAGGCAACAATTTAATAAAACCAGGATAAAATGTTGGCATTTAGGGTCAGCTACTCCCCCGCTTTCTAACCATTAAAAGTATGTTTTTATTTGCATTGCGGCTATATTTTACATCATTCATGAGCTGCCTGATAAGAAAAATTCCCAAGCCGCCTGCAGGCCTGATATCTGCTGGCAAAGTAATATCTGGATTGATTTTTTGCAATGGATTATATGCTCTGCCACTGTCGGTTAAGCCAATGGCAAACTGTTTTTTTTCAAGTGAGAAATCCGGACTGATTTGCTCATCCCTGGCACCGCTTTTAAATGCATATAATATTACGTTTGATACGGCTTCTTCCAATGCCAGGTTAACCGACATGATCAAACTGCCAGGCAACTCCCACTCCACTCCCATGTTTTCCAAAAAATTTGCCAGATGTTTAAGCTCATTGATATCATTGCGAATAATGAATTGTTTATTCTTTTTGGAGTTTCCCATTATAAATGATACTCATCATGGTTAGATCGTCAGATTGAATATGCCCGTTTACGTGAGCAGAAACCCCATCAGTTGCTTTTTCAATAAGATTTCGGGGCGAAAGAGCCACATTTTTCTGTAGCAGATTCAACAAGCTCGAGTCTCCAAAAAGTTGGTTATTCGCATCTTCTGCTTCAGTTAATCCATCGGTATATAAAAATATCTGGTCACCGGCATCAATATGCATACTTTCCTCAGTGTATTCAAAATCTTCAAAGAGTCCGACCGGAATAGCTTTGGTGATGTTAAAATAACTGGCATGTTGTTTATTTTTCAAAATAACGGGCGGATTGTGACCGGCATTACAATATTTAAGTTCGCCACTGTTTACATCCAGTATTCCCAAAAAGAATGTCACAAACATATTTGACTCGTTATTGAGCGAAAGTGTTTTATTAATTAAACTTACAATCTGAGAAGCACTTCTTTCTTTATCGGCAACTGACCGTAAAAGAGTACGCGTAACAGCCATAAACAGAGAGGCCGGAATGCCTTTGCCTGAAACGTCGCCAATGGCAAAACAAAGCCTGTGTTCATCAATTAAAAAGAAGTCATACAAATCGCCCCCAACTTCTTTAGCCGAAACCAAAGAAGCAAAAAGGTCAATTTCAGGTAAATTAGGAAATGGCGGAAAAATATGCGGAATCATTCCCATTTGAATTTCCTTGGCAATTCTCAGTTCACTTTCAATCTTTTCCTTTGCCGAAGTGGTATCCTGTAGATTAATGATATAGTCAGACAGTTCCTTTTGCATAAAATCAAATGATTCATAGAGCTCTTTCATTTCATCATTTGATACAATAGCAGGAAGTTCAGTATTAAAATTGCCTTCGGCAATCAACCTTGCCGATTTAGAAAATTTTGTAAGCGGCCCCACCTGCTTATTGATAATTTTAACCGTAAAGAAAAGCAGTAAACCCAATCCAAATGCTGAAAGCAGAATAATAATCAAATTAAGCTTGTGCAGTTCGGCATACATTTCCTTATGAGGATATACAACACCCAAAGCCCATTTGGTTGATGGCAATTGTGTATGGTATATCCAGACTTTCCCTTTGTCTTTATAGGTGATGGATTTCAGATTACTCTCGCCTTTTATCATACTGCGGCCGATTTCGCGCAATTGAGGAACCTCAAGTTCTTTTGCCAAAGTAAAAATGGACTCATTCATGATGAACGAACGGTCGGGATGAGTCACAAATACCCCGTTTCTTGAAATAAGAAAAGCATAACCAGATTCGAAAATTTTCACTGAATTAACAATTTCGGTAAGCCAGTCGAGCGAAATATCAATGGTAATAACTCCTCCGAAAACACGTTGTCCGTTTCGCTTCATATAAAATGGCACCGAATAGGTCGACAAAAGAATGCCTCCGCCACCTTCATCAAAATAAGGTTCTGACCAATACGCCTGCTTAAGCACTGCAGGTATCTGATACCAATCCATGATAAAATAGTTGTACTCAGGCGAACCTAACATGGCCGATACAATCGAGCTGTCTTTGCGGTAGGCATATGGCGAAAAATACTTCAGATCATTAGAAAAAAAATACGGCTCAAAAGCAATGGCACTGGCAAAAATAGCCGGATTATTTTTTACCAGTTTTGTCAGAAATGAAGAGATGGAATCCTTTGAAATTGCGCCTGTTTCAATAATCCAGGCCAGATTTTCAGGAATTGTTTCGGCCGGTTTTATATAATCTTCAATTTTATTTATTGTATTATTGGCCAATGAGATAGCATTCTGTTTTGCTGATCGTTCAATGGTTTCTCTGGTGAAATAATAGTAAATGGTAAAAATCACCAAGCCCAGCGCAATGCAAAAGAGCAAAATTCGTGATATGATCTTAAAAGAGAGACTGTTTTTTTTCATTCCTGACTTTTCAATAATGAAACCCGACTGAAGAATAAACTGATGATAAAAAAATGCAAATGAAGCACTTAGTCAACCAAAGGTTTGTAAAACTCATTTAACTTAACGGCAGCAGCCGAAGTTTTTGGGCTTACTCCTGACTTAAATATTTCATTAGCTCTGTAAAAGTCCTGCTCAAGCAGATGTCCTCTTGTAACATTTTTGTTACCCGGAGAAATCATATCAAGCACTTTTTCCAGCATCCATCTTTGATGTGCCTTATTATTAGGTATATGCGCCTTGTTCATTTCCATGACAACCAGGTCAATTGTGTAATCTTTATTTTTTGCAGCATAATCCCAGCCCCGTAAGGTTGCTTTTACAAACTTACGGAGTGATTCTTTCCGGGTTGCCATAGTATTCTCAAGACAATAGAGGCCATCTTCCGGAATATCAAAACCATATTGCGAGAAAAAAAATGTGTTAAGCTCATCTTCATTGATTCCACTATTGATAATCTGATCGTATTCATTATAATACATAACTGTAAGAGCATCAACACCATCCATCAAAAACAGGTTGATGGTATTGAGTATTCTGACCAACTCAATATCATAATTATTTTCCCGCATAAAGGCTATAGGTATTTCATCAAAACCCGCACTCCATATGCCAAGTCTTTTATGATTAAAGTCACTTAACTTGCTGATTCCACTCCCTTTTTTCGATACCATCATCAAAGATGAATGTTGCGAGAGCTGAGCAAAGTTTATAATTGGTGTGCCGTTTGCCCTGCTTCTGATACCATCCATTAAAAATGTCGAAATCACATCCGCTCTGCCATCTTTCAGATAATCAAAAGCCGAAATGCTGGCAGATGGATGAATAATCTGTACATCCAAGCCCTCATCTTTATAGAAACCCTGATTGAGAGCAACATAGTAACCTGCAAATTGAGCCTGAGGAAGCCATTGTGGCGAAAAAGTCAGTTTTTCTGTTTGACCATCAGAGAACTTCGCAATGAACAATAAAAAAAACAAGCAAGAGAGCCTCACTGACTGATGTTGAAAGTACTTCATCACAAAAACGTTTATACTTTATTCAATTAATGAGTTAATGTAACTGGATAAAAATGAAAATTTCTTAAACAAAACATCATTAAGCGGGACAATAAATTCTATTTGGAATTTTAAAAGTTATAATATAAAAAACGGGCTATTTGCAAACGGGGAAACAATTTACAGGTTATAAATGGCAGAGGTTACACATTACATTAGCCGGTAAGGCTATATTATATGTTTAATAAAAACGCAAATTATATAAACACAGGAGCCACAAAGTAAACCTTTGTGGCTCAAAAATACATAGCAACAAACTCACTGGACGTTAACTCATTACTATGAATCTATGCAAGGCTTTGCACCAGTGAAACCAATAAATACTAACCAGCAAGAAACCATATGTTACTCTCTGGTTAATTCTTCTTTAATGTATAAATATCTGTCCGTCTGTCCTTTAAGTTTCTCACACTTCCAAATTGATTCAGTTCTCTTAACATATCAATATCAACATCAGCAATCAGAATCATTTCGGTATTTGGTGTCGCTTCAGCTTTAATTCCTGTTGCCGGGAAGGCAAAATCACAAGGTGTAAATACCATTGATTGGGCATACTGAATATCCATATTATGCACTTTAGGCAAATTACCAACACTTCCGGCAATGGCCACATAACATTCATTTTCAATTGCTCTTGACTGGGCACAATGCCTGACTCTGGAATATCCATTCTGGGTATCGGTAAGAAAAGGAACAAACAAAATATCCATTCCTTCATCGGCAAGCAGCCTGCTAAGTTCCGGAAATTCAATATCATAGCATATCAACACACCAATTTTACCACAATCTGTATTAAAAGCCTTTAACTGATTACCGCCCTGCAAACCCCAAACTTTAGACTCATCGGGCGTAATATGAAGTTTTTCAAAACTCTCTACAGAACCATCTCTTTTGCACAAATACCCAACATTATACAATTGATTTTCACGAAGTTCAGGCATACTGCCTGTAATGATATTAATATTATAAGAAATGGCAAGTGAAGAAAACCTTTGAACCAATTCCGAAGTATGCCCAGCCAGCTCTCTAATCGCCTCGGGTTCTGACAAATGATTATTTTCTGCCATTAATGGAGCATTAAAAAACTCAGGGAATAAAGCGAAATCAGCCCGGTAACCTGATACAGCATCAATAAAATATTCAGCCTGTTGCATCAATTCGTCTAAATGCTTATAAGGACGCATTTGCCACTGAATAAGACCCAGCCTGACTACCTTTTTGATGATGGCAGCTTTGGTGCCGGGTTTTTCATAATAAATATTTTCCCATTTGAGCAATACAGCAAATTCATTTGACTCTTTATCTCCTTCAAGATAGCCTTTCAAAATTCGCGAAGGATGAAAATCATTTGACATTTGAAAGTCCAGCACCGGATCGTGAATTTCCTTCCTTCTTACTTTTTCAATATACTCTTTGGGCGTCATTTCGCCTGAAAATTTATAATAATTCGGAATACGGCCCCCAAAAACCACACTCTTAAGATTCAGCCGTTCACACAATTCTTTCCGGTAATCGTATAACCGCCTGCCCAATCGCAACCCCCTGAATTTAGGCCTGATAAAAACATCAATCCCATACAACACATCGCCATCAGGTGTATGCGTATTAAAGGTGTAATTTCCTGTAATTTCACGGTAAGTGTGGCGGATATCAAACTTGGAGTAATCAACAACAATAGACAAAGCACAACCTGCAATCTGATGATTAATTTTTATGGCTACCTGTCCTTCCGGAAATTTTTTAATCAATGATTCCAGATGATGCTCTTTCCAGTAGGAATTAGGCATATTGGAATAAGATTCAATCATAGCTTCTTTAAATTCCTCATAGTCGTTCAGCGTCAGATAAGTTAGCTCAATATTCTCAATTTCATTCTTCATATTAAAAACTTTTACTTCATTCATTGAATTGTTTCGATGATGCGATAAATACGATAAATCAAAAATCAGTATCCGTTAAACACCAAACTTACTGCAAATATAATAAAAATCATGCACTTCAGGTTTGAATGTGCACCAGACAACTTCCGATTAACAACTAAATAACTGATTAACCACCATACGTGAAACTTATAAAGTTAATCCGAAAAACAGGCTATAACATATCAATTAATACTAATTTTGCCGTCTTAAAACAACGCATCCTATGCGAAAGAAAGTAGATTTTCTGGTAATTGGCACCGGAATAGCAGGTTTGAGTTACGCGCTAAAAGTTTCAGCTTTTGGCAAGGTAATTATCGTAACCAAAAGTGAAGCTGAAGAAAGTGCTACCCGATATGCCCAGGGAGGTATTGCAGCGGTTATGTACACACCTGATACATACGAAAAACACATTAAGGACACCATGATTGCCGGGGATGATTTGAGTGATCCTGAAATTGTCCGGATAACCATTACTGAGTCAACAGACAGAGTAAAAGAACTCATTGACTGGGGAGTGGCATTTGACAAAAACCCAACTGGCATGTACGATCTGGCAAAGGAAGGCGGCCATTCCGAATTCAGAGTACTCCATCACAAAGACCAGACTGGCGCTGAAATTGAGAGCATTCTGCTTCAACGGGTGAAGGAAAATAAGAATATTGAAATTCTTGAAAATCACTTTGCCGTTGATATTATTACTGAACATCATCTCGACAAAGAAGCTGATTTACAAAGTGATATAACCTGTTATGGCGCCTATGTACTCAATAAATTGAACCACCAGATTATTACCATTCTTGCCAAAACAACGATGCTGGCTACCGGCGGAGCTGGCAATGTTTATGCTACAACTACAAATCCACCTGTGGCAACCGGCGACGGAATAGCAATGGTGAGCAGAGCGCAAGGCGAAAATGAAAAAATGGAATTTATTCAGTTTCACCCGACTTCACTTTATAACCCTGCCGAAAAACCTTCATTTTTAATCACTGAAGCTTTGAGAGGCTCAGGAGCTATTCTGAAAACCAGGACAGGGAAAGAGTTTATGCAAAAATATGATGCCAGGCTTTCGCTTGCTCCCCGCGATATTGTTGCCAGAGCCATTGACAATGAATTAAAGATTAGTGGCGACGATTATGTTTGCCTGGACGCCAGACACCTCGATATGCACGTCATTCTTAATCATTTTCCGGCCATCTATGCCAAATGTTTAAGCATTGGCATTGATATGACCAAAGAGATGATTCCAGTGGTTCCGGCAGCACATTACACATGCGGAGGCATTAAAGTTGATGCTTTTGCAAGAAGCACTATTCATCATCTTTATGCGTCAGGCGAATGCGCTTCGACCGGTCTTCACGGAGCTAACAGATTAGCATCCAACTCATTGCTGGAATCACTTGTTTTCTCACACCGCGCCAGCCTTGATGCCATTGAGAAAATAAAAAACATCAGGCTGATGAATGAAATTCCCGACTGGAATGCTTCAGGTACTGTATTTAATGAAGAAATGATTCTTATCACTCAATCATTAAAGGAACTTCAGGGAATCATGACCAACTACGTAGGAATTGTCAGATCTAATTTGCGGTTAAAAAGAGCCTATGACCGCCTGCAAATATTACAGGAAGAAACAGAAGACCTTTATGAAAAATCAGTTCTGACTGAGAAAATATGTGAACTACGCAATATGATTACAGTAGCCGGACTGATTATTCAAATGGCAATGGAACGAAAAGAAAGCCGGGGCCTTCACCATAGTATTGATTATCCGAAACAATACAAAACGGAGTGAACATTGAAACCGTAAAATCAGTTTAAGGGACAGCAGAAAAACAAATTGATGAATGAGAACAACTTTTGAAAATCGTTCGTTTGTTCACTGTTGATTTTTTTGACAAACCATAATTTCAGAAAGGAGAATGAGGAATGGCACTTATAAGAGGAGTAAAAGGAATAGAACCAATTATTGGTAAAAATTGTTTCTTCGCCGAAAATGCCACCGTTGTGGGCGAAGTAGAAATGGGAGACAACTGCAGCGTGTGGTTTAATGCGGTGGTGCGTGGCGATGTACATTATATTAAAATTGGCAACAATGTAAATATCCAGGATGGGGCGGTTATCCATTGTACTTACCAGAAATCACCGGTAAATATTGGCAACAATGTTTCAATTGCGCACAATGCAATCGTTCACGGGGCTACCATTCACGACAATGTACTCATTGGTATGGGTGCCATCGTTATGGATGATGTAGTAGTTGAAAGCAATTCAATTATTGCAGCCGGGGCTGTGGTATCACAAGGCACATTGGTTGAATCGGGCAGTGTTTACGCAGGAGTTCCGGCAAAAAAAATAAAATCTATCGATACCAAATTACTGGAAGGGCAGGTCAACCGTATATCAAAAAGCTACACCATGTACGCCAGTTGGCACGATCCTTCAGTCAAACCCATTGAAGAATCTTCAAAGTAAAACTTCGATATCAAAAAAGTGAAAATTAGCCTGACCATCCGTTTCATTATTCCTTTTTCAGGAAAACTGAAGCAGTCATGGAAAAATAAATAAATGCCTGTTAATCAGGCAATATTTATATCTCCGATACATTTTTCAGATATAGATTCTTTGGGTCAAATTTCTATTACTGCCAATCTGTCAAGCGGGTTTTGTGGCAAACTTTTTGATAATTGATTACAAACTTAAAAACTATAATAAAATGGGATATTTGGTTATTTTCGGAGTTTTCATGTTGCTGAGCTGGCTGGTTGGTGCACGCCTTAAGTCAAAGTTCAGGCAATTCAGTCAAATTCCGGTAAACAATGGATATAGCGGTGCAGATATTGCCGAAAAGATGCTCCGCGACAATGGCATTTTTGACGTTCAGGTTAAATCAGTTCAGGGAGAGTTGACAGACCATTACAATCCTCAGAATAAGACTGTAAATCTCAGTCCTGACGTGTATCATGGCCGTAATATATCGGCTGCAGCTGTTGCTGCTCATGAGTGCGGCCACGCTGTACAGCATGCTCATGCATATTCATGGCTGCAAATGCGTTCAGCGCTGGTACCTGTGGTAAGTTTTGCCTCTAATTGGGTACAGTGGGTATTATTAGCTGGCATCTTACTGGTAAACACATTTCCGGGTTTGTTATTGGCCGGCATAGTGCTTTTTGCCATGACAACCTTGTTCAGTTTCATTACGCTCCCTGTTGAAATTGATGCCAGCCGCAGGGCTGTTGCCTGGTTAGACGGTAGCGGAATTACTTCTACAGCCAGTCTGCCAAAAGCCAAAGAGGCTTTGCGCTGGGCAGCTTATACTTATGTAGTAGCAGCTTTGGCATCTTTGGCCACCCTGCTTTATTACATTATGATTTACATGGGAAGAAGAGATTGATGGTTAAAACTATTCTAACCAATATCATCGTGAAACGACTTGAAACAAAGTGTTGATGATAAACAGAAAATAATCGCCGACTGTAACTTACTTCGGCGATTATTTTATTAAACCACAACAGATTAAGATAAGAGTAAATGTTGCAACTTTGCTTTACTTTTTTTTAAAAAATGAGCGGGAATAAAATCCCGCATTTCCATTAATAATCAACACAGTATATGATCATTCACCCTATTCACTGGATATTGTTTCTGGCGTTTGTTTTTCTAATGCTGGCTCTTGATTTAGGTGTATTCCACCGGAAATCACACGAGGTTAAAATCAAAGAAGCACTGGCCTGGAGTGCAGTGTGGATTGGTTTGGCGCTCGCTTTTAATGTGCTGATTTACTTCTTAATGGGCAAAGAAAAAGCACTGGAATTTCTGGCAGGCTATTTAATAGAAAAATCGCTGAGCGTTGACAATCTGTTTGTGTTTATTATGCTTTTCGGATATTTTAAAGTTGAGCCCAAATACCAGCATAAAGTCCTCTTCTGGGGCATTTTGGGTGCACTTATTATGCGCGCCATCTTTATTTTTGCAGGAGTAGCACTACTTAATAGTTTTCATTGGCTTATTTATGTTTTTGGGGCATTCCTTGTTTTTACGGGCATAAAAATGCTATTCCCTGATAATACCCAGGTTGACCCGAATAAAAACCCGATGGTAAGAGTTTTTAAGAAATTCTTTCCGGTTACGACCCAAATGCACGGAGGCAAATTTTTTGTAAAAGAAAATTACCGGTATTTTGCCACCCCCCTTTTTATTGTATTAATTGTAGTTGAGTTTACGGATTTGATTTTTGCAGTTGACTCAATCCCAGCTATTCTGGCCATTTCAAAAGATACTTTTATCATCTTCACTTCCAACGTTTTTGCTATTTTAGGGTTAAGGGCTTTATATTTTGCACTGGCTGGAATAACCCGATACTTCCATTATCTGAAGTACGGCCTGGCTGCTATTCTGGCTTTCGTTGGAACGAAAATGATTCTTAGCGTTGCCTATAAATTCCCTATCACTTGGTCGCTCATGATCATTTTTGGCATTCTTTTGATTTCGATCATGGCTTCGGTGATGTTTCCGCAAAAGGATGAAGGAAAAAGCTAATCGCCCCTGTTCTGCCCTTGAAGCTGCAGATTAATTATCGCCATAACCTTACAAAGTATTATTTACCTGATTTTAAGCACCATATCAAAGTTGAACCCATTATGTTCAAAACTACCTGCTTCTACAAAACCATGTTTTTTGTAATAATTTAATGCTCTGGCGTTTGAAGATTGAACGCCACCCCATAATATCATCAAGTTGTAACGCTGCAGGTTAATTTCTTCTTTGATAAAATCAAACATAGTGCTTCCTAACCCGGAGCCTTGCCATTTATCAGCTACCGAAGGTGCATAGGAGCATATTTTTTGACTTTTTAAACAAATGCCATAGGCATTATACCTTTGCAAATCCTCGTGGGTGCACTCTTCCATTATAAGAGAATAGGCTATAATTTCACCTGTTTGTAAATCTAAACCCAAAAAAGCATACACCGCGTTGCTACTGTTAAAGATGGCTTCAATCCCCTTTGCCGTAAACGGGTGAGGGCCGAACCGTGCTTTTGATTCCAAACTCAGGCCATTCAAATATTGAAGAAGCAAGCCGGCATAAACAGGTTTGTATTTCACCAGTTGAACCTGCTTTTGATTTTTTGTCAGAACGAACATAACTATCTTCTGCTTTAAAGTATGTATTCATGTCATTCAGCACCAGCTTACATCGAGCATAATTTATTGATTGTATTCCAGTTACGTGTAGTGACCCTCATTTTTAATTTATTCTCAAAGAAATCATTGGTAAGCCTGGTTTTACCATAACCTGATTTACACCATAGGTAAATAACCTTTCCGGAAACAATCAATTCATCAGGATTAAAATCAGTTTTCATTAACAATGCCAGCATGTCCGGCTCAGGAGAAGCCTCAAGAAATGAAACATACAACTGGTGTGAAGGTATCTGAAGAAGAATAAACGGATTTTCATTTTTAACAGAAAACAACTCATCCTGCAACAACACCATAACCGGAATTTCCATGTTAAATTGTTGCTTAATTCTTTCGGAAATTATGGATGCCAAATCCATCGTATCATTTATCTGAGAACCGAACACCAGGTTTCCACTTTGAATATATGAACGGATATTTTCCAACCCGGCCCCTTGCAAAGCATCGCATAGATTGTGCATTTTAATCACATTTCTACCGCTTACATTGATTCCGCGCAAAAGTGCCACGTAAGTTCTCATCATGGTTAATTTGTACTAAAATGTATTTCAATTTAAAAAAAATACCATCCTGCCATCGCAATCAATCCATAAATTAACAGGGAACCATCAAGATAGAGTGTATAGAACAAAGGATTTTCATAACATTTGCTGCACATTAATAATTTCAGTATCAACATTGATGTCAGCACTTCGGGAATGACAATAAAATAATTGCCGCTATATAATCCTAAGGCAATACCGGATAACGGGAAGAGCAAACCACAACAAATTGCCGTTATGCGAGCCTTTTCTCTTCCGAAAACAACCGGCAATGTCAATATCCCTAATCTACTGTCGCTTTGCACATCTCTCATATCAAAAGGAATAGTAACGGCAAGAAGCAGAAAAAAACGTCCGGCAAAAATGATAAAAGTTATTCCAGTATCCACTGTTGTAGGGCTATCTGCCACAGGAAGCAAAACGGTAACAAATGACCAGGCTGCAGCTACCATAAACACTTTTATATAAGGAATCTTTCTGACCGGGAAAAACCATAATTTAAGTCGGGTTGGCAATGAATAAAGCAAAGTCACGATGGTTAGAGGAATAAGTATGAACAGCGTAGTTTTATTGATAGAAATAAGCGCACAAATCAGAACCGGCAAAAACAGCAGCAACATGACGAGTGAAATGCTATAGTTTTTTATGGCAGGCAATGAATTTTCAAACCACATCTTCATCAGTCTGTGCCAGTTGTAAGCTACCATAGTTCCGGCAAACAGAAGCAAATGAACCGGTTGTAAACCATGCCAATTACCCAGCAGAATCTGAGTAACGATGCCCAATGCCACTGCTGCAAGAGATATGAGCACAAATCCGCCAAGAAAAATTTGCGATAAAAGGATTGAAATCGTTCTCTTTACTTTAAACATCCATGATGCACTTATATAGCGATTCCGTTTGGCAAATATCTGGTAAGCCAGATTTCTGCTGTGAAACTCAAAACAAAAAACCGCTAAAACAGGAAATCAGATAATTCCTCTGTCAGCTAAGGCTTTTCTTAACTGCGATGCTCCAATAAAATGAATCGCATCAAACCCCAACGAGCTGGCAACATTCACATTATTGATATTGTCATCAATAAAAACACAATCCTTCGCTTTTAGTTTGTAACGGCCAAGTAGTAAATGAAAGATAGCAGGATCAGGTTTTACCAATTTTTCAGCACCGGAAACCACAATACCATCTAATGACTGTAAAAAATCAAACTGGTTGAGTGCAACAGGGAATGTTTCGGCTGACCAGTTGGTAAGCCCGTAAACTTTATACTGGCGACTTTGTATCTCCTTCAATATCCGGACAGATTCCATGATTTCGCCACCCAGCATTTTTTCCCAGCCCGAATGAAAAGCTTCAATTTCATGCGCCCACTCAGGAAAAATGCCTGAAAGTTCCCTGACCGAATCAGCAAACGGTTTACCTGCATCAATCTTAAGATTCCATTCTGAAGTGCAAATATGATCCAGAAACCATTCCATTTCTGCCTCCTTTTCAAAAACACTCCGGTATAAATAACGAGGATTCCAGTCAATAAGAACACCCCCAAAATCAAAAACTATAGTTTTTTCAGCCATATGAATGAATTAATCTGACGGCAAAGTTAGCCAGCATAGCACTATTTGGATAAAAGAATGCAAGAAACATGACATATTAGCCTGTGTCTTATCATATCATCACAAAACCCATGATAATAGACAAATTGCTTCTGTCAAAGGTAGCAAAATCCTCTATTCTCAGGCGTTGGGTCATGGTAATTTAACATAAATCATGAGAGCCTGCCCATTATTACGACATAGTTTTTGCCATATTTTTTAGCACATTTAGGGCAGGTGGTATACCACATATACCATTTATCCACTTTCAAACCTTTTTCATGCACTGCATTTTTAAAATCATCAGTCCATTTCCCGGTATCACTATACGGCCCTTCATATACTTTACTGAAAAATTTCCCACTCAGCTTAACATTACTGGCATCAGGAATCTCCTTATTTACAGCCAAAAGAACATTCATTTTCCATTTTGATGAATGCTCTGACAAGCAGAGCCAATCGGGCACTTCGGCCTGTGCTGCAGCTACTTTGGCGTTCATCCTTCGCATCACAGCGCCAAAATTCAAAGGCATGTAGTAAAAAGTAAGCACTTTATCCCTGATAAAACTTTTACTTTCCCATTCAAACTCCTGATTACTCCACGGCACCGGATTGAATTCGGGACAACATTCCGGTTCAGGCTTCAATGAATCCAGATTTTTAGTTTTCATAACTACAATTTGTAAAGTGAGGCAAAATTCATCGTCAGCATAACAACCTAAAAATAAGAAATTTTAGGCTTGAATACCGGCATTTAAAGACACATATGCTGAAATTTACATGATTTACAGAGGAATTTCAGGCAAAATTTAATCTTATATAAAATAAAAATAAATGTAATGAATAAAAGATGTATCTTTGCGCACAATTAATATTAAACAAACACAACATGAGTAAAGGAACAGTAAAATTCTTCAATGATTTGAAAGGATTTGGATTTATTAAAGATGACGCATCGGACAAAGAATATTTTGTTCATGTTTCCGGATTAATCGACGAAATCAGGGAAAATGACCAGGTTTCATTTGATCTTCAGGAAGGTCGTAAAGGATTAAACGCAGTAAATGTTAAAGTGATTTAATATATATACAGGACATAATTCTTTAAAAAACCCCGCCAAAGCGGGGTTTTTTATTTTAGTCAGTTGCCCGAAAAGTTAAAAGTCAAGTCTGAACATTAACCTTTTCAACTCTATTTCAGCAACTTTTGCCGAAAATTGAAGATTTACCAATAAATAGGCCGCATTTTCAAAACTTGACTGTGCAGCTTTTACATCCAGGATTGTTGCCTGATTCAGGTTAAACTTATTTAAAACCACATCAACAAGTTGGCGGGTTAAAGCAAAATTTTGATTTTGCAGCTCAATCTGCTCCAATGCCGTAGCATATGAGGCATACAATCTGATTGCCTGTGCCTGAAGAGCGCTTTTTAGTTTTTGTGATTCCAGATTGGCTGTTTCAACACGAATCCTGGCAATTTTTCTTTGAGTTTTGTAAATACCCCCGTTGAAAACCGGAATTTGCAATGAAACACCTGCAGAAGGACCATAATTTCTGTTTAACAGCACATTACCTTTACTTATATCCGTTTGAAAATAATCGAAAGCGCCATTTAGTCTCAGAGAAGGGTAGCGCTGAGCCGACACCTCTCTGACTAATTGCTCATTGATTTGCACTTGTTGCAAAGCACTCAAATACTGAGGATTATTATTCAGCAAGTTTAAAACTGAATCAACAACAATATTCCCATCTACAATAATACTGTCGGAAATTTCGAAAGGAAAGTGATTTTTGGCGCTCATTTTCTGGAGCAAATCTGTCTTTATCTGGGCGATTCCCATTTGCTGAAGAGCCAGCTGCTGTTCGGCAGATATTACATCTGTTTGCGCCTGAAGCATCTCAGCACCATCGGCCATTCCCACACTATTTTTCAAACTCACAATTTCAAATTTTTGCTTTGAAACGTTAAGTGAATGCTGCATAATTTTCAAATAGCTTTCCTGCCTGAAGATGTCAAAATAGGCCATCATTACATCGGCAATAGTATTCTGCACCTGAAGATTAAAATCCATTTGACTTTGATTTTCAAGAAGATTCAATCTTTCTTTAGCAGCAATCACCCTGAAACCGTTAAAGAGAAGCACTCCTGCAGAAATACCCGCATTCAGGGAGTTTTCGCCAACACCCGACTGACTGTTTTCAGTTTCATCATTGAATTTTTGAAATTTAAATGTGCTGGAATAATTATCACCAGCGCCAACTGACACCACAGGCATCCCGCCCGCAACCCCGAAGCGATTATTTATTCTCGATATTTCAGCCTCGTTTTTAGCTATTCTAATGTCATAGTTATTTAGCAGAGCCGAATCAATGGCATTTCTCAAACTCAAAGGCTGACCCGCCCCGGCAAGAGGCATTACCAAGACCAACAACAGAAAACTTATTATTCTGAATGCACTCATTTTATGTATTTTTTCGGAATTATTCCGGATTTTTATTGACATCATTCATCACCTCATGAAGGAACGGATTACCTTTTGCAGGAATTAATTAATATCTTCAATATCAACACTTTCAACATCTCTCTTTCCTGAAATATAGGTATAAACAGCCGGGATAACGAACAAGGTCAATATCAGTGAAAACATGATACCCCCTACAACCACAATGCCCAGGGGAATACGGCTTGTGGCAGCAGAACCCAGGCTTAATGCAATAGGCAATGCACCTAACGAAGTAGCCAGACTGGTCATTAAAATAGGGCGAAGGCGCAATGTGGCAGCATCAATTACAGCTTGCCGTTTTGCCAATCCCGACTCCCTCTTTTTGTTGGCAAACTCAACAATTAGAATTCCATTTTTGGTCACCAGCCCAATAAGCATAATCATTCCAATTTCAGAAAAAATATTCAGTGTTTGTTTGAAAACCCAAAGGCTCAGCATAGCTCCTGCAATAGCCAAAGGCACTGTAATCATAATGGTAAGCGGGTCTCTGAAACTTTCAAACTGTGCAGCCAGCACCAAAAAGATAAGAACCAAAGCCAACAAAAATGCAAATACTATATTGGATGAACTCTCAGCGTAATCACGAGATGGTCCACTTAATGAAGTCTGAAAGCTCTCATCAAGCATTTTATCAGCAATAGCCTGCATAACAGCAACACCGTCACCCACTGTTTTTCCTTCGGCCAGTGAGGCTGAAATTGTCGCAGCTTTATATCGGTTATAATGATAAAGTGAAGGAGGATTTGCATTGGGTTCAATTTTAACAACTGAAGCTAATGAAATATTTTCGCCCTTGTTATTCCTCACATAAAGGTTTGAAATATCGGCCGGTGCCTGCCTGTTGCCGAGCCCAACCTGACTGATTACCTGATATTGCTTCCCATTCATAATAAAATAAGCCAGTCGGCGACCGCTAAAAGCGCTTTGCAGCACGCCTGCAATATCAGTCACCGTCAGCCCGAATTCGCGGGCTTTTATTCTGTCAATGGTAATATCGAGTTCGGGTTTATTGAATTTGAGATTCACATCCACGTTTTGAAAAGTAGTATCATTTCTGGCTTCTTCCAGGAATTTTGGAATAACTTCCTTGAGTTTATTAAAATCAAGGTTTTGAATTACAAACTGAACCGGTAAAGAGCCTCTGGAACCCAGACCAACAGATATAGTCTGTTCTTCAACAGGAAAAACCCTCACGTTGTTAAACCTGGCGAATTTGCGCCCCAGGTCTCTGGCTATTTCACTTTGTGTTCGTTCCCGTTCATCGGCAGGTACAAAACCTATTCTTCCAAAACCGCTATTGACACCTGAGCTGCCAAATCCGGGTACAGCAACAAAAGAAAAATCCTGCTCCGGCACAGAATCCATCATGTAATCGGCAATACGGTTAGCCGTTTCAATCATGTATGGATAACTTGCCCCTTCAGGGCCAATAATTTGCAAACGAACATTACCTTTATCTTCAATCGGAGCAATTTCGCGTTGTAAATTGGTGCCAACAAAATAAATCAAGGCAAGACAGGCCAAAACAATAGCCCAGGCCATCCATCTGTATTTTATAAAACGGGTAATCAGTTTCCGGTATCCTTGCTCCATTCCCGAAAAGAAAGGCTCTGTTGCATTGTAAAACCTGCCGTGCTGCGCACCTTTTTGATTTAAAAAAACGTTGAGAACAGGTGTGATGGTGAGTGAAACAAATGAAGAAACCAGCACAGCTACTGCCAGCACCACGCCAAATTCGCGAAACAAACTACCTACAAAACCCTGCAGGAATAACACAGGAAGAAAAACAATGGCCAAAGTAATAGAGGTTGCAATGACAACAAAAAATATCTCCTTACTCCCGTCAATAGCAGCCTTTCTTACTGGCATCCCCTTTTCAATTTTTCGGAATATATTTTCGGTCACAACAATCCCGTCATCAACTACAAGGCCGGTTGCCAGAATTATGGCCAATAAAGTAAGTATGTTGACTGAATACCCCAGCACATACATGATAAAGAACGTAAAGATCAATGAAATAGGGATATCAATCAGCGGGCGCAAAGCAATAAGCCAGTTTCTGAAAAAGAAAAAAATCACCATAATCACCAGAAGAATAGCAATGAGCAGCGTTTCAGCAACTTCATTCAGTGATTTGCGCACATTCCGGGTAGTATCAATGAGAGTCTGGAACGAGATATCGCCCTTTTGCGATCTTACAATCTCATCAAGCCGTTTATTGAATTCATCGGAAATTTCAATATAGTTTGCACCGGGTTGAGGAGAAATGGCAATACCCACCGAACTCACTCCGTTGAGTTTCCAGCTTTGCTCATACCGCTCAGGGCCCAACTCCACTACAGCTACATCACCAAGCCTGATGATGCCATCATCATTAGCCCTTACAATCAAATCTCTAAACTCCTTTTCCGTCGTCAAATTCCCCATTGCCCTGATGGTCAGCTCAGTTTTATTGCCATAGATTTTGCCAGATGGGATTTCAACATTCTCTTTGTTCAGAACATCTGTCACATCATTAAACGCCAGATTATAGGCATTCAGCTTATCGGGATCAATCCAGATGCGCATGGCAGGGCGTTTTTGCCCAACAACAGTTACTGCGCTTACTTCCGGGATGGTCTGAAACTTGTTCTGCAATACATTTTCAGCGTAATCGCTCAATTCAAGAAGACCTTTTGTAGGACTCTGTACCGCCAGTAAAATTATAAAATCACTATTTGCATCAGCTTTTGATACTACCGGGGGTGCATCAATATCCTGAGGAAGATTACGAACCGCCTGACTAACTTTGTCACGAACGTCATTTGCTGCAGCTTCCAAATCAGCATCAATGTTAAATTCAACATTTATCCGGCTGCTGCCAACCGAACTGGTAGAAGAAATGGTACGAATACCGGGTATTCCATTGATTGATTTTTCAAGAGGTTCTGTTATTTGACTCTCAACAATATCAGCATTTGAGCCAGCATATGAAGTACTTACCGTTATCATTGGCGGATCAATGGCTGGATATTCTCTTACACCCAAAAAGGTATAGCCGATAACCCCGAACAGGATGAGAAAGAGGTTCATCACTGTAGCCAGAATCGGTCTTTTTATTGATAATTCGGAAATATTCATCAGGATACTTTCAACGTTTTAAAACAAATAAAACAGGCTATTTTACCAGGCCAATCAGGGCCTTCAGCATTATTCCATCACCCTGGATGCCAAACCGGGTATGACTTTCTTAATCTGAACCACCGAATTTGGTCTAACATACAAAACTCCGCTAACTATTACAGTATCGTTTACCTGAAGCCCGTTTACAATTTCAACCACATCACTGTTTCTGATTCCAATCTCTACATTTTGAAAAACGGCTTTCCCACCTTTAACTATAACAACCTGATTTGACAATGCATCAGGAATAACAGCATTGGAAGGAACAACAATACCTGATTTTCTATCGTTTAACAACACTTTTACAAATGCACCTGCATTTAAGGTTCCTGTTTCGAGCCTGGCTCTGACTTTGATATTGCGGGTAGCGGTATTGATTTGAGGTTCAATGGCACTGATAGTAGCTTTCAGATTGGCTGCACCCCCATTGGCTCTGACACCAACAGTTCTGCCTGTTTTTAACAAATCAGCGTAAGCTTCAGGAACAGCAAAGTCTATTTTGACTTTATCGGTTTGTTGTAAAGTCCCTATGGCCACTGAAGGTGAAATATAAGCACCCTCGCTTACTAAACGAAGGCCCAGCCTTCCACTGAAAGGAGCTTTGATAACTGTTTTGTCAATTTGAGCCCTTAAAACGTTAATATTGGCGTTAATCAGATTTACCTGCGAAAGAGCTGCATCATACGTTGCCTGATCTACTCCTTTGGCAGAAAGTAATTGCCTGAGCCGTTCCTCGGTCTTCTCAGCCAGCTGAAGCTGAACTTTTTGCTGTTGAAGTTGCGCCTGAAGGTCAGCATCGTTAATTTTAGCAAGAACAGTCCCCTCCTTAACAAAAACGCCATCAGGAATATTGAGAAACGTAAGCCGGCCGCTAACTTCGGGATGAAGCTCAACCATTTCTTCTGAAAGGACAGTTCCGTTTACCTCAATATCACTATCAAATTCACCTTCTTCAGCAATTAAAACATCAACGGCTACAGGCGGCTTCTGTTTTTTTTCAGTAGTATCGCCTCCCTTAGTTGTACAAGAAGTTACTGCTATCAAAATAAAGGCAAATACGGTTAACAAGTTGAATTTCATATATTTGTTAAATTATCGTTTAAATTGCTTCTGAGCTTTGCAACAGTTTCAATTAACCCTGTTTTTTGAGAGTTGTTTAATCCATTTATACTTAATTCATTAAGCTCTTTGATTGCCTGCTTTATTTCAGGTAATGCCGAAATGGCCTTCCGGGTAAGACAAAGATTGAATTTACGCTTATCTTCTTCACTCTTTTTTCTGACTATATAGCCCTTTTCGGAAAGATAATGAACAACCCTTACAACACTAACCTTATCCATACCAAGCAGTAAGGATAGTTCCTGTTGTGAAATCCTGTTATTAAAACTTTCAATTAAAACCAAAGCATAGTAATGGCGGTCAATATCAAGATGAGCCAGTTTAGTTCTTAATAACCGCAGATAACCTTTGCCAAGCATGGAAAACACCCTGCCCCATGGTTGCTCTGCAGTAGCCTGCCTTTCATCACTCATTTGTTTTTTTTGCAAAAATAGTTTTTTATAACAATGGTTAACAATGTTAACTATTCATTCACAATTCTATTTCAAGAAATCTCCTATGGATTTTAAAAATTCATCTGGTAAAATGATAGAAACGGCTTTGCAGCAATGTCTCAAAAATCGAGCAGATTAACATCTGACACCGCAACAGTAAAAACCTTTCCCCCGCATATGCCTTCAGGTGAAAAAAAGAGAAAAGATACAGAAAAAGAAAATGAGCAATTGCCCGATGTTCAAACGCTAATCCACTTTAATAAGTCTGATGGTATGGGTTTCATTACCAGCTTTAACCTTGCAAAAATAGACCCCTTTTGCAAGCAATCCGGCATCAACAGATACTGAATAACTACCTGCAGTCTGAAATCCATTTTGAAGCAGTGCCAATCTTTTACCCACCATATCATACAGTTCAATATTCACCTGAGAAGCTTTTTGTAACTTATACACAATGCGTGAATTAAGGCTGAAAGGATTGGGATAAGCACTAAGATTCAGTAAAAGGTCATTATCGGTATTATCAGAAACACCAGTTATAACAGGAGTAATACGGCCGTAATAAACATCCTGTTCACTATTTAAAGTATTGGCCCATGCCAGGTGAGCACTGGAGTTATCAGAATACATATCGAAGTAATCTCCCATTTTTTGCTGGTTAGGCCATCCCAAATGAGGATCGAATGAATCTGAGAGCCGCTCATTTTCTGACCATGTTTCGCCTCCGTCGAGTGAAAAGGAATAATAAAGTGATGATAATAAGGGAGAAAAGGCAGGAGCATCACGGGTATCGAGCCAAACTACATCAATTCTGCCATTGGGAGCGACTGACATTGTACCAAACCATTGAGTATTGCTGGCAGACAGGTCATCATTAATTCTTACAGGGTCAGAAAAAGTAAGTCCTCCATCAATGCTTTTGGCAAACATAACATCACCAGGATCGTTATTAGTTAGTCGTTCAACTGAAACAAGAACATAAACATCTCCCTTTCCGGGTCCATCTGCCGGGTTTACAGCAATAGAAGCCTGCCCGAGCAATCCACCGGGGTTCACATCAGGTCCTGAAGCCATTTGGCCATCCATATCAACATAGGTATAATAATCCCAGGCCACAAAAGCATCGGGGTCATGAGCGTTCATACTTTTTACAACCACCAGTCCATCATTATAACCAGTGCCGACAATATACAGCTCACTTTCAGGACCAATGGCCAGGGTACCCCAGTAAGGATTTCCATCAACACTAACGCAATCTTCATAATAATCACCTCCATCGGTAGAGCGGGTAAAATTTCCCGGGTAACAATAACTGTAGTAAGATGTCCAGAAAGAATAAATATTTCCTTCGCCGGGTCCACCGGTTTTGTCTATTTCCATCCACTGTTTATCACCGCCCTGAGCAGGCACACCACCATCCCATGAATTTCCGCCATCATCGCTTCTGAATACCCTGCAAAAATACTCTCCATTACTTGATGTAAGACTATTATAATAAAAATTACCCTGATTATCAGCATCTAACACAGGGTCTGAACGAAACACGCCCTGATCAATGACACCGGGGAAAGTCCAGGATTCACCACCGTCAGTTGTAAAAGCCACACCGGCCTGCCTGAAATTATTCCCGACATTATCAAACTGCCGCCATCCTATAGCCATCCTGTCAGGATTTAAGGGATCAACCGCAATAGACGGTTCATTTGCCGCATCATTTAAAATATTATTCCCATTTTCATCAACATTGGCCTGAATTGTAAAAAAAACCGAACTCCGGCTTTTATATGCAGGAGATGTTTTTTTCAAGGAAGAAGGCATAGCAACATAGGCATCGTCCTGAACTTCGTTGTGCAAAGTCATTCTCTGGCTTTTGCTATTTATTTCACTTTGAGCATTTATGACCAAAGGAGAGGCCGATAAAAGAACAATAAATGCGCTAAACAATGCAAGGGATTTTTTCATAGCCGTGGATGATTTGAAAGCTTGAATCAAATAATTAACTCGTTTTACAAAGAAAGTACTTTTATAAATCGATTTCAAAATTAATGAAATAACAATCCGGCAATTAAGTTTTTATTTATTAAAAGTTGGAGTCCAAATACTTCAAGGCAAAAAAAAAGCTGCAGATAATGCAGCTTTTTGTAGGAATATCATTTCTGATTACTTCAGGCCTAATTTTTTCTTTACCAATGGCATAATATCATCAGCAGATTCAGTATAAAGCAGGAGGCCTTCAGTTGAATTGAAGATAAAGTTATAACCATTTTCTTTAGCCACATCCTTCACAGCAGTGCGGGCTTTGTCAATAATAGGCGCTGTAAGTTCAGCTTCTTTTGCCTGCAGGTCTTCCTGAGCAGTTTGCTGGAAATCCTGAATACGGCGCTGCAAATCAAGAATTTCTTTCTCTTTGGTTTGCTTAATTATATTTGACATGGTAGCCTGATTGCTCTGATAATCATTCAGCTTTGTTTCATATTCAGCCTGCATAGCCTGAAACTGACTTTGAAGTTGTTCCTGATAAGCGTTAAAAGCTGTTTTAATAGAATCCTGACCAGGCATCATTTCATAAAGCTGAGCAAAATTGATATGGCCTAATTTCTGGGTTTTCTGGGCACTTACCTGCATAGCAGAAACTGCAATCGCCAGGATAAGGAAGAATTTCAAAATGTTTTTCATTGTATTCGGTTAAGGGTTTAGGTTTATTTGCCGCGCAAATTTAGTAAAAAAACTTTATCTGCAAATGTTTGAAATCAAATGTATAAGCGTTCTCTATCCAAAGCTTATGCTTAGGTCAGAATTACTTTTTACTTCTATATCAAGAAATTGAAAAAGAAGTAAAAATCGGGTCAAATCCTGAAACTAATTATCAGCAAAGTGAGGTTACTTTCTGGTTTTATAAGAATACCCGAGTTTATCCAGCACTTCTTCGCTGATATCATACCTTGGATTAGAGTACATCATTGAAACACTGCCTGCTTTGTCGAAAATAACAGCATAATTGTCAGTTGTAGCAATAGATTCAATGGCATTGTAAATCTTTTCCTGAATGGGTTTAATTAACTCCTGACGACGTTTGAACAAATCGCCTTCTTTGCCAAACCTTTGTTTCTGTAAGTCTTTTGCAGCCTTTTCCTTTGCAATGATTTCGTCTTCACGTTTGCTTTTAATATCATCGGGAAGCAGCACAGCTTCAGCTTTAAAGCTTTTGTAAAGTTGGTCTATTTCGTTGAATTTAGCCTCTATTTCACTTTGCCATTGAATAGACAATTCATCTACTTCAGTTTTAGCATCAGCGTATTCCGGAATGTTTTCGAGAATAAACTCACTGTCAACGTAAGCAAATTTCTGCGCAAATGACGAAGCAGCTGTTGCAAATAAAATGGCGGCAATCATTAAAGTTTTCTTCATGGTATGTCCTCCCTGATTTTGGTTGAGGTTATTGATTTATGTGATAGTTCGTCGATTAATTAACAAAAAACCTGCCACAAATATTTGATACATAAAAACCTGTTTCCTTCTTTAGGTTTTGCAGGAACAAAGGCTTAATCTATACTTTGGTTAATTGAGAAATGGAATTGTCCCTTATTCGCAGTGGGTATCCCGGGCACATCATCAAAGCCATAACCCCAGTCAAGTCCAAGCAAGCCAAACATAGGAAGAAACACCCTTACTCCCACACCGGCAGAACGTTTTAGAGAGAATGGGTTAAAGTATTTAAACTCCTTCCAGGCATTACCAGCTTCAAGAAAGCCCATGACATAAATAGTTGCACTAGGATTGAGCGACAAAGGATACCTTAGCTCCAGCGTACTTTTGTTGTAGATAGTAGCACCTACATTTTTATTTTTATAGTAATCAGGTGTCAGGCTTTCATTGGCATAGCCTCTCATGCCAATGATTTCGCGGCCATCAAGATTATTGGCACCGGACAAGCCGTCACCTCCTAGGTAATACCTGTCGAAAGGAGTAATACCGATATCGTTGTTGTATTGACCCAGAAAGCCATATTTTACACGGGCACTTAGCACCAGGTTGCCAATAATCTGCCTGTAAAGCGAGGCGCTGAACTTCCATTTGTGGTACTCAATCCATTTGTATTTTTCCTGATCTTCAAGTGTTTTATAGTCTTTATTGCTAAATAAAGAATAAGGAGGAGTAACGTCAAGACTAAGTGACACTTCAGAACCGGAGCGCTGGAAGATAGGGCTGTCAATAGAATTACGGGCCAGGGTGATACCGTAACTGTAATTACGATAAACGCCATTCCCATTACCAAAAGCAAAGATGTTGCCGTAATTGCTCAGATTATACGTTTGCAGACTAACCCTTTGCATAAGGGTAAAGAAGTCATCGGGCCATTGTAAACGTTTGCCAAGCATAAATGAAAGCCCGTCAATTTTAAAGGCCTGATAGCTTTCATTTGATTTGGAGACTCCATTTGAGTACAAAGAGTGGTAATAACTCACGCTGAATGAGTTGGGCTTTTTGCCTCCAAGCCATGGTTCGGTAAAAGAAGCACTATAACTGATATATCCTTTGCCGTAAGATTGCATTCGAAGGCTTAACTTTTGTCCATCGCCGGATGGAATTGGACGCCAGGCACTACCCTGAAAAAGTTTGCGGGCTGAAAAATTATTAAATGATAACCCAAGCGTTCCTACTACTCTTCCGTAGCCCCATCCTCCTGAAAGTTCAATCTGATCACTGGATGTTTCTTCAACATTGTATTCAATATCAACAGTTCCTGCAGCAGGGTTAGGAATAGGGTTGGGAACGATTTTTTCGGGGTCGAAATATCTTAATTGAGCTAACTCACGGGTGGTACGAATAATATCAGAGCGGCTGAAGAGCTGACCGGGTCGTGTACGCAACTCACGCATAACCACATGGTCGTTAGTACGGGAGTTTCCTTTCACAATTACCTTGTTAATGGTGGCCTGTTTCCCTTCGCGGATGCGCATTTCGAGGTCAATAGTATCATTCTCCACCCTCACTTCAACCGGTACTACCTGAAAAAACAGATAACCATCATCAAGATAAAGTGTACTGATATCTATTTCATTAGGGTTATAATTAAGGTTTGCGTCGAGTTCGCTCTGGTTATAAACATCTCCTTTTTGGATTTTTAGTACTTCATTCAACTGAGCAGCAGAATATTTTGTATTTCCAACCCACTTGATATTACCAAAATAGTACCTGGGACCTTCGTCTACTTTAATATCAATATTGATGGTTTTTGCATCAACTTTATACACAGTGTCCTGTACAATGATTGCATCTCTATAGCCTTGTTCATTATATTTGGCAATAATGGATGCTTTATCTTCCTTAAAATCCTCCTGAATAAATTTAGAAGTTTTGAAAATTCTGAATTTAAAATTGTCCTGAACAACAGAAGTTGCAAAACCAGAAATGGTATCAAGGTTTAAAGTTGAAAAAGCCCGTGGTGATTTCAAAACAAGTTGATCAAGTGCATTAAATGGTTTGAAAACTGCTTTATCCTTGGTTTTTTTCATCGAACGCTTCAAAGAAGCGTCGGACAGGTTATGATTTCCGATAAAATTGATTTGGTCAATCCTCACTTTTGAGCCTTTGTCAACCAAAATCTGAAGGGTAACCTCATTAGATTTAGCAGAATCACGAGATTGTTCAATATTTACATCAGCACTTAAAAAGCCCTTACCGTTAAAGTGTTTTTTAATAATATTAGTAGTACGTATTATAACATTATCAGTAACCACATCTCCCTTTACCAATTTAATCTTCTCGCGCAAATCGTCAGCTTCAGATTTGCGAACGCCTTTAAAAGAGAATTTAGACAACCGGGGCCGTTCTTCAAGGTGAATATCAAGAAATATCAGGTCATCTTTTATGCTGGTTGCTGAGATGCGTACATCTTCAAAAAGGCCTTGCGACCAGAGCTTTTCAATTGCTTTTCTAATTTTGTCGCCAGGGACTTCAATTCTATCGGCCACTTGCAAGCCTGATAGCATAATCAGCACATTGTGGTCGAGATACTGCACACCACTCACAGTCACACCTCCAATGATATATTCTTTAGGGCTTGAATAGTCAATTTCACTCAAATCATCACCGAGTCGGATTTGGGCTTGCACCGTAACAGAGAAAAAGAGCAGAAATAAAGCAATTACGCGTTGGCTGAGTCTCATTTATTGGATTCTTATTTTATTTGTTCACTAATCATTCCGAAACGGCGTTCGCGGTTCTGGTAATCAATAATAGCTTCATACAGATCGTCTTTCCTGTAATCGGGCCATAGTTTAGGAGAGAAATAGAGTTCAGCATAGGCGATTTGCCAAAGCAAAAAATTGCTGATACGGTTTTCTCCACTGGTTCTGATAAGTAATTCGGGGTCTGGAATATCTTTTGTTTCAAGGTAGCTGGTAAATAAATCGGGGGTAACAGCCGATGAAATTAAATGGCCATTTTCAACATCAAGGGCAATTTTTCGGGCAGCTTCGGCAATTTCCCATCTTCCGCTGTAATTAAGAGCCAGAATCAGGTCCATACGCGTATTGTTACGGGTAAGTTCCATGGTTTCTTTAAGCTGAGCATAGCAACTATCCTGCAGATGACTTAAATCACCAATGGCCCTGAGTCTGATATTATTCTCCATAAGCGTTCCTAATTCGGCATTCAGTGTTTGCACAAGCAGATTCATAAGCGCATCTACTTCACATTTGGGCCTTTTCCAGTTTTCGGTTGAGAAGGCGTACATCGTCAGGTATTTAACGCCCAACTCTGCTGCAGCAGTAGAGGTTTGCCTTACCGATTCAACACCGTTCTGGTGGCCAAAGACCCTCATTTCCCCTCTGTTTTTCGCCCACCGGCCATTCCCATCCATAATGATAGCAATGTGTTGGGGTAAATTTGCCAGGTCTATTTTTTCCTTAAGATCCATTTGTCAGAATCACAAAACTAAATTAGGCTGTATTTCTATACCGCTGCATTAGTGCTTGTTAATAATTGTTAATCAGTTTAATAAAAAATGTTAAGACAACGCTGCTTGTCCAGATAATTAATTCTGAACGAAACACTTACTGCTGCTACCGAAAACCAGTCATTGTATTGGGAATCGCCTCGTTGCATGCCTGCTTTATGGCTTAATGTAGGGTCAGACAGCAACACCTCTTCAGGAGCTACATTGGGAGTGATTCCGGTTGCATCTATATAATAGGTTGTACTAACGTCATCAAGGTAATCGGTATAGGTTCTATGCATCGTCCAACTGAGCGAAAGCCCCATAAAACTATTGAGACTGTATTTAAACCCAATACCAAAAGGTATCGAAAACCCGAGTTTGCTGTATTGTTTCCGGTCGGGATACAAAGCAGTGCCCTGCCCTTCGGTGCCAGCGGTGCGCAATTCAATGAGCGATCCGTTAAGGTCGGCCTTGGGGTTGTAAAGAAAACCTGACACTCCGGCAAACATATACGGAGTGAAACTGTGATTCATACTTCCAATGAAATATTCCAGAAAGTTAAATTCGAAAGTTGCTGAAAAGTCGGTGATACTGCTCTGGAAGTTCAGATTTCTGTCAGGATGAACGTCAGAAATGGCATCATCGCCTTTGACCATTCCAAATGTAAAGGCGGTTTTAATGGCTAATCTTTCATTAAAATTGTGGCGCAGAAAACCACCAAAAGCAGGCTGAGTTAATAAAAACTGCTTGCCCGGGTTAAGATCGCCCAGATAATACATTCCACCGCCAGTAATACCTACTTCGCCATAACGCTGGGCGCTGGCAGTGAGGGTTATCAATATTAAAAACAATACACTTAATTTCTTCATACTTCAGTTGGCTCTCGGCTAAACGCCGGTATCCCTCATTGGTTTACCGGAAAATTATTAATCAGACAATTACCGGCCCTTAAGCACCTGATTTGGCATGCAAAAGTATAAAAAAAATTGAGCCGGAAAGTAATGATAAGATGATGTTGTTGATCAGTTGCGGATATCTTGCCCCCAAAGGAGTTTTTGCCTGATGGTTGTAAAGAAATTATCATTCCTGCGCTGCACCAGATTTACGCTGAATTTTTCTTTACGAACCAGCATTTCAGTATTTGAATCAATGGTTGACATTCTTGAATCAAGCCCAACCATATATTGAGATACACGACCCTCCACTCTGATTTTTATCACACTTTTGTCAGGAATAACGACAGGTCTTACAGTTAAATTGTGTGTAGCAATGGGCGTTATCACAAAATTTTCAGAGTCAGGTGTAATAATAGGCCCGTTACAACTGAGCGAATAGGCTGTAGAGCCAGTGGGCGTTGCAATTATTAAACCATCTGCCCAATAGGAATTAAGCAATACATCATTGATAAAAACATGAACCAGAATCATGGCTCCTGTTTCCTTTTTATTAATGGTAAGCTCATTCAAAGCATAATTGATTTCGCCAAAAATATGCTGAGGGGTTTCAACATGAATGAGCGATCTTTTGTCAAGAATATATTCGCCATTAATAATGGCATCAACCGCCTGGTTAATTTCATCTTTTGAAATACTTGAAAGAAATCCCATCCGGCCAAGATTAATCCCCATGACAGGGATGCCAGAGTCTCTGATGAGCGTAATGGCATCAAGTAATGTTCCGTCACCACCAATGGAGAACATGAAATCGGCCTGCCCCGGCAGTTGATGATAGCTTGTAAACAACCGGGGAGGTTTTGAGAAGATACATCTCTCTTTTACAAAATTGTAAAAAGATTCATAAATCATCAACTCAATACTGCTTGATTCCAGTTTTTCTATCAATTGTTGAAAATAAAAGAACCGGTTATCGGCAAAATTTTTTCCGAAAAGTGCAATTTTCATAGGCTTAGTTTTATCCGGAGAAACTTTACCGGCCTTCCTGATGCAAATGTACAACACAGGGCCGGTTTTAGGTCAGATGGCTGCCATAAAATGCACGAAAAGACCGGCTTCTCCTTTTGCATTAAACGAAACTTCCATCCTGAACACCTTATCATAATATGTTATAAAATCCAATCCTACACCTGTACCCGATTGTAATACACCCTGGAGATTATTTTTTTCCTTGTCGGTTTCAGGCCAGGCTTGCCCCAGATCAGTAAATGCGCTAAGATAAAGAGAATAGGGAATTGTATTAAATTTATCGGACTTTATCCAGCTTATAGTTTTTACAGAAGGTTTCAGCAAAGCGAACTTAATATTTGATTTCAGCAGCCAAAAATGCCGCCCTTCGGTTACATAATACTCATATCCGCGCACATAGTCGCGCCGGTAACCAAATGCACGGTTGAGATACCATGGAACCTCTCCGCCAGTTGTCATTTTCGCAGCAGCGCCTAACGCAATATACCAGCGAGGTGCAATTGAAAAATGAAACCGCAAAGTTGGCCTTATGGTAATAAAATCGGCATTATCGCCAGGCAATAATCCAAATCGGGATAATTCAGCATCGGCATACCAACCTTTAAGCGGATAGGCGCGCTGATCACGAAAATCTATTTTTAAATAATAGCTTAATGCGGTATATGCGGCTTTACTGCCCGTAGTTAAATTAAATTCAGGATTAAGAAACAGCAATAAATCATTTATGGTAAGTTGGTTATAACGTAGCTTCAGTGTATGGGCATAATGGATATCAGGCCTGTAATGCCCCAACAGTGCGACATCAATCTCCTTTAACATAAATTGATGGCCCCTGTAATACAAAAGCTTGTTATCTTCTGTGTCATAGGCTACTTCCCGCTGTCTTCCGGCTGAAAATGAAAATCCGGCTCCGATGGTTTTATTATGATTGATATAAGGAACATCATACAACAACGAAACCTGCTGCTGGTATCCCAGCTTCATGCGTACATGAAGTTTTTCGAGCCGGCCTCTGAAATTTTCCTGCTGAAAAAAAAGACCGTATGATAAACGGCTCAAATCGCCATTTTCAAGCCATGCATTAAAATTTCGGTCCGAAATTTCAAAAACAGGCCAAAGCCAGGTGTACCATCTTTCGGTAACATCAATGTGTACCATGATTTTTCCAGGCTCAGCTCCATCAGTAATTTCAAAATGCACGAAATGAAACAGAGGCTGATTTAACAAATTTGTTTTGGACTGCTCGATTGCTCTGTTCAGGTTATAGTCAACAATTGTATCACCTGTTTTAAATGTCAGTTCTCTTAGAATAATATAGGCGCGGGTTCTGGCATTTCCGCTTACCGCGATATCCTGAATTACATAAACCTGGGTAGAATCATTCGCAGCACACGCAATCAGTGTGAGTAATGACACAATACCAGTTAACAAAACATTGCGAAAAAACCTCATTCAGGAATATCAGATATCAAGAAATTTCATCAGGGAATCATATCGGTCTTTCAACGATTCATTCAGTTCATTTTCATAAAATGAAGCCTTGATATTGTAATTATAACGGTTAAAGGTTTGTATAACAGGTCCGATATCCATCCTGTTTATTTTAATCGTCACTTCCATTCTGGTAGAATCAGGCAAGGTCATAATATATAAGCTGAGAATACTTGAATCGTTTGACTCAACAATACGTGCAATTTCGCTCAGCGAATAATCCCTGATTCCCATTTCAAGAACAATAATGCCACCGGGATTATCTACGGCTGCCAATCTGGCAAAATACTTAACCAAACACTGAAGAGTAATAGACCCCAGATATTTCTGTTTTTCATCAATTACAGGGATAAGCGTAAGCTTTTGTTCAAAAACCTGATGGATAACATCATACACATGTTGATAATCATACACATATGGTTTCTGTAGTGAAAGCACATGATTACCCAAAGGCTCTTCATAACTATTCATCTCGTAAATATCTGATTCAGAAACCAGACCAAGAAAATCGTTATCATTCACAATCGGGAGATGCGACACTCTGAACTCCTCCATCCAGTTAAGCGCTATCAGCCCACTGTCAGAAGTCTTCAGAGGCATAATGGCATCACTGATGAGTTCTTTTGCCAACATAATTTAAGGGTTAAGGTAAATAAACATACAAAGTTAATTAAAATCTTCAGGCATATCAGATAACTGGAAGTGCAACCCGAATAATCAAACTAATCCCAAACAAATTTCCAGTTCCCGTCAGGCATGCGCTTCCAAACAGTATGAAAAAAGCCATGTTGTTCTATCAGATTGCCGGTTGAATCGGGCGAAAAATAAACAAAACGGCCATAGGTGTATGCCAAATCGCCTGACGATGCAACATCCACATAATCAGGCTCCCATAAAAGTTTGTCATTCGCCATATTTGCAGCTTCTAAATAAACCGCAATAGAGTCACGCCCTTTAATAAGCAAATTTCCTCTTTTCAGTACAGCATCGGGAGCAGCGTAAAAAATAAAAGCTTTATCAATACCACTATCAGCAGCCATTTTTGCAAAATTGTGCTCAACTTCAACAATCTGCTGCTTGACATCGGCCTCATCAGGCCCCGGAAACCGGCTTGTGCAGGAAAAGAACAATAAACCAGAGATGATAATCTGTATTTTTTTCATAAGGTCATTTAATGCAGCATGAAAACGAAGGAGGATTGTGCAATGGCCAAGCAGGTTAATTAATACCTTTGCAGGATAAAAATCTAATCCAATGACAAAATTAAGCGTAAATATAAACAAAATTGCAACTCTGCGAAATGCCAGGGGAGGCAATCTGCCTGATGTATTGAAGGCTGCGTTAGATTGCGAACGGTTTGGAGCTCAGGGAATAACCGTACATCCACGGCCTGACGAAAGACATATCAGATATAAAGATGCCATCGATCTAAAACCTATACTTTCAACAGAGTTTAATATTGAAGGAAATCCAGAAAAAGCGTTTATTGATCTAGTGCTGAGAATCAAGCCAGCACAGGTCACCCTGGTGCCCGATGCCGTTGATGCAATTACCTCCAATCATGGCTGGGATACTATTACATACCGTAATCACCTTACTGACATTGTAAGTACTTTTCAAAAGGAAGGCATCAGAACTTCTATATTTGTTGATCCCAACCCCAAAATGGCTGAAGCGGCAGCAGCTACCGGCACTAACCGCATTGAACTATATACCGAAGCTTATGCCAGCGAATATCACTCAGGGCGCGAAAAAGCCATAGCACCTTTTATTACAGCCGCCGAAGCCGCAACTAAATCAGGGCTCGGACTGAATGCAGGCCATGATCTTAACCTTGATAATCTAAGATATTTCGCTCAAAATATTCCGGGGTTACTTGAAGTCTCAATTGGGCATGCTTTAATTGCCGATGCACTTTATTTCGGATTGGAAACAACAATACAGTTATATTTACGGGAACTGAAACCCTGGCTTCCGCTATAATCAAAAGTTGTCAGGCTTTTTTAATGAGGGTTGAATTTACCAGATCACAAATGAAACAAGGAACCATTGGAGAGCTTCCTGATAACAATAGGATAATAAAACGAGTCTGAAAAATGAAACTTTTTCATCGTCACTTTGGGCAGGGGCAGCCACTAATTATTCTGCATGGAGTATTTGGCATTTCCGACAACTGGGTAACACTTGGGAAACGCTTGGCTGAGAAATTTTCGGTATATATTCCTGATTTACGAAATCATGGTCAATCGCCGCACAGCCCTACTTTTAATTACATGGCTATGGCAGATGATCTGCTTGAGTTCATTGAAGACCATAACCTCACCAATCCCATGATAATAGGCCACTCCATGGGAGGAAAAGTGGCCATGACTTTTACGCTTGAGCACCCCGAAATGGTAAACAAGCTCGTTGTGGTTGACATCAGCCCCAGAAAATACCCCGGCAGGAATGTACACTTCGACATGATAAGCGCCATGATGTCTGTAAACTTCGAAGCCGTAAGTACCAGAGAGGAAGTTGAGCAATTGCTTTTACAATCCATTCCCGACAAGCGCATCAGGCTTTTTGTGATGAAAAATCTTTACAGAAAAACCCGCCATTCACTCGATTGGAGGCTGAACCTGCCATCGATAAGTGCAAACATGGACTATGTTTTTGATGGCATTGAGAGTTCGGCAAAGTATACCGGTCCCACCTTGTTTATTAAAGGCGGCAACTCTGATTATATCAAAGACGAGGATACCGCTTTGATTCACAAAAACTTTCCAGAAGCATCTGTTCAAACCATTGCCGGAGCCTCTCACTGGGTGCACGCCGACGCCCCAGCCGAGCTTTGCCGGCTCTTCAGTATGTTTCTTGGAAAAGAATGCAACCTGGCGGAACCGGGATTACCGGCATAAAAAAACC
Source organism: Lentimicrobiaceae bacterium (assembly GCA_020636745.1). Taxonomy (NCBI): domain Bacteria; kingdom Pseudomonadati; phylum Bacteroidota; class Bacteroidia; order Bacteroidales; family Lentimicrobiaceae; species Lentimicrobiaceae bacterium. Next base: position 463,011 of record JACJXH010000002.1, on the reverse strand, counting down.
AGCCTGACAATATAGGCTGGTTTCCATTCCTGTGATGAGAAGATTAATACCTTCTGATGCTTAGGCTTGATACTCCGGCATCAATTGAAATAAATATCTTATTACTGGCAGTGTCGAAATTGTCAGTTCTGAAGAGTCCGGAGCCCACTTTTTTAAATCCTTCAAAATTCCTGCTCGAGAGCACAGTTTCAGTGCGGAGTTCGGCGCCCGATCCCTCAGGAATATTCAAATTAATAGAAGAAGCCCCAGCAGAAATATCCACATTGGTTTTTTCGCTTAAGTCGCCAAGCTTAATATCAATTGAAGAAGCTCCTCCATCAATATTCATTTTACCAACTTTATAATCAGAAAGGTCGAATTTGATACTGGCAGCACCTATACTAAAGTCAAAATCCCATATTGGTTTCGTATTTAAGCTAAGTTTCACCCTGTTGCCATTGTTTTTAAACCGCACATGGGAATCATTGATAGTCAGGTTGATTTTTCTATAAGTACTATCATCATCAGATGTCATGCTGTAATTTCCAATGTTTCCTTTTTTGGTAAAAGTGAGCAATTTGTCAGCCGGGGCAGTTTCATTCAACCGAAAATCGCCGGCAGCCGCATCAAGGCTTAGCTCAACCCTTTGAATAGTTGAATCATAAGTTTGAAACAAATCCTGTTCAGCTGAGTTGTCGCTCCACTTATCATCATAGTCATCCATGCGGCCATGCCTTTCTTTGTCCCATCCGAAACTATAATAACCTGATTTATCATACTGACTAACTAAAAGTACAGCCAGCCCGATAAAAACAACTGAAAAAATCAGTTTCAAATAATCCTTAACAGGTATAAGTGAGATACCCCAAAGTATTAGAATTAAAGGCCAGAGCCTCCATATGGTGACCCAATCGAAGAAGATAAGTCCTACATTTTTCAGAATAAAAAGGATTCCGATGATGACCAGGACGACTCCCCAGAATATTTTACGATAGCTCATGATTTCTAAGATTTATGTTAAACATTACCATTACCTTCAGTATTTTCATCATTCAATCCGCTTTCCTTGCGGGGAAAATTATTGATGATGAGCACCACCCCAACTACAACGAGTAATAAAGGCCAGAAGTCGCCAAAATTGATGTTAGGGATAAACCTTTCGAAAAGAAAGAACGAGCCAATCAAAATCAGGACAAGCCCTCCAATCAAACTTCCTTCAAATTTCCGTTTCGGCGCATAATCCTGTTGACTGGCATAAACCGGTCTTCCTTTATCAAAACCTTCGTAGGTTTCGCCAACGCCAGTATCAACACCAGCATTTGAAGCCGGGGGAGTATTTGGTTGCGCAGTAAAATTACTGTAAGGACTTCCCAGGCTTTTTTCGGGAATTACAACCCACAAAATGATATAAAGTAAAACTCCGCCACCGCCAAATACGGCAAGCAATACAAATATAAGTCTTACAATCGTGGGATCCATTCCGAAGAAATCGGCAAGTCCGCCAGCCACCCCACCTATGACCCTTCCGTGAACGGAGCGGTACAGTCTGTTATCAGCCATAATAATTTTAGTGTTATTGTTCGGAAAGTTTGACGCACTCCCCGATGAAAGGTTACAAAAAGATTATTTTATTCAGCAGCTATCTTAGCCCTTCGGGCAATGCGCTGCGAAACCAGGATACTCAATTCGTACAATCCATAAAGCGGAATCGTAACCAATATCTGGCTGATGATATCAGGAGGAGTAATAATTGCAGCAATGGTAAGCAAAATAACCAGTGTATATTTACGGTTACGCTTCAGAAATTCAGGAGTAATAATCCCAACTTTGGTCAGAAAATAAACAAAAACAGGCAGCTCAAACACTACACCCATCGAAAATGTAACAGAAACAACTGTACTGATATAAGAGGCAAGTGAAATCTGGTTGCTCACCGATTCGCTCACCTGATAAGAGCCAAAAAAGCTTAAAGTGAGCGGCACTATAAGAAAGTAACTGAAAAGCACGCCAATCATAAATAATACCGACATACTCAACACTGCTCCGTGTGAATAACGACGTTCCTTTTCATAAAGTGCGGGTTTTATAAACCGCCATATTTCCCATATTACATAAGGTGCAGAAGCAATAAGCCCCGCAAACATACTGATATACATATGAGTTGTAAATTGCCCCGAAAGATTGATGTTGATAATTTTCAAATCAAGATTTCCCAGGCAAAGTGACGGTATACCAGCCCATGCCCCCAAACGGCAAAGCAACTGGTTGGTAATAAATTCAGGTTCTTTAGGAGAAAGAATCAGCTTGTCAAAAATAAATTCCCGGTTTAAAAATGCAATGATGGCCATAATAACTATGGCAAGAGCCGATCGGAAAAGGTGCCCTCTGAGCGCATCAAGATGATCCCAAAATGACATTTCGACTTCAGGCTCAGGAGCAATGTTTTTCTTTTTATTTGTGACCACCTCGGGCATATACGGTTGCAATTAACAGGTCAAAAATAGTTAATCTGAACGAAGTGCAGATGATCAGGCTGCAATAGTTTTCGATTTAGTTTTACAATTGTGGGTTGTCCTCTGAGGAATCAACATGTCGAAGCCAATATCTGGCACTATTCAAGGTCATGGCAATAGCCTCTGCCGGATGTCTGATAAGCTTTCGCGCGTCGGGAATACGGGCCACCATAAAAGGCAGCGCAGAAAAAGCAACCGACATGGCCAGATAGAGATTCCTCATGCCTTTATTCTCAAGAAAGCTCCTTACAACCGGGTTTCGCAACTCAATACTGAATGCTGAAAACGCCATAATGACCACAACCGCTCTAAGTGTCATGGCAATCCCGGCTTCTAAACCCTCAATACTGAAACAGATGAAATATTGACAATTCTTCTCCCAAAAAAAAGCAGATATCACAATAATAATCAGGAATTGTGCCCATAAAACGGGCTTGCGAAAACGACGGTATGCACCTGGATATTTCAGGTAAAGCAAAACAGCCCAAACAGATACCAATAAAACTCCGGTTAAAAGCGTTGTGTTAACAATCACCAGAATTAATACCGGAATGGATACCAGATGAATCAATAAAAGGGGAAATGAGTAACGGTTTGCAGATAAGGTAAAAGGAGTATTTCCCGGGGACATATCTCCCTGAGGCATATCTAACTGCGGCATTTCATTCCCGATCGGAATAATAAGGGCCGTTATAGCCGCCGCCACCCCACCAGCAATATATGTAACCACAAGTATAATCACTAAAATCCATGGATTGGCATCAGGTATTCCTGTCTGCTTGGCCGCAAAACGATATATATTCAAGTAAACTTCTACAATATCAGATCCATAAAGAATAAGAATACTCACCACTTTATGGATAAGGGCGCTGCTGACTCCCATTACACCACCTACAATATAGCCAACCCTGTTACCTCCCAATGTCCTGATTGCCAGCTCAATTAATAAGGCCTCTGTCATAATGCCAATCATGGGCCCTAAGATGAGGGCACTTGGTGAAATGGATTTCATGAGGGCACAAATAAGACCTGCACGCCAGATAAGGCCCTTTTCAGGCCACATTCTATGGAAAGCTATCATCAGCATGACAGCAAAAGCCGATAAAATACTGCCGGCAAATGGGATGCGTAAATTATGAAGGAAACTGCCAATAATAATTTCGAAAGCAGCCCATAAGCCTCCGGCAACGGCAGCTTTCATCCAAAGTTTATCAGTAAGAATGCCAGAATCAATATTGTTTTGTAATGCGTATCTCATTTAAATAATTGAGCCAGACTAAAAAGCAAATATAACAAACAAAGCACTTAAAACCCTGCTGGGGTTATCTGTTATGGTCAATATCATCCTCTGATAGCAATTTCAAATCATCTTTTGTATTAAAATTTGAAAACCACCCCTCCTTATATTGAACAGTATACTCCTCTGGATGGATGAATTTAACAGGAGCGTATTGAAAAAGGCCGGTCATACGAAAAGACTTTTGCTGAAGCAAACGATTAAAAACCGGAAAGCTGCTCTTTTTGTAAAGAGCACAAAGCGGCTCAGGCCGCTCATTGCTATCAAGCGGAACAACAAAAGAAAATTCATTGCAGTAGGTCAATACTTTATCAATAACAGCCCTGTTTAAGAAGGGCATATCGCAGGAAAGTACCAGATTGAGTTCAGTTGAGCTTATTGACAAACAAGCAGCAATACCCGCCATCGGACCTGCACCAGGCAATTCATCAGCAATAATTTCATACCCGAATTTTGCATATTCAGGATTATTGCTGCTTATCAGAATTCTGCCACAAAACATGCTGAGTAAATCAATAGAATACATGACCAGTGGTTTGCCCTGAAAAATCATCAGACCCTTGTCTGTGCCCATGCGGGTACTTTTACCTCCCGCCAAAACAATGCCCGTAATCTGACTTTTATTTATCATTTTTCTGGAATAAACACCTTGGTTTAATTGAAGAATACAAACTGTCAGGAGATTCCTTATCAGCCAAAAACACCTCTGCAGGGATTATTTTCCAATGATTGGCAACAGCTTCAACAAGTTCGCTCCTGACCACCCAAAGCTGATGAACCTCAACTTCAGCCAACTGATTGAGTGCCGGAGCCCACCCATTCCCGGCCAGCTCAAAAGGGCCAACCTCATCAACAAAAATAAACTCTATGGCAGAGTCAGATAGTTGAGAGATAAGTATTTGATTCCCCCGGTCAATCGTTTCGGGTTTGAAAACAAACCGGCCAAAAGCAAGAGGGCCATCTACATTGGTTTCGGCAAGCAAATATTTCTGGTTTGCCCGTAAATCATGAATAATAAAGCCCGATCTCTTTCCATTGTGCCATGTGCCGGGAGCAATAAACCCACCGGCTGAAACTCCGTTTTCAGCAAAAATACCAGCCAATCCTGTTAAGAGTGTAGTTTTGCCTGAACCACTATGTCCTGTCAGAAAGAAAATCATACAGCGAAAGTAATCAATGTTGACCAATCGAAAAACAAAGTACTACTGATTACATATAACAAAAGGCTGAACGGCTCACATTACCTGAACTGCCTTATTGATCATTTAGCTCGTGCTTATAGAAGCGGGTTGTTAATTTTTTCTGAAAAACAAGCAACTGTCGCCATAGCTCAAGAACCTGAAATGATGCTCCAGCGCATAAGCATAGGTCTTTTTCCAGCTATCTCCTGCGAAAGCAGCTACCAATAATAGCAAAGTACTTTGTGGCTGATGGAAATTGGTCACAAGCAGGTTGCAAATCCTGAACTGATAACCCGGAACAATCATAATACCTGTGAAACCACTAATTGTGGAAAAATTATGAAGGTTCATAAAATCAATAATAGCTTGCAAAGCTTCTGAAGCAGGAGTGATTACCTCAGTTTCATAAGGCTCCCATTGACGGATAAAAAACTTATCATCGGGTTGCTCACCGTTTATCAACTGAATACCAAACCAATAAAGACTTTCGAGTGAGCGCATTGAAGTAGTGCCCACTGGAATTATATTACCCTGGAGATTTTGCAGCAATCTGAGTAAAAATGATTTTTCGACAATGATTTCCTCTTCATGCATCTGATGTTCGCGGGCATCGCCAGCAGAAACCGGCTTGAAAGTACCGGCACCAACATGCAATGTCAGATAATCGAAACTACAGGCTTTCTGCTCCAGACTCTTGAGCACCTCTGGCGTAAAATGCAGTCCGGCAGTAGGCGCTGCAACTGAACCATTATACTGAGCAAAAATGGTTTGGTAACGTTCAGCATCTGATTCAACCGGTTCACGGTTCAAATAGGGAGGCAGTGGAACCTTTCCGGCAAATTCGAGCACTTGCTCAAAAGGCAAACTTGTATCATCCCAGGAAAAATGCACCAGGTGAGCATCACCAGCAGTTTCACCTCTTAAGGCCTTTAACTGAATTTGACCACCCGGGGTTTCAATCTCCATGCAAAGCTCTCCTGATTTCCAGCGCTTGGCATTACCAATAAAGCATTTCCAGGTTGCCTGACCTGTTTGACCATATGCCCCTTCGGGTTGAAGACAAAAAACCTCAATACGTGCCCCTCCCGATTTAAAAAAAACCAAACGGGCTTTAATAACTCTGGTATTATTGAATACAAATAAACTTCCCTGCGGAATATAATCAGCCAATTGATTAAAATTTCCACTTGTAAGCTTATCGTTCTCTGAAATAAGCAGCCTGGACTGATCCCGTTTTTCTAATGGGAAACGGGCAATGTACTCATCCGGCAACGTATAATTGTAATCTGAAATATCAATGGCAGGAATGTTCATATAAAATATTGCGGTGCAGTAAAAAGGATTAATGAAGAGGTTTTGTTACAGATTCAGCCAGATTATGCGCAAAATCACACGTTAACAGCAACATACAGTCTATATTGCTGAAGACTCGAAAACCTGCTGCGAAATTAATATAAAATCGGGCTGCACCGAAAAACTGAACTTTCTGTAACATACATTTATAAAAAACACGTATGAAACATTTTCATACGTGCGTTCAGGGTAAAGGCAACGGTAATCAATTTGCATAAGCAGTTGTATCTGCCGCTGATTCACCTATTGTTTTTTTGATCAGTCCATAAGAAGACATCAGATACACTCCACCGTCATTATCACAATTATAAAAATCGCTATACCTTGCTTTCCAGCATATTTCCTTATCGATAAACACCTCCTTATTTACCGGAATACCCACAATAATGCTTAGCTCCTGATATTGCATCCCATCCTTAAAGGGCACAACAAAGTATGGATTGATAAGAAGTGAAGTATCGTTTACATGAAAACTATAATCAATGGCGGAGGCAAAATCATCAGCCCTGGATTTGTTCATTGATGAAGCGTCTCTGATAAGAGAAACCACCAGGCTATCGCCCGGAGCAGGCCTGAAACTAAGATTTATTTCTCCAAGCACTCCTGATTCAAATTTGCTTTGGTCAATTTCATTCAATGGATTTTTAAACTTTTGCACATCCCACATGCCCGAAAGAATATGAAACGAATTTCCTTTAATAGGAAAGTGACTATTTTCACGTTGTGAAGCTGCGTAATCCGTTGAACGTGAGTATCTGAAAATTGCAGCGCCTGAAGTAAAGATTCCGGCAAAAAGTATAACAACAAAAGCAATGACAACCTGCCAGCGCAATGGCGGCCATTTCAGCAAAAGGCGCAACCCACTGTAAATGAGCAACCCGGATAATGAAACCACTATCAGCACAAAAGCAAGGTAAAAAAGCCATTGGTCAGAAGTGGCAGGAACCGCCCACTGAAAAACCTGATACATCGTAACCGAATCGAAATTATAAGAACCGAATTCCATATCCTCTCTCACCAGAAATGCAGGGATAAGTGCAATAAAAGCTATCAGTACAAAAAACAGCAGGAGCAATCCGGCTAACCTTCCGAATAGCTGAAAAAACCAGCCAATTAATCTGGCAGCAATTTCAAAGGCATTGCGCAGAAACTCACCAATTAAGCCCAATACTGAACTGCTGCCTTTCTTTATTCCATCTCCTGCCGAGGCAAGTTCCTGGCGCAGCGTACCAACATTGATTATCTGACGCTGCATCTCAAGTTTCTCAGAAGTTGTTTGCGCCTCAGGCAGTATTATCCATAAAATCAGATAAATCACAGGGCCACTTCCGTATAATAAGGTAGAAAGGACAAAACCCAAACGAATCCACAGAGGATTGATTCCAAAAAACGCCGATATTCCGGAAGCTACGCCACCAACTTTATGATTCACCGGATCGCGGAACAATTTTCCGGTTGGTTTTGCTGCAGATGATTGGACAGGCTCCTCACCATTACCTGATAACTGCCCAGGTTCCCCCATTTCATTGATGACTTCCTGCACAAACTCATACACTACTATTCCCTGCCCACGCTGAGTCACTTTTTGCTCTAGCAATTCGGCAATCCGCATTTCAATATCAGCCAGAATCTCCTCATGGCTTTCGTCGGCCAAAAAATAACTGCGTAATCGACCCAGATAGCTGTTCAGACTTTCATATGCATCCTCGTCAATGTTGAAAAGCCTTTTTCCTATGTTCACTGAGAAATTCTTTTTCATTTTGTATCGGTATTTGAAGATTCCTGATTAATATCTTTAGAAAACAAGCGAGTAACTGCTGTATTAAGCTCTTCCCACCCTGAGCGCAATTCCACAAGAAAATCAGAGCCGGCTGGCGTAATGGTGTAATACTTTCGTGGAGGGCCTGATGTAGATTCTTCCCACCTGTAACTTAAAAACCCATCATTCTTAAGCCGTGTAAGAATGGGGTAAAGCGTGCCCTCTACTACAATTAAATGTGAATCCTTGAGTCTTACAAGAATATCCGAAGCATATGCTTCACGACTGCTGATTGCTGCAAGAACACACATTTCGAGCACTCCTTTACGCATTTGTGCTATGGTTGATTCTGCTTTATCCATTTTCAGATTTTTAACAACGCGACAAATGTAATACAATAAACAGTACTATGCAATACTTAGTACTAAATAATGCATGAAACACATAAAAAAAAGCTGCCATACCTCAATTCGGGCAGGTTCCAAACAAAAATACCCGGCAAAAAAGGCTTGCCGGGTATTGTCAGTATGTAAAAAATAAAGTTAGCTAAATAAATCGGAAATATTTATCTGGCTTTCATAAAGGTGCAGCACATCGTCAAGCTTCACACTATTCACCCTGTCAATTCTATTGGTTGTTTGATGATACCAGATTTCAACATAGAAGTTTCCAAGCGCATAGAGTTTAACAACATAAAAGACATAAATACGCTCAAGCAATTCGGTACCATGTGCCAGAACATTGGTTACGCGTTCATGCACCGACATCAGGTTAAATTCTTCAACAGTTATCATTTTTTGCAGAATTATCGCAAACGGGCAATTTCAATGTTATAACGCTCTCTCAGATAAGTCAGGTGTTCAACAGTTGCCTGTCGGTCGTAGATACGGACGAGCTCAATCACTCCTGACTTGCAGTAAATCCCGGCCTGTGCGGCGTCATATACTTTGTGTTCCCAGTTATTGCGAATTGCAATGGACAGCGCTTCAAATTTTGACCAATCCATAAATTTGTCAACCGGGAAATAATAAGTATCAGCCATATCAACATCCTTATAAATAAAAGGAGCAATTGCTTGAATTGAAAAGTATTTCCTCACATTAATCAGACTACTGTATGGTTTTACGGTTTTGTATGGGAGAAATGCAACTCCATGAGCGCTATAAAGTTGAATCAAATCGGGCAAAGCTGCATAATCATCCATATAAATCCTGATACAGGGCACCTGCGTATTTTGCAGCTCAAGCTGTCCGATAACCGCATCAAATTTAACAGGGATTTCCATTTTAATTTTCATGGTTTTCCTGATAAAGTCATCCATATTATCGAGCGACATGGTTTTTAATATGGCAAAAATGGAACGTGGTTTTTGCTCAGTTTCACTCATCGGGATATGAAAGTGATCGTAAAAGCCCGGGAACGGGTCAAGATCTTCAAGTATCAGTTCATTGAATTTATAATCTGACGCCAGATTGGTCAGTTTCTCTTTTTTTAATACAAAGCCCAGAGACTCGATGTAATCTTTATGTTCCATAATAATGAAAGTGTTTAAAGTATGACACAATGGCTGTTCTGTTTTCAAGCAACTTAAACAAAACAATAACAACGAAAGCTGTAAATTGTTAAAACAGAAGCGAATTAATAAGGAATCGGGTGCGGGCTGTGCTTTCAAACTGAATTCCGGTAAAAATTACCTCTTTGGCAGGTGTAAGTTTATGAGTGCGTCTAAACTGTTGGGTTCTGAGCTTATAGGGCTTGTTAACATTGTATAGTTGAAAAGAAAACCAATTGCACTAAAAACAACCACCGCAAATTTGCTAATTTTGATTGTGACGTTCAGAAAGAATAAAAGTTATATGAAAATACGGCAGCACATCCCCAATACCATCACATTATTCAATCTCATTTCGGGCTCAATTGCTATCGTTCAGGCGCTTGATGGCAACCTGCATTTAGCAGCCATATTGGTTGGGCTGGCAGCTGTATTTGATTTTTTTGATGGTTTTGCAGCCCGTCTTCTACATGTTAAATCCGAAATTGGGAAAGAACTGGACTCATTGGCCGATGTGATTTCATTTGGACTTGCACCCGGTGTGTTCCTTTACATTTTGCTCAAAAACAATGCAGCCCTGTCAGCAATTTCACCTCAGGTAAATACCATCATTCCATATCTGGCTTTTCTTGTGTCAGCTTTTTCAGCATTGCGACTTGCCAAATTTAATCTTGACACCCGGCAAACTGATTCATTTTTAGGCTTACCCACACCAGCAAATGCTATTTTCATAATATCGCTCTCACTTATTTCAGGAAAATATGCTTTGCAGGATGCCGGTATAATCTCTGTCATTGCAGGAAATTTATGGATTCAACTTGTGCTGATTCCTATATCATGCCTTTTACTGGTTTCGGAAATCCCCTTATTTGCCATGAAATTCAGCAATGGTTTTTCCTTTGCTCAAAACAAACTCAGATACGTTTTTTTGCTTCTGTCAGTCGCCTGTTTGTTAACACTTCAATGGGCAGGTATTCCTGCAATTATTCTACTTTACATTTTACTTTCTCTCATATTCAGAAAATAAAATTTAAAGAATTTTACCTCTGTAATAAAATAATTATACTTTTGTGAGCCTACTGACTCTACAACGACAAAACGAACACTTTTTAATGAAAATTCTGCTTAGAGCCGTATTTATCCTGTTTTTTGTTGCCGGTTTTTCTGCCTACGACAGCCGCATATCCAGTGCAAATTTCAATGAAAATGAGATTCTGACTGAAAATGAGTCTCTTGATATTTTCAAAATCCTTTCGGCTGATAAGATTTTTCGTCTGGATTCGCTTATCAACGATTTTTCAATCCGAACCCGATTCAATGGTAATATTCTTGTTGCGCTGAATGGGCATAATATATTTGAACGTTCAGTTGGATATGCAGATCCGATAACAAAAAGTTTTTCTAAACCAGAAACTATCTATCAGCTGGCGTCGGTAAGCAAACAATTTACGGCAGCAGCTATCATGCTGCTTAAATCAGACGGCAGGCTCAGTTTTGATGATTTGATTACCAAATACCTGCCTGAATTGCCATATAAAGACATTACGATCAAACATTTGCTTCATCATATGGGAGGTCTTCCCAATTATATGTACCTGACAGACAATTATTGGAAAAAGGAGACGCCACCCGACAACGAAGACGTGGTAGAACTTATGGCAAGCCACAATCTTCCGGTCTTTTTTAAACCTGGTTCCAGATATGATTATTCCAACACCGGATATGTAATGCTGGCCACCATTGTGCAGCGCATAACCGGTTTAAGTTTAAATGAATTCCTGCAACGCAGAATATTCAGTCCGTTGGGCATGCGTTCAACTTATGTTTTCAGCACTGCAGATTCAAGTATGCAAAAGCGTCATATTGATGGGTTCAGAGCATTACGCTCCGGCTATGCTAGAATTGCTGACACCAGAAACAACGGGCCGGTTGGCGACAAAGGTGTTTGTTCAACTACCGGCGATATGTTTAAATGGGACAGGGCTCTTTATACCGATTTCCCCATCAAGCATGAAATTCTTGAAGAAGCATTTAGTGAATCTGAAACAAATTCAGGAAAAATTGTTCCATACGGATTTGGGTTTAGAATCAGAGAGCTGAATGAAGGTAAGGTTATATATCACAATGGATTATGGGAAGGAGCCAGAACAAACTTTCACCGGTATATTCAACAACAGAATACCATAATAGTATTGAACAATACCAGCATACGTACCAACCACGAACTGGTAAGATTGATTGAGGCTACTATAGGCCCGTCTGTAGATAATAATCCGACAGAAACAATAGCCCGGCTTGCAATGGAAGAAGGCGCTGTTTCGGCACATGAATTTTATGATGAGCTTCAGCAGGAACACCCTGAACTCAGGGTAAATTTCAGATCCATTATGGAAGTAGCGGCATACCTGCATAAAGTTGGTAAAACAAACAAAGCTTCACAACTGGAAGAATTCTGTACTGAAGCATTGAAAAAAGAAGCCTGATTTCTGCATTCATCAAATGCGACAGGATAAGCTACCTGTAAAAGAAGAGGTTAACGTCTGAGTTCGAAGTTTTTACCCAGATAAACATTTCTCACCTGCTCATCATTGGCCAGTTCTTCGGCCGAGCCCGATTTCAGGACAGAACCTTCAAACAAGAGATACGCACGATCGGTAATATTGAGCGTTTCGTGAACATTATGATCGGTAATCAGAATTCCGATATTCTTCTCTTTTAGCTTAAAAACAATAGACTGAATATCTTCAACGGCAATTGGATCGACCCCGGCAAAGGGTTCATCAAGAAGAATAAATTTAGGATCAACCGCTAATGCACGGGCAATTTCAGTCCGCCTGCGTTCGCCTCCTGAAAGTTGTATTCCCCGGCTTTTGCGCACATGTCCAAGGCCAAATTCAGCTATCAGCGATTCAAGCCTGTCGCGTTGATCAGCTTTGCTTAATTTGGTAAATTCAAGCACAGCCTTAATATTATCCTCAACACTCAGCTGCCTGAAAACTGAAGCTTCCTGCGCCAGATAACCAATGCCCAGTTGCGCTCTGCGATACATAGGCATTTCAGTTATATTAATGTCTTCAAGAAAAACATTTCCTGTAAGAGGTTTGATAAGGCCCACTATCATATAAAACGAGGTGGTTTTTCCCGCGCCATTAGGGCCCAGCAAACCAACAATCTCTCCTTGTTCAACCTGAACGCTGACATTATTAACAACCGTTCGCTGATGATATTTTTTAACAAGATTTTCAGTTCTGAGGATCATTGGTCTTTAGCTTGGAGGGGTCAAAATTAGTCAATTTTCAGAAATCAAACTGCATGGATACCATAACACCAAATTTTGAAATATTTGCATGGTCATAATATCCAAGTCTCCAGATGGCGTCCACCCGCATGATGCGGAAAATATTTTCGACTCCCAAACCGGCCTCAAAGTAAGGTTTTCCGGTAGTATAAGTACCTTCAGGCAAAGCTGAGTAGTTCAGGTTTTCTTTAGATACATTACCTATAACGCCCTTTAGCTGTGCAACTTCCCTCCATTTTAGCTTGCGCAATAGCGGCACCTTGTTGAAAAAGAACCCGACAAAATGGTGTGTATAATAAAAGCTTACATACTGATCGCTCACAAACTCGTAATAGTTCATCAGATTAAAAGCAGATTCATCATACCAGTATGTTTCATTTCCCGGGTGAATTTTGAGCAGAGAATAAGGTAATTTACCCCATATTTTTCCGGCTTCAATGGAATATTTAGACCAGCCCCAGGTCATGACATTAAACCAGTGCTTTATCGAAAACTGGAGTCGGTGGAATTCAAAATCGCTGGCAAACAAATCAGGGAATCCATAAGTATAGCTCAATTCCAGAATGGGGTATTGTGCGCCCAGGCTTACGCGCTCAAATTCACCGGATATATATTTTTCATGAAAGGCAAAACGGGTTTTCAGGTTGATCTCTGTAGTTCGAATAACATCACTCAGTGTCAGGCAGTCGCCTTCATTACACCCCCAAGAAAATGGGACTCTCCCATTGCTCCATATACTGCGCTGTGTTAACGATAAAGTATTTGACAGACCGTTAAACCATTCATGCTCATAATAACCATTGTATTGATGCACCATTGAGAGTTTATCAGCCGGGTTTCTTCGAAACAGAGCTGCCAGTAAATAATCTTCACGAAATGCATTCTGACTTTGTCCAAGTTGCTCAACGTCATACTTCAATGATCCGCCTAAAACCCGCCGCGGATTTTTGTCAATCATATACATGAAGCCCGCCCCATACTTCATTTGCTGGTCGTTAAACCCATAGGCTGTGTATCCATCGAGCATTAGCCTTGTACTAAAATCGTTGCTGGTTCTGCCACTTAATCTTATGCGGTGTCCTTCAAGAGCATTATAACTATAAGTTGACATATAAGGGCCCCACTCCATCTTTCCTTTCACATAATAGCCTGAGACCACCATTTGAATAATATCAACCCATGTATTAAAAATTGGCAATGTTTTCAGGGTATCCACCATTTGATAAACCATGTTCTCACGCTTTGACAGCTGCTCGTGGCGGGCATGTTGCCAAAAGTCATCAGATCGTTCAATAGCGCCATCATCAACCATTACTGTAACCGGAGTGTTATATACAGCATCGTCTTTGGGCTGGTTAATGACAAAATCGCGATATGTAGTTGTTTTGGTACCATAAAATCCGAGATTATTTGTTGAATCTCTTTCGGTAATATTAAAATCGACTATCAATTTATCTTTTGAAAGCATCCAATACTTTTGATCAACCAGTGTAAATTGTTGCTGCAAAACCAAAGCATTGATAAAATTTACATTTGCATCATCCACTATTTGCATATCAAATTGCTGCACAGCAAAGGTGGTATCGTGAATCCACATATTTCCAACGAAAGTGTATTCCTGCTTTCTGCGGGGTTTGAAAGCCAGTTTATAACACCAATGGCCGTCAATATTTGTACTGTCGACCAAATAATACTTGTATGAAAGCAGGCCCAGACTGGAAATAGGGCTCACAAAATTCTTTTGAAACAGGGTGATATAATTATCATAAATATTTACCTGCTGAACCATATCTCCTAGTAGTTTCGAAATACTTTCGTCGCGAATTCCTGATACCCGTGTTGCTTTGATTACTTCACGTGTTGAGGTTGGATTCTTACGATAATAAATATCTGAAAGTGATTCAGACAGAAATACAGGAAGGTAAGCTTTGCCGTTGACAGAAGAAGTATCAACATAATCGAATATGAATTTGAAAGGCTTCAAAATCTTTCTGTTCATAAACTTTTCAGAAAGATTATTGGCATCAAACTGTATTTTGTTATACGCTTCAAATTGATAATAATCAAGCTTTTGCCGATTATTATCGGGCTTATTTTTGATTACTTTTTTTAGCAGGATTTCTGCCGGATTTTCGCCGGCTACAATAACGACTTCCGACAGGCTGATCAGGTCGGGCTCAAGCATAAAATTCACTTCCTGGTACCTGTTGCGTATAATCGCCATTTTCAAAGGGAAATACCCCATGGATGAAGACACCAAAGTATCGGTAGCACCCCTTGTTTCCAATGAAAAAAAGCCTTCCAAATCGGTGGTTGTACCTATGGTAGTTCCTTTAAAAAAAACATTCACAAATGGGAGTGGTTCGCCGGTTTTAGCATCGGAAACTTTTCCACGAACTTTTGTAATTTGCCCCCATGCCGAAGAACCAGCAAGAAGAGAAAACAAAATAAATAAAAAACAAATTGACTGAATTTTAACCCTATGCATCATCAGCACTTTTTCGGGTCTGAAACCCTGAAAATAAAATAATTAGACAGAACAAGATTCTTACGATTTCAGATCGTCCCAGAATTCAACAGCTCTGCGGGTATGTGGAATTACAATCGTTCCCCCGACAAGATTGGCAATACCAAGTACTTCAAACAATTCGGCATCTGACATGCTATTCTCATAACATTTTATCAGGTGATATTTAATACAATCATCACAGCGAAGAACCAGTGAGGCAACCAGCCCCAGCATTTCTTTTGTTTTAACAGGCATTTCTCCTTCCAGATAAGCATTGGTATCAACATTAAAAATGCGTTTAAGCACTTTATTGTTTTCTGCTGATAGCAGGCGCTCGTTCATCTTTTCCCTGTAAGCATTAAATTCATCAGCTTTTGCACCCATAGTAACTTAATTTTTCGAAAAATGGCTAAATAATTCCTTCTTTGAGTATATCGTGCAGGTGAATAACCCCCACATATTCCTCACCATCAAGAACAAGTATTTGCGTAATATTGTTTTTTCTCATTACATCCAGCGCGTCGGCAACCAAAATATCAGATTGAATGGTTAACGGGTCCTTTGTCATGATATCAGCTGCTTTGAGCTGATGCACAGGGCTTTCGCGATGCAACATCCGTCTTATATCACCATCGGTAATAATACCTTTTAATCGGGAACCATCAAGTACTGCTGTTGCACCGAGTCTTTTTGACGAAATTTCAAGAATCACGGATTTCATATCATCATTCAGCTGAACTTCCGGCTTTTCATTATTTGTAAACAAATCTGAAACGCGCAGGTAAAGTCTCTTACCTAAAGCACCACCGGGATGATACCGGGCAAAATCTTCGCGGGTAAATCCCCTGCATTCAAGCAAAGCTACAGCCAAGGCATCGCCCATCACCAACTGGGCAGTAGTGCTGGCGGTTGGAGCAAGATTATTGGGGCAGGCCTCTCTTTCAACTGTGGAGTTGATGACATAGTCGGCATTGTGTGCCAGATATGAGTTGGTGTTTCCAACCAAACCAATCAACTTATTGCCCATTAGCTTCAGTAAAGGCACCAACACTTTTATTTCGGGGGTATCACCACTTTTCGAAAGACAAATAATTACATCTTCAGATCTTATCATACCAAGGTCGCCATGAATGGCATCTGCAGCATGCATAAATATGGATGGCGTTCCAGTACTGTTCAAGGTACTCACAATTTTGGCTGCTATATTGGCGCTTTTGCCAATCCCGGTTACAATCACCCTGCCTTTGGAATGCAGGATCAATTCAGTACATGCCACAAAATCATCGGTAAGATAATGGCTCAGATTCCCGATGGCCGATGCTTCCTCGCTAATAGTTCTAACTGCAATCTGATAAATGTCTTCTGCTGTTTTCATATAGGAGATTTTGAAATTATTACCCCGGTTTTCTGAATTATTGGCCTTAACTTAACTGTTATCAACTCTTATACAGTGCTTTTCAGCACCTGATATTGACAGAATAAATCTGGTTCAGGCGTGCAAAGATACAACATTAAAACTGCTGCCTGATCAATATTGGCAAGGGAAAAACCAGTAGTAGAAGCCAAAAAATCATAAAAAAAATTACTAAAAAAACAGATTTTAAGAAAGTTGCGTATTTATCCTTTTTTTTTAGAAATTTGCACTCCTTTTGCAAAGAGGTTGAAATTTTGATGTTTGATCCGGGATATCGCAACAAAAATATTTCAACACCTGATTGTTTCTGCAAAGGGCAATAGGTACATTTTTTATCTATTGGAAGGCACTGCCACTATCACTCACGATTTTTAAATCAAAAGTGGCGACCTAAGGCAAAACCGCCGAAGGCGAATGACTTTTTGAAAAATTGAAAATAAATTCCCGGATATTTTCAATTCAGGTTGGTTAAAAAAAAGGGGAGCAAAAGTGATTTTTTTTCTTGCTTTTTGATTTTTTATGAAACTTTCAGTTGAATTGATTAAATTTGTGTAAACGACAATAAATATTCAGGGATCATTCGGAATGGTTTTTTCCCACCGAACCGAACAAGTATAAAATGAAACTAACATGAAGAAAGTGGAAAACTACTCGCTAAACGAACTGCTCAAAAAAATATTTGGTTTTGATTCCTTTAAAGGGAACCAGGAAGCTATTATACGAAACTTGCTTGATGGGAAAGATACATTTGTAATTATGCCCACAGGTGGCGGCAAGTCTATGTGTTATCAACTGCCAGCCATCATCAGCCCTGGTACAGCCATTATTATTTCACCCCTGATTGCCCTGATGAAAAACCAGGTTGATGCCATCAGAAACTTTGGAGCTGATGAAGGCATTGCCCATTTCATGAATTCTTCGCTCTCAAAAGCTGAAATCACTGAGGTAAGAAAAGATTTGCTGAGTGGTAAAACCAAACTGCTTTATGTTGCTCCTGAATCTTTGACAAAGGATGAAAACATACAATTTCTGAAAGATATCAATATTTCCTTTTTTGCCATTGACGAAGCCCATTGTATATCAGAATGGGGCCACGATTTCCGGCCTGAATACCGTCGGCTTCGCCCGATAATTGAGTCAATTGGCAAGCGTGTTCCCATTATTGCCTTAACAGCCACCGCCACCCCTAAAGTGCAACAGGATATTCAAAAAAACCTGAATATGCTTGATGCCACTTTATTCATTTCTTCGTTTAACAGGTCAAATCTGTATTACGAAGTAAGGCCCAAAGGCGAAGAAGTCATCAAAGACATCATCAAATACATCAAATCACAGCCCGGAAAATCTGGAATTGTTTACTGTCTGAGCCGCAAAAAAGTGGAAGAACTCGCCGAAACACTTCAGGTAAATGGCATTAAAGCCCTGCCCTATCATGCAGGACTTGATTCAGCAACCCGTGTAATGAATCAGGATAAATTCCTGATGGAAGAAATTGATGTGATTGTAGCAACCATTGCCTTTGGTATGGGAATCGATAAACCCGATGTTCGTTATGTCATACACCATGATATTCCCAAAAGCCTTGAAGGATATTATCAGGAAACAGGACGATCAGGTCGTGACGACGGAGAAGGTAATTGCATTGCATTTTATAGCTATGATGACATTCAGAAGCTCGAGAAATTTAACAAAAATAAATCAGTAGCCGAACAGGAAATTGCCAGCCAGTTGCTGCTCGAAACCGTAGCTTATGCTGAATCATCTGTTTGTCGTCGCAAACAACTGCTTCACTATTTCGGAGAAGTTTATAAAGAAGACAACTGTGGCAGTTGTGACAACTGCCTGCACCCGAAAACCAAATTTGAAGGGAAGGATGCCGTTGAACTTGTGCTGGAAACTGTGCTGGCTGTTAAACAGTTGTTCAAAGCCAAACATATCATCAGTGTTATCACCGGAAAAGTTTCGGCCAACAACAAATCGTTCAAGCATAACCAGCTCGAGGTATTTGGCAAAGGCGTTGAACACGATGAAAAATACTGGAATGCGGTTATCAGGCAAATGCTTATTGAGCGGCTTTTGGTTAAAGATATCGAAAATTACGGCCTTCTCAAAGTAACCCCCGAAGGAATCAAATTCCTTAAAAAACCCTATTCGATACTTCTGACGCGCGATCATGATTACGAAAATGCAGAAGAAGAAGATTTCTTTGCCGGAGGCGCAAAAACAAGTACTGCCGACAAAGTGCTGTTTACAATGCTAAAAGATTTGCGCAAAGAAATTTCACGCAAAGAAAACCTCCCTCCTTTTGTCATCTTTCAGGACCCTTCACTCGAAGATATGGCGATTCAATATCCCATAACCCTTGATGAAATGAAGCAAATAACCGGCGTTGGAGCCGGTAAAGCCCAGAAATATGGCAAGCCATTTATCGAACTCATAAAAACCTATGTTGAAGACAACGAAATTATGCGACCAATGGATATGGTTGTTAAATCAGTTGTCAACAAATCGGGGCTTAAAGTTTATATTATTCAGAATATCGATCGGAAAATTTCACTTGAAGATTTGGCTCATGCTAAAAACATGACCATAAGCGAATTGCTTACCGAAGTGGAACGAATTGTTTCTGCAGGAACCAAACTCGATTTGAACTATTATGTAAATGAATATGTTGACCCTTATCATCAGGAAGAAATTTACGATTACTTCCGTGAAGCTGAAAGCGACTCAATCATGAAAGCGCTGGAGGAATTGGGCGAAGATGAATTTACAGAAGAGGAAATAAGGCTGATGCGAATTAAATTCATGTCTGATATTGGAAATTAGACCATTGAATATCAAAGCATTAAACAATGAATGACTTTTTATGATGTGTTCTTGTTTTTTGCATATCATAGCCTTGAAAAACTAAAATTTTAAATCCGGTAATATCTTGCCGGATTTTTTTTTAAGCTCCTCCCTGTTTTCAGATCATCAAAACAATCATTTCACCTGGTGTTTTACCTGACGCTGAGCATTTTTTAGGCTATCATCGGTTTTTCACTTAAATTTGCCAAAAATCAAAATCAAATACTTTGTATTATGCAGGAAGAAAACTCAAACACCATTCAGGAATCAGCAGAAAATATTGAAAACCAAACTCCCGCAGTAATGGATGTACCCAAGAAATCAAACACCAATACCATACTCACAATTGCAAATGCAGTTCTGTTTATTGGGCTGGTAATCCTCTATTTTCTGGTGTTGAGCCCTGAAAAAAACAATACCCCAAATTACGCCGTAATGCAGAAAATGGCTTCAGGCGGTTCGGTTACAGTAGCTTATGTTAACAGCGACAGTATTCTTACTCACTATGAACTTGTGAAGTCAATGAGAAGTGAACTGGAATCCAAAACGACCAGGTTAGAAACAGAATTAAAGAAAAAACAGGCTGCATTTGAAAAAGATGCCGCTTATTTTCAGGAGCAGGTAAACAAAAAAGCAATATCAGAGGCTTCGGCTCAGGAAATATACGGACAGCTTATGGCTGAACAGCAGAAGTTATATGATTTGCGCGAACAATATTCAGCCGAGCTGTCAAAACAGGAATATGACTTAAACCTGTTGCTGCTTGATAGTCTGAACAATTTTTTGGAAAGATATAACAAGAGAATGAATTTTGATTACATTCTTTCATATAACAAAGGTGGTAGCATTCTTACAGCCAATGATTCACTGGACATTACCAACGATGTGCTCCGGCTTTTAAATGATGAATATTCAGCTGCCAAAAAATAACCGTGAAAAGAATTTTAAAGTTTTCATCATTGCTGCTTGCTTTCTTTATCTTTCTTTCTCAGGGATGTAACTCAGGAAAGAAAGGGAGTACTATGGAATCAGAAGTTATTCCTAGAGAGCAAATGATTCGTCTGATGGCCGATATGGAAATAACTGAGGCTGCATTAAAAATGAAGCAGGTCAGAAATTCCCGTGACAGTATCAAGAAGATTGCGACCATCAGTTATGACTCGCTTTATATATCCTACCGGATTACTCCTGAGCAATTTAAAGAGAACCTTAAACTTTACCAACAAGACCTGGAGGATTACGAAGCCATGGTTGATGAAGTTATAATTCTGCTGACTCAGCGAAAAGACAGTATCGCCAATCTTCCGAAGGATGCACCTCCTGACACGCTACAGCCAAAAAAAGAGCCGGTTGTAAAAGCGAATCAGCCCAAGCCAGTTATAAAGAAAAAATAAATCAAAAGCCCTGCAATCGCGATTGCAGGGCTTTTGATTTTATCATGGTAAATAATATTTACTTAGTGGCAAGTGCTGTAAAACTTTCCTCATCGCCTCCGGCAGTTATAGTATATTCCCAATTCATAGATGTAGAACTGGTCATTAAACCACTGCCTTCAACTTCAAACCCAGGGGCCATTTCCTGAGCCGGAATGGTAATTCTACTTGAAGTAACAATTCCATAAGCACTGAAATTTCCACCAGCATTTGCAAAATTTCGCAGAATAACCTGCGATGAGTTACTCTCATCATAAGAAATGGTTACCGTATAGCTGGCGTCAACATTTCTGGCAGCCGGTGTTTCATTAAACCGCCATGTACCCAAAAATTTATCGCGGATATCGCCCGTATCAGGCTCAGCCGGATCATCAATTGTACAGGACACAAAAGCCGTTAGAATAAAAATAAGTAAAAGAGGGAGTTTGATTGACCAACGTTTCATAATACCTTTTATCGCTTGATTGATATTGCACAAAACTTATACAAAAGTATACCAAATTATATGCCGTAGAAACATTTCAGGTTTTTAATTTTTTACACTAAAAAAAAGAAATTACCTGAAATTATTGTTCATCAAAAAGGACACTGAAAACGACACAGTTGCGCGTAAACAACCCGCTATAACACAGAATTGCTGTATGTAATTAAAGCATATTAAAAAGGAAACGGGCTGCAAAAAAGGACAACAGAAAGACCGGATTCCTGAGCAAAGCACCAAAAAGGATTGAAATCAGAAGCTTATCGGGAATTTTAAGCTTTCATCAACTATCCCTTTGTATGTCAGCCTGGCAAAATAGATTCCCTGTTTAAGCGCCGGAAGATGAAAGCTATGTTCGTTGCCGCTCAGATTCCACGATGCCACCAGGCGGCCATCGGAACCAAAAACCTGCAGTAAACCGCCAGGGCCTGACAGTTGACTAACTTCAAGCTGAACATTTCCATAGCCCGACTGTAAAATACGAAGGTTTGCAGAGGATGGTAAAATATGATTTTCGACATCAACTGTACAGGGATTGGGCAAGCCGCCGGCATTCAATACCAGTGTATTTATAGAGTCCGTTTCAGGAGGCCATATGTGATTGTTTAAAATTGAACGATCAGGAGCTATCAAAATAACACTGGGATAAGAAAGAACCTGAAACAAGTCAACGACTGCATTTCCGCCGCCCTGTAACCCACTGATGGAAGGGTAAGAGGCGCCCCACAACAAATCAAAAGCTTCAACCGCTTCATTATCGCTTCCCCAGTTAATTCCCAAAAAAACAACATTACCAGAATTACAGCCAAAATACTCATAAGATGCACTTACATGTGAAGCATAGGTTTGACAAGGTCCACAATTCGTTGTAAAAAAATCAATGACAACAAAACTTCCTGCATCCAGATATTCATAGAGATGGTGCTGTTTACCGGCAATATCCTTGGCGGTAAAATCGGGAGCAGTTTCTACACCAACCTGAGCGTTGGCCAAGCCTGCAAGTAATAAGAAAGAGAGTAAAATATTGAAACGCATAATTCCGGATTTGATAAAACAAAAGAACAATCGAAACCGTAAAAGTACTGCCGCCGGACGACTTATGCAAGTATTTAGATATAAAATAGGTATGAAGCAGGCCTGAGTAATTTTCTGTCAGGCCTGAGCACATTACCATTACTTCACAAAACACTTGTTTACAAAAGGACTTCCATCACAAATGCATTGCCGGTAAGCCATTACGCGGGTTAATTCATTCATTAAAAAGGTAAAAATTGAAATCGCCTGCTACTCATTTAAAATAGCATTTACCAGGTTATCGGCAAGCCGGCTGGCTCCAATTCTGAAAAGATGACTATTTAGCCATTCAGCACCCAGGATTTTTTCGACCAGTTTAATATAAACCAATGCCTGATCAGGAGTAGAAACGCCGCCGGCAGGCTTGAATCCGACATACTTACCAGTTGATTCGTGAAAATCCTTTATGGCCTGAAGCATAATATAAGCAGCCTCAGGAGTTGCAGCAGGGCTCACCTTACCTGTTGATGTTTTGATGAAATCCCCGCCTGCCTTCATTGCAAGTACTGATGCGTCATATATTCTATTTAAATCGTTAATCTCACCGGTTTCAAGTATCACTTTTAAATGTACCTGACCGCACAACTCCTTAATGGCATGTACTTCTTCAAAAACTTCAATATAATCGCCCTGCAGGAATTTTCCTCTTGAAATGACCATGTCAATTTCATCGGCACCTTCATCAATAGCATATTTGATTTCGGCAAGTTTAATATGAAGAGGAGACTGTCCGGCTGGAAAAGCGCCAGCCACACAAGCAGTGTTTAGTCCTGAGCCATGAAGCAGACCTTTAACCTGGCGTGCAAATACCGGATAAACACAAATTGCAGCCACATTTGACAAACCAAGCTCCTGAAAACTCAGGGCTTTCTTACACAATGCATCTACTTTTGCAATGTTATCAGCACCTTCAAGAGTTGTAAGATCAAGTATTCCAAGCGCAAAACGCATGGCTTCCTTTTCAGATGAAAAAGAAGTAAAAGGTTGGTTTAAAATGGCTTCAATATCTTTGGAAACCTGAGCAGGGTAAAATGTTCTGGATTTTGACATGGCAATATAAATTTGTGACAAAGTTAGTATAATCAGCAATATGTGAAATTGCGAAAATGTAAAACCAAATAACAAGAATCAGAAAACCGGCCCATAGAGCACCAGGCAGTCAACCGCTGATTTTTAAAGCACCTCCGAAGGATCCCAGCCTGTTGTCAGATTCTCATCAAGACTATTGAGTAATTCCATATCATTATTGCTAATCTCAAAATCAAATATTTTGAAATTATCAGCAATTCGCGACGTCACAGCTGATTTGGGAATTACAGCAAATCCCTGTTGCAATGCCCAACGCAATAACAATTGTGCTGCAGTTTTTCCATAGGAAGTTGCCATGCGCAATAATAAAGGATCGCGCAGTTTTATTCCTTTGGTAAGCGGGCTGTAGGCAACCGGAATAATCCCGGCCTGTCTGCAAAGATCTACGGTTTGGATACGTGAATTATAGATAAATGGATGCAGTTCAATTTGGTTCACAGCGGGAACTATTTTGCAGAAATCAAGCAATTCAAGTAAATGACCAACCATATAATTGCTCACTCCGATTGACCTGCATTTACCTTCGCCCATGAGAGTTTCAAGGGCACGCCATGAGTTTTTCCTTTTTCCATGAACAGGCCAGTGTATTAGAAACAAATCAACATATTTCAAACCAAGCCTGGTTAAACTTGCATTGCACGCGCGAATGGCCTGATCATATCCTTGTTCGGAATTCCAAAGCTTTGTGGTTACAAAAATCTGCTCCCTGGGAACAAAACCCGTAGCAATGGCCTTTCCTACCGATTCTTCATTCCGATAAATCATAGCGGTATCAATATGCCTGTAACCAACTCTTAAAGCATAATCAACAGCTCGCTGGGTGAGAACACCATTGGGCATCTGGTACACTCCAAGGCCTATAGCAGGAATAATATTTCCATTATTAAGGGTAAAAGCATGAATTGTTGAAGGAAACTTCATTATTAACAGATTTAATCAAAAAGTCTTCATTCGGGTTTCGAATGATTAAAATAAAGCAATAACAAAGTTACATTCAAAATTGCTTAAAAAACAATATCAGGCAAATCGGCCCCCTCCTCATTTTCAAAAAGTGGTTTTGACAAAGACTATTATGAAAGACAATCCAGAACAAATCTAACAGTATGCTGATATACAACCACATATAACACGAACCATAAACTTGTAAAGATTTTTTACAATTATCCAAATTTCAATTCACTGGAAATGCAGTCCAATGGCATTCATAAATTTGATTTTAAAATAAAAAACAGTTGTCGCCCGGTTAAACCCTGAACCATGGCCAGCCAGAGTGTAAATTTATTTTACTTATAATGTATAATTATTAACACTTAGACAACGGTTAAAAAAATGATAAAATTCAAAAAAGCCCGTAAAATAAAGAGTTAATGCTTTTTGCAGCAAATATCATTAAAAATTGCAGAAAGCCCCATTGAAAAACCTTTAACATGCTGTTTTTCTGTGTTTTACAAACTAAATGATTATATAATTTGGCAAAAGAACCGTTTTTTCGCTTTCAAACATATTACTATTTGAATAAAAAATGATAAACAATTGATTCAGGGCAGAGAAGAATAACCTCTGGTCAGATGAAGAGTTCTTTACAGCCGAAATTAAAATATCAAATAATATGAAGACCTTTTACAGAATTTTCGGGGGGAAAAACAGGAAAAGGGCGCTAATGCTATTTGCGCTTATTTCTACCTTACAAGTGGCTGCACAGCCTGAAGCGTGGCTTACACTCGCAGGCAATGCATCAATATGTCCGGGCAATAATACGTCGATACAGGTTAATTTTAATCTGGGTACACCGCCGTTCATTATCGTTTACAGCATTGATGGGACAACCTTAGTTACCATCAAGGACATATATGTAAACCCCTACGTGATAACAACATCCACTCCGGGCACTTATGCGCTGGAGCATGTTTATGATTTTGATGGCACCCCCGGTACTACTACCGGGAGTCCGGTTAATATTACAGGTCTTCCACTACCGTCAGATGCAGGCAGCATAACCGGCAGCAGTTCAGTTTGCCAGGGTAGCAATGGCTATAGCTATTCAGTGCCTCAAATTAACAATGCTACTTCATATGTTTGGTCGTTGCCGGCAGGGGCAACTATCGCCTCAGGTTCAAACACCAACAACATTACAGTTAATTTCAGTTCATCGGCAGTTTCTGGTGATATCATTGTGTACGGCCAAAACACATGTGGCGATGGAAATTCATCTCAGATTTCTGTAACAGCAAACCCAATGCCTGCTGCAGCAGGTCTGATTTCAGGCACCAACAATGTATGCCAATCAACCAACTCGGTAAGTTATTCGATATCACCCATTGCTAATGCAACCGGTTATGTATGGACAGTTCCTGCCGGAGCCAGTATTGCAACGGGAGCCAATTCAAATTCTATTACTGTAAACTTCAGCAGCTCAGCCGTATCAGGTGATATTTCTGTTTACGGAACTAATGGCTGTGGAAATGGCTCTCCATCTGTACTTCCTGTTATTGTATCATCATTGCCTGCTACTGCAAGTGCCATTTCTGGGCCTGCTTCAGCCTGTCAGGGGCAAACAGGAGTCGTTTTTACTGTAAACCCCATTGCCAATGCAAC
Organism: Lentimicrobiaceae bacterium; assembly: GCA_020636745.1. Taxonomy (NCBI): domain Bacteria; kingdom Pseudomonadati; phylum Bacteroidota; class Bacteroidia; order Bacteroidales; family Lentimicrobiaceae; species Lentimicrobiaceae bacterium. The sequence continues at coordinate 436,637 of JACJXH010000002.1, read as the reverse complement.
TGATTATATCTGGACAATGCCTGTTGGTGCTTCAATTACTGCCGGAGCCAACACAAGATCAATAACCGTTGACTTCAGCTCATCTGCAACATCAGGAGATTTTTATGTTCGCGGAAGCAACAGCTGCGGCACAGGATCATGGTCGCCCAATCATTTTGTGAATGTTGACAATCTGCCGTCAAATGCAGGAACTATCAGCGGAAAGTCAAGTGTTTGCCAGGGCGAAAACGGAGTAACCTACAGTGTGCCTGCCATAAATAATGCAACCGGATATGAATGGCAATTACCCACCGGGGCAAGTATCAGCAATGGATTCAATACAAATCAGATTACAGTTAACTATTCTGCCACTGCTTCTTCTGGGAATATTCTTGTCAGGGGAACCAACAGTTGCGGATCAGGCCAGTGGTCTGCTCCTTTTGCAGTTAGTATGAATAACCTTCCGATAGCTGCTTCCAGCATCAGCGGACCCGCCAGCGTTTGCCAAAACCAAACCAACCTTGTTTTTACAGTTGCTCCGGTAGCTTATGCAACATCATATGAATGGGTTCTCCCTGCCGGATTCACAGTTAATGGTGCATCAAACAGCACCAGCATTAATTTAACCTCCACTTCAACAGCTTCAGCAGGAAACCTGAGAGTGCGGGGCGTTAATTCATGCGGAAACGGAGCGTTTTCTCCCGATTTCAGTATTTCGGTAGAAAACGGACCTGCAGCCTTTGCCGGTGCCAATGGAACAGTTTGTCCGGGCAGTAATTTCCAAATAACCGGAGCCACTGCCACAAACGCGAGTTCAATATCCTGGGGAAGCAATGGCGACGGAGTGTTTAACAATCCTTCGGCATTAAACCCGATTTACACTCCAGGCCCCAGCGACATTTCATCAGGAAGTGTTGTACTCACCCTCACTGCCAACGGCAATGGATCGTGCAGCCCGGCTAGCAGTTCAACAACACTTACCATTTCAGCTCAGCCATCAGTGAACGCCGGTTCAGATGGCTCCATCTGTTATTTAACAGGAAGTTATCTTCTGAATGGAACAGCAAGCAATTACAGCTCAACTCAGTGGCAGGTTTTAGATGGAACTGGAAGCTTTGGTAATACTGCAAATCTATCAACAACATATTTACCCACTGCTGCCGATGCAGCTCAGGGATATGTGACGATACAATTAACAGCTTATGCCATTGCCCCATGTACCGTAGCAGCAACTGATGTTATGAAACTGACCATAGTTTCTGCAGCAACAGCAAATGCAGGTATTGACGCAACATCATGCGGCACCAATTCATACAACCTGAATGGTTCAACCACCAATTCAACCTCTGTTTTATGGTCTGGCAATGGAACAGGAAGCTTTGTTAATGCCAATTCTCCTTCAGCCATTTACATTCCTTCCCCGGCTGATGTAGCCAACGGCTCTGTAACACTTACCTTAACTGCATTTTCAAATGCGCCTTGTGCAGGAAGCGTTTCAGACAACATGTTATTAACCCTCGTAGCACTGCCAACGGTTGATGCCGGCCCTGATGCAGCCAGTTGTGCTTCAGCAGGATACACACTCAGCGGGAGTCAGGTTACCGGAAGTGGAAATCTATTATGGACATCATCAGGTAACGGAACATTTTCCAATCCGGCAAGTCTTCACCCGGTTTACTTCCCTGATGCAGCAGATATTCTTAATGGCTCTGTTACACTTACTCTGACTGTTTATGGAAGCGGTTCATGTTCATCAGCCAGTGTTAATGATTTTATGACTTTGTTTATTAATCCTACACCCACTGCCAATGCAGGAGCTCCTGCCAGTGTTTGCGAAGGTTCGGCCTATACAATTAGTGATGCCACTGCAACCAATTATACAACTGTAACCTGGACAACCAGCGGTACAGGAACCTTCACCGGAAACGGGACTTTAAACCCAACCTATACACCAAGTCTTACGGATGCAATCGCCGGTTCAGTTAACCTTACGCTTACGGTTAATCCGATGGCACCCTGCGCAACGAGTGTAACTTCAGTCAAAGCAATATCCATTACCCGCAGCCCTTTAGCCAATGCCGGAGCCAACGGTAGTACCTGTGGTACCAACCCTTATACCATTGCTGGCGCTTCTGCTGCAAATTATTCATCTTTGCATTGGTCAACAAGTGGAACAGGTTCATTCGCAAACCCATCAGCACTTAACGCAACATACATTCCAAGTAATGCAGACATTACAAGTGGAACTGTAACCCTAACCCTTAACTTGATCGGAAATTCACCATGCAGCATTACAGAAAGTGATGACATGGTTTTAACCATCAACGATACACCGACAGCAGAAGCCGGTATTGACGGTGCAACCTGCGAAACAAGCTCATACACTGTAAGCACAGCAACAGCAACCAACTATTCATCGATAACCTGGACATCAAGCGGAACAGGAACGCTCACCAATGCAGGAGCACTGAACCCAACATACACCCCTTCGCATGCTGATGCCCTTAACGGTATTGTAACACTCACCATGAGTGTTGATGGTATTTCCCCATGTACAACCAGTGCTGTTGATATAATGCAGATTGTTGTAACCCCGGCGCCTATAGTAAACGCAGGTGCCAATTTTTCGGTATGCGGAGGTGCATCCTTTACCATTCCCATTGCAAGTGCACAATTTTATTCCAGCTTACTTTGGACGTCTTCAGGAACAGGCTCGCTGGTAAACGCCACCAATCTTGATCCTACCTATACACCGAGTGCAGCCGACATTTCGAATGGCTCAGTTATTTTTACCCTCACTGCCAATGGGAACTCTCCTTGCATTGACCCGGTGAGTGATGCTGTTTTGGTTACCATAAATCAAATACCATCAGTAAATGCCGGAAACGACATAACAATCTGTGAAGGGCCTCACAATATTACAGGCGCTACAGCTTCAAATTACAGCACTTTAACCTGGTCGTCGAATGGTGACGGAACTTTTATCAATGGAAATTCATTGAATGCAATATTCACACCAGGGCCCGGAGACCTTATCAATGGAATGGTAACTTTAACACTTACAGCCAATGCCCTGCCTCCATGTACCGATGTTGTTACAGACAATGTAATATATACGATAAGACCTGAGCCTCAAGCATATGCAGGGCCTAATTCGACCGTTTGTGAAGGAAGCAATTTTGACCTTATAAATGCAACCGCAGCCAATTTTACCAGTGTAACCTGGAGCACAAGTGGTTCGGGAAATTTCAGCAATATGAACACTGTAAACCCTGTTTACACACCCAGCCTTGCTGATATTGCAAATGGAGCAGTTATTTTAACCTTAACGGCGAATAATGCACCTTGCCAGCCCGAAACCAGTAGCATGACACTGACCATCAGGCAAAATCCAATTGCCAATGCAGGTTCTGACGCAAGTATTTGTGAAAATGCAAGTTACACAATAAATAATGCTTCTGCACAAAACGGAAGTAGTGTACTTTGGAGCAGTTCAGGAAGCGGAACACTGCAGAATCCTACCACGCTTACACCAACCTATATTCCTTCTGCAGCAGATGTGATGATGGGAGTAGTTCAGTTAACAATGGTTGTTCAGGCAACAGCTCCTTGTCTTGCTACAAGCAGCGATGTTATGGAAATAACCATTACGCATATGCCTACAGCCTATGCCGGTTCTGATGATATTGTTTGCGCCAGTCAAACTCACACTATCAGTGGCTCAAATGCCAGTAACTATTCTTCACTTGCATGGTCAACCTCAGGTGACGGAACGATACTTGCCGGAAATACATTATACCCAACCTACATGCCAGGTACAGTTGATGCATCTCTGGGATTTGCTATTTTAACGCTAACGGCTTACAGCAATAATCCATGCACAACAAATGCAACGGATCAGATGCTTTTAACAATCGTTGAAGAGCCAGTAGTAAATGCAGGTGCCGATATTCAGATATGCGTTGGCTCGAATGTACCCTTAACCAGTGCAACAGCACAATCTGTATCGTCTGTTTACTGGACAACATCAGGAAGCGGATCATTCTCCGATCCAACTTTGGTCAATCCTGTTTATACCCCAAGCGCTCAGGATATCTCCAATGGTAATATCATTCTGACCATTACCGGTCAAGGCATCAGTCCGTGCAATTCAACTTCCATAGACATTATGACGCTGCAAATAAGCCAGCCACCAGTTGTAGATGCTGGTTCTGATGGTGATATCTGCGAAACTGACCAATATTATATTTCTGATGCTTCAGCTACCAATTACTCAGCCATTACCTGGACTACAATGGGAGATGGCAGCTTTTCAAATCACAATTCAATTAACCCGACATACACACCAGGGCCTGCTGACATTGCTGCCGGCTCAGTTCTGCTATACCTGAATGCAACCAGTTTACTTCCCTGCAGTGGCTCGGTTAGCGATGCCATGTTGCTTACCATTCACCCAATGCCGCAAATCAGCGCTGGTCCTGATGCTGCCACTTGCGAAGGTAACACTTACCTCCTCTCCGGGGCAACTGCACTTGATTACAGTTCCTTACAATGGACATCAGATGGTTCTGGCTGGTTTTCAAATGGATCAGCACTCAATCCTATATATACTCCAAGCCCGGCTGACATCATTATGGGCCAGGTCACACTAACACTTAATGCTGTAGGTCTTTTGCCATGTACAGGACAGGTAAGCGATATGATGGTTCTTACCATCACACCCCAGCCCACTGCAAATGCCGGTAACGATGAAACAATTTGTCAGGGTTCATTTACCATTACCACAGCTTCAGCTTCTGACTATAACACGCTTCAATGGGTATCAAGCGGCAGTTCAGGCACATTGCTGAACGCCAATACCATTACACCAACGTATAACCCCAGTGCTGCCGATATCGCAGCAGGCTCAGTGGTACTCACCTTAACCGCAACAGCCAATACACCTTGTGCTGTAAATGCTGTTGACCAGATGATTATCACCATCAGGCCTTTCACTACAGTGGATGCAGGTTCAAATGAAACCATTTGCCAGGGCTCAGTCTTTACTCCAAATTCAGCCACAGCCAGCAATTACAACACCATTTCCTGGTCGACATCAGGAAGCGGTTCATTTATTAATGCCAATACCCTTACCCCGACTTACACTCCAAGTCCTGCAGATATTGCTTTGGGATGGGTTACTTTAACCCTGAATGCCACAAGTATAGCTCCGTGTACTCAAAATGTGAGCGATAACATGATCCTGACAATTACCCGCAAGGCTGTAGTTGATGCAGGTCCCAACAGTACAATTTGCGAAACATCAAGCTATACCACAGCCGGAGCCTCAGCCACCAACAGCACATCACTGCAGTGGACTTCAAACGGAACAGGCACATTTACAAACCCCAACCTTTTGGTTACTGTTTATAATCCAAGTGCTGCTGACATTGCCAATGGAACAGTAATACTTACTTTAACAGCCGGAAGTCAGGCTCCATGCAATACTCCGGTAAGTGACAATCTTTTACTGCGTATCCAGAAGGCTCCGGTAACCAACGCCGGACCAGATGCCGCCATATGTGAAAATGATATTTATGTTGTAACCAACGCTACAGCTGCCAATTACTTATCACTACTTTGGACCAGTTCAGGAAACGGCACTTTTGTAGATGCAACTACGCTGCATCCGACTTATACTCCCGGCTCCGCTGATATTGCTTCAGGAACGGTTACACTCACGCTTACAGCACAAGCAAATGCACCTTGTTCAGGTTCAAGCAGCGATTCGTTCATCCTTACAATCAATCAAATTGCCCAGGTAGATGCCGGAGCTGATGCTTCAGCCTGCGAAGGAACCGGTTTAATGATACTTGACGCCAGCGCAACCGGGTACAATGCCCTCAATTGGACCACATCAGGCACCGGAACATTCAACAATGGTAATTCAATTAGCCCAACTTACTTCCCCAGTGTTGAAGATGTTAACAATGGAATGGTAATACTTACCCTTACAGCATCGAGCAACACCCCATGTACTGCAGTCGTAACAGACCAAAAGCTGGTGAATGTTACACCATTGCCGACTGTTGATGCCGGCCCGGATGTTATTAGTTGCGGCACAACTGCATTCAGCATAACTGGTGCTTCAGCTTCGGATTATACAAGCCTTTTATGGTCAACTTCAGGAAGCGGAATATTCTCAAATGCTTCACTGTTAAATCCATCTTACACTCCAAGTGCTGCAGATTTGTTATCAGGAAGTGTTACGCTTACCCTTACGGCAAACAGCGCTGCTCCATGCGTTTCAAATCCTTCTGACTTCTTTATTCTAAATCTTCAACCGCAGGCCACTGCTGATGCAGGGGCTGATGCCACTGTATGCGAAGGAAGTTCGTTCACAGTATTTGATGCAACTGCAACCAATTATATTTCAGTAAACTGGATGACTGATGGAACCGGAGTGCTTTCGAATGCAAACACACTTTCGCCTACTTATGTTCCATCTGCAGCCGATGCTTTAGCAGGAACAGTTACCATGAGACTTACCAGCAATGGATATAGCCCTTGCGGAAATGTTACTGATATTAAGATTTTGACAATAAGTAAACTGCCGGTTGCCAATGCTGGGGCTGATGCCACTATCTGTTATGGAAGCAACTATCAACTAATCAATGCTACTGCTCAGAATTACACAACTTTATTATGGAGCACAAATGGCAGTGGTAGTTTTTCAAATCCAACAGTTTTAACCCCTGTTTACACTCCCAGTGCAGCCGATCTGCTTAACGGACAAGTTATTCTTACCCTTACAGCCAATGCAATTGCACCATGTAACGGAAGTGTCAATGATTTTATGATTCTTCAGTTCAATGAAGGCCCAGTTGCCAACGCAGGAACAGATGCATCAATATGTATAGGTTCTGTGTTTACTGTCACTACAGCAAGCGCATCAGACTATCTTTCGTTAAACTGGACAACTTCAGGAACAGGAACATTTACATTTGGCAATACGCTTACACCAACCTACACACCAAGTGCAGCCGATCTGCTTACCGGGTTTGTTACTTTAACACTACATGCTTATGGCAATCCGCCATGTGCTGAAAATACAAATGACATGATACTGACCTTTACAGAACCTGTTTCAGCTGATGCTGGAGCAGACATGACAGTATGTGAAGGAACATTGGTTGTTGTTGCAGATGCCTCGGCACAGCATTATTCATCAATCAACTGGACATCAAGTGGAACGGGTACCTTATCAAACGCCACATCACTTATGCCAACTTACCTGCCAAGTGCTGCTGATGTTATTGCGGGTTCAGTAAATTTAACACTTACAGCCACAGGTTCAGCTCCTTGCAATGGCCAGGCTGTCTCAATGAAGGTTGTAAATATTACGCCAACTCCGACGGTATCTGCAGGGTCAGATGCATCGCTTTGCCAGGGAAATACCTTTACTGTATCCGGAGCAACAGCATCGGGAACATCTTCTGTTTTCTGGACGACATCCGGCTCGGGAAGCTTCTCTGGAAACGGCACGCTTTCGCCCACATACACACCAAGCCCCTCTGATTTTATAAGTGGCTCGGTAACTTTAACAATAACCGGAAATGCTGTATTGCCATGCTCAGCTTCAGCCTCCGATGCAATGATACTAACACTCATCCCCTCTGCGACAGTAAACGCTGGTACAGATGCCAGCATTTGTGAAACAGACAGTTATACTGTTAACAATGCCTCAGCAGGTTATTACAGCAGTCTGGTTTGGACATCAAACGGAACCGGAACGCTGCTTAATTCAACAAGCCTCACTCCTACTTACACCCCAAGTCAGGCTGATATAATTGCAGGAACGGTTACCCTGACCTTGCACGCACTGTCTGCAGCACCTTGCAGCAATCCTGTAAGCGATTACATGATTCTCAGTATCAACCCATTACCTTTGGCCGACGCTGGCAGCGATGCCACCATTTGTGAAGGTATGAGTTATACAATCTCCGGGGCTTCAGCAACTACGGGGCTGGTATTTAACTGGTCATCAAACGGAAGCGGAAGCTTTATCAATGGCAACACCTTAACTCCAACCTACAACCCAAGTCCTGCAGATATTGCAGCTGGATTAGTTACTATTACCCTTTCAGTTCAGGGAACGGGCGCTTGCAATGGTTTAGCAACCGATAACATGGAGCTTACCATTGATCCTATGGCTCAGGTTAATGCAGGTCCTGATGATGCAGTATGTGAAGGAATGAGTTATTCAATTGCAGGTGCTTCGGCCTCTGACTATGCATCTATTTCCTGGTCGACTTCAGGTAGTGGTACATTTACCAACCCTGCAACCATAAATGCAACATACAATCCAAGTGTAACTGATATCACTAATGGTTCAGTGCTGCTCACCATCATCGCCTTAAATGGCGGAAGTTGCGCTGGCACTGTTACAGATGCAATGGTTCTTACATTCAATCATATGCCATTGGTTTCTGCAGGCAATGATATCAACACCTGTGATGCCTCTGTTACAATTAATGGTGCATCAGCTTCAAACTACAGCACTTTATTATGGACATCATCCGGTACAGGCATTTTATCAAACGCAACAAGCCTCAATCCAACTTATACTCCAAGTGCAATCGATCTTTCCAACGGATATGCTGACCTCACACTTACTGCTCAGGCTATAGCTCCATGTTCAGGAAGCGTTTCAGATGTTATGCGGGTTTTCTTTAATCAGGGACCTACAGTAAATGCAGGTAATAATGGCACAATTTGCGCTTCTTCAACATTTGCCATTAATGGAGCCAATGCATCCAATGCATCACTGATTACCTGGACAACTTCAGGTAGTGGTACTTTCAGCAACGAACACATTCTCAATCCGGTTTATACTCCCGGATCATCAGACATATCTAATGGCAGTGTCATTTTAACATTAACTGCCAGCCCTGTAGCACCTTGTACTTCATCAGTAAGCGATAATCTGATTTTAACAATCAGTCCGGAGGCAACAGCAAATGCAGGAATTGACGGAATATGCTGCAGTCCATCCTATCTGATTACCGGCGCATCAGCTTCTAATTTCAGTTCATTTAACTGGACAAGCACTGGTACCGGCACTTTTATCAATCAAACAACACTCACCCCCACTTATCAGCCAAGTTCAGCTGATTTTGCAATTGGATCTGTTATCATTACCCTTGAGGTATATAGTCAATCGCCATGTACAGCATTGGTTACAGATGCCATGACTCTGACTTTAATGAATGAGCCACTGGCTGATGCCGGAATGGATGGAACTGTTTGTCAGGGTTCATCATTTACTGTTACAACAGCTTCGGCTTCAAATTACAATTCATTAAATTGGACATCATCAGGTTCCGGTAGTTTTTCAAGTCAGAACACTTTGAATCCGGTATATACGCCAAGTTTAACTGACATAGCCAACGGCTCTGTTATTTTAACACTAACAGCCACTGCTTCAGCACCATGCAACAACACAGCAACAGACCAGATGACACTTGTAATTGTAAAAAGTGCCACTGCCAATGCCGGTAATGATGCATCTATTTGCGAAGGCAGCAATTATACTCTTTCAGGTTCAGTAACCAACAGTTCATTGTATTCATGGAGCAGCAACGGAACAGGCTCATTTACCAATGGTTCGACATTAAGCCCGACATACCATCCAAGTGCAGCCGACATAACTTCCGGTGGAGTAACCATTACCCTTACCGCTATAGCAAATTCACCTTGTAGTGTTTCTGCCACTGACCAAATGATACTGGCTATTACACGCCTGCCTCTTGTAAATGCTGGCCCCGACGCAACAAGCTGTGGTACCAATTACCAAATAACAACTGCCATTGCGTCTTTATATAGCACTTTGCTATGGAGCACATCAGGAACCGGCACATTTATCAATCCCTCTTCAATCAACCCAACTTATGTGGCCAGTATTGCAGATATTTCAGCCGGTAATGTAACGCTTACACTTACAGCAAACGGCAACAGCCCATGTATGTCAAGTGTTTCGGATCAACTGGTTCTTTCATTTGCACCTTTGCCTGCAGTAAATGCAGGTTCTGATGCAGCAGTGTGCGGGAACAATAGTTATACTGTAACAGGAGCTACTGCATCCAATTATTCAAGTATTACCTGGAGTACCTCAGGAACCGGAACATTCAGCAATACAATGATGTTAAATCCGGTATACAACCCAAGTGCATCTGATATTGCTTCAGGTTCGGTAATCCTTACGCTGACAGCAACCAGTCTGGCTCCTTGTACAACAACAGCCAGCGACCAAATGACACTTACCTTTAATACACAACCAACTGCTAATGCAGGCCCTGATGGCAGCAGTTGCGGCACTGTTGCTTTCCAGATTACGGGAGCAACCGCAACAAATTACAATACCATAAACTGGACACACAATGGAACCGGGACCATTACAGGTGCCAACGGTTTAAATCCGGTTTACACCCCATCACAGGGAGACGTTCTTAATGGACAGGTTAGTCTCACTTTACATGCAACTGCGCTCGCTCCATGTACAGGAGAAGCAACAGACATCATGATTCTTCACCTCCAGTCAGCTCCGGTTGCAAATGCAGGTGCAGACATAAGTATTTGCGAGGGCCAGAGCCTGAGCCTTTCCAGTGCTTCAGCTAGCGGATATGCAACTCTTAGCTGGGCAACCAGCGGCTCAGGAACTTTCAGCAATAGTACTGCTGTAAATCCTGTTTATTACCCCGGAGCAGGCGATATTTCTGCAGGAACAGTTACACTAACACTGACCCTTCAGGGAGCACCTCCATGCAATACCATAGCAACCGATTTCATGGTACTGACAATTCAGGGTTTACCTGCGGCCAATGCCGGCCCAGATGCAGCCTGCTGTTCAAGTTCGTACCAGCTGATAAACGCAACAGCTTCCAACTTCTCAACAATTTCGTGGACAAGCAGCGGCACCGGACTATTCTCCGATAACACTACAACAAACCCTGTATACACGCCGGGTGCAGCTGACATCAGTGCAGGTTCTGTCATTTTAACAATGACTGTAACCGGCCAAAATCCCTGCAATAATCAAACTTCTGACCAGATGATCCTGACTATCGGGGCTTCAGTAACTGCCAATGCTGGTATAAATGGTAGCACCTGCGGATTAAATCCTTTTACTGTTACAACATCATCAGCTACCAACGCCAATACCTTTAACTGGACCTCTTCAGGAAGTGGAACGTTTGCAAATCAGAATACGCTTAATCCAACATATACGCCAAGCGCAGGAGATCTTTCCATTGGTTCAGTTACCTTAACCCTGCATGCTCAGGGAAATGCGCCCTGCTTCAACAATGTTCAGGACGATATGCTGCTTACCATAAATGCAGGTGCTACAGCCAATGCAGGCCCTGATGCCAATGTATGTGACGGAAGTAATTACACCATTTCGGGAGCCACAGCAACCAACTATGCAGCACTAACATGGTCATCAACCGGAAGCGGAACTTTCTCAGGTGGAAATTCACTTACCCCCACTTACATCCCCAGTGCTCAGGATTATACCAATGGTTTTGTCATTCTCACATTATCTGCAATGTCTTCAGCACCATGCTCAGGCAATGTTTCAGATGAGATGAGACTAAGCTTCTCCGATGGACCTGTTGCAAATGCCGGCCCTGATGCTGATGTTTGCTTTGGTTTAAATTATACCGTTACCGGAGCTTCAGCTTCAGGATACTTAACAGTTAACTGGACCTCAACAGGCACAGGCAGCCTGGTAAATGCTAATTCTCTGACGCCTACCTACCTGCCCAGCAATGCCGACCGCGCAGCCGGTTTTGTAAATCTGATAATGACTGTTCAGGGAGCCGCTCCTTGTTTTGGCACGGCCACTGATGTGATGAAACTTTCTATCAGTTCATTACCTGTTGCCAGTGGCACCATCAGCGGGCCACAGAATATTTGTGCAGGCCAAACAGGAGTAAGTTATTCTGTTACACCTATTCAATACGCAACCGGATATAACTGGATTCTACCTTCGGGAGCAACCATTGTTTCAGGAGCAAATACGCCAAATATCACTGTTGACTTTTCTATGTCAGCCGTTTCCGGAAGCTTCTATGTAAATGCCACCAGTGCCTGTGGAAGCGGACCTGTTTCGGTTGCTTATCCGGTAACTGTTAGCCCATTACCTGGTAACCCGGGCATGATAATGGGTCCGGCAAATGTTTGCCAGAACACAAACAGCATGGTTTATACAATAAATCCTGTAACCGCTGCAACTACCTACATGTGGACTGTTCCCTCCGGCTCTTCCATAGTTTCAGGAATGGGAACCAACAGTATAACTGTTGACTATTCCGTCACAGCTATTTCAGGTGATATTACAGTTACTCCTCAAAATTCCTGCGGAAATTCAAATACTTCAACACTTGCAGTAACCGTGAATGCAATGCCTTCAGCACCAGTGATTACTGCCAATGGCCCGGTTGAATTTTGTGAAGGAGGAAGTGTTATTCTATCTGCAACACCAGGTTATGCCTCATATTTATGGTCGAATGGCATGACTACACAAAATATAACTGTAACAGCGTCTGGCACATATTCAGTTGTGGCGAGTGATGCAGGCGGTTGTGCAAGTCTGGCATCAAATCAGATAACTGTAAATGTTCATATGGAGTTTGCGCCGGTAATTACAGCCAGCGGACCAACAGAACTTTGCCAGGGAGGGAGCGTAACATTAAGTGCACCTGCCGGTTACGTGTCTTATTTGTGGAGCAACGGCGCCACTACCCAAAGCATTCTGGTAACAACCAACGGAACATTTAATGTTACTGTTACCGATGCTTTCGGTTGTACAAGCCTTCCATCTGCCAATGTTTCGGTAACTGTTCATCCAATGCCAGCAACTCCGGTAATTGTAGCCAATGGTCCGGTTAATTTCTGTGCAGGTGGCAGTGTTACTTTAACAGCACCGGCTGGTTTTGCCTCATACCTCTGGTCAAACGGCGAAACAACACAAAGTATTCTGGTTTCTAGTTCAGGAGTATTCTCCGTTACAGTAAGCGACCTTTATGGTTGTACAAGTATGCCATCAAATGCGGTGACCGTAACTGTTAATCCTTATCCGGCAACTCCTGTTATTACAGCCAACGGACCAACCACCTTCTGTAATGGAGATCAGGTACTCCTAACAGCAACAGCAGGTTTTGCTTCATATTTATGGTCAAATGGTGCAACTACTCAAAGTATAAGTGTTACAACTTCAGGAACCTACACAGTAACAGTTACTGATGCAATTGGTTGTTCAAGTCAACCTTCGGCACCGGTAAGTATAACTGTACTGCAGCCGCCTACTCCAACAATTGTTGCCAACGGAGCCACCATGTTTTGTAGCGGTGGAAGTGTTACTCTGATTGCCCCTGCAGGCTATGCATCATATTTGTGGTCAAATGGCGAGGTTACTCCAACCATTTCAGTTACAACTTCGGGCGGCTATTTTGTTCAGGTCACCGATGCCATGGGTTGTATTAGCGATCCTTCAAATACCATTGTAGTTACGGTTTACTCACCTGCTGTACCTCCGGTTATTGTAGCCTTAGGGCCTACCACACTTTGCGACGGAGAAACAGTTACGCTTTCAGCTCCTGTTGGTTATGCTTCATATGCATGGTCAAATGGCCAATCAACACGTGAAATCATTGTAAGCACAGCTGGCAACTACTCGGTAGTTGTTACAGATGCAAACGGTTGCTCTTCGGCTGCATCAAACGTTATTGCAGTAAATGTTATTCCATTACCAACTGCTGATGCAGGAGCAAATGCTTCCATATGCAGTGGCGACAATTATACAGTGAACGGCGCTTCAGCAAGTTCCTACTCCATTCTGACATGGACCAGCTCGGGTTCTGGCTATTTTGTAAATAACGGAAACCTGAGCCCAACCTATGTTCCTTCAACAGGCGATATTTCGATGGGAAGTGTGATTCTTACCTTATCAGCCACAGGAGCAGGACCATGTACAATGGATGCAGAAAGTTCAATGCTGCTAACCTTTACAGATGCTCCTACAGCAGATGCAGGGGTTGATTTTGAAATCTGCGGAGGCAGCAACATCAACATTACTTCAGCTACAGCCAGCAATTACCAGCTCATTTCCTGGTCAACATCTGGAACAGGTACATTCCTGAATGGAAATACACTGACACCAACCTATATTCCAAGTGTATCGGATATAACCAGTGGTTTGGTATCTCTCACTTTAACGGCTTCGCCAAATTCACCTTGTGCGCTTCCGGCATCAGACGCATTATTGGTAACCATTCATCAGGCTCCTCAGGCATTTGCCGGCGCAAATACCAGCATTTGTCCTCCTGATCAATACACCACCATTACTGCCACTGCAAGCAATTACACACATTTATTATGGTCAACCAATGGCACAGGTACGTTTACCGACCCAACAGCCCTTGTAACCATATACAATCCATCTACGGCAGATATAACAAACGGCTCTGTAACCTTAAGCCTTACTGCTTATGCCAACAGCCCTTGCTCAGATGTAAGTGATGACATAGTTATTCTGCTTTCGCAGGAGCCAACAGCATCAGCTGGTCCGGATCAAACCATTTGCGAAGGGAACAATGTAATTCTGAACGGAACTGCATCTAATTATCAATCCATTTTCTGGAGCACTTCCGGAACAGGTACAATTGTAAATGGAAACAGTTTGAATCCAACTTACAATCCAAGTGCCGCAGATATCGTCAATGGTTCAGTTACACTTACACTCACAGCAAATCCTATGGCACCATGTGCATTACCAGCCATTGATGCCATGCAACTGATCATAACCCGCAGGCCTCAGATTTTTGCAGGTAATGATGTAAGCCTTTGCCCTGCCGACCCATACACTACGAATACTGCAAGTGCAAGTTTCAGTAACAGTGTGCTTTGGTCAACAAATGGCACCGGAGGGTTTTCGAATCCTACATCAGTGGTAACTGTTTATACACCTTCTGCTGTTGATATTGCCAATGGTACTGTTACACTCACTCTTACAGGATATGCGAACAGCCCATGTGGAAACGTTAGCGACAACATTGTACTTTTGCTTTCAAACGAGCCGGTTGCAAATGCCGGTCCGGATATCAATATCTGCGAAGGCAGCAATGTAAACATAACCGGAGCCAGTGCTTCAAACTACCAATCTATCAACTGGGCAACAACCGGAAGTGGAACATTTGTAAACGGAAACTCTCCGAATGCAACGTACGTTCCCAGCATGGCCGATATCAACAACGGCAGTGTTGTATTAAGCATTACGGCAACACCTGTTGCTCCTTGTGCAAATCCTGCAACTGACGCACTGCTGGTTACAATCAGCCGTACGCCTCAGATTTTTGCCGGAAACAATATCACCCTATGCCCTGCTGCGCCTTACACAACAATAAATGCCACAGCCTTATACGCAACTACATTATTGTGGACCAGCAATGGCACTGGAACCTTTTCATCAACCACAGCCTTAGTTACAACATACAGCCCATCAGCAACTGATATTGCCAATGGAAATGTTACGCTAACGCTTACCGGATTCGCTGCTTCACCATGTAGCAATGTGAGTGATGACATCGTAATCACACTAACAGAAGAAGCCAATGTAAATGCCGGCCCTGATGCATCTATCTGTGAGGGCATGCAGTATACAATTTCAGGTGCATCGGCCGACCACTATCAGTCAATTAGCTGGGCCAGCACCGGAACAGGTACTTTCATGAATGGCAACACCCTGTCGCCTACTTATATTCCAAGTATGGCCGATATCACTAATGGAGGAGTTGTACTAAGCTTAATTGCAACCCCAATAGCTCCATGCAGCACCAGTGTATCAGATGCTATGCAGTTGACAATTACCCGCACACCGGTTGTTTTTGCCGGCAACGATGCCGCAATCTGCCCTCCGGGTCCATATACTATCAATGATGCAACAGCTGCAAATACAACTGCAATTGTTTGGTCAACCAGTGGTACCGGAACATTCTCCAATATCACAACTCTGGCTGCCATTTACAATCCTTCTGCCTCAGACATAGCAGGCGGAACAGTTACACTCACACTTACAGGTTATGCAAGCAGCCCTTGCAGTAATGTAAGCGATGATGTTGTGCTTTATTATGTACCAGAAGCAACAGCTTCAGTAGGCAACGATGCTTATATATGTGAAGGCGAACTGTTTATGGTAAGCGGGGCATCTGCCACCAACTATTCATCACTCAACTGGACAACAAGCGGAACCGGAAACTTCATTAACAACGGAACACTTACGCCCACTTACATTCCAAGTGCTGGAGATATTGCTTTAGGCTCGGTAATTATTACGCTCACAGCAAATCCGATTGCTCCATGCGGCGTTTCGGCCTCTGATGCATTTATTCTGAACATTGGTAAAACTGCTCAGGCAAATGCCGGACCTAATGCATCTACCTGTTTTGGTGATGCCTTTAATCTGGCTGGTGCAACTGCTGCCAATTACGCTGACATACTCTGGACAACCTCTGGAACAGGAACTTTCTCAAATCCAACCGAGATAAATGCAACTTACACTCCTTCACCTGCTGATCTTGTTGCCGGAAATGTAACCCTTACTATTACCGCCTTTGGTAATGCCCCTTGTGATGATGCCTCTGACTTTATGGTACTAAGCATTACTCCCGGAGCAACAGTTGATGCAGGTGGTGATTTGAACATCTGTTTCGGACCTGCGCCTGTTACTGGTGCTACCGCAACCAATTACGCCAGTCTGCAATGGACTGTTTCCTTTGGAAGTGGTGTTATCATCAATGCTGGTAACATTATGCCTACTTATTTACCAAGTGCTGCCGACCTGGCCAACGGGTACGCCATTCTTACATTAACTGTAAATCCATTGGCTCCATGCACCGATCCGATAGCCGACAATAAAACACTTACTATTAGTGAGACACCAATAGTTGATGCAGGGCTGGATGCTACAATTTGTGAAGGATCAACCTATACTGTTTCAGATGCAACCGCCTCCAACTATGCTTTATTGCTCTGGAGCTCATCAGGTACAGGAACCTGGGTAAACATCAATACCTTAAACCCAACTTACACACCAAGTGCAGCTGACATAGCAGCGGGTTCGGTTATACTAACATTAACTGCAACCAATGGCAACTGTCCTGTTGTAAGCAATTACAAGCAACTAAACATTCAGCATGAAGTAATTGTAAATGCAGGTGCTGATGAATCTATTTGCGAAGGCAGCAATGCTACTTTAAGCGGTGCTACTGCCAGTGGTTACAGCAACCTTTTCTGGACAACTTCAGGCTCGGGCTCATTTAGCGATATAACTGCCCTGAATCCTGATTATATCCCAAGCCCTGCTGATATTGCAGCCGGAAGTGTAATTCTGACTCTTACCGGAACTTCATCTTCACCATGTTCAGGTAGTTTTACTGACAACATGAACCTGTTCATCAGGTACAGTCCTATGGCTGAAGCCGGTAGCGACGGGCTAATTTGCCAGGGAGAACAATACATTATTACTGATGCCATGGCTTATGATTATGCTTCAGTCATATGGGCCAGCTCAGGAACCGGTACTTTTATCAACGGGTCGACTTTGAATGCAACTTACATTCCTAGCCCTGCTGATATTACAGCCGGAAGTGTCACACTTACACTGGTAGCTTCAAATCCTCCTTGTATTGACCATACAGACACCCAATCACTGACTATCATTCAAAATCCGTTAGTCGATGCAGGGCCTGACGTAACCATTTGTCACTCATGCACTCACACGGTATCAGGTGCATCAGTAAACAATGCCATCAACTTTATATGGTCAACCACCGGCACTGGCACACTTACCAATGAAACTACACTTAACCCCACTTATGCACCGAGCGCAGCTGATATAGCCAATGGTTCTGCCACTCTGATTCTAACAGCAGAAAGCGCCTCAGGCTGCGGTGATTTCAGCGACGAAATGGTTATTTTCATCAATCAGAATCCTGACCTTGATTTTACCTGGGCTCCGGTTTGCGATGGACAGCCAACTAATTTTACCGTTGACACAACCATGTCGGATGTAAATGCCATCGCAGTATGGCACTGGAATTTTGGTGATGGTTTCTATGCCAATATTATGAATCCATCCCATACATATGCCGCAGTTGGCAATTACCAGGTAACACTCACAGCCACAGACACAAATGGATACACCACCCAGGTTGTTCATACCGTGGAAATTATGAGTACTCCTATTGCTTTCTTCAGTATTGAAACACCAAACTGCCTGGGAAATCCCACTCAGTTTATCAATCTATCATCAACAGAGAATGGCTATATTACCCGATGGATTTGGACTTATGGCGATGGCTCACCTGCTGACACCATTTATTTCCCAAATAATCCGAATATTGCCCATACTTATGCAAATCAGGGCATTTTTGAAGCCACTCTCAACGTTTTAAGTTCATTTGGCTGCGAAAACACTTATTCAACCAATGTATCTGTTACACCTGCTCCGGTAGCCAATTTCTATTACACCACACTGTGTAAAGATCTTCTGGTTAACTTCCAGGATGCTTCTTTCCCGAATGGAGCCGGCAACATTGTTAGCTGGGCATGGGATTTCGGCGACCCCGCTTCCGGTATTTTCAACCTTTCAAACATTGAAGATCCTCAGCATTTGTTTTCGAATGAAGGTACATATACTGTTACCTTAACCGTAACCAACTTCAATGGATGCAGTGACACCATTACCAAACAGCTTGAAGTAGGCGGAGCTCCGGCAGTTGAATTTAGCTGGCAGGCTGCCTGTGCAGGAACTGTTACAAGTTTCTTTACAGATGCTTCTGTTGTTAACATCAATGCCATCGCAACCTATGCCTGGGAATTTGGAGACGGAGGTGTATCTAATCAGCAGGATCCGGGTCATATGTATGTTACAGGTGGTGATTATAATGTAACACTTACCATAACTGACACTACCGGATGCGAGAACTCAGTCAGTCATCTGGTACATATAGGTGACGAGCCTGTTGCTTTCTTCAGCTACAGCTCGCCTACATGCCTTGGAACTGAAACTTCATTCAACGATCATTCCTATACTGAAGCAGGCTATATTACTGAATGGGAATGGATTTTCGGAGATGGCACTTCAACAACAGTTACTTTCCCGAATAATCCGAATGTAACCCATGAATATTCCAATGCTGGTTTCTATAATGTTACCCTTAACATTACCACTTCTGGCGGCTGTGAAAATACGGTGACGCTTATAGTAGAGGTTGTTCCCAATCCGGTTGCCAACTTTATCAACACTTCTTCCTGTTTGGGTGAACCGGTGAACTTTACTGACCTTTCACAGGCAAATGGAGGTGGCCAGATTATTGGCTGGTCATGGAACTTTGGCGACCCGGGCTCAGGTACAGCAAACACCTCTACCCAGCAAAATCCTACTCACATTTTTAGTGCTGATGGTACTTACACTGTAAGTTTGATTGTAACTACATCAAACTCATGTTCAGACACGATGAGTAAGGTCATTGTAATTGCCCCGGCTCCGATTGCCGACTTTTCATCAACCAACGGCTGTGCTAACGACTCTACAGTGTTTATAAGTTCAACCTTTGTTGATATGGGCGCCATACAGCAATGGGCATGGGATTTTGGTGATGGCACAACTTCAACCGACACCGATCCAATTCACATCTATGCTGCGCAGGGTATTTACTGGGTAAATCTGACGGTAACTGACACCGCAGGTTGTTCGGCCTCTGTTTCACATCCTGTAAACGTTGTTCCTGGGCCTGTTTCCATATTTAACTATGAAACACAAACCTGCTCAGGTAATCAGGTGCAGTTTAACGATATGTCAACTGCAGCTGGCAGCGTAATCAGCACCTGGTACTGGAATTTTGGCGATGGTACTGACACTATCGTGACAGCACCGGCAAATCCTGATGTGGCCCACACATATGCGAATGCAGGCATTTATGTTGTTTCGCTTACTGTTACCAGCTTAGCTGGTTGCGAAGCCACTTCAACTCAAACAATCAGCATTGAGTCCGGTCCGGCAGCCAATTTCAGTTTTGAAACCAGTTGCCTTGACCAACCAGTTCAGTTTAATGACTTATCACAATCTAATGGCGGTGGTCAGATTGTAAGCTGGGCATGGAATTTTGGCGACCCTGCTTCAGGAGTATCAAATGTGTCAAACCTCCAGAATCCGCAGCATATCTATTCTCTGGCCTCAACTTATGATGTTACACTGATTATCACCAACATTGACGGATGTTCTGACACCATCATCAAACAAGTAAGTGTATCAGCAGCACCTGCTGTTGAATTTACATGGCAATCATCATGCAGCGAAGCACTCACCAGTTTCTTTACGGATGCTACCGTTGTTGATATCAATGCCATAGCAACTTATTTGTGGCAATTTGGTGATGGAGGTCAGTCAAACATTCAGGATCCTCAGCACTTGTATGCTGCAGGTGGTAATTACAATGTGACCCTGACTGTGACCGATACTGCCGGCTGTTCATCATCAGTAACCCATCAGATTGTTGTCAGCCAGCTTCCGGTAGCCTATTTCAGCTATACAGAACCTACTTGTTTCCAGACGGCAACCTCATTTAACGACTTGTCGTACACCGAATCAGGTTATATAACCACCTGGGAATGGATATTTGGTGACGGGAACTCAACAACGGTTAATTTCCCTGCCAACCCCAACGTAAGCCATCAATATGCAAACGCAGGGTTCTACAATGTTACACTTAATATTACAACCTCAGAAGGATGTACCAACTCTGTTACATTGCAGGTTCAGGTAATTCCAAATCCGGTGGCTAATTTTATCAATTCAACGTCCTGCCTTGGAGGTCCAGTAAACTTTACAGACCTTTCGCAAGCCAATGGCGGAGGCCAGATTGTTAACTGGGCATGGAATTTTGGCGACCCGACTTCAGGTATCAATAACATCTCAGGATTACAAAATCCTTCTCACATCTATGCTCAGCCAGGCTCATACACTGTAAGTCTGATTGTTACTACATCCAATACCTGCTCCGACACTTTGAGCAAGCTCATCGTTATTGCACCCGCACCAATTGTTGATTTCAGTTCAACCAGTGGCTGCTCTAATGATTCCGTACAGTTTACCAGTTCAACATTTGTTGATCCCCTCTCAACTATTACATGGCTATGGGAGTTTGGTGATGGCACAACTTCAACAGAACCAGACCCAATGCACATTTATTCAAGCCAGGGCATCTATTTTGTTGGACTCACTATAACCGATACAGCAGGCTGTACCGCATATGTTTCCCATCCAGTAAATGTTATTCCGGGCCCGGTTGCGCTGTTTAATTTCACAGCACCTGCATGCTCAGGTTCAGAAGTTGATTTCAACGACATGTCAATGGCGCAGGGCAGCGTAATTACCTCATGGTTCTGGGATTTTGGCGATGGTAACACAACTACAGTTACAGCTCCCGGTAATCCGGATGTATCGCATGTATATGCCAGCGCAGGTGTATACAATGTTAGCCTTACTGTAACCAACCTCGAAGGTTGCGACGCATCAACCAGCATGAATGTAATCATTACTGTTGGCCCGTCGGCTGAATTTACCTTTGAACAAGGCTGTTTGGGTACTCCAGTATCATTTACCGATCAAACTTCAACCAATGGAGGCCCGGCAATTGTGCAGTGGTTGTGGAATTTCGGCGACCCCGCTTCAGGTGTTTCAAACACTTCAAATCTGCAAAACCCCGTTCACATTTATAATGTTGCAGGTTCTTATAATGTGTTGCTAACCATCACCAGCGCCAGCGGATGCCAGGATACAATTTCGCACCAGGTAAATGTTAGTCCTCCTCCTGCAGTTGCATTCCTGATTACTTCGGGTACCTGTGTAGGAGCACCAGTATCTTTTGAACCTGATGCTTCAATCATGGATTTATCCACAATCGCTTCTTATGAATGGAATTTTGGAGACGGCAGTGCAAACTCAACCTCACAAAACCCGACACATACCTATAATGTTGCCAGTTCATTCAATGTTACTTTAACCATTGTTGATTTAACAGGATGTACCAACAGCATTAGCCAGCAGGTAAGCATAGGAGCTCTGCCAGTGGCAGCATTTACATTTGCCAGTGCTTGTTCCGACAATGCTACAACCTTTACCGATATGTCATATACAAATACAGGTGAAGCCATTGTTGGCTGGTCGTGGACATTTGGTGATCCGAATGCGGTTCCTGGCTCTGACACTTCAAGCCTGCAGAATCCGGTTTATCGCTACTCAAGCCAGGGTTTATACAATGTTAATCTGACAGTGACAACCGAAAATGGGTGTGAAAGCAGCATTGTTATTCCTGTTCAGGTATTTCCGGCTCCAACAGCAGCATTCAGCTATATTACCAATGCCTGTGCCAATGGGGCTGTATCCTTCCAGGATGCATCATCCAGCTATATGGGAGCCATTACATCATGGGAATGGGAATTTGCACCCGGCTACACTTCAACACTGCAAAATCCATATCATACCTTCTTCCATACCGATAGCTGTTACAACGTTCGTCTGATTGTAACCGATATGCGTGGATGCTCTGATACACTTATCCAGGAAGTTTGTATACCCGCCGGACTTGAAGTGGCAATTGATTATACCACAACTTGTCATGGCGACAGCACATGGTTCAGTCCGGTGGTTGTTGCACCTGCCGGAGACTCTCTAGTGTTGTTCGACTGGAATTTTGACGATTTGGCATCAGGCATTTACAACACTTCTGATGACAGAAATCCGGTTCATTATTTCCAGACACCGGGTTCATATCTGGTATCACTCACTGCCATTGATATCAACAACTGCACTACCACTATTTACCAGAGTGTTGAAGTGAAACCTCTGCCAACACCTTCGTTCAGTTATGTGGCCGGTTTATGTGACAGCACAATCTTCTTTACAGACCATTCAAACGGAAATGGTGCAAATATTGCTCAATGGATTTGGAATTACGGCGATGGAAATATCGACACATTGCTTGCCGGACCTGCAGATACAAGTCACTTCTACAACACTTCCGGAATATTCAACGTTAGCCTTACAACGGTAACAGTTGATGGCTGCGAAGCATCTTACAGCCTGAGTGTTGACCGGATGCCATGTATAACTGCAGCTTTTGAGCAAATTGACACCCTGATTTGTGAACGTCATTCTCTCACTTTCGAAGACCAATCAGTTTGCGGAAATCCGATAGATAGCTGGAAATGGTACTTTGGAGATGGTGACAGTCTTGTTTATCATACGTTTACAACTTCAGTATCACACATCTATCAGCAAAGTGGCACCTACAATGTACAGTTGATTGTTTCAACTACGCTTGAAGGCAAAACAGTAAGCGACACAGTATCGCAAACGGTAAAAGTGCTGATTTCACCTGTGGCTGGTTTTGTAGCACCTGACGTTTGTTTAAATGTGGCCACTGAATTTACAGACAAATCAACATGGACAGAATCCAGAATCAACAAATGGAACTGGGATTTTGGCAATCCACTTTCGGTTGAAGATACCACCTCGGTTCATAACCCGGTATATCTCTACGACCATGCAGGTGAGTACTTCCCCATGCTGACTGTAACCAATGAGTTTGGCTGTACCGACACAATAAGTCACCTGGTCAGGGTTCATTACCTGCCGGTTGCCGATTTTAGCTACACACTGGCCTGCCAGAACAACCACACCTATTTTACCGACCTGAGCGATAGCGCTGATGCAGCCATCGATCAATGGTGGTGGAAATTCAGAGATTCTCTCAATATGCTGGGAATGGCAGGTGTTCAGCATCCGGACTTCATTTTTGAAAATGTAAGCACTTATGAAGTTGAACTGATTGTGGTTAACGCAAATGGCTGCTCTGACACTATTAGCCAGCAACTTGAAGTAAACCCGAAACCAATCAGTGCATTCTCCATGACTGAGGATTATGAAAACACTCAGGGCAGGGTTCTCTTTACCAATGGTTCTATAGGTGCAAATGCCTACGAATGGGATTTCAGCACAGGAATTGAATCTTATGAAGTAGATCCTGTAGTTGACTTCACTGCCGATGGAACGTATGAAATCACCCTGGTAACCATGAATGAATATGGATGCCCTGACACTCTCAGGATGGATTATAACCTTATGTTTAAAGGCTTATGGATTCCTAATGCATTCTCACCAAACAATCCAAATGCAGAAGTTCGCTTATTCAAACCAGTGGGAATAAACCTGGAATCGTACAAAATTGAAGTATTCGACACCTGGGGCAACCAACTGTGGACATCAAGCGAACTTGACGAAAACGGATCTCCTGCTGAAGGTTGGAACGGTGTTTTCAATGGCAATCTGCTGCCACAGGATACATATATGTGGAAAGCTACAGGTGTATTTAAAGACGGAACTATCTGGCAGGGAAGAGATGTTGGAAATAACACCAACCTCTACCAAAAACCATATGGTACTGTAACCCTCATCAGGTAAGCTGCTAACTTGAAAAGTAACAAAGAAAAAATCAACGTCATGAAAACAACCAGGATATATCTGCTGACTATTTTTGTAGCACTCGCTTCAACCTTTGTGAAGGCACAGGATCCATTATTTTCACAATTCTACAACAATCCTATCTATTACAATCCGGCAGCGGTTGGTCTTACACCCGGCATCAGAGCCCGGTTTAGTGTTCGCGACCAATGGCCAAACTTACCGGCTGACCTGCGCAACTATACATTCAGTATGGATATGGCTGAGCGCAATATTCCGGGCTCCGGCGGTTTAGGACTGATTGTTATGTCAGACAATGCCGGCACCGGTTATCTGAAAACATCAACCGTAGGATTGTCAACATCAGTCAGGGTTCCGCTGCAGGACAATATGATTTCACAGGTTGGAATTACCACATCATTTGTTCAAAAACGTCTGAATTGGGACAATCTGGTTTTTACAGATCAGCTGAATCCTGTGTATGGAAATATTTATGAATCCAGCTTTCAGCAACCTTCAACAGGCAATGTAGTCTATCCTGATTTTGCAGTCGGAGGTATTTTCAGATTTACCGAAAGCAGCAACACCTTTAGTGCCATTCAGGGAACATTCGGCCTGGCCGTTCACCACCTTTTCCGTCCAAACGAATCATTTCTCGGTCTTACTTCACCATTACCCCGTAAACTTGTAATTACCGGAGATTTGGTTTTTGAAATTGATGGCGACTCTGACGGCCCTTACTTTCAGCGTGGAAGTAAA
Source organism: Lentimicrobiaceae bacterium (assembly GCA_020636745.1). NCBI lineage: Bacteria > Pseudomonadati > Bacteroidota > Bacteroidia > Bacteroidales > Lentimicrobiaceae > Lentimicrobiaceae bacterium. The sequence goes on along the minus strand of JACJXH010000002.1, from coordinate 411,337 downwards.
AAGAATACATTCAAATTTAACCCGGGCTTTATTTACGAATCTCAGGCTGATTTCCGCACCTATTCAGTAGGTTTGAATATTCTTAAATCTTCCATTTATACCGGTGTTTGGTTTCGTAACCGCACCTCAGAACTGGCAAAATCAAACGACCTGATATTTATGTTGGGATTAAATGCTCCTTTTAACGGACAAACCCGCATGAAAATCAATTATTCATACGATTTTATTTTAACAGAAGTGAGAACGGCAGCAGGTTGTTCGCATGAAATCTCCATAGTACTTGAACTCGACGACTTTAATATCTTCAATCGCGGGAACAGGGGCGGCGGCTTTGGTTTTTCAACCCGCAACCGAAGGTCTATGGAAGAGTTGCAATGCTGTCCGTTCTGATAAAGATAAGCGATCCCCCCGACCATGAATTCTGTTCTGGTTTTCGCAGAAAAGCCCCTTTACCGGGGCTTTTCACTTTTTTATAAAACAAATTATTAAATTTCATACCCAAATCTGCGCAGCTGCTGCGGGTCATCGCGCCAGTCTTTGCTAACCTTTACCCTTAAATCGAGGAATACGCGTCCATCAATAAATTCCTCAATATCTTTTCGGGCTGCCATTCCAAGACCTTTGATTGATTTGCCCTGATGACCAATAATAATAGCCTTCTGAGATTCTCTGGCCACATAAATAGTAGATGAAATGTGCGTGATACTTTCCTTATCCTTACTCTCTTTTTCTTTATATTCCTCCACCACTATTTCAACAGAATAAGGAATTTCCTGTTTAAAATAGAGCAATATCTTTTCTCTGATAATCTCAGAAACGAAGAAACGCATAGAGCGATCAGTAAGCTCATCTTTAGGATAATAAGGCGGAGACGCAGGCAACATTTCAATCAGTGTATCAAAAACTGTTTCAAGGTTGAAATGATGTAAGGCTGAAACCGGAATTACCTTTGCCAGTGGCAAACGTTGCTCCCATTCCTTTATTAGCAGCAGTGCTTCTTCCTGTGTACACAAGTCCATTTTGTTAAAAACAAGAATTACCGGTTTTGACAAGGTATTCAGCTTACTTATCAAATCATCTGACAATGGCTCATCTGCCTTTTCAGTTACCAGTAAAAAAACATCTGCATCTTCCATAGCCGAATCCACAAACTTCATCATAGACTCATGAAGCTTATAATGTGGTTTAACAATCCCCGGCGTATCAGAATAAACAATCTGAAAATCGTCGCCATTTACGATTCCCATAATACGATGCCGTGTTGTCTGCGCTTTCGAAGTAATAATTGAAAGTTTTTCGCCAACCAGGGCATTCATTAAAGTAGATTTACCAACATTGGGATGTCCAATGATATTTACAAAGCCCGACTTATGCTCCATCTTGAAAAAATATTAATAATTAATTTGCACAGCAAAGAAACAAAATATATCTTTGCAGCCCGATTAAAGAATTGAACAACTCATAGTGCGGGGTGGAGCAGAGGTAGCTCGTTGGGCTCATAACCCAAAGGTCGTAGGTTCGAATCCTGCCCCCGCTACCAACAATTATGAAACAGTAAAGGCCTTGTAATCAAGGCTTTTACTGTTTTTAGGCATCTTATACTTTTGCCGGAAATCCTTTGATTTCCCGAATCTTTTGATTCATAATTGCTAATAAACCAGAATTTATGTCAAACATTATTGCAATTGTTGGTAGGCCCAACGTAGGAAAATCGACGCTGTTTAACCGCCTTACCGGCGAAAGATCAGCAATTGTTGACCCAACAAGTGGTGTTACACGCGACAGACATTACGGAAAATCGGATTGGAATGGTATCGAATTTTCAATTATTGATACCGGAGGTGTTGTAATAGGCAGTGATGACATTTTTGAAGATGCTATCCGTAAACAGGTTGAACTGGCTATGGAAGAGGCTGATGTCATTATTTTTATGGTTGATGTAAAAGAAGGCCTTTCCACGCTCGATGAAGATGTTGCTGACCTCATCAGGCGCTCACCTAAAAAAGTATTTCTGGTTGCCAATAAAGTTGACAATGCCTATCGTTCAGCTGATGCCGTTGAATTTTATGCGCTTGGATTTGAAAAAATCTACGAAATTTCAGCTATCAATGGCAGTGGAACCGGTGATTTGCTCGATGATGTTGTAAAAGAGTTTTCATCAGATACGATTGATAATTTTCCGGATCTTCCTAAAATTGCCTTTGTTGGCCGACCCAACGTTGGTAAATCATCCATGATTAACGCCCTGTTAGGCGATGAACGCAATATTGTTACTCCTATTGCCGGAACTACCCGTGATTCCATCTTCACACGTTATAACAGCTTTGGATTTGACTTTTTACTTGTTGATACCGCCGGGCTTCGTAAAAAAGGAAAAGTAACCGACAACATCGAGTTTTACTCAGTAATGCGTGCTGTGCGTGCCATTGAAAGCTGCGATGTTTGTGTGCTTATGCTTGATGCCACCCAAGGCATTGAGAGCCAGGATCTGAACATATTCGGACTGGCTCAGAAAAATCATAAGGGCATTGTAATTGTTGTTAACAAATGGGATTTGGTTGAAAAAGAAACCAACACGCACAAAGAATTTGAAGAACATATCCGCAGCCGTATTGCCCCATTTACAGATGTACCCATTATTTTTACTTCTGTAATCAACAAACAGCGCATACACAAAACCCTTGAAACAGCTAAAAATGTTTATGAGTCGCGCACACAGTCTATTTCTACCCGCAAACTCATGGATGTCATTCTGCCCATTGTAACAGAAACGCCTCCTCCGGCGGTAAAAGGTAAATTTGTAAAAGTTAAATATATCACCCAATTAAAGCTTGCCTACCCTGCATTTGTCTTTTTCTGTAACATGCCTCAATATGTTGCTGACCCCTATAAACGCTTTGTTGAAAACAGAATGCGTGAAAACTTCAACTTTAACGGCGTTCCGATTGAAATCTTTTATCGGCAAAAATAAATGAGTATGGCTGAAGAGCTGCGCATTGATAAATGGCTTTGGGCAGTGCGAATCTACAAAACACGCACGATGGCCGGCGATGCCTGCAGGGCCGGAAAAGTTAAAATTGACGGAGCTGTTGTAAAACCCTCAAGAGTATTGAAAACCGGCGATATTTTAACAGTAAGTCAGGGCCCTCTTACCCGCACTTTGCGCGTAAAAGCTTTAATTCACAACCGTGTTTCGGCAAAATTGGTCCCCGATTCTCTTGAAGATCTTACCCCTTTAGAGGAGTATGAACGCATAAAATTTATGCATGAATTAAATGCTGAGCACCGCGACCGTGGCACTGGCCGGCCTACTAAAAAAGACAGACGCATTATTGATCGATTAAAAGGCCCGGCCGAAGAGGAATAAGCCCTCCCCTGCATTGATTATTATTGCATTACTTTTAATCATTTCATATGCTGCCACTAACAAAATCTTTGTACTGGAGCCCCCCATATTTTTCAGCTTTACCTTTCACAGGTTGCTATAAACCCAGTCGGTATGAAACCTTTATCAGAAAAACATTGTGGGGATAAATGAAAGACAAATGCTCCATATCGGGAGCAGGCCTGAACTCACCTGTTGACGTGTTATCAGAACGGTTTTGTGACCAAACAAGATAGACTGAAGAGCCTGGCAAATATTCCCAACGGACAACCAGATTGGAAATAAAATAGAATGCATTAAAATCCGGCTTGTCAAAAGTATAATCAGGGGTTCCATTCAGGTCTTCATCAACATTGTAAACCTCGTCCTCAGCATTATACATCAACTGAGCATCCTGATAATACAAAAATCTGTCGTTAAATGCATCTGCTTTGGGGTCGGTAATCCTCTTGTATGCTGAATATTTCCCTGCCGAGATAAAGGGCTGGCCATAATATTGAATGGTAAGATCCGGAGTAATCCCAAAATTAATCCGAATTGGCAAACCAATTGTTTTTTGGGAGAGAAACCCGAAAATATACCTTGGATTCTGATTAAAATCAGCTGTTTCGATATACTGAAGCATAGTTTTATCCGCGCTATAAAACGGAGTAAGTGAAATATTCAAGGCATTTACAGGCGCCCAGGTAAGGCGCAGGCTGGCTGAATAGGATTCATTTACACTCTCATCACCACGAAACATTTGGAAACTGGCACCTCCGTTAATTTTCTTTGAATTGTCAGTTGATAGCGAAGTCCAAAAACTTGTGCCACCCGGTAAAAGCATAGCCGGGCCACCTCTGAGCATATAATTAGCCCGCTGGGCAAAATCTCTGTTAACCCCGATTCCAAAATTCCACAAATTTTTAAACTGTGTATTGGCGTTCACATTAACGCCTGAATAACGGTTATTTAAGCCAAAATCCCAACCGCTCCACTGATTAAAATTAAGGCTGATTTGCTTAAAAATACCCAAGGGCTTATAATACCTGTATCCTACCCAGATAACCTGAAAAATATCGTCGGAGCGGCGTTGAAAACCCGCATCATTCAGTTCGAAACCCGGTGAACGCCAATTTATCCATGTAACATAACGCCAGTTTCCACTTCCGGCCTTTCCAAACTCAACCACACCTGCATGTCCTGAAAGCGATGTGCGTGAAGGATCATATTTCACATAATCATTATCAGGTCGCTGAAAATATCTGGCTGATGATTCCTGTGTTTCTTTAATGGCAGTAGAATCACCCAATACATGGCTAAACATGCCTTTAATATTAAGATAATAAGTCCGGTCTTTCCAGGTATGATTAAAATCAACACCTCCCGAATAGGCTGCTTTGTGCAGATTATTCATTGCAGCATCTTCAATATTGCGGTTTACAGCCGTAAAAATACCTCCCAATTTAGTGGTTCCTTTATCAATATCCTTTTGCAAACGTCCAACAAAATAGTTTGTCAGCGGTTCAACCTCAACATTATCCGTTTTCTCAGCCAGAATGACATCAGCCCGTTCTCTGGAAGTAACGGATTCAAGTGCCCCAACCGACCACCCGTTGCTGGTTTTTCCGGTAAGTTTAAAAGCCCCCAGAATAGTTGTATTGGACGGCGTATCAGTATAATCATAATCAGAAATATCGCGATGAGGCGATCGGCCGATACGACGGGTATAAAAAAGATTATCACTTGAAGATTCATTTTCACCCGGCGACACCCCGAAACTCAATATGTTGCGTCCCTCAACAAAAAAAGGACGTTTTTCCTCAAAATACGATTCATAAGCAGTAAGATTAACCTCGGAAGGGTCTGCTTCAACCTGACCAAAGTCAGGATTAATGGTAAAGTCAAGAATCATATTATTGGTTATTCCTATTTTTCCATCAAAACCGGCCGATAAACTGGATGATTTCCCGGTTCGGAATGGATTTCCTTCTTCTGCTTGATATCTTTCGGTAGAAGCTACCATGTAAGGCATCAGCTCAATCTGTCGTTTGGGTTCAATACCCTTTAAACCTTCCAAAGTACCAAAACGGCTTACCCATGTTGAAGCATCGCGGGGTATAGGCTGCCATATGTCAACCTCATCAAACCGTTGTGTATAGCGCAATACCTGCAAACCCCATGTATGCGTTTCAGCACGCGCAAATCTGAGTTGGGTCAGCGGTATGCGCATTTCAACAGTCCATCCGAGGCTGTCAAAGGCTGCCTTGCCTGTCCACAAGGCATCCCATGACATATCCTCTCCGGTTCCATCTACGGTTACTCCATCAATTTTAACGCCGGCAGCGGTAACCCAAAAGAAAAATGCTGTAGTTTTATCAAAATAGCTGTCTATTTGAATACCCACCATGTCTCCTTCCATTTCATCGCGGCGCGACAAACGCCTGCTTATTTTTTTCGGATCGGGTTCAGATATTCTGAAAGCCACATAAATATGGTCATTATCGTACAAAATATTAAAGCTTGTTGGCTGCGTAGGAGGCTGTGCTTCCAGAGGTCTGTGCTGCACAAATCCTGTTTCCCAGCCTTGCTCAGGCCATTCACTTTTATCTATAAAACCGTCGGTAACCGGCGGCGCACCTGATATTCGGGATGGTATATATGATTTCAGGCTATCATTCATTGCTATAGCCTGGAGATGGCATAACAGTATGGTGAGCCCTATGATAATGAATTGTCGCATCGGCAAAAAGTTTAATACCTCTTTAAGACAGGATATTTAACCGTTTGTTACACAAAACTATGCCAAATTGCATAAGCCTGATTTTGTGCTAATTAAACTTAACGAAGTGAATAAAGCTGACCGGATTTGAAAACGAAGTGTGCGCCATCGGACAATAAATGGAAAATGGCCTGGCATAGTAATGTTGCTATCACTATTAGCTTACAAATAATGAAATCAGTAAAATGATCCTATTAAAATCAATGCTAGCCAATACTCAACACCAAGCCTTTCAAGTATTCGCCTTCGGGATGAAACACACTTACCGGATGGTCAGCTGAATGTCCCATATGATGAAGAATGCGTACATTCCGTTTGGCTTCAAGCGCAGCCGACATAACCATTGAAACAAACATTTCACGATCCATTGCCTGTGAGCATGAAAAAGTAAAAAGAAGTCCTCCGGCTTTAATTTTACTTAAAGCAGCGGCATTGATATATCGATATCCCTGCAGGGCCTTATGCCGGTCGGCATGCCGTTTAGCAAACGCAGGTGGATCGAGCACAATCAGGTCAAAATCATCAGGCATAGTACTTAAATACACTTTGGCATCCGCAACAACACTCTCATGCCGGGATTTATCAAATCCATTCATGCGCAGGTTTTCTTCCAGCGTATCCATTGCCTTGCGGGAACTATCAAGCGAAACAACCATTTTTGCACCGGCAGCCAAAGCATAAACCGAGAAACCTCCTGTATAACAGAATGCATTCAGGACTTTTTTACCTTTTGCATAAGAGCCTAACAAAGCGCGATTATCTCTTTGGTCGAGAAAATAGCCTGTTTTCTGACCTTGTACAAAATCAATCAGAAACTTATGACCATTTTCAAGGATTTCCACAGATTCTGAGCTTTTGAATAAAAAACCATCACCCTGTGACAAACCGCCTGATTTACCCAATGCTTCAGCACTTTTATCATAAACTGCTTTTAACTCCGGTCCATAAATCTCTTTGAGTGCATCCGATAATGCATTGCGCATTAAATACATTCCCGTACTATGTGCCTGAATGACCGCAACTCCATTATAAAAATCAATTATCAGACCAGGCAATCCATCACCTTCGCTAAACACCAGCCGGTAAGCATTACTTTGGGCATTGTTGGTAAAACCAATATCGCGCCGTAGCTGAAGGCATTGCAACAATTTGTTCTTTAAAAAATTACCATCAGGTTTATGAGGCCCAAAGTGAAAAACTTTCACAGCAATAGAACCGGTGCAAGCATGACCAGTTGCCAGATAATTTCCTGCAATATCATAAACTTCAACAATATCACCATCTTCAGGCGTACCATCAACATGATGTATAGCCCCTGAAAAAACCCAGGGATGAAAACGTTTGACAGCCTCATCACGGCCCTTGCTGAGAATGATCTTACCCGAAATCTGCATAAACTTAAATTTTCAGCAAATGTAAGCTTAATCGGATAAATGAATGCTCAGAACTTCATGCGCAAAAACAAGCATTTATAAAAATGAGGTAATTCACTTAAATTTGCATTGACAACCTTTGTCCGGAAATATTAACCAATTAACCCCTATGAAAAATGTATTTGTTGCTGGAGGCGTATCTATTGACAGCATTATTTATCTTCCTGAATTTCCCGCTCCTGTTCCCCAGACCATACATGAGTGCCGGTTTAATGAAACCATTGGATCGACCGGAAGCGGAAAAGCACTAAACCTAAGCCGGCTGGGATTTGACGTTTATTTGCATGCTTTAATTGGGGATGACAGTTTTGGGAAAAAAGCAATTGAATCATTGAACAAACCGAATCTGCATTTTCAATTTGACAATTTCCGGGGTGGCACTGAGCGCCATACTAATTTGATGAATGCTGCCGGAGAAAGAATCTCAATATTTACAAATAATATTGCAGAAGAACCTCCTTTAAGCTATCAGCAGTTTCATCCCTTTATAAATGCGGCTGATTTTATTGTCATCAACCTGAGTGGATATACAAAAAAAATTCTGCCAATGGTTAAAGCTTCCGGCAAACCCGTGTGGACAGACCTGCATGACTACGACGGTAAAAATCCATGGCATAAAGACTTTGTCAAATACAGTGATTATGTTCTGATGAGCTCTGACAACCTTCCGGATTACCGGCCTTTCATGCAAAAAATGATTGATGAAGGAAAGGAGCTGGTTGTAGTAACACATGGGAAAAAAGGTTCAACCGGTTTGACCAAAGACGGACATTGGTATGAAGCAGAAGCACTCACAGATTTTAATCTCATTGACAGTAACGGGGCCGGCGATGCCTATTTCAGCGGTTTTTTATACGGATTTTCTAATGGATATTCCATGCACAAATGCATGCAGATGGGAAGTATTGCCGGAGCTCTTTGCGTGAATTCCGATCAGCTTTTTCATCCGGAACTTAGCACATCACTGCTTGAAAATTTGTTCAACAAGCATTTCTCAAAATAGTAGACGCCTCATTTTCAAACCACTGACTCAATATATCTGGCAAAAAAAAGACTCAGCAGAAATCACTAATTTTATAACTTCAATCATTAACCGGATGATCAACATGAAATCGAAACTCTACAGCCATTTTTTAGCACTGCTAACACTGTTATTCCTGTCGTTAGCTGCGCATGCGCAACAAACTGACCGACAGTTTAAGAGCATTAAAGTGCTGGGCGATAAGCTTGAACTTGAAGTAAGCGATGGCAAATATTTTATTGCACCGCAAAGTGACAAGATTGTTCATGTTACTTTTTATCCGGCAGGACAGGCAACACATAATTTTTCTTTTGCTGTTGAAGAGAAAATTAACAAAGTTGATTTCACATTTATTGAAGAAGGTAATCTTATTGATATAGGCTCAAAAGGACTCACGATTAAAATCACCAAATCACCCTTTAAAATCGCTTATTACTTTAAAGAAAGGTTGTTAATTTCCGAAAATCAAGGCTTTATACCAACAGACACTTTGCAGTTGATTAATTTTTCGATTGACAAAGATGAGATTCTTTACGGCGGAGGAGCCAGAGTACTTGGAATGAATCGTCGCGGAAACCGGCTACAGTTATACAACCGCGCTCATTACGGATATGAAACACATTCACCTTTAATGAACTACACATTGCCACTATTCTTGTCGTCAAAACAATATGCAGTACTATTCGACAATGCCAGCGCCGGATACCTTGATTTAGACAGCAAAAGCAAAAACGAAATTACTTATGAAACAGTTGGTGGTACGCCAAACTACTATGTGATTGCAGCCGACAACTGGTATGACCTGGTTGACCAATATACTGGTCTGACAGGCAGACAGCCATTGCCTCCCCGTTGGGCGTTCGGCAATTTCAGCAGTCGATTTGGATATCATTCGCAGGCTGAAACTGAATCAACAGTTAAAAAATTCTTTAAAGATGGAATTCCACTTGATGCTGTAATAATAGATATTTATTGGTTTGGCAAAGAAATTAAGGGCACCATGGGTAATCTTGACTGGTATAGAGATAGTTTCCCAAGGCCTGAAAAAATGATAGAGCGATTCAAAAAGAAGGGTGTGAAAACAATACTGGTTACAGAGCCTTTTATTCTCACAACATCCAACCGCTGGCAGGAGGCTGTTGACAACAAAGTACTGGCCACCGACGGAAAAGGCAACCCTTACACTTATGACTTCTACTTTGGCAATACCGGACTTATCGACATTTACGATCCTAAAGCCAGAACATGGTTTTGGGATATTTATAAAAAGTTTACCAGCCAGGGTATTGGCGGATGGTGGGGCGATTTAGGTGAACCGGAAGTACATCCATCAGCATTACAACACATTGCAGGCTCTGCTGACGAATTGCATAACTCATACGGACACGAATGGGCCAGACTGATTTACGAAGGATATCAAAAGGATTTCCCCCAGCAAAGGCCCTTTATTCTGATGCGTGCTGGTTATGCTGGTTCACAAAGGTATGGAATGATACCATGGACCGGAGATGTTAGCCGTAGCTGGGGAGGACTTGTTCCTCAACCTGAAATATCACTGCAAATGGGAATGCAGGGGCTTGCCTATATGCATTCAGACCTCGGAGGTTTTGCCGGAGGCGACACCATGAACAACGAACTTTATACCCGATGGCTTCAATATGGAGTATTTCAACCCATATATCGTCCTCATGCACAGGAACATATCCCCGCTGAGCCCGTTTTCCAAAATGAAATCACTAAAAACCTCGTTAAAAAATCAATTGAACTCAGGTATAAACTGATACCTTACATTTATAATATGGCTTTTGAAAACAGCCGTACCGGAAAACCATTGATGATTCCGCTTTTCTTTAATGAAACCCAAAACCAGAAGTTGCTGACATACGACAAAGCCTATATGTGGGGCGATGCATTCCTTGTGTCACCAGTAAAAGAACCCGGCGTAAAAACACAAAATATTTACTTGCCGGAAGGAACATCATGGACCGATTTCTATACAGGAAATATATACCCGGGCGGACAAGAAATTACCTTTCCATTAACCATTGACAATATTCCTGTGTTTGTAAAGGGCGGGTCGTTTATTCCAATGTTACAAAAAGCAGAAAACACTAAAAATTATTCGCTCAAAACCTTTGATTTGCATTATTATGCCGACAGTTTAGTTGCCGAAAGCAGATACAAATTATATAATGACAATGGAGAAACTCCCCAAGCCTTTGAAAAGGGTAATTATGAGATGATGAATTTTACTGCAACATCAACCGGCAACACGCTCAGGTTTCTGATTCAAAAAAACAGAATGAGCAAACAATTAAACCAATCTGACAACGAAATTACGCTTTTGGTGCACAATCTGGCTGGTAAGCCAGCAGGTGTAAAAATAAACAACTCATACACCAGTCCCAAGTCCTGGAAATGGGACGAAAACAATAAGTTACTTGAGATAAAAGTCACATGCCCGATGAAAGGAGAGAGCATCGAAATTGTAAAAAATCTCTATTAATAAAGCTCAAATATTAAATGCGTAAATGTGCTGCCATTGAGATTACAAAGCATGTTTTTGTTGTAACTTTGCACATCCAAAAAACAAAAAAACGCGCAATATGAAAAAACTGATTTTCATTGCTTTAATAATGCCATTCCTGTTTGCCTGCAACGGTAAAAAAAAGGAATTTGAATCACTGCAGGCCCGCTATGACAGCCTGCTGACACTGGGTTTTACAAAAGATACCACAATTCTGGATTATCTGGAGTCGTTTAATTCCATTCAGGCAAACCTCGACTCCATAAAGCAGGCTGAAATGCTGATTACCAAAAGTACAGCAACTGACGGAGAACTAGAGCCTGATCAGAAAGAGCAAATAAACCGCGACATCAATCTGATTTATGAAATGTTGCAAAAGAACAAACAAACTATTGCTGAACTGAAATCCAAATTGCGTAAATCAAATGCCAAAGTAACAGCACTGGAACAAATGATTGAACGCATGTCACGCCAGATTGAAGAAAAGGATGGGCAGATTGCACAGCTTCGCGAACAATTGGAGAAAATGAACATTCAGATTGAAATTCTGACCTCAAATGTTGAAAATCTGGCTGCTGAAAGCCAGTCGAAATCACAAACCATTAATGAACAAACAGATGCTTTAAACACTGCTTATTTTGTTATTGGCAATAAAAAAGAGCTGGTTGAACAAAAAATCATTACCGTGGAAGGTGGTTTTGCGGGAATAGGACGCAACAAAAAACTGAAAGAAGACTTCAATCGCGACTACTTTACCAGAGTTGACATCACCAGACTTAAATCAATTCCGGTGCTAAAGAAAAAAGCACAAATAATCACCACACATCCTTCTCAATCCTATAAAATTTACGGCGAGAAAGCGGTGGATAGCATTGTAATCGTGAATCCCAAAGAATTCTGGTCTGCATCAAAATATCTGGTAATTATTGTTGATTAATTTGAATTTCAATGGGTTAAAACATCATTTATATTCAAAAAAGAGGCGCTGATTGTTAGTAATCAGCGCCTCTTTTTTATCTCTGGTTTCAAAAAAAACTTCAAACCTCACTTATTTAGCTACAGGAAGTGAAGAATCAAACCCATGAATTGTAAACATCAGATTCCTGTTTCAGGCAGACATCTCCTCAACCATCTCAAACACTTTGGATTCATCAATTTTTGAAACAGAATCCGTTACTCCTGCAATTTTTTTCACCAATAGTTTTTCAATGAAATTCATTCGCTCAAAATTAAACTCTCCGCCAGTAAGTTTGCAACTTTTGGCATGATTTCGCAGCACTTCAGGAAAGGCAAGGTCAAACTGCTCACGGGCTTTCTCTTCTTCCATACAACTTAGGAAAAGGCCTAACGGCTTTTTTAAAAGCACATCCAGGTTGCTGTTGCAAAATTCCTTTACACGTTTTTGAATATTGCCGGCATGAATAGAACCCCCGATTATTATCTGATCATACTTATTCAAATCTGCCTTTTCGTTTAACTTAAGATTGAACAAATCAGTGCTGTCCTTCCCTAATGCTTCACTTAGCATATAGGCCACTTTTTCAGTTGTTCCGTGATGTGAGCGATAAATAATTGCCGTTTTCATACAAACTGTATTTTCTGTTTTAAAATTCTCTTAATCGAAAAAAAACTGAAGAACTCATTTGTAAACCCACTTAGAATTTCATTTCGGTCATGAAATCTCTTTTGACAAGACACCACGTAAACACCCCACCTGCTACATTTGAAATCTACAGGAGAACAGTTTTCAGCAATACGTAAAGAATGGTCAAAATGAGGTTAATTTCAGAAAACCATCAAAAAGTAAGCTATTTTTTGACCTGGGGAATACTGTCATAAACAATCTCGTTTATCTTTTCCCCATCCTCATCAAAAAATGTCCAGGTGCCTGATCGTTTACCCATATTAAAATAACCGGTATAATAGATTTTCCCATTTTCGAAATAAACAGTGCGTTTACCGTTGCTTTCACCGGCTTTAAATTCGCCTTCACTCCAGAGCGACCCACTTTTATACCAGGAAGCCCAGTATCCTTCACGCAGTTCATTTACATACCCCCCTTCCATATATTTCTGACCATTGAGGTGATAATCCACTTCCTTTACCAGAACCTCTTTACCGTTAACCTTTTCATAGGTTTTCTCCGATTTAAGGGTTCCATCCTCATAAAGTTCCTTTTTTACATGGGTACGTTGGCAGGCAGTAAACATAGTAATACTGAGTGCAATCATCAGCAAACGGCGCATAGTTTTTTGCAAGTTTTTGATTTATTGTCTGTTAAATAGCAACCTGCAACCTGTTTCACTTTCATCAAAAACACCGTTGTGCCAGGCCAGGTGACCGCCCACAAAGGTATGTGTAATTTTTGAATGAAAAGTCTGTCCTTCAAAAGGAGACCAGCCACATTTATAGAGAATATTCTCAGGTCTAACAGTCCAGGGAGCATTCGGGTCAACCAATACGAGATCGGCATGATACCCTTGTCTGATAAAGCCCCGGCGATCGATGCTGAAAATACGGGCCGGCGCATGACACATTTTTTCAACCACCATAGCAGGCGAAAGCTGATTGCTGTGACATAATTCGAGCATGGCTGCCAGAGAATGCTGCACAAGCGGCCCGCCTGACGGACATGAGGAATAAGGCCTGGATTTTTCTTCGCCAGTATGCGGGGCATGGTCAGTTGCTACCACATCCAGGCGACCATCAAGCAAAGCATTGCGAAGTGCTTCCCTGTCTGAAACAGCCTTTATTGAAGGATTCCATTTAATTTTAGGGCCAAGTTTATCGTAATCATTATCCGAAAACCACAAATGATGTACGCAAACCTCGGCTGTAATTCTTTTATCAGCATTAGCCTGGCTGCGAGACAACAAATCAAGTTCAGATGCGGTTGAAAGATGCAGGATATGCAGGCGGGTATTGTATTTCTTCGCCAGTTTTACAGCAAGCGAGCTTGATTTGTAGCAAGCTTCACTGCTTCTAATTTCGGGGTGGGCCGAAAAAGGGATAGTTTCCCCGTATTTGTTGATAGCGGCTTTAGTATTAGTTCTGATGGTTTCTTCATCCTCACAATGCACAGCTACAAGAGTAGGCGCAAATTTGAAAATATTTTCAAGGGTTTCGGGGTTATCAACCAGCATATTTCCCGTAGAGGCACCCATAAAAACTTTTATGCCGCATACAGTCAGAGGGTCTGTATTTAAAATTTCACTCAGGTTGTCATTCGAAGCACCCATATAAAATGAGAAATTGGCAAGTGACTTTTCTGAAGCCATGCGATATTTCTCTTCGAGTAGCAGCTGGGTGAGGGTATTGGGGACAGTGTTGGGCATTTCCATATAAGAGGTAACTCCACCTGCTACAGCGGCGCGGCTTTCGGTATAAATATCGCCCTTGTGGGTAAGCCCCGGATCACGGAAATGCACCTGATCATCAATCACTCCAGGCAACAGCCATTTCCCTTCCCCATCAATAATCTCTACACCATCCATACCCGAAAATTCGCCGGGCATAATCATGCTGATAAGGCCATTGTTGATTAAAACACTGCCTTTAAAAGCATGCCCTTCATTAATGATGGTTGCGCCTAAAATCAGATATTTCTTTTTCATGACAAAAGGAAAATTTCCGGTTCAACTAAAGTACTCCGGTAAAGATACAAAATAAACAGATGAGAATCAGATTTCAGGCAGCCTTTCTGGGTCTGATACGTTTAAATCGGAGCTGTATAACCCCAAGGATGGCTTCCCTGAAAATACCCCTGCTCATCTTGGATTCTCCTTCAGTACGATCGGTAAAAATGATGGGTACTTCAATGATTTTGAATCCAAGCTTCCAGGCTGTATACTTCATTTCTATCTGAAAGGCATAACCGGTAAATTTGATACAATCGAAATCAATTGTTTCAAGCAACCCGCGCCGGTAACATTTAAAACCGGCAGTTGTATCCATAATTTTCATACCGGTAACAATACGCACATAGTAGGAAGCAAAATACGACATCAACACCCTGCCCATAGGCCAGTTAACAACATTCACTCCTTTTATATACCTGGATCCTATGGCAACATCGGCGCCCTGATTGGCACAGGCATCATAAAGTTTCAGCAAATCGTCGGGATTGTGCGAAAAATCGGCATCCATCTCAAAAACAAAACTATAGCTACGGCCAAGAGCCCATTTAAAGCCATGAATGTAGGCTGTACCTAATCCCAGCTTGCCTTTGCGCTCTTCCATAAACAAACGGTTTGGAAATTCCTGCATCAGCCTTCGCACAATGGCTGCAGTGCCATCAGGTGAATTGTCTTCCACAATTAGGATATCAAACTCTTTGCTCAACGAAAAAACCTTACGGATAATACGTTCAATATTTTCCTTTTCGTTGAATGTTGGGATAACGACCAGACTATCTTTCACACTATAAATTTTAATCAGCGAAATTAAACTAAAAAACTGCGTTTGAAAAATTTTAACGATGCTAAATTCATAAAAAAAACAACGAATTCGGCACTAATTCTGTTTATTCAGAATCAGGAAAACAGGCAGATGATCACTATATCCACCCAGATACTTACGTCCTGCATAAGTTCTGAACGGATTTCCGGCATATTTACCTTCCTGTTCAAACAGGAATTTCTCATTACAAATATCAGCATGATCTAGCTTCCACCCCTTCGCTTTTTTAGATAGCAAGGCTTGAGACACAATTATTTGATCAAAAAGATTCCAGTTGTCGCGGTATGTTAATGTTCCGCGTCCATTGTGGTGTATCATCCACATAGGATTAAACAACTCTCCTTTCCGGAGGTTTTCCCTGAGCCCTTTAGCTCCCAATACATCAAAAACACTGCTATCGGCAGGATCATCATTCATATCTCCCATAATGAGGATTCTGGCATTTTTATCCTCTCGCATCAGCGAATCGCTTAAATGGCGGCACAGCCTGGCTGCTTCCTTACGGTATTCCGGTCCACTGCGGCGCGAAGGCCAGTGATTAACAATTACACTAATTTTCTCACCATCCAGCTCACCGGTTACAACCAACTGATCGCGGGTATGAAAATCTTTTTGTTCAGGAATTACCAAACGGTTGGATGTAGTATTTGAAACTTTAAAATCATTTGATTTATAAAGTAAAGCCACATCTATTCCTCGTTCATCCGGCGAGTTATAATGAATAATCCGGTAACCTTTATCCCGAAGCATGGGAGTGTTTATTAAATCTTCCAACACACCGCGGTTCTCCACCTCTGCCAATCCTATAACAGAAGGGCCTCCGGCAACGAATTCAGCCCCCAGACCTGAAATCACCTTAGCCATATTTGAAAGTTTTGCCTGATAACGTGCTTCAGTCCAATTATAATTTCCTGAAGGAAGAAAATCAGCATCATCAATCCGGGGATCATCTATAGTATCATACATATTCTCAAGGTTATAGAAAGCAATACATGTCGTATTTAACTTCTGACCCTGAGCACAGGATTGCATCGATATCACAACCAAAAAAACAAGAAGTAATTTTTTACACAACCTCAAACAGTTCAATTTTTTCATTTTACCAGATTAAATGCAGTCTATTCGGTTTACAAAACGATAATCTAAAATGCGTGCGCAAAGGTATTGATATTATACTCAAGTTGATTGCACGATTCAATAACGTAATGTTCAGTTGCGAAGTACATTTCTGACTTTTTTTTGCATACATTGAACAAATAGCTGAGTTTCATAAATATTAATTGCCTATTAAACAGATTCCTTAAAAAAATACTTGTACTTTTGTAGACTGAATGATTGTACTTCAGACACAAGAAATTTGTTAAAATAATTTAAAATCAATCGCTTATGAAAGCTTTTTTACCCCTTGTGGTTGTGTTTTTTACAGCCATTTTTGCAACAGCACAAACTCCAACAGACTTGTTTTTCTCAGAATATGTTGAGGGAAGCGGCAATAATAAGGCACTTGAGATTTACAATCCAACCAATCAGACCATTGACCTGAGTGTATATTATGTATTGCGCTTCAGCAATGGAAGTTCAACATTTGCCGAAGGTGGTGCTACCAGGCTCAGCGGCACACTGGCTCCTTATCAGACTTTTGTATTGGTAAACGGTCAAACTTCATCAACCTCCTCATCGCCCGCATGCAGCCCTGTATTACAGGCATTGGCCGATCAGCTCGATGGCGCTTATCCGGCACCAACTTATATGAATGGGAATGATGCGATGGCATTGGTTAAAACACCAAATGGCGAAGCACCCAACGCAGATATGTCGAATGTTACTTCAGTTGACTTGTTCGGACAAATCGGGCTTGGCGCAACAATTTCAGCTGAAACCGGATGGTCATATGTGAAAGATTCAACGCTTACCTATACCGCCAATGGCGTAGAAGTTACTGGTAAAGTTGTTAATTACATCGTTCAGAAAAACGCCACCAATGGCACTTCTTTTGGTCCTTTCTGGATGTCATGGACATCTGATCACTCTCTAATCCGTAAAGCTTCTGTTGTAAAAGGTGTTGTTACAAATCCAAACCCTTTCATTGTAAATATGGAATGGGATACAGTTCCTGCAGTTGTTGATACAGCCGGACACTTTGTTTACAAAGATATTTGGACAAATTTGGGTTCACATGTTTGCGTAGCAGCTACAGCAGGTGTAAATGATAACCCATCAGAATTGAATCTGAATATTTACCCCAATCCTGTAATTACCGACCGTTTTACTATTAATTCGTCTTTACCGGTTAAAGAAGTTGAGATTTTCTCAGTTATTGGCCAGCGGGTTTATGCTCACACCTATAAAAAAGGACAAAAGCAGTTGGAAGTAGGCCCTCTTTCTTTAGAAAAAGGAATGTACATGGTACGTGTAACCTCTAATGATGGCGTTACAAGTGTCAAAAAAATTCTGGCTAACTAGCCTTAAATTTTCCTGATCAAATTGATTAACAGGTATCTGAAAAGGAGCATTGCATCACTTCAGATACCTGTTTTAAATATATAAATAAGCCTTCCAATGACACGTAAACTACTACTATTCTCATTTTTGATCATTGCTGCACTCTCAGCATTTGCACAAAAACAACAGGTTACCGGAGTTATAAAAGACTCCATTACAGGCGAAACCATTGTTGGCGCCAATATTATCATCAAAGGAACCACTACCGGAACGGTGAGTGATATCGATGGCAACTTTAAGCTGGAACTGAACAAAGGAAAACATGTACTGCAGGTTTCTTTTGTTGGTTACAATATGATTACCAGAGAGATTTCTGTTTCAGGAAGTCCATTAAAACTTTCATTTTTACTTCGGGCTACAGTATCTCTTGATGGCATTGAAGTAACGGCTGATTATGCCAAGGTGCGCGAAACCCCGGTTGCTTTTACTACTTTGCTTCCTGCCAAAATTGAAGAAAGACTTGCAGGACAGGATATTCCTATGCTGCTGAACAAAACGCCTGGTGTTTATGCCACACAACAGGGCGGCGGCGATGGCGATGCCCGTATCACCATCCGGGGTTTCAGCCAGCGAAATGTAGCTGTTATGCTCGACGGAATCCCTGTAAATGATATGGAAAATGGTTGGGTATACTGGTCAAACTGGTTTGGATTAGATGCCGTAACACGCAGCATTCAGGTTCAAAGAGGTTTGGGCGCATCCAAACTTGCCCTCCCTTCAGTTGGTGGAACTATGAATATAATTACCAAAGGGATTGATAACAAACGTCAGTATAGCATTGAACAAGGAGTTGATGCTGAAGGCAAACTCACTACCAATTTGGGGCTAACAACAGGCAGACTAAAAAATGGCTGGGGAATCACGCTTGCAGGAGCTTACAAAAACGGAAATGGCTGGGTTGATCAAACCAGCGTAAATGCCTGGTTTTTTTATGCTAAAATTGATAAAATGTGGGGCAATCACCTTACCAGTCTTACCGCATTTGGTGCCCCCCAAACCCACAAACAACGTAATTACAAACGCGCCATTGCTGATTATGACACAGCCTATGCCAAAGAGCACGGTGTAAATTCAGAAGACATTCCTGTCATCAATAATCAGGGCATTAGTTACAATGCACATTGGGGTTATATAAAACGCGATGCCGAACAATGGAACAGCGACTTTTCTGCCCGCGAAATAAATCCCAATGCCAAAAAAGAGGTTCTGAATGAAATGGTTAATACTTATTTTAAACCTCAATTCAGCCTTCGTGATTTATGGACTGTAAATGACCGGCTTAGTATTACCAACATTGCCTACCTTTCGCTTGGAACCGGCGGAGGTGTGCAACCACGCAGCAGTCTTAAAAATACCAATCTGATTACTCAATCCGATTATATCAATAATCCGGGAGTATACAGCGAAGATGAAATCGGACAAATTAACTGGCAAAGTATCTATAATCAGAATACCAAACCTACTAATTCAGGATTTGGTCTGGTTTACCCAATCAATACACTTTATAGCGACAAGCTCTATTATTCAAACAATTACCTGGTTCAAAACAACAACAACCATGTTTGGTACGGCTTATTGTCGACATTTTCCTACAAGCTGAACAACCAGTTTAATTTATCAGGAGGCGTTGACCTTCGGTCATACACAGCTGAACACTACAGTGAAATTACCGACTTGCTGGGTGGCGATTATGCCATTGACAAAGGCGACAAAAGAATTGACTATGATGCGAACAGCTCTTCAGCCATGAAACATGTGGGCGATAAAGTGAACTACTATTACGATGGCCTTGTAAACTGGGGTGGTGCATTCGGACTCTTGGAATATAAAGTTGGCAAAATAAGTTCATTTGTAAACCTTACAACATCGGTAAGCGGCTACAAAAAGATTGACTACTTCGGCAATAAAGAATCAGACTGGAAATATAAGCCAGGCTTTACTTTCAAGACGGGAGCCAATTATAATATTAATAAACACAGCAATGTTTTTGTTAATATGGGTTACCTTTCAAAAACGAAAGATTATAAGTATTACTTCTACGGATTTACCGCTAATTTCCTGCCCGACTCAATTTCAAAAAATGAAAAAGTTAAAGCTGTTGAATTAGGCTATAGCTATACCAGCAAACAATTTACTGCCAATCTGAATACCTACCTGACGGTATGGGAAAATAAGCCCACCAATCAGGTCAGAGGTAAATATACCGATCCTGTTACGGGAAATGAAGGTTATACCTATGGCGATATCCCCGGAATGGATGCCCGTCATATTGGTGTAGAACTGGATTTTATTTACAAAATCACAGAGAAAATCGATTTCCAGGGTCTTATTTCTATCGGCGACTGGATCTGGAACAAAAAAATTGACAATCTTCAGATGTTCTTTTCCGATAATAACCAGCCTGCCAATAGCTTCAGTTTTGATGCAACCGGCATTCATGTTGGAGATGCTGCCCAAACCCAATACGGTGCCAGCTTAAGATACGAACCGGTTAAAGGTTTGTATTTTGAAGGAGGTGCAACCTTCTTCGACAGGTATTATGCTGATTTCAACCCGGAAGAATGTACTGATGAATCAGGAAATCCGATTGAATCATGGAGAATGCCATCATACGGACTGATTGATTTTCATGCTGGTTATCGTTTTAAAATACAACCTTTGCAGAAACTTAATTTTACAATCAGGCTTAATATGCTGAATGCTCTGGATACTATGTATATTTCTGATGCCAAAAATAATGACACATACATTCAGAATCCTTTCAGCTCATTTGATGCCCGCTCAGCCTCTGTATTTATGGGAGCTGGCCGCCAGCTGACTGCTTCATTAAAAATTACGTTTAATTAAGCATCGCATTGAAGAATCAAACCATTAATAGAAATTACTCAAATCAATTATTCATGAAAAAAAGTCTTATTCTTGCGCTCGCTTTTCTGGGAATATCATCCCTCACCCGCGCGCAAAACACAATTCTGGAAGCCAGAGGAATGGCCGTAGGAACTGTTGTTACAGTGAAAGGAATTGTTACCAATGGAGCTGAACTGGGCGTTATCAGGTATTTTCAGGACAACACTGCCGGCATTGCAGCTTACGGCTCAGCAGTAAGCGTTGCCAACAGAGGAGATTCTGTTACCATTACCGGTACACTTAAAAATTACAACCAATTACTCGAGCTTGACCCGGTAACTAATGTAACGGTGCGTTCAACCGGCAATCCATTACCAGCACCTATCATCCTGACTCCAGGCCAAATAGGCGAAACATATGAAGGAATGCTGGTTGGCGTAAATGGTATCATTTTCTCTGATGGCGGCGGATTATTTACCGGCAACAAAAAATATGAATTCACTGCCAATGGCGAAACTGGTTACATTTATGTAAAAACCAGCCAAACTGACATTGTTGGCCAGCCAATCCCAAGCGGGTCAGTAAACCTTGTTGCTGAATGTTCGCAGTTTGACTATAACAGTCCTACTGAAGGTTATCAGTTGCTTCCACGTACCATTGATGATATTCAGGTAAGCAGTTCTATTTTTCTGACAAGCGTTCTTGAAAACACAAATTTTACACAAACACAGCTTGATTTCAGCTGGACAACCAATATTGCCGGAAGTACTGAAATGTATTATGGCCTTTCAGCCGAAACAGTTACTACAAATATGGTAACCGGTGCAGGTGGATCAACTGATCATGAATTGTCTGTGACCGGAGTTTTGCCTGGTCAGGTTATATGGGTACAGGCTTTTTCAGTTAGCGGAAATGATACAGCCTTCTCAGGCGTTACGCCATTTGCTACCATTTCCAGCTCAACAGGTGATATGAAAGTTTATTTCAACACGCCCAACGATTACGCCTATTCACATGGCATTGATGCTATTACACTTCCTTCTGCCATTGACGATACACTCATCAGTTATATTAACCGGGCCAAGTACTCCATTGACCTTACCATGTATAACTTCAACAACCAGGGCATCAGCAACGTAAGCAATGCGCTGAAAGCTGCAGCCAACAGAGGTTTAACGGTGCGTGTAATCGGTTGTGGAACAACAGCCAACCTGGGTATCGACGAACTCGCAGGCTCCAATGTTCATGTGCTCGTTGGCCCTTCAAGCTCAGAAAGAACCGGTATCATGCATAACAAATTTATCCTTTTTGATACCGAATCAGCCGATCCGAATGAACCACTTGTATGGACAGGCTCAACTAACTTAACAGATGGCCAGATAAATCTGGACGCCAATAATGTTATTATCATTCAGGATCAGAGTCTTGCACGTGCTTATAAAATTGAATTTGAAGAAATGTGGGGCTCTAACAGCAGCACCCCAAATATGGAAAATGCACGTTTTGGATTCACCAAAAAGAACAATACACCTCATGAATTTGTCATCAATGGCAAAAGGGTTGAGTGTTATTTCAGCCCAACCGACGGCGTGAATGCCAAAATTGTTGAAAAAATCAATACGTCTGATCATGACCTGAGTATTGCCACCATGCTGATTACCCGCAATGAAATGGCCAATGCCATTGCTGAAAGAAAATCAGCCGGGTCGGCAGTTAATGTGCTTACCAATTCTGAAGGTAACAACGGTGCAACCGTAAATACAATTCTTTCTGAGGCGCTTGGTACTCATTATACTTTTGATGATGTATCAAACGGCATCATGCATCACAAATATATGATTGTAGATCAGGATGCTCCGAATTCTGACCCGTTTGTATTTACCGGTTCACACAACTGGAGCGCCGCTGCCGACAATGACAATGATGAAAACACACTGATTGTGCACGATGCAACCATCGCCAACCTGTATTATCAGAATTTTGTCCATCGTTTTGTTGAAAATAACGGTGTGCTTTTTGAACTGTCAGGACCTCCTACAGCTGTAAACGATTCAGCGGTCACAAATGCTGATGTAGACGTATCAGTTGATGTTCGTTCAAATGATATTTATGAAGCACCAGTTACTGTAAGCATTGAAACACAGGCAACCCAGGGAAATGCTTATATTCCTTTCAGCAACCCGAATGTTATCAATTATCTGCCTAATACCGGCTTTACTGGAATTGATTCCATTACTTACAAAATTGCTTATCAGGCTTCACCTGAATTATATTCAATTGCTAAAATTTACATAACTGTAAAAAGCAGCGATGGTATTTTTGAAAATACAGCTAACCGCAGGCTTTATGTATATCCAAACCCTGTACAAAACGGAAATGTAAATGTATCATGTTTCACTACTGTTCCTGAACAAGGAACCATGCAGCTACTTGATATTACAGGCAAACTGATTTCGTCGCAGGAAGTAAGTCTTGTGAATGGTGAAAATGTAATGAATTACAATTTCGCCAAAACATATAAAGGCGTTTATTTCTTAAGACTAAAAACTGCCAATGCTATCTGGTCACAGAAAGTATTGTTCGAATAAGCCTGTTTAATTTCTTTACCTCATTAAACAGAAAAGCTGCCTGCAAGAGCAGCTTTTCTGTTTTGAGCTCAAACCGGAAACCTGCAGTAAAACGCCAAAATAATTCAGGCTGTCATCTCATGCTCCTTATTAATATTTTTTTTTATGTTTAATAAACATTAGAATTTTTATTATTTTTGTGATAATTATTTCCGGCGAAAATAAGTCTGAAATTCTCGAATAATTATTCTACAATACGCTCTATCTGTGAGACATCCATCCTTAGTCTTTCTTTTACTTTTTGCTCTGTCAGTGTTTAAAAGCCAAAGCCAGGAAATACTGCTCAGCCATCCACCTCAACATTATATCTGCTACTACACAACAGAATCAATCGTTACCGATGGCTTATTAGATGAAAAATCGTGGGAAAATGTTCCATGGTCAGCTCCTTTTGTGGATATTGAAGGTGATGAAAAGCCCCTGCCCTACTATCAAACGAATGTAAAAATGGTTTGGGATCAGCATTATTTATACATAGGTGCCCGCCTGGAAGAGCCCAACATATGGGCTACTTTAACTGAACGCGAGTCGGTCATTTACTATGACAATGATTTTGAAGTGTTCATCGATCCTGACGGAGACACCCACAATTACTATGAACTTGAGATGAATGCCTTCGGAACTGTTTGGGATCTGATGCTTACAAAACCTTATTCTGTAATGGGTGTTCCCATCAATTCATGGGACATTGCAGGTTTAAAAAGCGGAATTCACCTGAATGGAACAATCAACAATCCGGCCGATACTGATACCTGCTGGACACTGGAAATGGCAATTCCATGGGAAGTTTTGCGCGAATGCAACCAAAGCAAAAGCAAACCCGGGCCACAAGACAAATGGAGAATTAATTTTTCAAGAGTTCAGTGGAAGCTTGATAAGGCAGACGGGAAATATAAAAAAGCAAACGACCCGGCAAATGATAAACCTTATCCTGAACATAACTGGGTTTGGTCGCCACAATGGGCAATCAATATGCATAAACCGGAATACTGGGGCTACCTTCAGTTTTCTGAAATTGAAGCCGGTAAAGGGGTTGAGCAGTTTGTTCCTGATAATGATTTCAAAACACAGGTAATTCTTCGTGAACTTTTTAATGCTCAGCAACAATTTTTTAAAAAAAATAAAAGTTATAGTAACTCCATTGAAAACCTTGAAGTTAATCTCGGGCTGATTCATGGATTTGATATAAAAACAGAAGCTATCAACAACAGATTTAAGATTTCAGCAAAGGAAGCAAATGCCCAACACTGGTGGAGTATAACTGAGGACAGCAGGATATGGTGCGAAGACAAGTAACCGGCGCTAAAGGAACCATACGCTCTTTGCATCCAATGGAATGTTTAACAACCGGATTTGGTTCTGAGAATTAAAAATAACTGACAAAAAATACTTTGCATATGGAAAGAAGGACATTTGTATCCACACTTGGCAAAATTGGTTTGGGAATAGCAGCGGCCCAATTCATGGGTTTTCCTTTATCTGCAGCAAACACCATCGCTTCGGAATACAAAAAATGGATTTGGCTCGTCCCTGAAACCAATACACCGCTTGACACCTGGAGGCAAAGGTTTGAAATGATGAAATCCTATGGAGTGCATGGTATAATGGCCCAGGTCTACAGCAGTCATTCAACCATGTATGCATCAAACAACTTACCTGTTAAGGCCGATGTTTTAAAAACACTGATCCAGGCTGGAAAAGAAACAGGGATAGAAGTACATGCCTGGATGTGGACAATGCCCAACAATCATGAAGAAACCAGAGAGAAGCATCCTGAATGGTTTGCCGTTAACAGATTAGGGCAACCCTCTTTCAGTCATCCGGCATATGTTGATTATTATCGTTTTATGTGCCCCAATCAGCAAGGAGTTAGGGATTTTTTAACACAAAACGTCAGGGAACTCAGTGCAATAGAAGGCCTTGACGGGATACATCTGGATTACATCAGGTTTCCGGATGTAATTCTTGCAGAAGGCCTGCAGCCAAAATATAACATTGTTCAGGATAAAGAATATCCACAATACGACTATTGTTATTGCGAAACCTGTCGTAAGAAATTCAGTGAAAAAACCGGTATTGACCCACTGAAAGATATGGCAGATCCGACATCAGACAAGCAATGGCGCCAATTCAGATATGATTCTATCACAGAACTGGTGAATGAGCTGCTTGTTCCTGAAATTAAGAACGGAGGAAAAATAGCCTCTGCAGCCGTATTTCCCAACTGGGAGAGTGTAAGACAACAATGGAGCCGCTGGAATCTTGATGCATTCTTTCCTATGCTTTATCAAAATTTTTACAACATGGATATTCAATGGATTGGGGCTCAGATTACAAAAGAGATAGATGCTATGAATAAACATATTCCTTTGTATGCCGGATTATACTTACCCGGATTAACTCCCGAGCAAATGTCCAATGCTATTGAAATTGCCCGCAAATCAGGAGCCTCAGGATATTCACTGTTTTCATACAATGATATTACAACTGCTTACTGGGAGAAAATTGGGAAAAAGTCAGACTAAAAATCTGAGACTTGGGCCCGGTATTATCAAGCATCATCAAACTTTAAAACCAAATTGCTCGGCCCTGTTTCAAATATGTATCATTCAGCATGGCGTACAATAATAAACCAGATGTTTTATTACAACAGAATTTTCAAATGAATATTTTTGAAGCTTCAAATGTGGAGCATGCATTTCAGAACGAGCATGGAAACCGTTTTTATTCAACAAAATTACCATACCTGATAACCGACAACTTTCCGAAGCTGGGTTTGCTTACCTCTATGCGATTTCTTGAATGGGTTTCGCAAAATCCAGAAGGTGTGATAAGCCTGCCTACAGGAAAAACACCGGAGTATTTTATCAAATACACCCATTATTTACTTGAAAACTGGCATCAACCAGATACAATTCATTTGCTCGAAAGATATGGCCTGGCCGGTTTGCGTAAGCCCGCACTCAATGGCCTGCAGTTCGTTCAGATTGATGAATTTTACCCTATATCTCCCAAACAACATAATTCATTCTACCATTATGTAATGAATTATTACATCAAAGGCTTTGGATTAGACCCCAACAGAGCCTTATTGATCAATTCAGAAGAAATTGAATTATGGCAGGGCAAGCATTTTACTGAGGTTTTTCCAAACTACCAGATAGATCTTTCATTGAGGTATCGTGAAGCCAAAACGCCAGAAGAGGAAATCATAAAATCATCCATATTTTGTATAGATAACTGGTGCTCGGAATATGAACAAAAGATAAGATCAAAAGGCGGAATTGGTTTCTTTCTCGGTGGCATTGGCCCTGATGGTCATATAGCATTCAATACCCGTGGCTCCGATATTTTTTCTACTACTCGTTTAACCCAAACAAATTTTGAAACTCAGGCTGTTGCAGCAGGCGATTTAGGTGGGATTGAAATATCGCGCAACAGACTCGTAATCACCATAGGGCTTGGCACAATTACCTATAATCCTGATGCTGTTGCTATTATTTTTGCTGCCGGCGAGGCAAAGGCTGATATTGTTAAAGCTTCTCTTGAAAATGAAATAAACGCTGTATATCCGGCGACTGTATTGCAAAAGCTTGACCATGCCCGATTCTATTTAACCAACGGTGCAGCCAGCAGGCTGAATGATTCTATCCAAAATTATTATACCAACGGCACCTGGACACATATTAAAACTGAAAGAGCAGTTATTGACCTTTGTCAGAAACTGAACAAATACGGGCACCATCTTACATTGCAGGATTTACAGGACGACCCCTGGTGCTCGCTCATCCCCGATTTGAACGAACAAACGGTGCATTCGGTCATTGAATCAATAAAGGCCAAAATTGACAGAGGGATGCAAAAAGATGAAAATCAGGTGATTTATCATACAGGCCCCCATCATGATGATATCATGCTGGGTATTATGCCATATACAAACCGTCAACTACGTAACGCTTCAAACTCTATTCACTTCTCAATCATGACATCGGGTTTTACGGCTGTTACCAATCAATTTTTAATTAAAGCTGTTGAAGACACCCTCGAATTAATCGAAAAAGAAGAAATTCAAATGTTGTATTATTCCGATTTTTTCAGAAAAGGGTATTCTTTTAAATGGGATAAAGATGTCTACCATTTTCTTGACAATGTTGCACAGGACAATGCATATGAAAAACGCAGAGGCTTGTGTCACCGTTTAGTCAGGGCCGCTGTTGTCATCTGGAGGTCAGCTGATCGTTTTGAGTTAAAGAAGGTATTAAGAGATGTAATTAAAAATCTGAACAGCAGTTATGATGGCAGCGTTAACTCACCCGAAATACAGAAGCTGAAAGGGATGCTGCGCGAATTTGAAGAAGAGCTTGTGTGGGCATACTATGGTGTTCAGGTTAGAAATGTTCATCACCTCAGGCTGGGCTTTTACAAGGGCGAAATTTTTACTGAAAACCCTGAAAAGAACAGGGATATGATCCCGATTCTTGAGCAGCTCAGGCAAATTAAACCTCACATCATTAGTCTGGCACTTGATCCGGAAGGAAGTGGACCCGATACACATTACAAAGTACTTCAGGCTATAGCCGGAGCCGTGAATGAATGGAGCCGCGAAACAGATCTGAGCCAATTGCGCATTCTTGGGTACCGGAATGTTTGGTACAAATTCCATCCGGCCGAGGCTGATATCATTGTTCCTGTGTCACTTAATGCGATGGCTGTGCTTGATAAATCTTTTTCTGAAAGCTATTTAAGCCAGGTAAATGCCTCATTTCCAAGCTTTGAATACGACGGCCCTTTTAGTGATCTAACCAGAAAAACATGGGTTAAACAACTTAAGACAATCCAATTACTACTTGGAAAAAACTTCTTTTATGAAAACGAAAAAGCGTTGTTAAGGGCAACACATGGACTTCTCTTTATAAAGGAGATGGATGTAAATGAATTTATGCAAATAGCTGAAGACCTTAAAAAATTATCAGAAGGAGCCACTGTTTAAGGATACAGCCCTGCACAATGATTAACCCACACCAGCGAGACTCCTTTGATTTGCTTTATTGTTCAATTTACCGGTAGTCTTATGTTATGGCAACGTTAAAATAAATGAGTTGGATTGTGATTCTTAAACTGACTAACTCTTTTTTTTACCGGACAACTAAAAAAACATAGAACAATTAATTAGAGATTGATGGGAAAGATCGTTTCAATCCAGCTTTTCTTTTACCTCTTTTGTTAACACTATTTTACGGTTTTAACGGTTGCCAGATTGGATTACAAATGCTTTAATAAGGCACGACGATGAATAGATATTTTCACCCAAAATTATACTGCACATGGATTGGTTTGTGTTTCTCCATGCTGTTTTCAGCAAATGTACAAGCCCAGCAACTTACCGGTTTTGTTAATCCATTTATCGGCACATCCAATTTTGGAGCTACTCATCCCGGAGCTGTGGTTCCTCAGGGAATGGTATCTGTATCACCTTTTAATGTTACCGGTTCTGAAAACAACACTTTCGACAAGGACGCCAGATGGTGGTCAACCCCTTATACATACGAAAACAACTTTTTTACAGGATACAGCCACGTAAACCTGAGCGGTGTCGGATGCCCTGACCTCGGTGTTATTCTGTTAATGCCCACTACAGGCAACATAAAGGCTAACATAAAAGAATACGGTTCGGAAATGAGCCAACAGAAAGCCTCTCCCGGTTACTACAGTTGCGTTCTCAATAAATACAATATTCTGACTGAAGTTTCAGCTACAAAACGTTCAGCTATCAGCCGTTTTACTTACCCTGCAGGTAAAGCAAACATCCTGATTGACCTGGGCAATGGCCTCACCAATGAATCAGGCGCATATATAAGAGTCCTGAATAACCACGAAGTTGAAGGATGGCGAATGACCGGAAACTTTTGCTATCAGGGAAATTCTGAACGTCCTGTATTTTTTGTTGCAAGAGTGAACAAACCTGCCATTGAATCGGGCGTATGGAAAAAAATGCCGGACTTGAAAGCTGAAAAAGACTGGTCGGCATACAACAACAGCTTTAAATACTACAAAAACTATACTGAACCAATGGCCGGTGACAGTATAGGCGCATGGTTCTCATTTGAAGTAAAAAATGATGAAGCCATTTTGATACAGATAGGGATTTCTTATGTAAGCATTGAAAATGCACGCCTGAACCTGAACACCGAACAACCTGATTTTGACTTCAATAAAGTTAGAAATAACGCTGAAATTGCATGGGAAAATACACTCTCAAAAATTACAGTGGAAGGAGGAACCCGGGACGAAAAAACACTCTTTTATACGGCACTCTACCACATGAATTTGCATCCAAACATTTTGAATGATGTTAATGGTGAATATCCCTTAATGGAATCTTCCGGCATTGGCACCATTCGTAAAGGAAACCGCTACACAGTATTTTCACTTTGGGATACGTATCGGAATTATCATCCTTTTATGAGCCTGGTTTACCCCGAAATACAAACAGACCTGGTAAATTCAATGGTTAGCATGTACCGGGAAAGTGGCTGGTTACCCAAATGGGAGCTAAACAGCCGGGAAACATTTACCATGAACGGCGACCCCGCATTTCCGGTGATTGCCGACACCTATTTACGTGGGCTAACTGATTTTGATGTTGACGAAGCTTATAATGCCATGATTAAATCAGCTACTACGCCTGAAAAAGATAACAAGATCAGAAATTCAAACGATTTTTACCTCAACCACGGGTATGTGCCTCTGCTTGAGCAATTTGACAATTCAGTATCTGTGGCCCTTGAATATTATATGGCTGACTGGAATCTAGCTCAATTGGCAAAAGCGTTGGGCAAAACAGATGATTACCGGCGTTTCAACACCCAATCGCGACAATATGTAAATTATTTTGACCATAAACAATACAAAATGATCCGGCCAAAGCTGGCAGATGGCTCATTCCTCGAGCCTTTTAACCCTTTACAAGGAAAAAACTTCGAACCAGTGCCCGGCTTTCATGAAGGGACTGCCTGGAATTACGCCTTCTGCGTACAGCATGATATTCAAGGCCTTATCAGGCTAATGGGTGGAAATCAGAAGTTCTCCAAAACCTTGCAAACCGTTTTTACCGATAGCTTGTTTGACATGACCAACGAGCCAGACATACATTATCCTTACCTTTTCAACTATATTAAAGGTGAAGAATGGAAAGCGCAGCGTGAAGTAAGTCATTTGATAACAACCTGGTTTAAAAACAGTCCCGATGGATTACCTGGTAACGATGACTGCGGAACCATGAGCACATGGCTGGCTTTCAGTATGATGGGACTTTATCCGGTATGCCCGGGCGATATGAACTTTGCCATTGTCAAACCGGTATTCAATAAAATTACAATTCATCCTGACGAAAAATACTATCGGGGAAAATCATTTGAAATCCGTTTAAAACAATCTGAAGGAAGTCATAAACCAATAAAAAAAGTAATTTTTAACGGGAAGGCACTCCATTCATTTTTTATTCAACATCAGGCCATCGTAAACGGCGGCATACTTGAGATTATCAATGATTGATTTTGACACTTAACCCATTTTTGTCATTCACCTGACTTGACCCGATAACAGCAAAAATTCAAATCTATCAGCCTGTTTATTAAGAACAAATTACCGTAAATCAAATGAAAAATATCATTTCTGTACTGTTATTATCCTTAAACTGTTTGATGCTGAGTAGTCAAACGGTTCAGGACTTTGCTCAATATGTGAATCCACTGGTTGGCACTGATTCGCGCTACGAGCTGTCAAACGGCAATACTTATCCTGCTATAGCTTTGCCCTGGGGTATGAACTTCTGGACCCCTCAGACCAACCGCATGGGTGATGGTTGGTGCTACCAATACGCTTCCTCCAAAATAAGAGGATTTAAACAAACCCATCAACCTTCACCCTGGATAAATGACTATGGCGCATTTTCAATTTTTGCCACAACCGGAAAGCCGGTTTTTGATGAAAACAAACGTGAATCGTGGTTTTCGCACAAAGCAGAAATAGCTAAGCCTTATTATTACCGGGTCTATCTGGCCGATTACAATACGACCGTTGAAATAACCCCAACCGAAAGGGCGGCCATTTTTAGAATAACTTACCCCCAAACAAACCAGGCAAATCTGATTGTTGACGGGTTCTTCAAAAATTCATACATAAAAATCCACCCCAAAGAACGAAAAATAACTGGCTATGCCTGCAATAACTCAGGAGGCGTACCTGATAATTTCAAAAACTACTTTGTGATATATGTTGATAAGGATTTTGAACAGATTTTCTCGGTAAAAGACAGCCTGATGCTGGCCGATTCTGCGGAAGCCTTAAGCCAACATTCAGGCGCCGTTATTCGATTTACAACACAAGCCAATGAACAAATCCATCTGAAAATAGCCTCTTCATTTATCAGTTTAGAACAGGCCGAGCTTAATCTTCAGCGCGAAACCGGCCATCTGACTTTCGATCAGGCATGCGAAAAAGCCAAATCGGAATGGAACCAGCAACTATGTAAAATTACTGTTGAAGGAGGTAGCGATGCACAGTTTTCAACCTTTTACACTGCCCTGTACCGAACATTGCTTTTTCCCAGAAAGTTTTACGAATACAATAAAAATGGTGAGGTGGTGCATTACAGCCCTTATAATGGGAAGGTAGAAAAAGGGTACATGTTTACCGACAATGGCTTCTGGGATACTTTCAGGGCTGTTTTCCCTTTCTTTACACTGATGTATCCTGAGCTCAACAGCCAGATAATGGAAGGACTAGCAAATACCTACCGCGAAAGCGGATGGCTGCCCGAATGGGCCAGCCCCGGTCACCGCGATTGCATGATTGGCTCCAATTCAGCTGTTAATATTGCAGATTCATATCTAAAGGGTATTCAGAATAAAGATATAAACATACTTTACGAAGCCATTCTTAAAAACAGCAACAATGCAGGACCATTATCATCAGTTGGGAGATATGGCGTTGATTATTATAACACACTGGGATACATCCCTTACGATGTGGGTATCAATGAAAACACAGCCCGCACACTTGAATACGCCTTTGCTGACTATAACATCTGGAAACTGGCAAAAGCGCTGAAAAAACCGCAGGCTGAAATTGATTTATTTGCAAAACGAGCCATGAATTACAAGAATGTTTTTGATAAATCGGTAAATTTTGTGCGGGGCCGTAATGCTGATGGCAGCTTTCAGTCGCCTTTCAGGCCCGATAAATGGGGAGATGCGTTTACCGAAGGGTGCTCATGGCACTGGACCTGGTGCGTTTTCCACGATATTCAGGGATTAATCGATCTCATGGGGGGCCCACAGTCCTTTATCAATAAACTGGATTCTGTCTTTATTGCTCCGCCAACTTTTGATTATTCATATTATGGGTTTCAGATACACGAAATTACTGAAATGCTTATCATGAATATGGGACAATATGCTCATGGCAACCAACCCATACAGCACATGCCCTATTTATACAATTATGCAGGTGAGCCATGGAAAACACAGTTTCATGTCAGAAATATCATGAACAAGCTCTACACTCCCTTGCCTGATGGACTATGTGGCGACGAGGACAATGGCCAGACCTCAGCATGGTATGTTTTTTCAGCCATGGGCATGTATCCTGTAGCACCAGGGACCAATCAATATGTACTGGGTTCGCCCTTGTTTAAAAAAATTACACTTCAAACCGGGAAAGACAAGACTTTTGTTATTTCGGCTCCAAACAACAGCAATCTTAACCTTTATGTGATAGATGCAAAACTGAACAATAAAGCGTATACCAAAAACTATCTGAACCACTCAGATATCATCAATGGAGGAAACCTTGAACTGCAAATGGGGCAGACGCCCAACAAACAAAAAGGAATACTTCAAACAGATTTTCCCTATTCCATGACCAATGAAATATTGAATAACCGATAAATGGCCTGGAAAAGACAACTGGCACAATTCAGTTTCCTGTTCAATACTTTATAATTATCTGACATCAGATAACATTTCTTTTTCTTGAAACTACAGTATAGATCAGGATTCCTGCCTGCCGGCATCAACCAGTTCTTCAAGTGGCACCAGGGCCTGATTGGCTTTAGAAACGGAATCAATATCCCGAAAAGTCAGACTGAGCTTATCATTTACTTCTTTCATCCGGCAATTTTTGTGGTAAATCTGAATAAACTGCAGCACTGCCGAAAAAATATGACTCTGGTAGTAAGCCGAATCCCTGTTGGTGATAAAGGTAGCTGTCATCAATCCATTGCGCAAACTTATCTTTTCAAATCCAAGTCTCCTGGCAAGTCTCCGCAGACGAATGGTGTTGATTAAATCCTGCGTTTGCTGCGGCACCGGACCAAAGCGATCGATCAGTTTGTTCTGAAAACTCAACAACTCTTCCTCGCTGTTGATATTGTCGAGCTCCTTATATAAGCTCAACCTTTCGGTAATGTTGGTAACATAATGATCGGGCATCATTACTTCCAAATCGGTTTCAATCAGGCATTCTTTCACATACTCTTTTTCAACAGGCGTAACCTCTTCGTAAAGCCCCTTAAATTCTGACTCCTTGAGTTCCATCACGGCCTCGTCAAGAATGCGCTGATACATTTCGAATCCAATTTCCGAAATAAAACCACTTTGCTCAGCACCAAGTATATTACCGGCTCCGCGGATATCCAAATCGCGCATGGCAATATTAAAACCACTTCCTAATTCCGAAAACTCTTCAATAGCTTTGAGTCTTTTGCGGGCTTCATCGGTAAGCACCGACAAAGGCGGAGCCAGCAAATAACAAAAGGCTTTTTTATTGGTACGTCCCACCCTGCCGCGCAACTGGTGCAAATCGCTGAGTCCGTAGTTTTGGGCTTCATTGATAATAATGGTATTCACATTCGGGATGTCCAGTCCTGATTCAATAATTGTAGTGGCCACAAGCACATCATATAAACCTTCCACAAAGTCAAGCATTACTTTTTCAAGTTTAGAACCATCCATCTGACCATGCCCAATGGCCACACGACAATCAGGCACAAGTCGCTGAATAATTCCGGCCACTTCTAAGATGTTGTTCACCCGGTTATGAACCAAAAATACCTGGCCACCGCGCGACAACTCAAAATGAATGGCATCACGGATAATCTCCTCGCTGAAAACATGCAATTCAGTTTGTACCGGGTAGCGATTGGGTGGAGGCGTGTTGATAACACTTAAATCGCGGGCTCCCATCAATGAAAACTGCAGTGTACGCGGAATAGGCGTGGCTGTAAGCGTAAGCGTATCCACATTTACCTTGAGCTTTTTCAGCTTTTCTTTGGTTGCCACCCCAAACTTCTGCTCTTCGTCAATAATCATGAGCCCAAGGTCTTTAAACTGAACATCTTTGCTCACAATCCGGTGTGTGCCAATCAGAATATCGATTTTACCATCGGCCAAATCCTTAAGCGTGCGGGTTTGCTCCTTCGCACTTTTAAACCGGTTGATATAATCTACTGTGCAGGGAAATTCTTTAAGCCTTTCCGAGAAAGTCTTATAATGTTGCAAAGCCAGAATAGTGGTTGGCACAAGTACAGCCACCTGTTTGCTGTCGGCCACAGCCTTAAATGCTGCACGAACAGCGATTTCGGTCTTACCAAAGCCCACATCACCACACACCAGCCTATCCATCGGGTAAGATTTTTCGAGATCACGCTTAACATCCGCCGTTGATTTTACCTGATCGGGGGTGTCTTCATAAATGAAAGAAGCCTCCAGTTCATGCTGCAAATAGGTATCAGGATTAAACGCAAAGCCTTCGGCAGCTTTACGTTCAGCATAAAGCTTAATTAAATCCTTGGCAATATCTTTAACCCTTTGTTTGGTCTTGGTTTTAAGCTTATTCCATGCGTTTGAGCCCAGTTTGTTTAAACCCGGAGCAGTTCCGTCCTTACCAACATATTTTGAAATACGGTGCAAAGAGTGGATGCTGAGGTAAAGAATATCATTATTCTGATATATCAGGCGAATGGCTTCTTGCTGCCGGCCATTGTTTTCAATTTTTTCAAGCCCGTCAAAACGGCCGATTCCATGGTCAATATGGGTCACATAATCGCCGGGCTGAAGGTCATAAATCTCCTTGAGTGTAATGGCTTCTTTGCCTGCAAAGCCATCGCGGATACGGTATTTATGATATCGTTCAAATATCTGATGATCGGTATAGCAGGCCAGTTTATGCTCTTTATCAACAAACCCTTCGTGTAACGACAAGCTGATCAAATCGAAGTTCAAATCTTTTTCGGTGAGCCCCCTGTTGGCTTTTAAATCGCTGAAGATGGTTTGAATACGCTCAGTTTGTTTCGGATTATCGGAGAGGATAAAATTGGTGATTCCAGATTTTGTGTTGTCGTCAAGATTTTGCAACAACAAATCAAAATTTTTATTGAACGAGGGCTGAGGCTGCATATTAAACTCAAGCGTTTGCCCGTCTTTTATCAAAAAATGTGAACCAAACTCAATGAGACTATGAGCCAGAATGTCAGACTTAAAGCCATCGGCAGTACTAAACAAAGCATTGGGCTCCAAATGTTTGACATCAGCCGAAAGTTCAGAAAATGCTTTTTCGGCTTTTTCGAATTCCTTAGCAATTTTATCAATTGCCAAAGCAAAATCGCGTATCCAAACAACTGCATTCCGGCTGATATAGGTCAGAAAAGAGTCGCGTTTTTCATACAGAGCCCGGTCCTGCACATTCGGGGTAATGGTAATGTGGTCAAGCTTATCAATTGAAAGCTGGTTCGAAGGATCGAAAGTACGGATGGATTCTACATCATCGCCAAAAAATTCTATTCTGTAAGGCCGGTCGTTGGTGAATGAAAACACATCAACAATTCCACCGCGGATAGAAAACTGACCGGGCTCGATAACAAAGTCAACCCGCTCAAAATTGTATTCCATCAGCAAATCAATCACAAAGTCGATTGAAAGGCTTTCACCAAGGCCCAGATGCAGCGTATTTTTTTTAAGAAAAGCTTTGCTGACAACCTTCTCGGCAAGCGCCTCGGGATAAGTAACCACAATGGTTCCCCCGTCGCGGGTACCCAGTCTTTTCATCACTTCAGTGCGCGAAAGAACATTGGTATTGTCGGTTTTTTCAATTTCGTATGGGCGGCGATAGGTAGTAGGAAAAAACAAAACCCGCTTTTTGTGAAACGGGGTTTCCTGCTCGCCAAGTAAATTTTCGAGGTCGTTGAACAGGTAAGCAGCCTCTTCCTTCTCGGGAAGCACGATCAGGTGTAAAGGCCCTGAAGGCTCAAAAACCGCTGCTGCAAGCACAGCAGTAGCAGAGCCGGCCATACCTTTAAGCCTTAGCCTGAACTTTTCTTTTGAATTGCACAAAGCACCAATACCCGCAACAGCCTCACCGTTGCGGTAATAATCAATCATTTGCGAAGCTTTCACTGCCTGCTGTTTAGAATTTGGTGCAAAGTTAATCTTTATGGCAATATAGAAACAGAAAGGCCACGATATGACGCGGCCTCTGTTGAAAATACTTAGTTATTAACTTTACTTTTTTGAATAAAGACGCATCAGCTCCTCGGCTTTGGCCACCATATTTTTTGAGCCTACGAAAAAGGGTACCCTTTCGTGCAGTTCCTTGGGCTGGATATCAAGTATTCGGTTAAATCCATCGGAAGCTATACCACCAGCCTGTTCAGCTAAAAATGCAATGGGATTGCATTCATACAGCAGTCTGAGCTTTCCGTAAGGATTTTTCAATGTTCCGGGGTAGATATAAATGCCACCTCTTATCATATTTCGATGAAAATCAGCCACTAACGAACCTATATATCTGGTTGAGTATGGTCGGTTGGTAGATGGATCATCTTCCTGGCAATATTTGATGTACTTTTTAACACCTTCATGAAAATGCAAATAATTGGCTTCATTGATGGAGTAAATTGCACCGTCTTCAGGAATTTTCATTTCGGGATGCGAGAGAAAAAACAGCCCTACTGAAGGATCAAGGGTAAACCCATTTACACCATGCCCGGTAGTATATACCAACATGGTTGATGAGCCGTAAATAATGTATCCGGCAGCAATCTGCTTGTTTCCGGGCTGCAACAGATCGGCAATGGTGCCCGGGCCAGTTGGGCTTAAACGCCTGTAAATAGAAAAAATGGTCCCGATAGGCACATTCACTTCTATATTGGAAGAACCATCAAGCGGATCCATGGCTACTACATATTTGCCTTTTTGCGAAAATGCATTTTCATAAACAAACAATCCTTCATTTTCCTCTGATGCAATGGCACAAACCATACCTCCATGCCTCATTGCTTCAATAAAATGATTGTTGGCAAACACGTCCAGTTTTTTTTGATCTTCACCCTGCACATTCTGCTTGCCGAAGTAGCCATTGATATCGGCCAGCCCGGCTTTATTAATTTCGCGGTTTACAATCTTTGCTGCAATACCAATATCATTGAGCAAACGGGTAAATTCGCCGGTAGCATATGTGAAATCAGCCTGCTTTTCGCTGATAAATTCAACTAAAGTTTTCATCTGTTAAATATTTATTCAGTTAATCAAGTAACATAATGGGTAAAAACAAGCCCGCACAGGCTTTTTCTATACCAAACATATTGCTTTAATTCAATAGCACAACAACTTATAAACCTTGCAACTTTATAACCTTGAAACTGTAACAAATGTATTAATTTTGTACTACCAAACAGTTTTACCATGAAAATTTTCAAATTTGGCGGGGCTTCCGTAAAAGACGCTGAAGCTGTCAGGAATGTAAAGGAGATATTAAAGCGATACAATAACGAATCTTTGTGCGTGGTAATTTCAGCAATGGGTAAAACCACCAATGCGTTTGAAAAAGTGACAGATGCGTGGTATCACCAGGACATACGTGTTTTGGAACTGTTGGCCCAGATAGAATCGTATCATGCAGAGATTGCCGGAGCACTAATCAGTAATGGAGCCCGTTTGATAGGTGACAAATTCAAAGAAATTCGCCGGCAATTACAAGCGGCGCCGCCTGAGTTATACGATGCCGCCTATGACCTTATGGTTCCGTGGGGCGAATGTTTATCTACAGCCATTATTAGTGCTTATCTAAACCAGGAAGGCCTCACCAACCGTTTACTCGATGCAAGGGAACTGGTGATTACCGACGAATCCTATCGCAACGGACGAGTTAACTGGGACGAAACAAAACGTAGAATTCTTAACGCTTTTGCCCTTGATGACATGAAATATCCCGGGCATATTACTATTACGCAGGGGTTTATCGGAAGCAGTCTGGGAAGTCATCCGGTAACGCTGGGCCGCGAAGGCTCCGATTTTAGTGCGGCCATTTTCGCTTATGCACTCGACGCCAATGAAATGATTATCTGGAAAGACGTGCCCGGCGTGTTAAATGCCGATCCCCGCTTTTTTACCGACACTGTAAAACTCGATCAGATTTCTTACCGGGATGCAATTGAGCTTGCTTATTTCGGGGCTTCGGTTATTCATCCCAAAACCATACAACCATTACAAAATAAGTCAATTCCACTGTATGTAAAATCGTTTAATCAACCCGAAGAGCCTGGCACACTCATTCATAACTTTTCAGAAGCAATCACCCCTGTTCCTTCCTTTATTGTAAAGCCCAATCAGGTGCTTGTTTCCATTTCGCCCAACGATTTCTCATTTATTGCCGAAGAAAGCCTGCACACCATTTTTGGATTAATGGCACATATGGGTATCCGTATAAATTTAATGCAAAATTCCGCCATCAGTTTCTCAATGTGTATTGACGATCATCCTACCAAGCTTAAAAGGCTGTTTACAGCACTGGGAGGCGAGTTCCGGGTTAAATACAACCAAAACCTCGAACTGATTACCATCAGATACTACAACAAGAAAACCATTGATAAAGTAGTAAACAAACGTAAAATACTGCTTGAGCAAAGAAGCCGGCTTACCATTCAAATGGTGGTTGAATCAGCTAAATAAACGATACCGGTTAATCAATCCTAAAATGCATTGCTTCATTAACCTGTGGCAAGAATCCTCATTTTAGATAAAACAACCGGACTGTAATAACACAGGACATTTTCATCAAAAGTATAACGGGATAAGATAAAAAGATCGCAAATCCTTCTAATTTTATATTTTTGCCTTTCCCATTACTTAAAAACTATGAGCAAAACCGCTTCGGCTAAAACAGGTTACAAGTCATTCCCACGCAATTTCTGGACCGTAATTGTGATGGAATTTTTTGAACGCGGCTCTTACTACGGTGTCATGTCAGTACTTTCTATCTATCTGGTACTGTCAACCAATGAAGGCGGGCTCGGTTTTTCAAAAGAGGGCGTTGGTATTATCAAAAGTACAATTACACCACTTTTATATCTGCTGCCTATTCTCTCAGGAGCACTGGCCGACCGCTTTGGTTATCGCCGCACGCTCATGATGGCTTTTACAGTCATGAGTACCGGTTATTTTCTCACCAGTTTATCTTCATCCTATAGTCTTATTTTCTTAAGTCTTATTTTGATGGCCGTTGGCGCCGGTTTTTTTAAACCTGTCATTTCAGGGACCATTGCCCGCGTCACTGATGAAAGCAACTCAACACTGGGGTTTGGCATTTTTTACTGGGCCATCAATTTGGGAGCTTTTATTTTTCCACTCATTCTGGTCCCTTATTTAAAAGGAATTGGCTGGAATTACATTTTTATCATGGCGGCTGTTGGAACCGGCTCAATGTTATTACTTAATCTTTTTGTTTATAAAGAACCGCCCCGCCCGGCAAGCACCAAGCCGCTTTCGGAGGTTTTAAAAGGCATTCTACTGGTACTTAAAGATTATCGCTTTGTGCTGATGATTGTGATTTACAGCGGTTTCTGGATTTTGTATTTTCAGATGTTTGACACTGTGCTCTGGTATCTGAAAGAGTATATGGATATGACACCCGTTAACAATTTCGTTAATCGCTTTCTTGCCTTGTTTACAGAAAACCCTTCATGGGAATTTGATGCAGAACATGTTACCGTTATCAATGCCGGCGCCATTATCGCCCTGCAACTGATCGTTTCTTCTGTTGTAAAGAAAACACCTGCCCTGCCCACAATGATTGTGGGTATAGCCATGGGTACACTGGGCATGGGAATTCTTGCCATTTCCACTTATGCCTGGGTATTTATAGGTGGGCTCATCGTTTTCTCCATCGGTGAAATGACCGCTCATCCCAAATTTATTTCTTACATCGGACTGATTGCCCCTCCCGATAAAAAAGCCCTGTATTTGGGTTACTCTTTCCTTTACGGGGTGATAGGCAGCGGTGTTGGAGGTATCCTGGGAGCCACCATGTATGTACACTTTGTTGACAATATGCACAAACCCGGATTGTTATGGTTCATTTTCAGCATGATAGGCGTTGCAACCATTATTGGTTTGTTGCTTTTTAACCGTTTTTTAAAACCTAAAACTTCTTAATCCTTTATCTTTCTGACCAAACCTGTTAAGCGCAAATAAGACGCCAGGCAGCCTTTTCTCTGTGCAATCGGGAAGATTCATTCCATCATGAATGCTCCTATATGATGTAGCATTAAAACAGCAGTTTGATTTTTAGTGAATGAAAAAGCCGCTCAGTCTGCTGACCGAAACAATATCAGTCAGCTAACCTGTACAATAATCCTTTAAATCATCATGCCTGGCCAAAAACCAACTGCCAAAAAAGTGCAACTCATGAAATATTTTTAAGTCAGGATGAAATATATGCCTGCAAGCAAAACTACATTTCCATGATTAATGAATGACACAGCGCAGGGGTAGCAGGAATAATCCTAATGCCTGTTAGCTGAGAACGAGATCATGACCTATCGCAAATGTGCACGATAAATCCGATGGTTTACTGTGGCAAACTCAGCAAATGATGAAAGTACCGGGCACTTCCATTCCATCTTTAAACAAAACTTTTTACATTTGCGCTTCACCTGAAACTCAGGCTGAAAACCTGAAACAACACACCAAAGAACAATATTATGAAAGGTTCAATTGCGATTCTTGCAGGCGGCGGTCCCGCTCCCGGCATTAACTCAGTAATCTCCTCTGTTGCCAAAGTCTTTATTAAAGATGGATACAAAATCATCGGTCTGCACGAAGGTTATAAAACTCTTTTTTCAGATAAGCCGAGAATGATAGAAATTGACTTTGCTTTGGCCGACCATATCCATAATCTGGGAGGCTCTGCCCTCATCATGAGTCGTCATAAACCTAAAGACCAGGACTTTAATACAGATTTCTTTGTCAAGAATGATGTAAAATTACTGGTAACGATAGGTGGTGACGATACTGCCTCAACAGCCAACCGCATTTCAAAATTTCTGGAAAACAACAATATTAAAATTCAGAACATTCACGTTCCCAAAACTATAGACAATGACCTGCCATTGCCCGATGGGATTCCTACTTTTGGGTACCAAAGTGCCAAACAGGAAGGGGTAAGACTGGCCACCACGGTTTATGAAGACGCCCGCACCAGTGGTAACTGGTTTGTGGTTTCAGCCATGGGACGTGAGGCAGGCCACCTTGCATTTGGCATAGGCGCATCATGTCATTATCCAATGATTATCATCCCTGAGATGTTTAATAAAGTGGAAATTACTTTTGACCGTATTTTAAGGCTCATTATCTCATCCATGATAAAACGGAAAGTTCTGGGCATCGGCTATGGCGTAGCCATTATCAGTGAAGGCGTTTTCCATTTCATGACCGATGAAGAGATAAAATCAACCAAAATAACCTTTACATACGACGATCATGGACATCCGGAGCTGGGCAATGTGAGTAAAGCTCATATTTTCAACCTGCTGCTCCAGCAAAAGCTGAAAGAGCTGAAACTGAACATAAAAAGCCGCCCGGTTGAACTGGGATATGAACTTCGCTGTGTGCAACCTATTGCTTTTGATATGCTCTATTGCTCATTGATGGGTATTGGAGTAAAAGTTTTGTTCGATCAGGGCCTTACCAGCTGCATGGTGGTGAGTGGTCCCAACGGCGATATCAGCCCGCTTTACCTGAAAGATGTAGAAGATGAAAATGGCAAGGTAAAACCTCGCCTGGTAAATATGGAAGGACAGAAGTCGAAAATGGTATTTAATGATAGTCTGCAATATATTGAACCTGCCGACTATGAAGAAGCCCGCAAGTACATTGCCGATCCTGAAAATTATGATTTCAGAAAGATCTTAAACTGGTAAGGGATACTTTTTCGCATCGTAAAAAACGGCCCGCTGCTTACATCTGATACGTGTAATCAGCGGCCTTTTTTATCAAAATATCGCTGTTGGTGCATGCCTAAAGCATGATTTCAGCAATTTTCTGTACCAGCACACTGGCCAGTTTGTAATTTGATTCGTGAGTCCAACCTGCAATGTGCGGCGAAAGAAGTACTTTTTCCGATTCAATTAACCTTCTGAATGCTTCGGGGAGCGATGCTGCATCAAGATTTTCAAATGACAGTTTTTCAAATTCAAGCACATCCAGTGCCGCACCCTTTACTCTGCCTGTTTCAATTGCATCCATCAGTGCAGCTGTATCAACACATTGGCCACGAGCCGTATTGATCAAATAAATTGGCTTAATAAACCTGTTCAAATAATCCTGATTAATCATCAAACGGGTTTCTGAAGTAAGCGGCACATGCAGGCTTATGATATCGGCTTCAGCAAAAACTTCTTCCATCTGAACTTCCTTTACCAACGGGCTGCTGAACCCTGACTTATACTTATCGTAAGCTATAACCTTTGCCCCGAAGCCAGTTAGTCTTTGTGCAAATGCGCTGCCCATATGACCATATCCGATAATAGCCACTGTTTTGCCGTGAATCTCAGTGCCGCGGTTACCTTCACGTATCCATATTCCTTTGCGCACTTCGATATTTACCCTGCATAAATGGTTGAGCATGGCCAGCAACATGCCTGTAGCATGTTCACCCACGGCATCGCGGTTGCCCTCCGGCGCATTGAGGCAAGCTATGCCTTTTGATTCAGCATAAGCCTGGTCAATATTCTCCATTCCGGCTCCTACTCGCGCAATAAATTTCAGACGTACGGCCTTTTCAAGAGCTGATTGATCGAGCTTAATTTTACTTCGTATAACGATGCCATCATATAGATGCAACTGAGCCAGGATTTCGTTGCGATCGTTACCTGCAAAACCAGTGCAGTCGAAACCTAATCGGGTAAGTTCTTCTTCCAGAAAAGGATGTGCCGTATCTATAAAAAGTACTTTAAATTTCATATCAATCATTTTACCGGCACAAAGGTAAGGTTCATTTTTTACTTTCCTTTCAGACCATTAGCCAAACATCGCTTTTTACAGAATTGCCGTTCAGAAATCCAATCCGGTTAATTTCAATATCCTTCCCGGGTTATAAACAGGCCTTGCCGATCTATCCCAAAAAAAATGGCATAAATCATTCAGGCACAGCAAAATTTGTTGCCAAACAGTTGCCATAACAAAATCAAATTAAGTAAATCTGCCTTCGTTTCCCTCTCTCTTTCAAATTTCTATCAAATGCGAGTTTTCCGGTAAATATTACGCTGATTTTGACGGG
Source organism: Lentimicrobiaceae bacterium (assembly GCA_020636745.1). Lineage (NCBI taxonomy): Bacteria > Pseudomonadati > Bacteroidota > Bacteroidia > Bacteroidales > Lentimicrobiaceae > Lentimicrobiaceae bacterium. The sequence goes on along the minus strand of JACJXH010000002.1, from coordinate 367,163 downwards.
TTATGATAACATTTATTAGACTTGATCATCTGTTTGCGAGCTAAATATCGTACCTTCGCCGGATCAATTAATGGATTAACATCAGCTTAATTATGTGGAATTTACTGGTCAGGCTTATTCTCCGAAACAGGCCTGGTATTTTAGTTGTCATCGGACTAATCACCATTTTTATGGCATGGCAGGGGTTAGATGTAAAACTCTCCTATGACAATATGAGAATGCTGCCCGCCAACGACACAGCTGTGTTGGATTATGAGGATTTCAGACATCGTTTTGGCGAAGATGGAAGTGTATTGGTCATTGGGATTGAAAACCCTGACATGTTTAAACTGGACGAACTCAATGCCTGGTACGACCTGACTACTGACATGTCGCAGATTGAGGGCGTTGCCGGTGTAATGTCAATTGCCAGGGCTGCCAATATTGTGAAGAATGACAGCCTAAGAAAATTTGAATTTTTGCCGGTTATGTCTGAGCGGTTAACCACCCAGGCACAGGCCGATTCGATGAAAGCGCAAATTCATAGCCTGCGTTTTTATGAAGGATTGCTTTACAACTCTAAAACCAACGCTTATTTGCTGGCCGTTACTTTAAACAAAGATAAACTTAACGACAAAAGCCGCCTTGAAGTTACTGACAATATTGTAAAACGTGCCGAAGCTTATACAGCACAAACAGGTCATGAGTTGCACTATTCAGGGCTGCCGTTTATCCGTTCGGTTATGACCCGTAAAATTAAAAGCGAGCTTTTTTTATTCGTCTTTCTTTCCATCTGCATAGCAGCCCTCATTTTATTTTTATTTTTCCGCTCATACAAAGTCGTAATCAGTTCGCTGGTAGTTGTGGCTATAAGCATCATTTTCACCCTGGGTCTTATTGGAATTTTCGGGTTTAAAATTACCATCCTAACCGGTGTAATCCCTTCGCTGATAGTCATTATAGCCATCGAAAACTGCATATATATTCTGAACAAATACCATTGGGAATACCGTTTACACGGAAATAAAATAAAAGCTTTATCGCGGGTAGTTCAGCGCATTGGATTTGCATCACTGATGGTAAATACTGCAACTGCAGCAGGTTTTGCGGCTTTTATACTGGTTTCCAACCAGTTATTGCGCGAATTTGGCATCATAGCTTCCATCAGTATCATGCTTGAATATGTGTTGTGCATTCTGTTGCTTCCGATATTCTTCAGCTATATGAAGCCACCTACTGAAAAACAGCTTCGCCATCTCGAAAATAGAATATTCAGTAAAGTGCTCGATAAAATTATCTTTTTCATTCAATACCGCCGCAAAACAGTTTTCACCATTGCCGGGGCATCACTTGTAGTCGGGGTTATTGGAATGATGATGATGCAAACTTCAGGTAAGGTAGTTGACGATGTGAGCAAAAACAATATCATTTACAAGGATCTTAAATTTTTTGAAAAGCAGTTCGGCGGTGTAATGCCTTTTGAGATATCTATCGACACCAAAAAGAAAAAAGGGGTGATGCGCCTGAGCACCATTGAAAAAATAGACGAGCTGCAGACCGAAGTATTGAGATATAAGGAATTTTCGAAACCATTGTCGGTGGCTGAACTGGCCAAGTTTGCCAAACAGGCCTATTTTAACGGCAATCCTGAAATGTATGAACTTCCCAACTCGCAGGAGAAGAATTTTGTATTCTCCTATTTCCCCCGCACAACACCGGGTCAAAAGGGGGTGTTAAATTCATTTATCGACAGTACCCAGCAGTTTACCAGAGTTAGTTTTCAAATGGCTGACATCGGCACCAAACAAATGAATCATCTGCTCGACAGTATCAGACCCAAAGTGGCCGAGATCTTTCCTGCCGATGCCTACGATGTAAACATAACCGGAAACAGTGTAGTGTACACCCGCGGTACTGAATTTCTGATTAAACACCTGTTTGAAAGTGTGTTGATTGCCATTGGTTTTATTTCCCTGCTTATGGCGCTCATGTTTTCAAGTGCTAGAATGATTGTGGTTTCGATGCTGCCCAATATTGTACCTTTGATTGTAACCGCTGCCATTATGGGATTTACCGGAGTTCCCGTAAAACCTTCAACCATTATTGTGTTCAGCATTGCGCTGGGTATCTCGGTTGATAATGCCATTCAGTACCTCTCGCGGTATCGGCACGAGCTCAAAATGACCGGCAACGACATCAAGCAATCAACCATCAATGCCTTACGCGAAGCCGGTTTCAGCATGATTTATACGTCTATTGTGCTCATACTTGGATTCAGTGTATTTATGGTTTCCGGATTCGGAGGCACACAAGCTCTGGGGATGCTGGTTTCCAGCACATTGCTTATTGCCATCTTTTTCAACATTATGGTATTGCCTTCACTATTGCTGGTACTCGACAAATACGTGGTAACCAAAGCATTTGCTTCTGAGCCTATTATTGAAATTTATGACGGTGAGGATGCTGAGATAAATAATGGTGATAATGAGATTTAATCAGGTTACAATTCAGTTATTCTTTCATTAAATCAGTAAAATCAACTGAAAACAGAGTTTTAAATTAATTCTTAAAACAGAAGCACTATGAAAGGAATCATTCTTGCCGGAGGTTCAGGTACACGCTTACATCCGCTTACGCTTGCAGTGAGCAAACAACTGATGCCGGTTTACGATAAACCGATGATTTATTATCCGCTGTCAGTGCTAATGATGTCGGGCATACATGAAATACTGATTATTTCAACACCTCATGATCTGCCCCATTTTGAGAAATTACTTGGCGATGGCCAATCGCTGGGCTGTAAATTCAGTTATGCTGTGCAGCATGTCCCCAACGGGCTGGCTCAGGCATTTGTAATAGGCGCTCCTTTTATTGGCGACGATGATGCAGCATTGATACTGGGCGATAATATTTTTTATAGCTCAGGCTTGCAAAACCTGTTAACGGAATGTCATGAACCTGAAGGCGGAATTGTTTTTGCCTATCATGTTTCAGATCCTGAACGTTATGGCGTGGTTGAATTTGATAATAAAGGCACAGCCATATCTATTGAAGAAAAACCCCTGAAGCCCAAATCAAATTACGCAGTTCCGGGTTTGTATTATTATGACAATTCGGTAGTAGAAGTTGCCAGAAACATAAAACCCAGTGCCAGAGGTGAATACGAAATTACCGATGTCAATCGTTACTATCTGGAGAAAGGACTTCTTAAAGTAAAGGTGATGAGCCGCGGTACAGCCTGGCTTGACACCGGTACTTTTTCATCGCTTACACAGGCTTCGCAATTTGTTGAAGTAATTGAAACACGCCAGGGCCTTAAGATTGGATGTATCGAAGAAGTTGCTTACAGAATGGGATTCATTGACAAAACACAACTTCAGGCATTGGCTCAACCCCTGCTCAAAAGCGGTTATGGCGACTACCTGATGCGTATTGCCGAACACTAAATTTATTCAGGAATTTTTACGGTTAAGATGCTTTCAATTGAACAACTGCAACAAAAAATAGCCCGGGCACTTGAAAAATTGCCCATTTATAGTGAACCTGATGGCTTGTATCAACCCATTAGCTACACCCTGAGTCAGGGTGGTAAACGTTTGCGTCCTCTGCTCACGCTTATTTCAACTCAAATGTTTGGCGGCGATCCCGATAAAGCAGTTCCTGCGGCATCGGCAATAGAAATTTTTCACAACTTTACCCTGCTTCATGACGACATCATTGATCAGGCTCCTTTGCGCCGCGGACGCGACACTGTTTACAAAAAGTGGAACACCAATACCGCCATCCTTTCGGGCGACACCATGTTTGCAATTGCTTACGGACAACTGGCGACTACTGATGCTGCCCTGCTTTCAAACCTGATGAAAGTTTTTACGAAAACCGCCATCGAAGTTTGTGAAGGTCAGCAATATGATATAGATTTTGAAGAAGCTGACAATGTAAATATTGATGGTTACATCAATATGATCAGGCTAAAAACCGCAGTTTTGCTTGCTGCCAGTCTTAAAATAGGTGCGATGGTAGCCGGCGCCGACGATACAGATGCCGAAAATATTTACAAGTTTGGTGAAAACCTGGGTATCGCTTTTCAGCTCCAGGATGATTTGCTTGACGCCTTTGGTGATGAAGCGATTTTTGGCAAGAAAACCGGTGGCGACATTGTAGCCAATAAAAAAACATTCCTCTATCTGAAAGCCCTTGAAACTTCATCAACCATTGAAGCAGAGAAACTTAAAGCACTTTATTGCCAACGCAACGAAAATGATGAACTAAAAATTAAACAGGTTCTTGAACTTTTTGCAAAGGCAGATGTACAAAAACACACCGAACAGGTTATCGCCCGATATTATAAAAGTGCAATGGACTGTCTTACAAGGATTAAACTTGACGAAACAGCAAAACAGCCGCTCTTAAAGCTGACAAACGATATACTGAAACGTAAGTTTTAAAGCCTGTTAGTTATTGGCCTGCTCTTTAATTTCTTCCATTTCCAGATGCAAAAGTTCCCATGCATCCATTTCCTGCTGCAACTGCTGTTTTAGTTGCTCGTAAAGATTGTAAATTGAGCCATCAGCAATGCGGGTGGCATGCGCTTCAGGATTTGCAAGCATGGCATCAATACCGGCAATTTCAGATTCTATGCGGTTGATTTCATCCTCTGATTTTTCAATTTTACTGGCAACCCGTCGTATCTCCTTTTCAACAAGCTTGCGCTTCTCATAATTCAACTTGTTTTGTGAAACCGCTCCGCTGTTATCAGCCATTGCACTTTCAGCTCTCCTGAGGCTGAGATCATCCAGATGCGAAATACGCCTTTTCTCAAGAAATTCATAAATATCGCCGATGTGTTGTTTTACTTTTCCATCGCGGAATTCAAACACTTTATTGGTTAAACCCTGCAAAAAATCCCTGTCGTGCGATACCACTACAAGTGTACCATCAAACATCAGCAGGGCATTTTTCAGGATATCTTTTGAAGTCATATCCAAATGATTGGTGGGCTCATCCAGCACAAGTAAATTGACTGGCGAAAGCAAGAGTTTGGCAAGGGCCAATCTTGATTTTTCCCCACCTGAAAGCACTTTCACCTTTTTTTCAATATCCTCACCTGCAAATAAAAAACTACCCAAAATCCCTCTGACCTTAGGCCGAATATCGCCCACCGCTACATCGTCGATTGTCTGAAAAACCGTTCGTTCCGGATCCAGCATATCGGCTTGATTTTGCGCATAATAGCCCAGCTTTACATTATAACCAATTTTACATTCTCCGGTATGCTCCAGATTTTCTACTATAATTTTAGCCAGTGTGGTCTTACCTTCACCATTTTTACCAACAAAAGCCACAAAATCATTTCGTTCAATGGCAAAATCAACATCACTGAAAACCTTATGGCTGCCGTAATATTTGGCCAGATTATTAGCTTCAAGCACAATTTTTCCTGAAGGAGGAGCCGGTGGAAATTTAAAATGAATGGATGACTTATCAATATCCTCCACCTCAACCCTGTCAATTTTTTCGAGCAATTTTACCTTTGACTGAACTTGCCGCGACTTGGTTGATTTATATCTGAAACGCTCAATAAAACGCTCAATATCTGCCAGTTGCTTTTGCTGATTATTGAAAGCTGCCATTTGCTGTTCGCGCAATTCACTGCGCTGTTCAACATATCCTGAATACGATGTTTTGAAATCAAAAATCTTACCCAGTGAGATTTCAATGGTTCTTTTAGTCACATTGTCAAGAAAAGCCCTGTCGTGCGAAACGAGCACAACAGCACCTCTGAATGACTGCAAATATTCTTCAAGCCATTGTATAGACTCAATATCCAGATGGTTGGTAGGTTCGTCGAGAAGCAGCAAACCAGGCTTTCTGAGCAACAATTTAGCCAGTTCAACACGCATACGCCAGCCACCGCTGAATTCTGCAATCTTTCGGTTAAAGTCTGAAGACAAAAAGCCAAGGCCTGTCAGTACTTTTTCAGCCTCACCCTCCATTTCGTTTCCACCAAGCATTTCAAACTGCTCATTGCAATCGTTCAGCTTCTCAATCAGCTTCATGTATTCAGGCGAATGAAAATCATCGCGTTCTGTAAGGGCAATGCTGATTCGTTCACTTTCGGCCTTCAGTTGCAGTGCACGATCAAAAGCTTTCAGTGTTTCTTCAAACACTGTTCCCTTGCCGGTTGTAACCATCTCCTGAGGTAAATATCCGATTAAAAGATCAGAAGGCTTGGAAATACTTCCTGTTTCAGGTTGCTGTTCTCCTGTAATAATCCGGAGCAGCGTAGTTTTGCCCGCCCCGTTTTTACCAACCAGTCCTACCCTATCCCTTTCCGTTATCAGAAATGTAACATCATCAAAAAGGTATTTACCAGTAAAAAAGACTGAGAGATTATTAACCGAAAGCATATGGATTGTCTGAGTAATAATTAATTGCTGCAAAGTTATCATTTTTCTGACAAAGAATTCCATGCTGATTTCACGGGCTGCAACAGTCGCCGATAAATTTCTCTGAGAAATCTCATTCTGAAGTAACAAAAAAAGGGCCTCTGCATAGAGGCCCTTTTCAATTACATCGATTTAACGATTATTTGGTAACAACCATTTTCTTAGTGAAACTATCGCCTGCGTTGGTTACAAATTTAACCAGGTAAGCGCCACTTTCGTAGTTGCGTACATTCAATTCTATCCTCTTAGTTTTGACAACATTCAGCTCATAAACAACCTGACCAACATAGTTGTAAACAACTACCTGGCTAACGTCATTGGTGAGTTCGATGTTAACTACACTATTAGATGGGTTAGGATACATACTAATCTTCGACAGATCGGTATTTTCTACATCAGTAATGATATCAACACATGCTTCGTTTGAAGGCTCGGTTTCGCCACAGAATTCATACTCTGCAGTTACTGTGTAGCAAGTGTTGCCAGCATTTGGCTCAAGATAAACATAGGTAGTTTCTGGCCATAGAGCTTCAAGAAGCTGACCGTCTTTGTAGATGTTATATCCCATGAAAGCTCTGTCGGCACTGCGTGCATCCTGTGTCCACTGAGGTTCACCGGTTGTAGCAGGTTGAGCAAGTCTGGTATATACCATTGACATCTGGCTCTTGTCATTGACAACAACCGGAGCTTCGTTATTAACAGCATAGGATGCAGTTGCACCGGCAACACCGATAGCTCTGATCATACCGTTAACAGCAAATCCTACAGACTCCCATGTAGCCCATCCACCTGCACTGTAATCAGATACAAAGTAGTGAGTGTTATTCTGGAATACCCATGGAGCACCAGCACCATCATCAGTTCCCAGAGCGGCAAAGCCGTTATAACCAACGCCAAGGAAGAAACCACCTGTAGCTGCTACCGGAGCAGGTAAAGTGTAAGTATTCCATGTATCATCGGTATTAGAAACAGAAGCAGTATAGAGTACATTGCTACCATTTGGTAAACCTGAACCATCAAGTCCAAAGATGTAAATCTGAACAGTACTGTGAGGACCACCTTCACTTGTCAGATACCAGCTCACTTCGGTAATTTCGGCACTGGTATTGTGTTTAGCGCCTAATACACTGCTGGTAGTACCACCAGTAAATCCAAGCTGACCGGTTGCAACACCATCATCATACCTGAATTCCTGAGCGATATTTTCGTTCCATACAAGAGTTACTTCGTTGTTTTCCTCAACCAATGTAGCGGTAAGGTTCTGTGGAGCTTCGCAGTCTTCGGTAACCAGTACGTCAAGAACGCAGCTGGAGAGACATGATTCAGCGCCATCAGTATAAACGAAGGTAACGCAATAGTCATAGTAACCAGGATCAACAGCCTCGTCAGTATAGGTTTCACCCTGTACCATTTCAGCAATCAGAACACCGTCACGGTAAACATTTGCGCCAAGATATTCTCCCGGATCGAAAGTTGTGCTTCCGCCACCACCATTATTAGCAGTACCTGCAATCAGGAATGGAAGTCCCTGAGGAGTAAGTGTACCACCATCCTGGAATGGCTGCCATCCACTAGCCGGTAAGTACTGGAGTGCATTACCGGTTGTGGTTTCTCCTGTAATTGTGATAGGAGGAGCCCATGGACCTGAAGTTAATGAACCATCCAGCGTGTATTCTACCCAATAAGTACCAGGTGTAAGTGTAAGACCAGGAGTTTCACAAACGATTTCCATAATTGGACGGTTTGTGCCCGGAGTACCTTCTGATAAACGATAGATATTGGAGAATGTAGTTGAGCTCATTCTGTTGGTTGTCATATCGCCCCAAACTACAGTACCACCAGTTGAAGGATTACCATTGTAAATCTGCAGGTAACCACCAGTCATGGTGCTTGTAGTTGTGGAACCGGTCTGATAACCGTAGAATGTAAATTGATCAATAGTCCAGTTGGCATCAACAACAAAGTCATCAGCCATATGGTTTCCGGAAGCAAACTGAATACCAGCACCAAGGGTTGTCATACCCAAAGTAACGTTCTGCAGGATGCTTTCATCTGCTCCACCAACACCGGTACCAGGGCTGTTAACCAGTGGTCCATTGTCATAAAGCAGTGCACGGTTTGAAGAAAGCGGTTTGCTATCGCCGGCAACGTTTACTACGTTGTTGGCAACAAAAGTGTTTTCAGAAACATTAACGATAGCATAAGCACCAGTATGATTAATTCTGGCGTCAATTTCACTCTGGCTCAGACCCTGAGTTTTGAATGGAATTGCGCGGCTTAATCCTGCTGCCAGCGGACTTGTATGAGCAGCCCTGCTTGCAGTGTTGGTTACTTTTACATCATCAATCTTAATGAAGAACTGGTCAGTTACATTAGCGTGCTGGAATGCGATGTATACGGTCTCGCCAGCATAAGCTGAAAGATCAAGTACAACCTCAGCCCAGTCGGCCGGAGAAACTGCTGAATGTAAAGTAGTAGTAAAGTCAGCAACGGCATTACCAGTTGTTGAAACTTTTACATAATACTGTTCAGCTGACCATGCAGGATCCTGAGCATCAACCCAGAAGCTTAGCTGTGAACCAGCAGTTACAGCAATAGCAGGAGTTACAAGCCAGTTATTTGGTGTAAGAGCACCAACATCATTGCGGTAACTTGCACTTGTCATGCAATATGCGCCTGAGTGTGCGTCAAATACATCAAATTCAAGAGCTGAATTATCCCATTTAAATCCGTCGCCATCAACATCATAAACAACCCAACCTGTTGGGAGTGTGCCAGCTTCGAAATCTTCGAAGAATTCACCACCCGGAGGAGGAGGAGTGTTGCCACCCCAGCTGATAACTACATCATTTACGTTTTCAACCTCGGCTGTTACATCTGCAGGTCCGGGGAAGCTATCGCATGGGAAGTATGTCCAGGTGTAGTTCATCTTAGCAGAGATGCCATTGGTATAAACCGCAGCAACTTCTGAGAAGTATTCCTGACCAGGAACAAGATTTGCAGGATCGTACTGCCAGTAGGTGTTTTCTGTATCTGTTGCGAATACACCATCAAGCCATACTTTGTAATTTACGAGACTACGAGCGTTTTCAGGAGCAACGTCGCTAACAGAAACGTTGTCGAAAGCACCACCATAACTCCATGTTCCTGATTCTTCATATAAGAATATCAGTTGTACATTGTTAACAAGAGCTTCTTCAGGAAGTGCAATTACATGGTTGGTCCATCCGGCTGAATAATATTCAGCAAGGTCTTCCAACAATACAGGAGCACCACCATCAATGCTATAATGAACGCTTAATGCATCTGAACGCAGTTTGTAGTCGAAACTTACAAATACCTCATCAGCATTTTCAAGATTCATTACAGGAGAAGTAGCCATTGCAACGATAGAAGCACCACCTGAACCGGCAGCGTCAGCATTTACTGCAAGGAAGTGTGTATCATTACCATTGAAGTTCATGAAACTTGATGACAAGGAGGTGTTATTACCCCACTGCCAGCCGTTTACATTACCCTGGATATCCCATCCCTGAGCATCAGCTTCGAAATCGAATGCATAAGGTTCAAATGGAATAACTCCACCCGGACGCCATGTTGCAAAACCAGTTGGTGAAACGTGCAGATCAGAAACAGGCAGCAGAAGTTCTTCAAGAACCCATACAAATGCTTCAGGACCATCAATTACATAACCAGTGATTGAAATCGGAGCAAATCCGTTTTTCTCAACATAAATGTCATAGGTTCCTTTGCGGAATTCTTCCCATGTATATACGCCTGATGCGTCGAGTTCAGTACTGTAAACCAGTGCCAAATCAGGTTCTGATGTATTGGTAAACATTACGTCAGTTCCTTCAGGACTATCAAGACTATTGGTAGAAACAGCAACGCTTACCTGAGTAATCATGTCTTTATCAAGACAGTTAGAGAAGCGCAATTCTGATTCATTCTGAGCGTATACAGCTTCAACAGCCCATCTGTAAACACCGGCTTCGGCGCTAACCCATGTATTGTCGTTGAAGGTAGTATCAAGTGTGTATCCAAGGAATTGCAAATCACCACCTTCTGCACAGGTTGTACGGTAAACGTTATAACCGGCAAGTGTTGATTGTGGTGCAAGTGCAAGAGCTCTTGTTGAAGTCTGATCGGTAAGAGTTACATTGTCAAGTGCCCAGTACCATGCCCATGCTCCATTGTCAAAATAATGGAAACGAACCTGGAATTGAGGATTGGCATAAGCTGTAACATCAATTGACTGCATATTTGGTGCTGACCAGGCGCCGGCAGTAGCTGTCTGGCTAAGAACATTAACCCAGTCGGTTCCGTCGAATACATCAACATTTCCGTATGAGCCAGTTCCAAGGTGACGATAATACTGATCAAATTCAAGATACAGTTCTTCTGCACCCAAGGTATTAATTACCGGTGAGTAGAGCATTTCGTCGAGGATTGAACCAATACCGGCACCATCAGAATCAACAATCATAAATGGAGTACCATCAAGGGTGCTTCCACCATAACTTGTTACGAGTTCCCAAGTGTCGGCTGTAGTTCCTCCGCTAACGATTGTCCAGTCAGCTGGCATACCATTATTGAAGTTTTCAGTAGTAGGTTCAAACAGAATGGTTCCGGGGGTTCTCCAGGTTACCTGAACAGCGGCATCGCTTAATTCGGTGGCAACAACCAGTTCAACCGGTGCCGGGAATTCCATCAGTTCGAAATTACGGGTTACAGTAGCAGTGGTTGGTACACTAACACCCTCAAGGGTAGCGGTAATGTAACCTTCAGCTGTTACTTCATAGTTATAGGTACCTGCAAGTACTTCACCTGAATAGTTACCTGATGCGTCAGTTACGAAACTGAAAACAATGCTATTGTCATCATCATTGGTAAGTACAACTGAAGCGCCGGCGATGTTGTTTCCGCCAAGATATGCAGCTTCTTTAACGTTACCGTTAACGAATGCACCACCTGTAACATCAACAGTTTCACACAGTGTAGCAGGACATGTTTCAGCGCCACTTTCATAAACGAAGGTGATGCAATATTCATAAGTACCCAATGCAAGATCTTCATCAAGATAACCTGCAGTAGCAACTTCAGCAATAACCTCACCATCGCGGGTAATGCGGGCAAAGTCAATCTGGTCTTCTCCAACAGGGATTGTTGGAATAGTCCAGTTGATAGCTACATCAAGGGTTCCTTCAACCTGAGCAGCGGTGAAGCTACCAGGAACAGCATAATTATCACAGGCAATATAAGTCCATGTGTAAGCAGCTCTTGCGCTCTGACCAGTACTGTAAACAGTAGCTACTTCAGCAAGGTAAGTTTCGCCATCCACAAGGGCTTCGCCATTGGTTCCATATTGATATTGTGAATCTTCAACTTCAGCAACCAAAACGCCATCGTGGAATACTTTGTAGTTCACAAATGAGCGATCTGCGCCTCGTGTTACCACTTCATTGAGTGCAACATTGTCAATTGACCAGTACCATTTCCACCCTGGTGCGTAATAATTAAAACGAACCTGGAAAGCAGCGTTGGCATATGCTGAAACATCAATGACCTGATGATTCGGAACAGTCCATGATCCGATATCTGCAACCTGATGCAATACTACCACCCAGTCAGTTCCGTCATATACCTCAACGTCAGCATATTCATTGGAAAAATAGTTATAGTATTGGTCAAATTCAAGATAGAGAGTTGCAGCATTGCTGGCATCAATAACTGGTGTATACAGCAATGAATGTGTCAGGCCTGTACTTGGTCCGGCATCTGAATCAACCTTCATATATGGTGTGTTGGTGAAAGGCCGTGCAGTAGTTGGCTGGGCAATGGCCCAATTTGCACCACTTGCATTAGCACCTTCACCGGTTTCAACTACCCAACCTGCAGGGATTTCGCCTGCATCAAAAGTTTCCATAAATGGAGTAAATGGCAGTGAAGAGCCACCCATCCACCTGGCAAGACCTGTTGGAGTTACATAAAGACCTGTTGGTGGAGCCAAAATTTCATCGAGCAGCCATTCAAAGCTGGCTTCGTCAAAGATTTCAACACCAGAAAGGCTTACTGAAGTGTAACCGGCTTTGAATACTTCGATATCATAAACACCTCTGCGGAACATATCCCAGGTAAACTGACCTGAACCGCCAAGGGTTTCATCATAAACGAGTTCAAGAGCAGGCTCGGATGTATTGGTAAAGGTTACCTGTGTACCTGCAGGACTGTCACCTGAGTTTAATGTAACAGCTACATCAACCGTGGTGTACATATCCTTGTCAAGTGTATTGGAGAAAGTGGGAGCTGAAACCTGACCTAAATCATAGTTTACAGTAACAGCCCAGCGATAAACGCCCCAATCCTGGATACCCCAGTCAAAATCAACAAAGTCCTGCTGAACAGTGTTTCCAATTAACTCAAGTGTACCTGGCTGGTAAACTTTTTCGCGCCATACATCATAGCTTAAGATGCCGCGAGTTCCTTCAGCAAATGATGGGCCGGCAACAGTACGGTGGGTAAGTGATGCTTCACCTTTTGTGACGGAAAGTGCACTTTGCTCAATCACCGACTTTGAAACCTCATTGGTGGTATTCATGCGATTAGGAGCGTTCACAGCTTCTCCAAAATCAACAACACGTGGAGCAGATGCAACTGTGCCTTGTGCAGTGTAGATGTAGAGTTCCATCAGGAAGTTTCCAATACCAGATGGAATCATACCGGCCGGATTACTCAAAGCACCATATATTGAACCTTGTGGGTTGATGGCATCATCCGATGATAAATCAGGATATGCATCCAAAGGATCATTTCCGAGTGGCTCCATAATAATGGCAACCATTTCAGCACCACCAGCAGATATATTTCCAAGATTTACACCTGATTCCCAGTTATCGTTAACCGTGGTATTATAAGGACCGTAAGTTCCGATAAGTGTTTTGGTATCCCAGTTATAAACATGGATTTTATATGCCCATGTACCTGTTAAACCCCAGGAGGCATGATGGAAATTCATGCTGTTAATGGTGGCATCGGGATAATCTGAAAGATCATAAACAACGCCATAGCCATTACCAAAAGACTGGAAGTAACCGTTAACAGGTGCGCCCGGATTTTGGGTAATCATAACCAGGTCGAGCGGAGTAACACCTGACCAGCTTACCTGAACTGAATTGTCGTTCAATTCAAAGGCTACAACTTCACCCAGTGGATAAGGTACTTCCATCAGATAAAAATCGTTGGAAACAGTAGCACCATGGGCTAAAAGTACACCTGGAAGGGATTGTGGGGTGTAGTCGGTAGCACTTGCAGTGATACTATAGGTACCTCTATAGGCTTGAGTACTGTATGCACCATTGGCAGCAGTTAAAACACTATAGTTTCCTTCTGGCCCTGAAATATCTACTCTTGCCCCTTCAATCGGGTCATTGGTGAGAAAATCGTAAACAAAGCCATTGAATGTTCCTACACCTTTGGTTGTAACGGAAACGGCAGCTGTTTTAGCTGATTCGCCTTCATCAAACACATTGCTTACCTGGTAGGAATAGGTTGTATTTCTGGCCAGGTTAACATCGGTATAAGTTGACTCGGTAAGCGGAGTAGCATTTAATTTAACTCCGTTACGGTAAACATTATAACCAATAAATGCACGGTCAGAAGGACCTGTCCAGTTGATGACTGCACTTAATGTTGGAACAGTAGGAGCAGGATCTACAACGGTAACAGTCAATCCGGTTGGTACATCAATGGTAGTGGTGAAACCCCAGATATCACCATAGGTAGTACCCTGGGTATTTTTCACATTTACCTGCCAGAAATACTGCATATTGGGCTGTAAACCTGTCAGCACATATGAAGTAGCGAGGTCAGATGTAAACGGAACCACAATGGTTGATGGAGGATAGGTAGTACCCAATACCAACTCATATTGATCAGTATAATCACCAAATATCCAGTTCAACGTCATGTTGTTATTAATGTTCACAGCGCCATCGGCGGGTGAAACATAAGTAACAGCATCCGGAACCGGCATATCAGCAACACTATAATTAAAATTAACCCAATCAACTACATCACTAACTACAAAGTAATATGTACCAGCAAAGATTGGGAAATCAACAAAACTACCATAGTGTTGGAATATGGCATTATGAGCCATTGGGCCAGGTTCTCCATCAAAGTCTTCATTATAAATGGCAATGTTTGGAGAAGCAACAGGAGTTGTAATTGAAAAAAGTTGATCTGTTGCAAATGTAATTTTATAGACATAGTCATTTTCGAGTGGACCATTACCTACATCATTCGGGAGAATGTAATTTTTATAATGACCAAATAATTCACGAGAATGATCTACATCCTGAAGTACTTCAACAGGAGCAGGTGTTGCAGCTACAGTGCCGAAATCAATAGCAGTTTCTACAACATCAGCCATAGGAGGATCATAAGCTGTTCCATCATAGGTAGCTGTTAAAGCTGCACGGTTACCGCCATAAATAACAGCAAAAGTGCCATTAAATGCACCGGGAGCAACTGCAGCTTCTGAGGCTGTTAAACCAAAGGCTGTGGTGGTTGCGCCTGAAGCAATGGTATAAGGAAGTGCAGGAGCAACAACATCAACAAAGCCATTGTAACTGTTGTCAATATCGGCAGCAACGATACTTAAATCGCCTTCACCGGGATTGTTTATCAGTTCATATCTGGCAGGTTCCATCCAGGCTCCAATCGGGCGATAGCCCATGGAAAGATTTGGTGTAAGGAACTCAAGACCAGGTACGGCAGAGATCATGCTGATATCATCAAAATCTAGATAGAAATCTCCACCAAGAAAGACCTCAGCACTGAATAAAAACATTGCTGTTTCGCCTGCATATGCACTTAGATCAACTTCTTTTAAAACATATTGAAGTGATTCTATGTGGGTTAGCGGGTCAAATACATATATCGGGATAAATGTAGTTCCATAATCCAGACTCATGTATACTGTAAAGCCTATCTCATTAGCAGGAGTTGCAGTAGAAGGGTAGGAAGAAAATTCAACTGCTCTGTAGTTGAAACTCAATTTTGAGTTTAATGTTAGGTTCACAAAAGGAGTTGAAAATTGGCCAGTCTTGGAAGTTGTAGTTCCATAGAGGTTTCTTGACAGTCGCTTTGAATTGACTAATCCACCAGTACCTCTAACACTAAAATTCCCTAACCAGTTAGTTGGTAATGAAAAATCCGCTACCGCATTGAAATCCTGGAAAAAGGATTCAGTCACAACCGCCGCTGTAACGACAGATGAAACATTCACCGTAACAGATGAATTCATAGGATCGTTTGTATTTAATACAAATGAACCGGCATATGCACCAGCAATGGCAGGGTTAAAAGTTACCTGAATATTTGCAGATGCGCCAGCAGCAAGACTTAGCGGCAACCCCGCAATTGATAACTCAGGTGAAATGCTTCCCTGAGAAACATTCAAGGTTGATGTGCCACAGTTGGTAATTTCATAATTCTTCGTATAAGTGCCCAGATCATATGTTGGACCAAAGCTGAGAGCAGTAGCTCCATTATAGAAAGAATAAAGATTTGGACCAATAAAATCGTCTAAATAAAGAGACAATTGATTAGTTGAAATTGCCTGAACAGCAACATAAACAGTTTGTCCTACATATGCAGATAAATCGTAAGAATA
The DNA here is from genome assembly GCA_020636745.1 of Lentimicrobiaceae bacterium. Lineage (NCBI taxonomy): Bacteria > Pseudomonadati > Bacteroidota > Bacteroidia > Bacteroidales > Lentimicrobiaceae > Lentimicrobiaceae bacterium. The sequence goes on along the minus strand of JACJXH010000002.1, from coordinate 351,059 downwards.
CTGTGTATAGGTTGTACCAGGTCCAACATTAGAAGCTAAAGTAACAGTGAAATTCGCTTCATTGTTTCCTGTAGTCGACAATTTTACATTGAACCTTTCAGTATATGAAGAAGATCCATTTTTAGACCAAAAAGAGAAGGTTGTATTACCAGCTACAGGTTTAAGGGCTGGAGTTATCAACCAGTCGTTATGAGCTGTTGAATTAAACAAAATATAGGCCGAAGCAAGTCCGCTTTTGGGACTTGCAGTACTTCTAACCCATGTGCCTGCGCCACCACCATTGATGATTTTCCAACCAGCAGGAGGGAAAGTGGTACTTTCAAATCCTTCGGCAAGAGTAGTCGGACAGGTTGCTGTTGCCTCCCGCGAAGGATTATCCTGAGAAAATCTATCGCTATCAAAAACAACAGCGTTCATTTCTTGGGTTAACGCAGCTTTGTCATTTGGGTTTCTGCCCGGTTCCTGTGCTTGAGTATAACCAGAACCCCAAAGAGCTACCAACAATAAGCTGGCAAGCCATCGTAAATAAGTAGGTTTCTTAAACATAATTAATTGATTTAGTTTGTATTAAGGGACTAGTCCGCTTGTAAAGAAAATTTTCATTTACTAAACGGAACATCACACTGCTAAAGCAGTACTAAACTGTGCTTTCGTGGTTTGCCAATGACCTCCTTTCTTTTCTTTAGACAGTTAAAAAATAGTATTTTAGCTGTTCGGGAGCATCAATCTCAATCGGAAGAGGAACTGTAGTAGGGAGTAGTAAGTAATAAACAGGGAACAGTAGAAACTGAAATAATGGTTATTTTTTTATAAAATAAACGTTCGGATAAACATCAACGTTTTAATAATGGCCTTGTCGCCGCTATTTAACAATGTTTTTGAAGGAAGGAGTGCCGTCATAAAAGTGTTTTTTAATAGTAAAAAAATTCAAAAACATACTCTAAAGACAATCATACAAGCCATTACCCCTATTCTGAATTGATCAAATCTCAAATTTAACTTTCAGATTTTATTTCTTTCAGAACAAGAGTGGTATTATAAATTACAGTAAAAAAGTGTTAAAAAAACTTTTTAACACAACTGACAGGCGAAAGTACAAAATAATATCATTCATTCAACAAATTTAGGCAAAACAATACATGTGTAGCTTATTTAAGCGAGGTAATTATTTTAATGACCTGAAACAAACGCTGTTGGATTACTTCATAGCAACATTTAATTATTCGTGATAAACTTAATTCAATGCCAATAATTTTAATTAAGGGATGTACATAATCAATACAGTTACTCAGAAGTCAATTAAAATGATTAGATTCAACTGATTTAAAGGCATTTAATGAACCGCCTGAATCACATACCAGATTTTGTGTAAATAAAAATATAATTTTGAATCATCTTTAAAAATATTCTTATAAATTTGGTAAACTTGAAACTGATGTATCATTACTGCCATCAAAATAAGCCTTGCTTAATAATGAAATGCATAAACAGCCCTGTTTCATTGTCATTCATGTACAGGTTATATGCCTGTATATCATTTATAATGATAGAATGACCATCAACAAATAATATACACATTATGCAACCATTTTAACGTTATGGCTGAATTTTATATTCCATTGGTTGTATGCATTACAGTCTTTAAATAATCAAAATTCCCCTTTATGACTTTTTCTCATTTCAGAAAACACATTTCATGGTATCTGATGGCCATATCAGCCATACTGGCTACCACTGGTTATGTGTTGTATTATACCATCAATGGAATTGCCTTTGACTTTTCCGATTTGGCATATGCTGTTATTCAGCTTTTTTTGCTGGAATCGAACCTTGATTTTAAGCCTATCAATCTTCCGCTTAACATTGCCCGGTTTTTGGCTCCGGCTTCGCTGGCTACAGCCGTGATTCAGGGAATGCTGAACCTTTTTTCCGATAAAATCAGATTAAACCGAATAAAATCCTATAAAGAACACATTATAATATATGGTGATTCGGTCAACAACCTGAGATTGGCCAAAGACCCTCAGGTTTCCGCTAAAAGGTATGTACTGGTTAATGCCGGATTATCTGATGAAAATGAAGATGATGATGATTCATACAGAATGCTCCATATGAATGTAGAGCAGCTGAATCGTCAGGCATTGAAAAAAATAGGGTTTTATGCTTCACGTTACTTTATTGTTTCATGTGAAAGTGATACCCGGTCTCTTATGGTTGCCCGCGAACTGGCCCTTAACATTGAAGCAGAAGAACTGGTAAAACCCATTGACGTCATTCTGGTTTTTAACAATCCGGAATGGGCCGAATATGGCTACGAACTTGGCATTACCGAACAGGTTAAAAGTGAATTATCAAATCACAAATACTTAAAATTCCGCTATTTAAATTACAAGGACACTGCCATCCGCAGAATTATGCATTTACATGCGCCGGATATTTACAGCCCGGTTATATCTGTGGCAGAAGCCCAAAAAAGCATTTGTATCATTGGCTATAATAAAATAACCGAAAGGCTATTGATGAATCTGGCACTGAACAGCCATTACATCAATCACCAAAAACTGAAAGTATATCTGTTTGCTGATAATCAGGACGGGTTTGATGATTTTGCAGTAAAATACCAACTTACATTCACGCTTGATATTGATACACTGAAAGCAAACGAAATAAATGAGTTTTCAGGAAATGCTGCGGCCGTTTACATTACAGAAGAAAAAGACAGCAAGATTTTATTTGCTTTTTCAGTATTACGCAGAAACCGTGCAATTCAGAAAATTCCCAGGATATTCATTTCAGATACCGACCAAACAGCAGCTTCTCTTATAAGGGATGAAAACACATGTTTTATCAATCTTGCTGACGAGGCAAGCGTTTTCTCAAATCTGATAGATGAATCGATTGATAAACTTGCACAAACCATTCATGGAGACTATCTGCTGAATTTGCAACAAATCAACCCCGATATTCCCACGCACCGTCCGTGGGATATTTTACCGGATGAAATACGCAACCGTAACCGGCAGCAAGCCGACCATATGTGGATTAAGCTACGTTCGCTGGGATGTATTGCTGTGCCTCTTGATAATGCCGGAAATGCATATGAACTTCAACATGATGAAAGGCTCGAAGCATTAAGCAAAGCCGAACATAACAGATGGTGTGCTTATTTATACTGTAACGGTTGGAAATTGGGTGAAAAACGCGACGATGCACATAAAATACACACCGATCTGGTTCCTTACGAAGACTTATCAGAACCTATAAAACAGTATGACAGGAATGCCATCCTCAACATGCCGCACCTGTTACATCAGACAGGATATAAAATTGTTAAAAAGACTACTCCATAATAGTTGGCTCCGTCGGTTTGTAACTACTGATGCTTGAACCAGGTGTGTTAAATAAACGGAATAAACACACCCTGCAAGGTCAACATCAGAATTTTTGAACACTTCGTTCTGACATTTCTTTTCAACAACAAAACACAGGAATTAAACATATTAATCAGCCATGACGAATTACAAGCAACGCAATGTCCGCATTTTCATTTCATCCACATTCAGCGATATGATGGATGAAAGGGAGCATTTGATGAAAATTATTTTTCCGGAGCTCAGGCGCAGATGCAAAGCCAGGTTTGTTGAACTTACGGAAGTAGATTTAAGGTGGGGAATTCCCGAAGAGGTGTCGAAAGAAGGGCGCGTCATTGAAATCTGCCTGAATGAAATTGACAAAAGCCGTCCTTATTTTATCGGGATTTTGGGGAACCGATATGGTTGGGTCCCTTCTGTGGAAGAATATCAAAAACAAAAGCTGGTTCTGGAGCAATACCCATGGGCCAAAGAAGACATAGAACAGGGACTTAGCATTACCGAAATGGAGATACAGTATGGTGTTTTACGCAACCGCCATATGGATGGGAATGCATTCTTTTATTTCAAAGAAGGGGCTGATGACATTCAACAGGATGAAACTTCTGCAAGAAAGCTCAGCGCACTGAAAGAAAAAATAAAACAGGACGGAACATATCCGTTCAGAAACTATGCTGACATTGAAACTCTTGGAAATTATATTCTTGAGGATTTATGGCATCAGATTTCCATCGATTTTCCGGAAGAAGAAATCCCTGATGAGCACGAAAGGGAAAAACTGAATCATCTTGGATTTATGGCGAGTCATACCGGTTTTTTTGTAGACTACGACCATAAAATTGAGGAATTACAAACACTGCTTTCTGAAAAAACCGGTGTTGCCATATTTGCGGCCAAAGGCTTAGGTAAATCGGCGTTGCTGTCAAATTTTGCAGCCGGATCAATAGATAATACTGATACTGTTTTTTATGCCTGCGGGGTAAGCATACCAAGCACAAATCCTGAAAAAATGGCTGCGTTTATAGCTCAGGAATTAAAAAGCCGGTTTGAAATTCCGTATCAGATTCCGGCAAAGGTTGAAAGCCCGCGCGATTTAATCAGTGCTTTTTTCAATGCTGTACCCAAAGAAAAAACGGTTCTTATTGCCATTGACGGGGTTGACCAGCTCATTTCTGATAACAACAACCAACGTTTACAATGGATACCTGACAGCATTCCGTCAAATGTCAGGCTTATGATTACAACTTCATCTGAATCACACAGAGAGATACTGACCAGAAAAGGCTATCCGATAGTTATGTTGAAGCCAGCTTCATCGCAAGCCATCCGAACCATGGTCATCAACTATCTGAGCCATTATTCAAAACAACTTCCCGAAAAGCTGCTTCAAAAAATCACCGGCTTCGCTTTAGCAGGCAAACCACTGATTTTATTCACCTTATTGCATGAACTCCGCATTTTCGGCATTCACGAAGAGTTGGAAGCTCATATTTCAACATATATCAGCAATGAAACCACGAGCGATTTCTTTTCCACTTATCTGCAGAGGCTTGAAAATGATTACCATTCAGAGGAATATAAACTGAAACACATACTCACATCCATCGCTTTGGCCAAAAATGGATTAACTGAATCAGAACTTATTTCCATATTAAGAATTTCAAAACTCAGATGGTCGCAAATTTACAACGTGCTTGATTTTCATCTGATTAATAAAAACGGCAAATTGAGTTTTGTCAATCCTCAACTGAAAGAAGCCATTGAATCCCGCTACTTTCCCGGCAAAACTGAGCTTAACTTTTATTTGCAACCGGTAGTCTCTTATTTTTTCGACAAATTTAACCGGCTCACCGTCAGTAACAATGACGAAGAACTACCGCGAATCATGGAAGAGTTGCCCGCACTGGCAGTTAAATCGGGTGATACAGCCATGTTAAGAAAAGTTATTGGCCACTTGCCCTCACTGCTTGAGCTTTTCAGGAAACAAAATGAAGAATTGCCCGGATATCTGAGCATACTAAAACCTCATTATAAATTATCTGAAATTTTCAACGAATCAGTTGAAGCATACATCAACAGCCCGGCATCGGCTGAGCAAAAAACAGAGGCCTGTTTCATTGCCGGACACCTGATTGCGGCACATGACACACCCTCAGAAGCGATACCGCTGCTTCAACGTGTACTTGAACTTTTTAACGAAACGCGCATTAAAAGTGCTTATTTGTTTGAAGCCCTCAAGGAATTGGCCATCATCTACAGTCAGTTGGGCAGTTTTGAAGCATCAGCATATATCTTGGAACACCTCCTCCCCTACCAGTACGATGAAAATATCGCAGATATTCTTGACTTGCTTTCGCAACAGTACAGGCACAGCGGTAATCATCAGATAGCTGAAATCCTGCTGAAAGATACCATTGAATTTCTGACCGACAGGTTTGGACATAAAAGTCTGCGGGTAGCCATTCAGTACAATAATCTCGGACGGCTTTATGACATTGGCAAGCAAGTTGAACTTGCAGAGCAAAACTATACGATTGCCGGAGAAATCATCAATGAACTTTTAGGCCCTGAACATTCACTTTATCAGCAAATACGCTCCAACACAGGTATTTTACTGATGAATCATCAACGGTTGGATGAAGCCCTTGAAGTTTTTGAATCTGTTTTAAAAATCAGGCATAGGCTATATGGAGATATGCACCGGCTTACCTTAAAAACAATGAACAGCAAAGGCGTGTGCCTCTCACTTATGGGCCGGCTGAACGATGCACTTGAAGTATTGAGCCTAACATTTGAAGGACAAAAACAGCTGTTAGGTGAATCGCACAACGACACCCTGATAACCCTCTCAAATATTGCAGATATTTATCAGAAAGGTGGCGAAGCAGAAGAAGCTGAACGACTTTACCGCGAAGTGCTGCAACGCAACATTAACCAGTACGGAGAGGTGCATGAGCAAACAATCAACAGTGCAGCCGGATTGGCCGGATTGCTTGCCAGTGAAGGAAAAACTGCTGAAGCCATTGAGATGTATGAATTCCTGAACCGTATCCAGCAATCATTTTACGGAAATGGACATCCATGGGTCAGATACAGCGCCTTTAAACTGGCTTCACTCAGAATGGAAGCCAACAAATTTGACAAAGAGGACATATACACCCTGATTGACTGGAAGATGAATCTTGCTGCAAACAGCAAAGAAAAAAACGATACCGACGCTGCCGAAGAAAACTACCTGGAAGTCTATCAGCTCATTCATAAACATCTGGATGGAAATCATCCGGCAATATTTGAAGTTTTGGATAACCTGGCCGGAATTTATCACCGCTTGATGGAATTTGAAAAAGCAGCCTTTTACTGCCGTGAACTTTCAGGAATTGCAACAACCCTTAACGATGCCAGTCATCCTGCCATTTTAGAGTTTAAAATTCTTGAAGCTTTTAACCTCTACAAATATGGAATGCGGTCAGAATCCTTCGGAATACTAGCTGAAATGGCCGATTTTCATGAAAAACTAATGAATTTTCCCAAAGAATACATTACCAAAATGTATCGCGAAATGCTTGGCTACTTCAATGCATTAAGAGAACGGATTGACAAATACAATGCAGAAGAACAAAAGTTTATAGAATTGCATGGTGAAACCAACAAGCTGATAGAGGAAGCTGTAGCGTACTATAAACAGGAAAACTACACCGCAGCCCTGAGCCTTTTGGATAAAGCTATAATGTTGTCAAACAGGATGAACGCCGACTATGCAGAGCCTTTTACAAGAGCATTCAACTACAAAGCCACCATTCTGGAACAAACCGAAGACTATGAAAATGCGCTGAAAACGGTGCACGACGGACTATCTCACCTGACCATGTGGAACAGCGAACTTGACCCCCGCACATTCTTCTTTTACAAAAGCGGAGGAGAAATTCTGATGAACCTGAAAGATCATAAGAAAGCATTTGACTACCTGAGAATGGCAAAAAAAGTCAACCAAAGGGATGAAGATTTCCCCAATTCAAATACACTGGATCTAAACACTGCGGTAATAGCCTGGTTTCTGGATACCGAGCAGTTTGAAGATGCCCTGCAATTAATTGTGGAAAGCATCCCTCTTTCTGAAAAACTTAACGGAACCAACCACCAGATGACTGAATGGCTGGTGAACATGAGAAATGAAATGATTAGTCAAAATTAAACAGAAACAGTCATGGAAAACATAAACGACAACGATTTTACACTACTTGAACATACTTTCTCCAACCTTGAAAAACTGATGCCTCAGGTTACTCAGGCAGACAAGGAAAAGGTTGAAAAAATCTGCCAGATGGTGAAGGATAGGTTTAACGTTGATTATTGCCGAAAAGTGTACAACATCATCCACGCTGAATATAAAATTCTCCCCAACCGCAACCGCGAAATGCTCGAATCGAGAATCGGAATCCATTTTAACGGACAGGTTACATCAGATGAAGCCTCCCGGATTCTGAATATTATTCTGTTTAATCTCGAAGAAGTTTCAGAAGAAACTGATTTTCTGGCAAAGCAGATTCAGGCCAGCATGGGTATGGGCCAAAATGCTTCAGCTGATGATGAAGTTGAAAATCCCGAAGGGAAGTTTGGCTTTACCGAAACCAACCCAATTCCGGTTAATGGTATTGATATGATAGATGATTATTTTAGTAAACTTCGCCTGATAACCGGCGAATTAATCAGTTACAGCAGAAAAGGCTCTGTTATTGCGCCTAATCTGCCGCATCCTGTTGACATGTACCATATTTTTAACTCAGAAAGCGATCATATTGCAACCTTATATATCTATGCTTATCATGGCAAAAAATCTGACAAAGCCCCCGAAGGTTTCAAATTGATCAAATAAACAAAGCGCAAATCTTTTAAAAACAACGGCAGAGGATTTTCACATACTGTCCTGACTTGATTTTTTGAAGTACACCTGTTCAAACTGTTTTAATTTTATTAAATCAGAAAAAATGCCGGTCGCTTACTCAAAGCGACCGGCATTTTTTTATGCGAAACCTGACAACATAACTCATATTTCATCCTGAAACGGTCAGCCACGGCTATTTTACCCGAATTATTGAAACAGCATCCAACATGGCCGTATTTATTTCACCATTCATATTCTGGTTTTGGGGCATCAGAAGTTCTATTGAAAACCGGTGTTTACCACCTGACAGTTGAAGTTTGATAAAATTGCTATCTCCCCAGTTTGACCATTCATCCTTGCCCCGCTGAGGCATAACTAATGTTCCGGCATTTTCACCATCAATGGCCAAAGTCCGTATGGCACATTTATTATCAGTGTTAACCGGGCCTGAACCATTTGAATACCTGCAATAAATAAGATATTCGCCAGCCTCAGGTATTTCAGCATCAAAGTCAAACAATTGATTGATGCGATTTGAAAGTTCAACAAATCCATTGCCCGAAAAGCCCTTGTACGGAAGTTCAGATGACATCGCAAAGTTTTCAGCTTCAATTAAAATTTTACGACTGCCCGCAACCCTTGAAACCGGTTTAGCAGCGAAGGATAAATTGCCGATTGAATCCATACAAGCCACAGTGTATTCAGTGTAAAAATCGCCTGGGGGAAGAATCACCCTTTTTTCAGCATTTTTTAGCCAGGTGTTACCATTTCTGTAAACAATATAGCTTTGGGCACCTTCAACAGCTTCAATTTCGAGGGTATCTCCCTCCACTTTGAATACCGGAGCTGGCAATGAATAATTCACAGCCAGCTGATTCACCTGATGAGTAATTACTTCGGCTTGCCCGAGCACAATTTCTATCATATGTTTTCCTGACAATGATGCACGAACAAAAGCCTTGTCTGATTTCACCCCATCCAGACAAAAGGATTTAACCTTACGGCCGTGGCCGGATATCACAATATCCAGAACAGCATTGCGATAGCAAAATCCGCTAAGTTCTTTTTTACCTGCCAGATTTTCGGGGATAAACGGGTTGAAATAAAGACCATCCGGCTGAAAATCCATGCCAAAATATACTTTATAAACCAGAGCCAGATTGGCAGCTACGCTCCATAACTGGCGATCGGAATTGATGGCTGTACCCTTATAATCGCCATTGGTTGCTACAAAGTTCTCTTTGTTGGTAAGAAACAAACCTGCCTGACGATAAATTGCAGCAATACTATGGAGCAACGACTCTTCGTTTCCGGCTTTGGCTGAAGCAAGCGCCCAGTATGCCTGTACAAAGGGCCAGACTGCATCGTTATGATAAGGCTTAATCATTGGAATTTGAGGATAAATACATGGAATGCCAAAATTTGTAACAGGTACAGATGAAGTCATTGCTATTGCTTTGTCAGGTTCGGCAATACCGGATAAAATGCAAAGAGCCTCACCAAGCGATTCGCTCCGGGGAGATTGCATTTTATAAAATCCTCCGTAAATGTATTGGGCATAATATCCTTTATCAGCCATCCACAGATTTTTATTTATCGCTTCAGATAATTGAATGGCAGCTTCTTTATATTTCAAATCCGGTTTTCCCAGAATATCGGCCATTTCAGCCAGAATTGAGCATGTTTGATAATGAATGACATTGGTACCGAGGTTAAATGATTGAAAAATATGAACAGGTTCCATCCATTTAGGATAGGTTTGCTCTCGCCAGTCGAGAAAAGATGACTCGCCAAAATAAAGACCAGACGCCTTATCAAAAGCAGTTATCCGATCGTCCTCCCATGAATTTTGAATGATTTCAAAACTCTCTTCAAGCCAGTTTCTGTCGCCGGTAACCTTATATATTTCCCAGGCAGCCACAGCCCAAACCATACGGTCAGTTGAAACCGGCCACGAGCCACCTGATCCGGTATCCTGAATAATGCGCTTATTTTTCACTTTGCGCATCAGGCTTATCCTTGCTGTTTCGGGTTTAAGCAAGGCCAGTGACAGTTGTATTGAATAACTAATATCGCGGGTCCACACCCCGTCCCACTCTTTGCCGGCCATAAATGCACCATCGGTACGAATATCCTTCAACATCTCTTCAAGTGACAGATTATACAAAGCATCTGCCAGCACCTGGGTTGATTTATACCGAGGGAACTCACTGACATCAGAAGTTAGTCTCCATTCTTTCAGCTCAGCTTCGTCAAGGTGAGGATTTAAAAGCAGGGTAGTTTCAAATATTCCATCTCCGTCGGGGTCTTTGAGTTCGTAAGCCGGAACAGTGTAAAGATTTTCAAAATCCCACGAAAGCGGAGCCGAACCTCCCGCAATGTAAACCCCTTTAAAATCATCCTTATAAAACCGCTGACCGTTGAACAGAGTATAAAAGCCCTCTTTTTCGAAGTCCCCCAACACCCGCCGCATGTCCAGTTTTATGGTCCATTTTGTATTCTCAGGCAATGAAACGGATGGATAAATAGTATCAACAAACCTTTGACCAAATACCAGAGGCCCGGTAGTGCAGCAACCATCAACCGGCTGGAGTGTTACCAGGTGGTCTGAGCCGGAAATCATCTCGTTATCGCGGCTATTGAGACTGAACTTAAATTGAACATCAGCACTATACCCTCTGTTTGCCGGACTTATATAATCTGAAACCATAAAAGTATCTGACAATGCCACGGCCTTGAAAGAGGCTTGTTCAACCCTGTTGTTAAAAATTGCAAAGCCGGGTGCCTGGTATATTTCAGGTTTTTGTGCAAATACGTTAATTGACAAAAGGCAGCATAAAACGAATAAACCCTTCTTTATCATATTACTTATTGATTGTAATTTCATCTTTCAGCTTGTTTTCAGTAAATTTTACAACACATGTCCCGTTTAATTCATCCCAATACCAACAGGCTTTGGATGAAATTTCAAACCAATTTTCTTCCACTTGCCGGGGATTTATTTTTTTTATTTTTTCACCATTCAGCATGACAGATGCCGGACAAACCTCAAGATGAACCCTGAGGCCGTTATTTCTGACCTGAATCTGATTAAACCCATTTTGGTCAACATGTTCAATGCTTATGTTAAATAACAGAGTGCCTGAAGCACATTTGACATTGGTTATTCTGCAAATATCTCTCTTGTAATCATTTGATTCACCGTCATCTTCATAAAGTTCAAACGTAGCAGAACGTCCTGCGGACGCGGGAAAAACATCAAAAATCACAGGGTAATTTTTCTTTTCACCAATATATTGCATCAAAGGCATGGTAGGCAAAACAGAACCTTTTCGTACAAAAATCGGTATTACATTCAGCGGGGTATCATAGGCAATCCATTGCCGGCCCTGATAAACCGTTTTTCCATTATTGTAGTCAATCCACTCCCCTTGTGGAAGATAAATTTGTTTACTCGAAGATTCTTTTTCCACTACCGGTGCAACCAGCAGCTCTTTTCCGAAAAGAAACTCGCCATCGGCTTTAAGCACTTCAGCATCAGCAGGATATTCAAGTAAAAGAGCCCGCATCAGCGGCAACCCGGTATCCCAGGCATTTCTGGCATAGGTATAAATGTAAGGGTGCAGCCTGTATTTCAGATTTATGGCATCTCTGCATATTCGTTCGGCATCCGGACCAAAAACCCAGGGCTCAGCAGCATTATTACCTTCATGATGCGCCCTGCTCAGGGGGTTAAAAACACCAAACTGCATCCAGCGGATATACAATTCAGCCATTGCTTCGTGGTCTTTTATGTCACCGCAATAACCCGAAATATCAGTTGTCCAGAATGGAATAAGACCCATACCGGCTGAAAGCGCCAGTGGAATCTGACCGGCCAGTTTTTCCCATCCGTTGAGAACATCATTTCCATCGCCCGAATCGCCCGACCAGCCAAACGTATAGCGTTGCATGCCTGCAAAAGCAGCACGAGTCATCTGAAAAACCCGCTTATTGGGATTGTGCTGCTCAAACTGCTCTGTGACTACCTTATCCCAGGTTAGACCAAAAACATTATGAATTTCAGCATGCATTCCCAGATGATGTTTCATAAAAAGGCGGTCGGAACTTTCTTCGTTACTCCAGGCAGGTTCACCCATGTCTGTCCAGAAACCCCGCACGCCATCATCAATAGCCCTTTGTTGGTAACTACCCCACCAATTTGCTACATCAGGATTTGTAAAATCTACCACACCGCAGTTTCCGCCCCAGGGCCAGGGCATATCGTATGATTTACCTGTACGGATATCCTTTGTGAAGAATCCAAGCGAATCAGCTTCACTCCATTGGCGAAGGTTATTTTGCGAAATCACCGGATCCTGCGATACGATGACTTTAAAGCCTTGTTCGCTCAAATCGTTCAGCATTTTTTGGGGATCTTTATAATTCTCCTTTCGCCAGTTAAAATCCTGCAGATGCTGAGTCCATCCGATATCCTGATAGATGATATCGCAGGGAATCTGACGTTCGCGAAATCCAACAGCAATATCGCGTGTTAACTCTTCGTTGGTCAGCAATCCTCTGCACTGTGAAAAACCCAGAGCCCATTCAGGTGGCAAAATCGGTTTTCCAGTCAACATGGTATATTGCTTGATTATTTGTTTATAGGTCGGCCCAAAAATAAAGTACCATATCATTTCACCACCGGGTGATCCAAATGAGAAATATTTATCGGATTGAGCTCCAAAATCGAACTCCGACTTGCAGGTATTATCGAAGAAAACTCCATAGCCATAATTACTCATAAAAAAAGGAATGCTCTTATACAAAGGGTCTTCATTCACGCCATAGCAAGGCTTGTCGCTGTTCCACATGCGGAAAACTTTTCCTCTTCGGTCAAGACTACCTGATTTTTCGCCTAAGCCAAAGAAATGCTCATCGTTTCGCAAGGTTTTAAAGGCCCACTGACCTGTTGAATCCTTTACATATCCCCTGTCGCTGAAATCATCTAACAGCAGCTTCTGATACTTATCGTAAAACCTGATACGGAAAGGGTTTTTATTAACTCTGATGATCAAATCACTGGTAAAAATTTCATAGCTCTGCGGCAGCTCCGAAACCACCACTGTATCAACATCAGTCAGGTCGTCAGTTTCAACTGCAAAAGACTGATTATTTCTTGAGAAAGTCCCTTTATCATACCAAAGCCTGATAACAGACTGATTGCAAATTTTCAAACTGACAAGAATATCGTTCTCACAGTGAAATTCGACCTGATTACCATGAACACTGTATTTCAGGCAATTTCCGGGGGTATCAATGTCATTGACATGTGATTGCGCCATAATTCCGGCAACCATATATAACTGCAAAAGCAGTAAGTTTATAAAACGTCTCATTTTTAAGTTTCGTTTGAGGAATTAATCATACGGCACACATCGTCACCCTGAAATGTCAGGCAATCGCTATTCATACTCTACAACGAGCATATCCCAGTATTTGAGCTCAGGCAATGTAAACTCCACAACCTCAGCATTAACAGCAAAATCAATATTCTCCGGCACACCGTAATTTTTGTCGGGCGAGGCCATCCAGATTTGCCTTACAGGCCTGCCGGCCTTGAATGAAATGCTTAAATTCTTCAAAGTAACCGGCTCTGGTTGTGTGCCATTTGAATCACGCCATTGCAAATGCGTGGCACTGGTAAAATTGATAAAATTCAACACCTGCCGGTTGTCAGACAAACTGCCTGTAATTGCAACTTTCCCGGTTTCGGGGGGCCATGAGCCCATTTCAGGCTGACTGTTGTAACTGCTTACTTCCGGTTTATTCAAAACAGCACCATCCCGCAATAAATTCTGATATGCAACCAGAAAATCATAGTAACAAATCAAAGCATCGCGCAACTGGCCTGAAATCTGGAGGTTATTGTTTGGGAAATACTCTCTGGCGAGCATATGTTCACCTAATTCGAGATGCGCACCCCCCAAAGCAAAAATAACAGCATTTGCAAGTAATACACCGGGTGTATTAAAATAACCAGCATTACCGGCTAGGTCATAATTCATATAGGCCGCCAGAACAGTATTTTTCCGCGGATTGCAGGAAGCATTATTTTCAGAAATGATACGACCAAGGTCATCAAATTCGTCATTCGGACTCCAGACTTCAGAATAAAGAAAGTCAACCGGAGCTGAAGCAATTTCTGCTTGCCCGTATTGATTTACTGCATTCATCACCAAATACTTATCAGGCGTATCAGATTTCATTTCCTGAATAAAACTATGAAAAGCCGAGGGCAAATCAACAGGAGTACCGCTATAGTTATAAAGTGTCCGGTTACGATTACCCAATTGGTCAATATGAAATCCATCGAAATCAAAAACCTCATAAACATCAGTGTTGCGTTGAGCCAGATATTGCTGCCACTGCGGGTTTGAAGGGTCTGTCAGAAAAATATCGCTTTTAAACATGGGCGAAGGCAAAGCGTGATAGTCCTTATTGACATGAGCTGCATCGGTGTACAAATACCATTGGTCCATCACTCCATCAGCGGCAGCATTGTTAAGAGCACCATACGCCAGGTTATAGAACATGGCTTTCATATTATAATGATGGGCAGCGTCAATGTATCCTTTTACTGTATTCAAATAATTGTCACGGTTGGCAATATCCTTCCAAACGGCAGCAGGGTTGCTTACGGTACCTGCAAGCGGCCTGTGATGGTCATAATGCCAGTCGTAAAACTGCAAGCCATTGATATGATAACGTGACAAACCTTTTACCACAAAGTCGATTGCAGAAGAACTCATTTGCTGATATTCAGACAAAAACCCGTACCTGGGGAAGCGACACCAGTCAGATGAAACATCAACCGCTATGCTCCCAAGAATTTTTTCCACTCCATCACTGCTTTCATAAACATCAACCATGTAACCCGTATAATCCGATGAAGGAGGTGTCCATTTCCATATTTTCCCGGTATAATCAGTCTCCTCAATCAAAGTGTTGAGGTGTCTGTAGCGTATTCTGACCGAAGATGACAACTCCTTGTCTGTTTCAAAAATCACCTCTTCGCCCGGATGATAGCAGGCCTTATCGGTAGAAATAGAAACACTTGTAAATGACGGGCTTACCGGTGAATCTGGCTTATTTTCCTCTTTTTTGCACGAAAAGAAAGCAAAAACCAGAAAAAACACACAGGAAAGAAGAATAGGTTTGTTCATAAAATGACGTTATATCATTGATTTTCAATATATCAGAAGTTAAAGGGTTGCCAATGAAGGCAACCCTTATCACACACCAACCAACCACCAACTACTGCTTTTGAATGCTAATTGACAATGTTTCCACATTGGCAGTAATCACATAATTCCCATCCGCAGTAATATTCCATTTATTATCGTCCGGATCACCACCATGATGCAGGTACATTTCAGTATCGCTGATGCGCATATACATATCCTGCCCCCAGTCGCTGTTTCGGTTTACAGGGAATTTAAACTCACCTGCAACCATCGGTCCGTTATAGGTGAAGACACATCCATCAGTATCATCTTCTGACAGTTCAATGGCTTCGCCAATATTCCATCCTATCGGAGTGGCGCTTCCAACCATGAAAAGCTTAGTCCGTTTTATGGAAATGGTATTGTCAGACAGATTAAGTGTAATGATGTAATGCCCTTTCTTTTCGATGGACCATTTGCTATCGTCAGGATCACCTCCATGATGCAGGTACATTGTTGAATCGGAAAGCATCATATACATATCCTGTCCCCAATCGCCGTTTCGGTTCACCGGAAACTTAAATTCACCGGGGTTCATCACTCCTGTGTATGAAAAAATGAATGGGTTATCAGCATCCTGTACAAGCTCGGTTGCATTGGTTATATCCCAACCGTTGGGTGCTGCACTGCCCACCATGTATATATTTTCATATGCTGGCAACTCAAGTTTGGATGTACTAATTGTCAGGTCGAGCAAACTAACTTCAATTTTATAAATAGCAGGCTCACTGATAGTAAATTTATCATCTGACTGGCTTTCGGTAGTCCGGTAAACGATATGATTATCATCAGCACCACGCACATAAGCAGGTAATAAATTGCCCAATGTTGTAATAAATTTGAATTCACCGGTTCCTAATGCACCTCTGAACGAGAAAATAGTTGGATTGTCCTCGTCAGGTGTAAGTTCAATAGCATTTGCGGCATTCCATCCGGCCGAAGAAGCACTTCCGAGAAGATAAAGTGTGCTGCTTACCGGCTCATATGCAGTTGCATTAAAGGCAACAACAGGAGAAGTGGCTGTTTTGACGGGCGAGTCATAAACAGTAGCCACAACCCTTGACTCGAAAGCGGTTTCAGCTCCGGCTTCCAAGCCAAAGTGGCCAAGTAACAGTGCATTGAATTCAGCAACTGAAAATGATTTCTCATAAACAGCCTTTCCCATATCTATTGAAAGAGGCTCAGCAAATGCGCTGCCTTGCTTTGCAATTTGCAAAACGTAGGAGATGGATGCACCGGTCCCGTTATTGGTTCCGGTAGTCCAGCTAAGAGTTAAAGCTGTTTTAGCATCGTTTCTTTGATCAAGTGATATTGAGGAGGCAGAAGCCGAAAGCTTTAAATCTCCGGCAAGAGTAATGCCATCATCTTCTTCCTTCTGGCAGGAAGAGATTGCAAATAATGAAACAATTGCCATAAAAAGCCACATCAGACGGACAGCTTTATGCCGAAGGACCTGCGGTCCACTGACAACGCCGTTTTTATATTGTTTTTTCATCTTGGTATTTTTATCGTGTTAAACTTAAAACTATCAGTACCCTGCATTTTGAGACAAATTGGGATTGGCATCCCTTTCCTTTTGTGGAATCGGGAACAACAGAAACTTGGAGCTCATGTTAGACTTTCCAATACTCTGCAGAAAATAAATACCATATTGGCCATTGTTTACCCGAACAAGGTCAAACCAGCGCTGGCCTTCAAAAGCAAGTTCCATCCGACGTTCGTGAAGCACCTTTTCACGGAAAAGTTCTTTTGACAAGCCTGTAACATTGTCTAAACCGGCTCTGTTGCGCACTTCATTCAACGGCACTTCGGCCTCTGAAGTTCTGCCAAGTTCATTCAGGGCTTCAGCCTTCATGAGCAAAACATCAGCGTACCTGAGTACCGGAAAGTTCATAGGGCTGTTATCATAAGAGTCAGAAACTGATTTTGGCACCAGAAATTTTCGGAGATTATAACCTGTTACAGAATAGGATTGTGAATAATCCTGCCCTTCAAACTGAGGACAACCCTCGTAAAGAACGGTAACGTCTTTGCGCAAATCGCCCTGTTCATAGGCATCCATAAATTCCTGGGTAGGCTGATTCCAGCCCCATCCACCAGCAACCATATCAGAACCACGCGGGCCGGTAAATGTGCTGAGCCATGAAGCCTGATTTTCGTTTGACCAAAAATTGAAGCCTGCATTACCGGTAAACTGGATTTCGAACAACGATTCAACGGTATTCTTATTGGAAGGGTTAAAATTATCGGCATAATTTGCATTCAGTGCGTAGCCTAACTCCTTTACCCCATTGCACAGGTCAACTGTTTTTTGCCAGTCACCCAAAGTAAGATAAACTTTGGCCAGCAAGCCTGTAGCAGCACCCTTTGAAGCTCGGCCCTTATCGGATCCTGAGTAGGCTTCACGGGCAGGAAGCAGTTCAATGGCTTTTTCCAGGTCGCTGATAATTTGATTATAAACAGTTTCCTTAGATGTGCGCACAGGCCTCAGGTCATCACCAGGTTCAACAGGTTTGAGAACAAGCGGTACGTCTCCAAAGTATCGTACCAGAATAAAATAATAATGTGCGCGCAGAAAATAAGCCTCACCAAGTACTCTGTTTTTAACAGACTCGCTGATATTCATACCGGGCACTTTATCGAAAATGATATTGCAACGCAATATTCCTGGCCAGGGTCCCCGCCACAAATCCAAAACTCCCTGATTATCGGTTGCTGTTACAAAGTTGGCCATATCCTGTGTTTCCTGCCCGTCAGAGCCTCCACCAGCGCCAACTATGCTGTTACCAGCCATAATATCGGAAGTCCACATACGCATATTGTAGAGTTTGGGCCACTGAAGAGGTTGATAAGCGCCATTGATGGCAGCTATCGCATCGCTCTCGGTTTGGAAGAAATTGGCCGTATTGATAGAATCCTCAGGAGATTTTTCGAGAAAATCCTTTCCACATCCTGATAAAAGTGTACTCAGGAGTAAGACTGAAAAATATATTTTGATTTTCATACTATTTGTCAATTAAAAGGTTAGAAACCAATGTTAACACCAAAACTGTAAGTAGCTGTAACCGGATAAACGTTATTGTCTATTCCGCTGGTTCCAACTTCGGGATCAAATCCGGTGTACTTTGTGATTGTGAGAAGGTTTAAAGCAGTAGCATATACCCGCACCGATTCGAGGTGTGCTTTGTTAATCAACGCCTTTGGTAAAGTATAACCCAGGGTTATATTTTTAATTCTCAGGTACGAACCATCCTCAATATACCGGTCGCTCGGGCGGTTGTTCTTGTTAGGGTCGTTGAATACGGCGCGGGGCATTTCATTGCTTGTTCCTTCGCCTGTCCAGCGTCCTAAGGTCTCAGTTGTTTGATTCTGTGCAATTGACATAGCCTCACTCCAGATACGGTTTGCATTCAGGATTTTGTTGCCCGAAACGCCCTGAAGGAAAATGCTCAGGTCAAATCCTTTCCATGCAAATGAATTGTTGAGGGCAAAAATGAAAGATGGATTGGGATTACCCAGAAATGTCCTGTCTTTGTCGTTAATGATTCCATCATTATTGAGGTCTTTAAAACGGATATCTCCGGCTGAAGTGCGGTTATAAGGGTCGTTGCCACTGACCTGCACAGCATGGTTTTCTACATCCTCGGGAGTCTGGAATATACCATCAGTTTCAAACCCGTAAAAAGCATTGATTGGATGGCCGGCCTGAATCAGCGCCAGGTTATAATTTAATCCGATACTTCCGCTGGTCATCGGAACTGTATCATTCAAACTAACAACCCGATTGTAGTTATAGGAGAAGTTAAATGAACTGTTCCATGTAAATTCTCCAGTCAGATTTCTGGAATTGATACTGATTTCCACCCCTTTATTTTCCATTTTTCCGGCATTGATGTAAGGAACAAACACATCAGAATAACCGGTTGAAACCGGAACAGACATAGGTACCAGCATTTGTTCTGTGTTTTTAATATAACCATCAAGGGCTACTTCAATACGGTAATTAAACATAGAGGCATCGAGACCAATATTTGACTGTTTTTGCTCTTCCCACTGAACGTAAGGGTTGGGCATCATATTGGGAACAACTGCAGTAACGATACTGTTATCGAAGTTGTACATGATGGTTTGCAGCGCCGAAGCAAAAGTATAGTTACCAATTTCCTGGTTACCGGTAATTCCGTAACCTGCGCGCAGTTTCATATCATCAATAAAACTGAACGACTGCATAAAGGGCTCTTCCGAAATGCGCCATGCCACACTTCCTGAAGGAAAAGTTCCCCATTTGTTTCCTTCACCAAAGCGTGACGATCCGTCACGACGCAGAGTTGCAGTGAACAAATATTTATTGTTGTACGTATAGTTTGCTCTTCCCATATAGGAAAACAATGACCATGAGCTGGTGTTGCCTCCTACTGTTGGCTGCTGTGTTCCATTGTTAATCTGTTGGGTAAGGTTGCTGGCAAAAGCCTGAATTGAACCATTGAGAAAATTAAAATTATTTTCCTGAGCACTTGTACCACCCATTACCAGAAAACTATGTTTTCCGTATGATTTCTCATAAGTTAGCGTATTGTCCCACACCCAGGTAAGGCTTTTATTATATTGTTCGAATAAATAGGAGTTGTCTTTTGAACTTGAGTTCCATTTGTAATTGGGAGCCCATGTTCGTGCGTTCCAAAAATTGGCCTGTAGTCCAAGTGATGATTTAAACTTCAGATTTTCGAGAACAGAATACTCACCATACACAGAGCCCAGGAGATTATATCCTTTGATTGAATTGTCGACTGTTTTTGCAAGGCCGATCGGGTTCACCAAATCGCCGTCCCACATAGGCTGAGCTACAGGTCCTGAATACATGCCATTTTCCTGAAAAATACTTTGTGTTGGCAAAGCAAGCATGGTATTACGGATATTGTAATCGCCGCTGGTTTTTACATCATGATTTAAGGTCAGGCTGTTCCCGAATTTTAGTTTGTCGAAGACTTTGGTATCGGCATTAAACTGCACTGTATACCTCTTGTAGCCGGTATTGAGCACGATACCATCCTGATCAAGAATATTGCCTGAAACATAATAGTTTGTTTTCTCGCTGTTTCCCGAATAAGAAAGAGAATAATTACTGATAGGAGCAACATCAAACAGCTCGCCTAACCAATCGGTTCCGCTTCCTAAAGAAGCCGGACTGGCAAACGCAGGATTTTGAGGAAGTCCGGCATTCGACATAATTTCGTTGTGCAACGTGGCAAATTGTTCGGCATTAAGCATATCAACCACATTGGCAGCCCGCTGAAGACCCATAAAGTAATTAAAGTCAAGATGCGATTTATCTCCTTTACCGCGTTTTGTAGTTACAATCAATACCCCATTGGCACCCCTTGAGCCATAAATTGCTGTTGCAGAGGCATCTTTCAGCACCTGAATAGATTCAATATCATTCATATTCAATTGATTGAGGCCGCTTGAAACCGGAACCCCATCAATAACCAGTAAAGGATCATTGTTGTTAATTGTGCCTACCCCGCGAATACGAAAAGTTGCATCACTGCCGGGAGCACCGGATGAAATTACCTGAACGCCAGCAGCTCTTCCCTGTAAAGCATCACTAATGCTGGGCACAGGTAAGGATCCAATCTCCTTGGTTGCCACTACAGAAACCGAACCAGTAAGATCCTTTTTACGTTGCGTTCCATATCCGATAACTACAACCTCACTCAGATTTCCAACCGAAGAAACCATTTTAACATTCACTGATGTACGTCCGGCCAAAGCAACTTTCTGACTTTCGTAGCCAATAAATGAAAAAACAAGTGTTGCGTTTACATCAGGAACTTCAATAGAGTACTTCCCCGATAAGTCCGAAACAGTGCCCTGACTTGTTCCCTCAATCAAAACATTCACACCAGGAATGGTTAATCCTGTTTTTGCATCAGAAATTATCCCACTAACGATGTGCTGTTGTTTAGGTGCCAGTACAATCAGGTTATCGTTCAACACATTGTAACTAATTTCCGTGTTGCGCAATAACAGCGCCAGCAAATTGTCGAGTGTACTTTTACCTTTAACCTCAAGATTGGTCAGTTTATCAATATCGATTAAATCTGACCTGTAAAGGAACTTGTAATCGGTTTTGCTTTCAATTTGCGTAAAAGCCTCCTTTAAAGGAACACTTTTTAGCGTCAGATTGATATCAATGGATTGCGAGAATACAGATGCATAAATATTAGAGACTCCCAATATTACCAACAGAAGTATTATTTTCATGATTCTCAGTGTTTTTGAACGCCCGACAATATGCAACCAGGCGAAGCATTTATGTAACTTAATTTTCATAAATTTGCTTTGTTTACTATTAAACAATAGGTTCGATTTGTCTTGTTACGAGCAAGGCAAGTCCGGAGGATGATGCTTATTCGCAGTAAGCATGTTATTTCCCCAGAACTTCTGAAGACCGGGCGTTTCGTCCGGTCTTTGGTTTTTTTTATCCGGAAGGCATATGTTTTTGGGGTTTGATGGTTAGTGTGTGTTATTTTGTTTTCAGATAGATATCTCTGAATACTATCTCATATTCATACGATTTCTGAGATGATAATTTCAAAGCTTCCATTGCCTGATTAATGGTTTCTTTATCAAATGAGCCGGTAAATTTGTAGTTTCGGATTTTTTCGTCAACAAAATGAACCTTTACATCATACCAGCGCTCAAGTCTGATGGCCAGCTCGCCAAATGTTTCATCTTCAAACAGTAATTTACCATCTTTCCAGCGCGACTCCTCTTCTGTATTAATGTTCTTTTTAATCGTTACTTCAGGCAGTGAAGAGGTGTTTTTCGAAACGGCCTCCTGCGAAAGCTCTTTTCCTGACGCCCGATTTATTTTTCCTGATTCTCTGACAAAGATGCATTTCTCGTTAGGTTTTAAAAATATCTCCTCCCCTTTGCCATTATTTGATTTTACCGGTGTTATGCTTAGTTTTCCTTCAATCAGAGTAGTTTCAATTGTCTTCTCTTCCGGAAAAGCTTTTACGTTAAATGACGTTCCGTATACCTTTATTTTTATCTCATTAGCCAGAACATAGAAAGGCTTGTCGGGATTTTTTGTTACTTCAAAAAAAGCCTCACCCTCGGTTATCACCTCTCTTTTCTGTCTGTTATAATCAGTGGGGTATCTGAGCGACGACTCAGAATTCAGCCACACCTTTGTACTGTCGGGTAAAATCACACTGGTACGTTGCCCGCGTGGGGAATACACCGAAGTATAGCCCACCGAAAGCTGTTCGTTCTTAAATTTATTAAACCCTGAATAAAAATAGGTGAGTGCAACGGACAACAGGATGATTACAGCCGCTGCTGCTGCAGATAAATACCGGATTTTACTCTTGCTTATGGTATAGGAGCGATTTACCGGTTTTTCAATTTTACTTAAAATATATTGCCATTGCCTGTTGCTGTTTTCCCATTTGCCATTGATAATCAAAGCTTTAAATCTGGCATCATTCATTATCTCTTCGTAAAGCAAATCATTGAATTCTGACTTGCTCCGCCAGAAGTTCAGCTCCAGCTCTTCCGTTTCCGATATTCCGTTCCGGAGTTTTTTTGTAAATAAATCCCAGGGGATATAAGGTGCCATCATCTGCTTGTTTCAGGTAATGACACCTGAAAAGAAGATTACCACCAAGAACAATGGAAAAAAAATCAGGTTAAAACAAAAAGCCTGAAATAAAACGGCTTTAAAACAGATCTCAACTTTTTGAGGGCAATAGCCATCTGCCCTTCCACCGTATTGCAGGAGATATGAAGATATTCTGCAATTTCCCTGTACGACATTTCCTCTTCTCTGCTTAATCTGAAAATTTGCTGGCATCTTGGCGGAAGCATTGAAACAGCTTCATCAATTAATTGCTTTAATTCCTGCTTTTCGAGTTCAGCATCAACATGATACAAATCATCACCTGCAGAAACGGATAGTTTTTCACGAACAGCTTCCTGAAGTTTGGCATTTCGAAGCTGGTTAAGAGCTCTGTAACGTCCCGCTGTATAAATATATGACTCCAGGGAATCCCTGATTTGAAGTTGCTCGCGGTTTTCCCACAGATAAATAAAAATATCCTGTGCTATGTGCTCTACCAGTAATTCATTCTTAAATAAGATTTGAAGATATTTGCTGAGGTTATTGTAATGCTTGTTAAATATCACTTCAAGTGCATGAATATCTCCTTCCTTCAACTTTTGTAAAAGAAACAGATCTTCACTGGTCAGCATAATTTTACTTCTCTGGATGGTTAATGGCGAAGGGCAAATATATTGAACTTTTTATGCAATTATAAAACAAAAGGTTTATTTACCCGCATACATTTGTACCGGGTTAAGTCAACCTGAAATATTGTTGCCTTCCGAAAAAAAAACAAGAAGCTGCAAAACGCAGATACGTATTGCAATTAAAGTAATTGTTAAACTGACAGGAATCTGCTGAAGCCCTGCAATCACCGGAAAGATAATACAAATATAAAATGGCCAGGAGTGATGGTTGAGAGTTGACACATTGGATAAAGCAGCCGGGCTCATCCGCTGAAAAGATATAGTCTCAAAAAAAAACCACAAACGAAAACGCAAGAACATTCGGCCCATTATTGCCGGAATCTGCGTTACTTTTTATAAGAACCCAAGGTCAAGCATGGCTTCTTCCGACATCATATCCTTAGTCCAGGGAGGGTCAAAAGTAATTTCAACAACACAATCGCTAATTCCTTGTATTTGGTTTACAGAATCCCTGACTTCAACCGGCAATGACTCTGCCACTGGGCAGTTGGGAGCGGTAAGGGTCATGGTAATGTGAGCTACAGAATCTTTATCAATACTTATATTATAAATAAGCCCGAGATCATAAATATTGACCGGAATTTCAGGGTCAAATACCCTTTTTAGTCTTTCAATTATCTGATCTCCCAGTGCCAGGGTTTTTTCATGATCCATCATGGCAGAATTAATTTAGTATTTATGTAAAGTAATAATCCGGAAACAAAAGAGCCTTGAGACTATAAGTTCAAAGCCAGGGCTATGCTTTTGCAGTATTCGCATTTAGTCCATTGCCTGTTTGGTTTTAAATGCCAGCGCATACATTTTAATTTGTTTAATCATCGAAAGCAACCCATTTGAGCGTGTTGGAGACAAGTGCTCGGTCAATCCGATTTCATTGATAAAATCGGTAGATGAATCAAGGATTTCCTGTGGTGAATGGTCAGAAAAAACCCTGATAAGCAGATTGGCAATTCCTTTGGTAATAACCGCATCACTGTCGGCTGTAAAATGTACCAGTTTCCCGTCAAATTCAGCGTGTAACCAAACGCGTGACTGACATCCCTGAATCAGATTACTCTCTATTTTATAACGCTCATCAATCATTGGCAATGATTTGCCAAGTTCAATCAGATAATTGTATTTGTCCATCCAGTCGTCAAAAATGTCAAATTCATTGATTATTGCGCCTGTTGTTTCCTCAATTTTCATCAATCAGTCTTTTAATATTTACGAAATTAAAGAAAAAGTTCTTCCACTTTTTTAATAGCCTCCACAAGTTTATCAATTTCGTCGAAGGTATTGTAAAACGCAAACGATGCTCTGATGGTTCCTGGTATTCCAAGACTATCCATCAGTGGTTGCGTGCAATGTGTACCGGTTCTGACGGCAATGCCAAAATGGTCAATGATGGTCCCAGCATCATAAGGGTGAATCTTATCAATAAGGAATGAAATAAGACTGGCTTTCCCGGGTGCTGTACCAATAATCCTGATAAGCGGGTCGCTGTTGAACCTTTCGGTAGCGTATTGCAACAGCAGGTTTTCGTAAGCTGCAATAGACTCAATGCCAATGCTGTTGACATAATCCAATGCTGCGCCAAACCCCAGCACATCACCTACATTAGGAGTACCAGCCTCAAACTTGAAAGGCAAATCATTATATGTAGTCTTTTCAAACGTAACATTGCGAATCATTTCTCCACCACCCTGGTAAGGAGGCATGGTATTGAGCAGTTCCTGACGACCATATAAGCCACCAATACCCATAGGCCCATAAACTTTATGAGCTGAAAAAGTGTAAAAATCACAATCTATATCCTGTACATCAATTTTAAGATGCGAAAGCGCCTGAGCGCCATCAACCAAAACCGTTACACCTTTTTCATGCGCCAGTCTGCTTATCTCTTTCACAGGGTTAACTGTTCCCATTGTGTTGGAAATATGAGTAATAGCCAGAAGCTTAGTTTTGTCAGTTAACAGGACTTCGAAAGCATTCATATCAAGCGCTCCGTTTTCGAGCAGTGGAATCACTTTTAAAAGTGCCCCTTTTTCTTCACAAAGCATCTGCCAGGGAACAATGTTGGAATGATGTTCCATCGCAGAAATCAATATTTCATCGCCCGGCAATATGTTCTGCCGGCCCCAGGTTGCCGCAACCAGATTCACAGCTTCGGTACAGCCACGTGTGTAAATTATTTCATGAGAAAACCTTGCATTCAGGTATTTTTGAATTTTCACCCTTACATCTTCAAATGCAATTGTGGCCTGCTGGCTCAAAAAATGCACACCCCTGTGCACATTCGAATTCAGATGAGTATAATAATCAACCAAAGCATCAATAACCACCTGCGGTTTTTGGGTTGTCGCGGCATTATCAAAATAAACCAATGGTTTTTGGTGAACCTGACGCTTTAAAATAGGGAAGTCGGCTCTTATTTTTTCAATATCTGAAGCTAAATTCCTAATGTCTGAATTTTTATTCATCGGGCAGTTTGGTAACAGAAAGCGTGAATTTGCAACGGTTTTATTAGATAATTTATCAGCTTATTTCTGGGTTAAAAGTCAGAAATCAAATCTTGCTCATATCAATTTCAAATGCCACTTTTTGTTCTTTAGAGTTGCAGTGGAGCACACACTGGTCGCAACTTGAAAGTTCGCCTCTGAGCCTTTTTTTCACAAGATCATCAATTCTCAACCTGAGCTCAGGAATACTGATTTTGTTGACAATTTCAGCAGCAAATGCATACATCAGCAGCATGCGTGCATTTTCCATACCAATGCCTCTTGATCGCAAATAAAACATGGCTTCACTGTCAAGCTGACCTACTGTTGCTCCATGGCTGCATTTTACATCATCGGCATAAATTTCAAGAAAGGGCTTGGTATCAATCACCGCTTTATCGGAAATCAGGATATTTTTATTGTTCTGGTAAGCATTGGTTCGTTGTGCATCCTGCCGAACAAGAATATGACCATTGAAAACGCCACTTGCATGGTCGTCTAAAATGCCTTTAAACATTTCATTGCTGGAACAATCGGGCTGAGCATGATCAATAAATACCTGATTATCTATATGTTGTTCACGATCCATCAGGTAAACGCCCAAAACATCAGCACGACTGCCGCTTCCGTTGAGTTTTACATTGGCCTCATTGCGGATAAGTCCTCCATTCAGACTTATCGCATTGGTAGAGAGCTTTGCATCAGCTTCAAGCTGGAAATAGATATTATTGACCATTGCAGAGTGGTCATTCTTATTCTGCAGTTTATAATGATCAAGTGAAGCTCCAGAACCAACAAGCACTTCGGTGACCGAATTAATAAAACCAATGTGATTGTCAATAGAATCGTCGCACTGAACAAGCCTCAGGCTGCTGTTTCGCCCAAGAACCACCAGATTACGGGCCTGAACAAAAACACCATCGGTAGCGCTTATCAGGTCAACAATCTGAATTGTTTTGTCAACTTCCACATTATCCGGCACATAAATAAAAACGCCATCCATGGTCAAAGCAGTGTTCAATGCCGTAAGACTGTTCTCAGCAACAAGGCCATATTTACCGTAATGCTTTTCAATCAGTTCGGGATATTTCTTAAACGCCTCGGCAAGACCACAAACAATCACACCCTTGTCTGATTGCGGAAGAATACTTCCACGGTCGATAAACCAACCGTTAAACAAGGCAACCATAAAAGTGTCAAAACCAGGCACATCGCACTTAAACACCTCGTTAAAATCAACATGATCATGCGAGGGTTCCAACGGGAAATTATATTGATGATTTAGCATTTTACTGAGGTCAGTATTGCGCCATTTTTCCAGTTTGGTATGCGGAAAACCCTGCTGAGTGAAAACAGCCATCGCCTCTTTTCGCAAAGCGGCAATTCGTTCGCTATCGTTCATGCCGATATGACCGATTTGCTCATTAAAAAGCTTAATCAGGGCATCTCTGGTATTATAATTTATTGTTGTTGCTCCATCCATAATAAACAATGTGTTAGGCAAGACTTAAGCCAACTCTGCCTTAATCCATTCGTAACCTTTTTCTTCAAGTTCAAGCGCAAGTTCTTTTCCTCCTGAACGTACAATTCGCCCGTCAAACAGCACATGAACGATGTCAGGAACGATGTAATCAAGTAATCGCTGATAGTGCGTTATCACCAGGAAAGCGTTGTCGGGGCGTCGTAATTTATTCACTCCGTTGGCTACAATTTTCAAGGCATCAATGTCAAGGCCGGAATCTGTTTCATCCAGAATAGCAAGTGTGGGTTCCAGCATCGCCATCTGAAATATTTCGTTCTTCTTTTTTTCACCACCTGAAAATCCTTCGTTAACTGATCGGTTGGCCAGTTTAGCCTGAATTTCAAGCATGCGCTTTTTCTCTTCCATCTTGGCCAGAAACTCATTCGCCGGGATTGGATCAAGGCCACGGTATTTGCGTTGTTCGTTTACCGCTGTGCGCATAAAATTGGTAATACTAACACCCGGTATTTCAACCGGATACTGAAATCCAAGGAAAATACCTTCACTAGCCCTGTCTTCAACAGGCATGCCAAGTAAATTCTTTCCTTTGAAATTTATTTCCCCATCTGTAACTTCAAAAATATCGCGTCCGGCTATTACCGAGGCCAGGGTACTCTTTCCAGTACCGTTTGGGCCCATAATAGCATGAACTTCACCAGGGTGAACGTCCAGATTAACCCCTTTCAGAATTTCCTTGTTATTGATTGAAACCCGTAAGTTTTTGATGCTAAGCATAATGTTGTGTTGTTATTTGAGTTTTGTAAGAAACCGGAATCATCCTGAGAAATTGCACTATTTAACAATTGTCATTAGATTACAGCCCATTTTCCTGACTTTATTATCTTCACAGATAGATTATCCAACACTGCCTTCAAGACTGATTGACAGCAACTTCTGTGCTTCAACAGCAAATTCCATAGGCAATTGTTTTAAAACTTCCCTTGCATATCCGTTCACAATCAGTCCAATGGCGCTTTCAGTACTGATGCCTCTTTGATTACAGTAAAATAGCTGATCATCAGATATCTTAGAAGTAGTGGCTTCGTGCTCAACAATGGATGAACGATTTTCAGTTTTAATATAAGGGAAAGTGTGTGCTCCGCATTTGTCGCCCAGCAGAAGGGAATCGCACTGCGAAAAGTTACGCGAATTCTCTGCCTTTTTGGTCATTTTTACCAATCCTCGGTAACTGTTACTGCTGTAACCTGCCGAAATTCCTTTGGAGATAATGGTACTTTTGGTGTTCTTTCCCAAATGTATCATTTTGCTCCCGGTATCAGCCTGTTGATAGTTATTGGTAACCGCCACAGAGTAAAACTCACCAACTGAATGGTCGCCCATCAATACCACACTTGGGTATTTCCATGTAATGGCAGAACCGGTTTCAACCTGAGTCCACGAAATTTTTGAATTATTTCCTTTACAAATGCCTCGCTTGGTCACAAAGTTGTAAATTCCGCCCTCACCCTTTTTATTGCCCGGATACCAATTTTGTACAGTAGAGTATTTGACTTCAGCATCCTTTAATGCTATAATCTCAACGATAGCAGCATGTAATTGGTTTTCATCGCGCATGGGAGCAGTACAACCTTCCATGTAACTTACATAACTGTTCTCATCGCCAATAATGAGCGTACGCTCAAACTGACCGGTGTTGGCGGCATTGATGCGAAAATAAGTTGACAATTCAATCGGGCAGCGCACTCCTTTGGGTATGTAACAAAAAGAACCATCGCTGAATACAGCTGAATTCAATGCAGCAAAATAGTTATCACTGGAAGGTACCACCGTGCCCAGATATTGTTTTACCAGCTCAGGGACTTTTTGCACAGCCTCACTGAAAGAACAAAATATAATTCCTTGTTTTTCAAGCGTTTCCGAAAATGTTGTTTTGACTGAAACAGAGTCAATAACCGCATCAACAGCCACTCCACTCAGCCTTTTTTGCTCTTCGAGTGAAATACCAAGCTTGTTGAATGTATCAATCAATTCAGGATCCACCTCGTCAAGACTTGCCAGCTCCTTTTTCCTTTTAGGTGCTGCATAATAAATAATATCCTGGTAATTGATAGGCGGATGATGAAGATGTGCCCATGTGGGCTCTGTCATGCCTAACCATTTGTGGTAAGCTTCCAGCCTGAATTGCAACAGCCAGTCAGGTTCATTTTTTTTGGCTGAGATAAAACGCACTGTATCTTCGGTCAAGCCCATTTGGGCTGTTTCCATCTCAATATCAGTGTAAAAACCGTATTTATACTCCCCCTGTGTAACCTCGTCAAGTATATGATTAGGGTCTTTTTCCATTTCCCTTAGACTTATTTAAGTACTTAATTAGATTAAATTAAGATAGTCGGCAAATATACAAATTTTCATGCTTATAAGAATGCCAAAAGCACGATTAAAAATCAGATTTTACTCCTTATAAGTTCGTTGTCAACCTGATTTTCTTCACATTCAATTAACAAATGGATAGATGATATGTTGCACTGATTTGAGTTTCACCTTTAAAACTGGTTGCAACAATGCCATCATACAGGTTTAAGATTCCCCCGGCCTGTTGTTTTGTTTATCATGATCATATAAAAAGTTATATTTACCCCGGCTTATCACTTTGAAATTATTTTCAATAATTCCAAAAATTCATGTACACATTCCCTCGGATAAAAGTTCATAAAATTTCAAATCAAATTGCTGTTAATACTCCTGAAACGAGAACCTGATTCTGGCCCCTTATGTTACTCAGACATCAGACATTCACCAACGAATAAAATTCAACTTTTGCCCCCCGCGTGCGATAATGTTTCGCATTTGTGTTAAAAAAGCATAAAACTGCTGAATTAATTAACCAGCTGAATAATAGAATTTAAAAGTGGCCGTTTTGCAAAAACATAATACATTTTATTGCTATTTATTTTTTTTGTAATCCAATGATAAAATCCGTTTCCCCAATTTAACCAAACACCAGCTCTATGAAAAAGACATCTTTAATTTTGGTTATGGCCCTGCTATCTTTTGGCTTGATGGCGCAACAACCGAAAAAAACAAGAGAAATCGGCCTCACATTTCAAAACTTCGACAATTTCGGGCTCAGCTATAAAACCGGAAATGAAAAAGCTTTGTGGAGGTTTAATTACCTTAACGTGAATGCAGCTAAATCAAATTCAAGTAACCCTGATTATTACAGCGAAAAAAACAGTACCGGGTTCGGCTTTGGGACTGCTATTGGACGGGAGTGCAGAAAAACTATTGATACAAAACTTGAAGCAAGATTTGGAGCTGATGTCAACTTCAGTTTCAACTACACTAAAAAAGAATTTACCCAAAACTCCTTCAACAATCAAAGAACAATAAAAACCACCCGTTATTCACCCGGAATTAATGCAGTGGCTGGTATAAATTATAACATCAGCAATAAACTCCTTGTAGGAGTAGAGGTTAAACCTGGGCTCAACTATTCAATCGCTGAGGAAGTCGTAAGCGAGCCCGGAGTCACAGGTGAATCAAAGAACGATTTAAGCAGTTTCAATTTTGGGCTTTCCAGCTCTGCAGCTCAGCTTACACTTGGCTATCGGTTTTAATCAGGAGTTTAAATCATGCATAGGAATCTCATTTTCTGAAGGTAAAATCTCAGAAGATGAGATTTAATCTTTTACCTGTTTACTCATTGAACATGAATCTTCAATCATTTTAACCAGCTTATTTTTGCGATGCAGAATTTAACCACCTGCCAGTTCAATTGCATTCAATTACTTACAGTGCAGATTGCTTACCTTTGCAAAAAAAATTATAATGACTGAGCATAACATACCTAACCGAACCGAACTTTCAGCCCTTGGTGAATTCGGGCTTATTGATCACTTAACAGCCGGAATCAAACCTTTTAACAGCAGCACCCTGAAAGGGGTTGGCGACGATGCAGCCGTTATTGACAACGGTGAGAATGTAACTCTTGTTTCGAAGGATTTGCTCATTGAAGGCGTACACTTTGACCTTACTTATATGCCTTTAAAGCATTTGGGATACAAAGCAGCGGCAGTCAATATTTCAGACATTGTAGCCATGAACGGAACGGCCACTCAAATGCTCGTAGGTATTTCGGTATCAAACCGTTTTTCAGTTGAAGCCCTTGATGAATTGTATGCAGGTATCAAAATGGCTTGCAACCGCTATAAAGTTGACCTTGTAGGAGGCGATACAACCTCATCGGTTTCAGGTCTATTCATATCAGTAACGGTGCTGGGTCAGGCCAAAAAGGATGAAGTAGTTTATCGCAGTACTGCCCACGACACCGACCTTATTTGTGTAAGTGGCGACCTTGGCGGTGCTTATATGGGTCTGCTGCTGCTTGAGCGCGAAAAAGAAGTTTTTAAGGCAGACCCATCGATGCAACCCGACCTTGACGGGAACGACTATGTGCTTGAACGTCAGTTAAAACCAGAACCCAGAACCGACATTCTAATCAAGCTAAAAGAGGCAGGTGTTAAACCTACTGCCATGATTGATATCTCTGATGGTCTGGCAAGCGAGATTCTTCATATCGCCCATGACTCTGGCCTGGGTTGCCGGATTTATGAAAACAAAATACCGATTGATGTAATTACAGCTGAAGTAGCTCAGGAATTCACCCTCGATCCTACAACTGCTGCCATGAACGGTGGTGAGGACTATGAATTGCTTTTCACCATAAATGTAAACGACTTTGAGAAAGTAAAAGACATCAAGGGCATACATATCATTGGTCATATGACCGAAAAAGCTGAGGGCGAATATCTGATTAGCAATGGTGGCAGCTTGTATCCTATTGATGCGCAAGGCTTTAACCATTTGAGAGATTAGGATTTCTATTGGTTACAAAAGTCCTGAAAAACAGTTAAACCGAGTACAAATATGCCGGACACTGAGTAATAAATGTTAAACTTCAGCCATTGTTCCCTTAACATAAAATGATGGATTCAAACCTGTCATCTATCCTCAAAACACTTCCAAATAATCCGGGAGTGTATCAATATTATGATAAAGACGGTACCATCATTTATATAGGGAAAGCCAAGAATCTGAAGAAAAGGGTTCACTCCTACTTTAATAAAGACACCTCACTTACCGGAAAAGTCCGGCTGCTGGTATCTAAAATTGCGGATATCAGATGGATAGTGGTTGACAGTGAATCTGACGCACTGCTGCTTGAAAACAATCTGATTAAGGAATATCAGCCTCGCTACAATATCATGCTAAAGGATGATAAGACCTATCCCTGGATTTGCATAAAGAAGGAGCCATTTCCACGTGTTTTCCCAACTCGTAATCTGATTAAAGACGGGAGTGAATATTTTGGCCCGTATGCATCGGTAAAAATGATGCATACATTGCTTGACCTTATCAGGCAACTATACCCGCTGCGCAACTGCAATTTAAATCTGTCACAGCCAAACATCCAATCAGGCAAGTTTAAAGTATGCCTTGAATATCATATTGGCAACTGTCTGGGCCCATGTGAAGGCTATCAGTCTGAGGAAGATTATCTGCAAACAATTCAGGGAATCAGAAGCATCATCAAGGGCAATATCGGTATGGTAAAAAATCAGCTTGTTGCATTAATGAAGCAGTATGCCGAAGAATTTGCCTTTGAAAAAGCACATATTCTCAAAGAAAAAATTGAACTGCTGGATCGTTATCAAAGCAAATCACTGGTTGTTAATCCTTCCATCAACAATGTAGATGTTTTCTCCATCATTGAAGACGAGCATTCGGCCTATGTAAATTTTGTTAAAGTAGCTTCCGGAGCTATTATTCAATCTCATACGGTGGAGATAAAAAAGAAACTTGATGAAACCACTGAAGAACTGCTAACTGCTGCAATTTCAGATTTACATCCCCGCTTCAGCAGCGGAGCCAAAGAGATTATATTGCCCCTGATGCCTGATTTCCGGTTACCGGATATAAATTATACTGTTCCGAAAATCGGTGATAAGAAACAATTGCTTGAATTATCGGAGCGCAATGCAAAATACTATCAGCTTGATAAGCAAAAACAAAAAGAACTTGTAGATCCGGAAAGACGTACGAACCGGCTACTGGAAACAATCCGCAAAGATTTAAACCTGAGCCAATTGCCCTTGCACATGGAGTGCTTTGACAACTCAAACACCCAGGGCACTTTTCCTGTGGCAGCGCTGGTAGTGTTTCGCCATGCCAAACCTGAAAAAAAGGACTATCGCCATTTTAACATCAAAACGGTAGAAGGCCCCAACGATTTTGCCTCCATGGAAGAGGTTGTATACCGCCGTTACAGCAGAATGCTGGCTGAAGGGCAGTCTTTACCTCAACTTGTTATTGTTGACGGAGGTAGAGGCCAGCTAAGCTCTGCCATGACCAGCATAGAAAAACTTAAACTTCAGGACAAAATTCAATTGATTGGCATCGCTAAACGACTGGAAGAATTATACTTTCCGGGCGATCCTACACCCCTTCATCTGGATAAAAAATCTGAAACGCTGAAAGTTATACAACAAATGCGCGACGAGGCACACCGGTTTGGCATCACGCATCATCGTAAACTCCGCGAGAAAGGCACGATTAAAACCAGTCTGAGTGAAATTGAAGGAATTGGCCCTGCTACAGCTCAGGCATTGTTAAGAAAATTTAAATCAGTTAAAAACATAAAATTAACACCCCTGCATGAGCTTGAAGCAGCAGTCGGAAAAGCTAAAGCCAATCTTGTATTCAAACATTTTCATCCGGATAAAAACGCTGAATAGCTCCCGGACTCCTGCCCCTGTTTCGAATACCATAAACCCTGTCGCCGCATAAAATCAGAAAATAATAAGCTGGAAGAAGGCTGGCTCCCTGTTGTGATACAACAAAGTAATCATTTGCAAGAAAAAGAGAAATGTTACTATCTTATTATTGCCTGATTTGCAAATAGTTATAAAGCCACAGGTTGTTAATAATTTTTCTATTAACCTTTTAGCAGCTTACTGAAAATAAGTTACTTTCGCTCCTAATTTCAACTTCAAACCGGCATTCCTATATTCATTATCAATTTCAATTTTTCGACAAGATTACCGCACAATTCAATCACTAATGAACACCGTATGAAAAAGCAAATTATACCATTATTTCAGAAAGCATCAACAGCTTTGGTATTGCTTATAATAATGGCTTCAGGCCTGACAGTATCCGGACAAATTCCGCACACTGGTCTTGAGAAGATACCTGAAGGGATAAAAACAGCTTTCACCAAAAAATACGCTACAGCCAGCGAAATTAACTGGTTACTTTCCGACGGTTTATATGTTATTTCATTTAAAGCTGAGTCCGATTATTTAGATGCATTTTATGATGCACAAGCCAAATGGGTAAAAACTGAAAAGGCTGTTCTTTTTAACCAGCTTCCCAAAACCATGCAGGATAGTTTAAAAGCAGGCGAGTTCGGAACATGGGAAAAAGGAAGTGCATATCAGGTTGATTTGCCTGGCTCTATTATCAATTATAAAATATTCGTTTACAGCAAAGACTGGAACGAAATGGAGTTGATTTTCGATAAAACCGGAAAACGGCTGTTACAATAAGCACCGGGGCGTCGCAACAACAGAATCAGGCATTACGCCTCTCTTCAAAAATCTCTCTAATATCGGAAACATGAAAGAGATGATAAGGCCCGGCAACCGCTACAAAGCGGAAATGAGGGAATTGCAGATTGAACTGATAAAATTGCAAAAGTATATTCAGGATCAGCAACTGCGCCTGGCTATTATTTTTGAAGGACGCGATACCGCCGGCAAAGGAGGCGCTATCTACCGATTTACACGCTATCTGAATCCGCGGGCCATGCGGGTGGTAGCCTTACCCAAACCTACAGAAGTTGAAAAGGGGCAATGGTATTTTCAACGGTATATTAAGGAGCTTCCCAATCCGGGTGAAATTGTGTTTTTCGACCGTAGTTGGTATAACCGTGCAGTAGTCGAGCCTGTTATGGGATTTTGCAGCCGGGAACAATACGAATTGTTTCTGAAACAGGCTCCTGTTTTTGAACAGATGCTGCATGAAGATGGCATTATTCTGATAAAATTCTGGTTTTCTATCAATATTATTGAGCAGAAAGTCAGAATTGAAGACCGTATAAGCAATCCGTTAAAAATGTGGAAACTAAGCACCGTTGACCTCAAGGCCCAGCAGATGTGGGACGAGTTCACAAGCTATAAGAATGAAATGTTTTTGCACACACACCGGGAGGATAATCCCTGGGTGATTGTTAAAGGGAACGATAAGCCGGTAGCCAGAATTGAAGCGATGCGTTATGTACTTGCGCGCATGGATTATCCCGAAAAGTCAGAAGCCAAAGTGTCTTTTGAGGTAAATCCTGAAATAATCAGTGTTTTTGACAGCTCCACTATTTGAGTAAGATGAGGCCCTGCTTTGTGTTAAAAGTCTTATTATATAACGACAAAACAGCAGGGGCAAAGCCATTAACAACAATGCAACCAGGCAAAACCTCTCATTCAGCAGGGTAACGAGTGCAATTTTACTGATTGAACATAAAAACTTCAGCATGGCCACCCTGCCTTATATAGCCTCTGAACATGCCAGGTGTATTGAATGGCATACAAAAATTTCCATCCTTATCAAGTGCGATTAACCCACCGGATGCTCCCTGATTCTTTAGTTTTTCATTGATGATATAACCAGCAGCCTTTTCCACAGATTCTCCAAGATACAACATACGGGCTGAAACATCAAAAGCCACAGCGTTACGTATAAAAAATTCGCCATGCCCGGTGCAGGAAACAGCACAGCTTTCGTTGCTGGCATAAGTACCTGCACCTATCACGGGCGAATCGCCAATGCGCCCGTACTTTTTATAGACCATACCTCCGGTAGATGTTGCCGCTGCCAAATTGCCGTTTTTGTCAAGGGCAACAGCACCCACCGTTCCTTTACGTCCATTTTTTTCAATTTTTGCCTTCACATTCAGATACTCCTGCCAGCTTTCGTCAGTATAAAAGTAGCCGGGGTCAACAATTTCAAGCCCCTGAAGCCGGGCAAATTCTTCGGCACCCCGCCCTGCAAGCATCACATGAGATGATGAATCCATAACCCGCCGGGCCGCAGCAACCGGACTTTTTATGATCATTACTCCTGCAACTGCACCCGCTTTGAGGGTTTTGCCATCCATGATGGATGCATCCAGTTCATTTTTGCCATCAGCATTAAACACGGCCCCTTTCCCTGAATTAAACAGCGGACAATCTTCCATAACCTGAATTGCAGCAACTACTGCATCAAGTGCTGTCCCGTTTCCAGCCAGAATACTATCGCCCACAGTAAGTGCTTCGGTTAGTTTTTGGTTGTATAATGCCTGCTTTTCGTGGTTAAATCTTTCGGAAGTAATATTACCTGCACCTCCGTGAATCACCAGCACATAGTCAGTTTGCTGACTAAAAGCATGACAGGTGTATAAAATAAACGCCCATGAAATCAATATCAGATGTTTTTTCATAAATGGAAATTTAATGATGAGCATCAGAAAAAGGCTGCAATTATAAAGATTCTATTCACAAATCCATGAAACCGGTGTACTGCCGGGCAATGCAAAAGCTGAATATCAGGCGATTACGAGAACAAGGCTTTAATATCAATGATTCCCAGTAAATCTACCGCTGAGATAACAATGATGGCGATGATAAACCAACGGATAAAATTAGCGCCCCATGCCACAGCATAACGGGAAGCTACAAAGGCTCCAATAATATTTCCTATGGCATGAATCAGACCAAACTGCCAATTTACCTTGTCGTGGTAAATAAATACTGCAAGAGCGAATAAGGTGTAGAGAAGAACAATAAAAACCTTGATGGCATTGGCTTTAACCAGATCGTAGCCGGCACCGAGTACAATGCCTGCAAGCAGAAAATAACCAACACCCACCTGAACAAACCCTCCGTAAACCCCTATCGCAAAAAAAATAAACATCTGTAAGGGACTAACTTTTTGCTTTTGGAGATCTTCCTGGCCTTTGAGCCACTTATTGGGTTTGGTGAGTATAAAAAATACCATCATCAGCATTACTACCGCAATGGCTTTACGAAAAGTCGCTTCGTCAATCTGAACTGACAACTGCGCCCCAAGAATTGAACCAATGACTGTAGGAACCGAAAGCCAAAGAGCTTTGCGGGTGTCGAGTAGTTTCTGCTGTCTGAAACTGGTAACCGAAGTCATATTTTGCAAAATAACAGCAATCCGGTTTGTTCCGTTGGCAACATCAGCAGGCAGCCCCATAAACATAAAAATAGAAAGCGAAATAATGGTGCCGCCTCCGGCAAGCGTATTGATAAATCCCACAAAAACACCGGAAACAATCAGGGCAATAACTTCAAGGCTTGACATGACTCAGAATTAGTCAACAAAGGTAGCAAAGGGGAATGAAAAAAAAGGAAGCTACATTACTTTTCTCATGATAAAGAAATAAAATTGTCTGTATCAATCCATCAGCACCCAGCCCTAATCAACCTTATAATCATTTCGTTAGATTAAACACATCCACAAAATCGTCTTCAATAAATCAAACTTATCTGATGTGGCTTAATCAACTTATTACAGGATGAGAAAACTCAAATTTTTAAATGCTATTTCTATCTTTGCACCTTATCATACCACTATTTTTTTTGAACACAGAAACTACCATTTCGCGACTGAATCGATGTGTGCGCACGGCTTTACCCAAAGGCTTGAAAACAGCATGGTGGCTGATTAAAATAACCGTGCCCGTTTCGTTTGGCGTTATGCTGCTTGATTATTTTGGCATACTCAATCTGATTGCTCAACATACCGGCCCATTTTTTAAACTGCTTGGACTTCCGGGCGTATCGGCCATTGTTCTGATTACGAGTATATTTACCAACATTTATTCAGTAGTGGCTATCCTTGCCATGCTCAATCTGCCTGTGCGTGAAGGTATTATCCTTGCAACCATGTGTTTGGTTTCGCATGGCTTTTTGATTGAAACAGCCGTAATGAAGCGAACAGGCTCATCTCCGGTCAGAATGTTGCTTTTACGCATTGCCGGCAGTTTTGCGGTAGCATGGATGCTGAATATGGCAATGCCCGGTCATATTTCAAATCATGAGTTTCTGGTTCCGGCACATTTGGAATCCTTTTCAGCTGCATTTTTACATTGGTTTTATTCCATTTCATCAACTGTAATCAAAATCCTGATACTTGTTAATGTTTTACTCATTTTTCAGCAGATTATGGAAGAGTTTGGATGGATTGGACTCATTGACAAGCCATTATCGCCATTAATGAAAATTTTTGGACTACCCCAAAGTGCCACTCTTTCATGGGTAGTGGCTAACCTGATCGGGTTGGCATACGGCTCTGCAATCATGATTGACCAGACAGAGAAAGGCAAAATGAGTCGTGAAGATGCAGATTTGCTCAACCACCATGTTTCAGTGTCGCACTCTCAACTTGAAGACCCGTTGCTTTTCCTGACGTTGGGCTATACCTTACACTGGCTTATCTGGCCCAGAGTTTTAGTCGCAATAGCTGCTGTCTGGCTGAGAAAAGCCGGACTAAAATTAAAAAACAACAGAAAAGTGCTTCCGGGATAAACTATTGCGGATGATTTAAACGGCTGTTTCTGCTGCCATAAACGAAATACAGTGCCAGTCCAATTATGAGCCAAATAAGAAACCTCAGCCAGTTTGTTATCCCCAATTGTGACATCAGATAAAAGTTTGTAATCAGTCCGAGAACTGGAATAAGGGAAAGCTCCTGTTTTATAGCCAGAAAGGTAACTACAATTGCTACGATTAAAAATGAATAATGAGGAATTTTATGCTGAAATATGCTCCAGAAGGACTCTCCGGGCACACGGTTAAAATCGATCAAAGAGAGCAAATCTTGAGGATCAAGGTTTCTCATCAGAAAAAACACCCCAACCCAGATTACAGGTAACCAGTAACGGCTGTTTACAAAAGGCACCCTGAACTTTCCTGTTCCTTTCATGCCCAAATTGCCAACCGGAGTTTTCTTTCCGTCGAGGATAAGAATTCCTCCTGAAACAAGCACAAATGCAAATAAGGTACCAATACTGGTCAAATCAGTTACTTCGGTCAGATTTAGAAACAAGGTAGGAACAGCAACGAGTACACCTGTTACAATAGTTGAAAACCCGGGAGTGTGATATTTAGGGTGAAGTTTAGAAAATACAGGAGGGAGCAGGCCGTCCCTGCTCATGCTCATCCAGATGCGGGGTTGCCCAATCTGAAAAACAAGCAATACACTGGCCATAGCAATAACTGCGCTCAAAGCAATAATGCCTGATAATCTGGTAAGATTTAACTTATTAAAAACAAAAGCAAGAGGATCGCTAACCCCTAAAAAATGATAACTTACCATACCTGTTAATACAAGGCTGATAGCAACATAAAGCACCGTTGTGATAATGAGAGCATAAATCATGGAGCGGGGCAGGTCGCGCTGAGGGTTTTTACATTCTTCAGCAGTTGTTGAAATAGCATCAAAGCCAATATAGGCAAAGAAAACGCCCGAAACGCCTTTTAACACCCCTCCTATTCCGTTAGGCGCAAACGGGCTCCAGTTGGCAGGATTCACATAAAAAGCGCCGACAGCTATCACCATAAGCAATATGGCAACTTTGAGCAACACCATAACATTTCCGGCCCTTTTCGATTCACGTATACCCTTGTATACCAGCCATGTAATAAAAACAACAATGGCAAATGCAGGAATATCGGCAATCAATTTCATCCCTCCAATGCTTGGCGCCGTCGACCAGGCACGATAAGCTTCAGCCATTTCACCGGGGAGCTCTGCCAGTGGCATACCCCCGGCCAAAAGTGTAGTTGCTTCTTTAAAACCCCGCGCAGCGCTCAGATAGTCAATAGCCAAAAAATCAGGTATATGAATGCCAAACCCTTGAAGTAAGCCACAAAAGTAACCCGACCATGAAATAGCCACCGCAATGTTGCCCACTGCATATTCCATAATCAAATCCCACCCTATAATCCAGGCAATCAATTCACCAAAACTGGCATATGCATAAGTATAAGCACTGCCACTCAACGGAATGGACGAAGCAAACTGAGCATAACAGAGCGCCGAAAAGCCACAGGCAATAGCAGAAAAGACAAATAACAGTGAAACTGCGGGTCCACCGGCAGCAGCTGCGTTGCCAATTGTGCTGAAAATTCCGGCTCCAATAATGGCTGCTATCCCAAATGAAGTAAGGTCACGCACACTCAGATCTTTGCGCATTGACTGTCCGGTTTCCTGCTCTCTGAGAGAGTGAGCAAGGATCATTTCAATTGACTTGCGGCGAAATAATTGTTTAAATTGCACAGGCAGTAGTGTTTTTCAGAACCAAATATAGGGCTTTTCAATTCATGTCAGCCTTGCTTCCCATTCTGAATTTGTTGCATCTTTAAAAATAAACCGACAGGATTATTTTTAAAAGCATTACCGGGCTCAAAAAACTGATCAGTGAATCCATTGACATATTATCTGGATTTCTGACAGGTTCATCATAAATATTTGATAATTTTACTTCTTTCAAAATTATTGTCCTATGAAACGTCTCATTGTGTTTATTATGCTTGGCTTTGGAATGGTATCCATTGCCCTGAGCAATTCAAGTGTAATCTATGATCAGTATTTCACTGGTGAAACCATGCGGGTAGATTATTTCCACACTGGCACTGCCACCGAAGAGCACTTTTCCGTTGACCATATATTGAACGACGGCGCATGGGCCGGTAGCCGAAGCATGCTATTAGACGAATTAAACAGGGGACTGTATTTTTTTAAGATTACCGATACTACTGGCAATATATTGCTTTACAGCCGCGGTTTTGCAAGTGTTTTTGGCGAATGGCAAACCATACCGGAAGCCTCTGAAAACTGGGGTACATTTCACGAATCCATCAGATTTCCGTGGCCCAAAATACCCGTTAAGTTAATCATTGAAAAACGGGATGCAAAAAACAACTTTGTTCCACTCTGGAGTTATATTATCGACCCCAAATCAAGAATAGTAAATCCTTCGGTATTAAAAAGCCCATACCAATCATTTACTTACTTCGAAAACGGCCCGGCTCAAAATCATGTGGATATAGTAATCATGGGAGATGGTTATAGCGGAGAAGAAATGGATAAATTTCATAAGGATGTGGCAACCCTTACCGACGAACTGTTCAATGTTGAGCCATTTAAATCAAGAAAATCAGATTTTAATGTGAGGGCCGTAGAAACGCCTTCGGCCACCAGCGGGGTCAATAAACCACATCCGGGCATTTTTAACCGCACACCACTTTCTGTTTCCTATGGTGCCTTTGATTCTGAAAGATATGCCCTCACCTATGACAACCGAACCATTCGCGATGTTGCAGCCAGCGTTCCATACGATTATATGTTCATTCTTATTAACGAACGCACTTATGGAGGAGGCGGAATCTTTAACCTTTATTCAACTGTTGCAGCTGATAATAAATTCAGCCGATACATTTTTGTGCATGAATTCGGGCATTCTTTTGCTGCATTAGCCGACGAATATTATACATCAGATGTTTCATATCAGCCTCAGGAAATCACCATCGAACCCTGGGAACCCAATGTTACCGCTTTGCTTGACCCGGAAAACCTCAAATGGAAGAATCTGGTAAAGGAAGAAACCCCCATTCCCACGCCATGGGACAAAACTGAATTTGATAACTTCAGTTACAATATTCAAAAAGAAAGACGCGCCTTAAGAGCAGCCAATGTTCCTGAAACTGAAATGGAAAAACTGTTTGAACGGGAAAAACAAACCTCTCAGGAAATGTTCGATAAGAACAAATATAAAGATACAACCGGTGCTTTTGAAGGGGGCAATTACATGCAGTTTGGCATTTATCGCTCAGCCCTTGATTGTATCATGTTTACCCGAAACAAGCAGGCATTTTGCCCGGCATGCAGACAGGCAATTTCCGAAGTGATAGAATTGTATACTAAATAAGCCGGACCCATTGTCCTGATTGCAAAAGTAAAGGCAATTACTGCTTCCTGTTTTTATTTTCGGTCAGGTTCGTTATAGCTGGCTTTATGTTCTATTCTGCACTTTTTGAGAAACCATTGCCATTCATCACTGTATTATGGTCACTCATCGCTAAATTCTGCATCTTCACACTTTTTAACTTTTATTTGAGTCAATTATCATTCATTTTTGTAACTCCATCAGATTTCAATCGTCTGATCGAATATGCACACTTCCTTTGCAAAACTGCACACTAATTAAATCATCTTTTACGTTAAAAAGTTGTATAATTTTGTTAATTAAGCATTTGCAATTTTGGCACAATTAATGGATAAGGGCCAGTAGTAGTGAAAGAAATAAACGTTGATAGCAGTATCAAACTTCTGCTTTCGTAACAATAAAACCCCCAAAGAGCATGATCCGTCTGAACGGAATTAACAAAACATACGTTACCGGTAGCAATAAATTACATGTGCTTAAAGGCATTGACCTTACCATTGGCGCAGGGGAATTTGTTTCAATCATGGGCTCGTCGGGCTCAGGAAAATCGACTTTACTTAACATCCTGGGGATTCTTGATGAATACGACACCGGGGATTACTACCTCGATAATACGCTGATTCGAAACCAAAGCGAAACAAAAGCAGCGGGATTGAGAAACCAATACATCGGCTTTGTTTTTCAATCATTCAACCTGATTTCATTTAAGAATGCCATGGAAAATGTTGCATTACCACTCTATTATCAGGATGTGAGTCGGAAAAAACGCAACCGCATCGCAATGGAATATCTTGAAAGAATGGGATTAGCTGAATGGGCAGAGCATATGCCCAATGAGCTTTCAGGCGGACAAAAACAGCGTATTGCCATTGCCCGTGCACTTATCTCTAACCCTAA
The DNA here is from genome assembly GCA_020636745.1 of Lentimicrobiaceae bacterium. NCBI lineage: Bacteria > Pseudomonadati > Bacteroidota > Bacteroidia > Bacteroidales > Lentimicrobiaceae > Lentimicrobiaceae bacterium. Next base: position 307,295 of record JACJXH010000002.1, on the reverse strand, counting down.
GGTTATTCTGGCCGATGAACCAACCGGAGCACTTGATACAGCCACTTCATACGAAGTGATGCAAATACTCAAGGAAATCAATCAACAGGGAATCACCATTATTCTTGTTACCCACGAAAACGACATTGCACACATGACAAACCGCATTATCAGATTAAAAGACGGTTTGATTGAAAGTGAAGTGCTTAACGGGAAAAATACTGTTTTATCGTAAACATGCGCCAGAAAGCATTGTCAGAATGAACAAAAACTAACCTTTTACATAAAAAAGATGTTTGACACAGATAAGTGGCAGGAAATTTTCAGTACCATTAAAAAGAACAAGCTCAGGACCTTCCTGACGGGCTTTAGTGTGGCATGGGGAATTTTTATGCTGATGATCCTGCTGGGTTCGGGCAATGGGCTTCAGAATGGCGTTCAGAAGGAGTTTGAATCCTCTGCTACCAACACCATTTGGGTATGGAGCGGACAAACCAGTTTGCCTTACAAAGGCATGAAGCCAGGCAGAAACATTCAGCTTGTCAACGAAGATTATGATGCAGTAAAGTCGTCGGTAAAAGGTATCGATAAAAGTTCATCGCGTTACAACATATGGGGAACCAACACCTTATCCTATAAAAAACAGTTTGGCAGTTTCAATGTAAGAAATGTATATCCCGATTATGCCGAAATCGAAAAGCTGAAAATAATCAAGGGGCGCTACATTAATGAGCCTGATATCGAGCAATTTCGCAAAGTAACAACCATTAGTTCACAGGTGGAAGAAGCTCTTTTTAAAGGTGAAGATCCAATGGGTAAATACATTAATGTGAATGGGGTACCGTTTAAAGTAGTTGGCGTTTTTACTGACGACGACAACAACGGGGATGATAACATGCGGCTGATATATTTGCCCATCAGCACTGCACAGCGCGTATTTTCGGGCGACAACCGGATTAATACCATTGCCATTACAGTAGGCGATGCTTCCGTTGAAGAGAGCAAGCAAATTGAGCAGGAAGTTCGTTCAAAACTGGCCACTCTGCATAAATTTGATCCTACCGACCCAAGAGCGATTTTTACCTGGAACAGCCTGGAGGAGTTTCAGAAGTTTATGAGACTGTTCGCCAGTATCCGTCTGTTTATCTGGATTATAGGTTTTGGAACCATCATTGCCGGTATTGTAGGCGTAAGCAACATTATGATGATTGTCGTAAAAGACCGTACAAAGGAAATAGGTATCCGGAAAGCGATGGGTGCCACCCCCTGGAGCATTGTAAGTCTGATACTTCAGGAAGCAGTGCTGATTACTTCCTTTGCCGGATATTTCGGGTTGGTTTTGGGCGTTGTAGTTCTTGAAACCATTGGCAGCAAAATTGAATCCCCCTTCTTCTCAAAACCTTCAGTTGATCTGAGCATTGCACTGTATGCTTTGCTTTTACTGGTATTCAGCGGTGCACTGGCCGGATTCATTCCTGCACGCAAAGCTGCAGCCATAAAACCCATTGAAGCGCTGAGAGATGAATAAGAACGAGTCATTTATAATGAACATTGACTGCCTGAACCCATGAACTCAAAAACGAAAAAGTTAAACCACATCCTTTAATATTTTACATTACTTATGTTTGATCTGGACCGTTGGCAAGAAATAATGAGCGCACTGAAGAAGAACAAGCTTCGCACCTTCTTCACTGCGTTTGGTGTATTCTGGGGAGTATTTATGCTGGTGATTATGCTTGGTTCAGGAAATGGTCTGCGCAATGGTGTTACCAGCGATTTTGGCGATTTTGCCACCAATAGCGTGTTTATGTGGACCCGCCCTACCACCATCCCATATAAAGGGCTTCCCCGTGCCCGACAGTACAATTTTAAGAACGACGACATTGATGCCCTTAAACGTGAAATTCCTGAAATTGAATACCTGGCACCACGCACTCAGGGAGGTGGTTTCAGAGGTGGAAATAACGTTATAAGGGGTACAAAATCGGGAGCTTTTTCGGTCATGGGCGATTATCCAGAATGGAATCTGATTGATCCGGTAGTGATAGACAACGGCAGATTTCTGAATCACGCTGACCTGAAGGAAAAAAGGAAAGTTGCCGTGATTGGCAATAAAGTGTATGACGTGTTATTTGCCCCCGGTGAAAATGCAATCGGCCAGTATATTCAGATACAAGGCATCTATTTTCAGGTTGTTGGCGTTTTCAAGCCTAAAAATTCAGGCGTAAATTTTGGTGGTGACAAAGAACAGAGTGTTTTTATTCCGCTAACTACTTTCCAGCGGGTGTACAATTGGGGTGATGTTATCGGTTGGTTCGCCTTTACTTCCAAAAAAGGGATTCCTGCATCAGAAGTAGAACAAAAAGCAGCAGCATTGCTCAAACGGCGCCACTCGGTTTCACCTGACGACCCTCAGGCCATTGGTTCATTCAATATGGAAAAACAATACAATCAGATGACCGGGCTTTTTGCAGGAATCAACGGCCTGATTTGGATTGTGGGCATCGGCACATTACTGGCAGGAGTAATCGGCATCAGTAATATTATGCTGGTGATTGTAAAAGAACGCACCAAAGAGATAGGTATTCAGCGAGCCATTGGCGCAAAACCATGGAACATTATTTCACAAATTATAACCGAATCGGTTTTCCTCACCACATTTGCCGGTTATGTAGGCCTGGTAATTGGTGTAGCCATCCTCGAAGGCGTAAATTATGCACTTTCATCAAGCGGAGGCGATTCCAATATGTTTAAAAATCCGAACATCGATTTTAATATGGCCATCACTGCACTCATTATTCTGGTGATATCGGGGGCAGTTGCCGGTCTTATTCCAGCCCGCAAGGCGGTCAGCATCAAACCAATTGATGCGCTCAGATATGAATAAATCAATTTCGTTCACTATAAAGAAACGCATACAATGAAAAAGGCTTTTAAAATTTTACTTGGCATCATTATTCTGGTAATTTTTGTCGGAACTATTGTTTACCTGTATCAAAAATCACAGGCCAAACCTGTAGTATACGATACAACCACAGCCCAGATTACGAACATTGTGAAAAAAACGGTCGCCACTGGAAAGGTTGTTCCCCGTAAAGAAATTGAAATAAAGCCTCAGGTTTCGGGCATTATTTCGGAACTGTTTGTTGAACCTGGTCAAAAAGTTAAAAAAGGCGACATGATTGCCAAAGTGCGGATAATTCCGAATATGATCAACCTGAATGAGGCTGAATCGAGGGTAAACCGTGCTAAAATCAACCTTGACAATGCCCGCCAAAACTACGATCGCCAAAAAACCCTGTACGAAAGCCGGGTGATCGCCATTGCCGAACTGCAGACTTATGAAGTTGCACTGAAAACTTCGCGTGAAGATTTGGATGCAGCAGAAAACAACCTTCAGCTCATTCGCGAAGGAATTACTAAAACTTCAGGCGCAGCAAGCAACACCATCATCAGATCTACAATAGAAGGCATGGTTCTTACTGTTCCGGTTGAAGTAGGAAACTCCGTTATTGAAAGCAATACTTTTAACGACGGAACAACCATTGCTACAGTGGCCGACATGGGTGAAATGATTTTCAAAGGCAAGGTTGATGAGTCGGAAGTAGGTAAACTGCACGAAGGTATGGAGCTGATTATGACCGTAGGAGCCATTGATACTGAAAAATTCAAAGCAGATCTTGAGCATATTTCACCGAAAGGTGTGGAAGAAAACGGCGCCATTCAGTTTGAAATACGCGCTGCCGTTGAATTAAAAGACAATTTGTTTATCAGAGCCGGATATAGTGCCAATGCCGATATCGTACTTGAACATCGCGACAGCGTACTTTCGGTTCAGGAAAGCCTTGTAAAATATGAGGCTGATTCAGCCTGGGTTGAAGTAGAAACATCACCACAGGTATTTGAAAAAAGAACAATCAAAACAGGCCTTAGCGATGGAGTAAATGTTGAAGTTCTTTCAGGTATTACCAAAAAAGATAAAATTAAGATTCAAAATGCACCCGCTTCGGGTACCGAAGAAAAAAAGTAGCAGAAATTCCCCAAATCCAGCATAAATGCAGCACCCGGAGCCCCCAAAGCCCGGGTTTGCTGTTTGGTCAATTTTGTACTTAACAAATTGATTCAGGCTTTTTTAAAGACAGATTTACTATTTTTGATTATTTAATACAAAATTTCATCCCAAGCTCTTTTCATTACATTACTTATGGATGAATATTTTCAACACTATTGCCTAAAATCTGTTTAAATAGCAGACCTTCATAAACAAAATACGAACTAACCTATAATATTGGTGAATACACAACTAAAAAAAGAACCCGTTGACAAATGGATCATCGACCCGATGAAACGCTTCTTAAACAACAGCACCATGAGTGGCATTGTTTTATTTTCAGCCGCGCTTTTGGCTATAGTGCTTTCCAATTCACCATGGTCTGAAGAGTTTCATCATTTGTGGGAAATTAATTTTTCCATTGGATTCAGCGACTGGCAATTATCTAAAAGTTTGCATCACTGGATAAACGATGGACTGATGGCGGTCTTCTTTTTTGTTGTGGGCCTTGAACTAAAGCGTGAAATCATCAGCGGCGAGCTTAGCAATCCGCGAAAAGCCATCCTGCCAATTGTTGCTGCAGTTGGAGGCATGATTGTTCCGGCCATTATCTATCTGATAGTCAACCCTTCGGGAGAATCTGCCGGCGGATGGGGAATACCCATGGCCACCGACATAGCTTTTGCACTCGGCATTCTCTATTTGCTTGGCGACCGTGTACCGGTTTCACTCAAAATTTTTTTAACAGCACTGGCTATTGCTGATGATCTGGGAGCTGTGCTCGTAATTGCATTTTTCTACACCTCCGACATCAATCTGGTAAGTCTACTTACTGGTGCAGGTTTTCTTTTTGTGCTTTTTGCAGCCAACAAAATTGGGGTCAGAAACACACTTTTCTACGGGCTGGTTGGCATCGGAGGACTTTGGCTTGCCTTTCTGATGTCGGGCGTTCATGCTACTATTGCAGCGGTATTGGCCGCTTTTGCCATTCCGGCCAGAGTTAAATACTCAGAATCTACTTATGACCGTAAACTAAGCAATCTTTTGGATCAGTTTCGCAAAGCAAAACCCAATAATTCACCCACGGTGACTACAGAACAACTCCACATTTTGGAAAAAATCAGGTATATATCAAAAAATGCACTCACACCTCTGCAACGCCTGGAACATTCTATGCACCCATTGGTGGCTTTTATAATAATGCCTTTGTTTGCCCTGGCAAATGCCGGAATAACCCTTTCGGGAGAAAGTATGAATCAATTAACCAGTAAAATAACCATCGGCGTTTTTTTGGGCTTGCTGATTGGCAAAATGATTGGCGTTGTCGGATTTGTCAAGCTTTTTACATATTTAAAATGGGCAACACTACCGGGCGAATTTACCAACCGTATTTTGATAGGTGCAGGCTTTTTAGCCGGAATCGGTTTTACAATGTCATTGTTTATTTCAGAATTGGCTTTTGAGCACAAGATATTTATTGAAGAAGCCAAAATGGGAATTCTTCTGGCTTCCGTCGCCTCCGGGCTTTTAGGATATTTTATCATTAAAACTGCCAAAAAACCCAAATAAGCCCCGTAACTTGAGATTTATTGTTGCTGGCTAAACTTTATCTGCTTCAGCAACTGATCGCCCAGTCCAATGCTATATCCTTCGGAATGCCATACTATTTCCCCTTTTGAGTTTAACAATGCCACCACCGGAAGCTGAGGGCTTGCATTGATGCTGCAAACTGTGCTTACCGACGATGCCACTTCACCCAGGCGATCGTAGCCAAACTCGGCATTCTCAGGAATACTTTTATAAACTGCCGGGTTGAAATCAGCTGGTTTCTTGTCTTTGGCTACTATAAAAATGACCTTGCCTCCCCAATCATCAACACCTGATTTTACCATTTTAATGTCTTCCATCAGATGCCTGGTTGGCTCTTTTGATGGATCTATTAAAGCCACCACCATTCCTTTATGATGCATTAAATGCGACAGACTGTTTGTGCCACCTTGCGTCAGATTGGCAAATGCAGCCTGCAAATCAGCCTTTCCCAACACTTCCGACTGCATGGCATCAGATACAAGGTTGATGGCGATATTGGTTTGCTTGTCGCGGGTTACATTGAAATAACTGATATTACAGATAACAGAACCGTTATCCAGCCTGTTTCCGGTAACCAAACGATAATACCCCGTATCAAGACTCAACTTGCAGGGGAATGATTGAAGCGAAGCATCATTTTCGTAATCAAGGGTTATAAATCTGCCTTTGTCGAAGCGTGAAATGGTAAAATGCGCATAGTACTGCGGAACAAATGATGCATCCTCAGATGCATTTTGTATCACAACTGTGCCTCTGGTTGCTGAAACAGCCATCATGCCGCCTGCAAATACATCGTGCCACAAATTTTCAGCGAAAAACTGAGGAACATAAGTCGCAGGTTCAAGACGCGAAGGAATGCCAAAACTGCGGCAAATAGCAACAAATAAAAGATTACGCGAATATTTGTCGGCAATTTTTAATTCAAGAACCCCTTGTGGAATCAAAGGCACATTATAATAATTGCCTACTGTATCTATTTTAATCTGATTTGTAATCCAGATGGCTATTTCAGCAGGATTTTTTCTAAATAATTCAATCTGTTCTGATGAAAAATATTGTTGCATATAACTGCGCCAGTTAGTTACAAATTCGCGTCCGATTCTGGGAGAAAGCACATTATTACTTTCAATATCAGGATGATTATTAGCAGTTTTTTTTGCAAAAGCAGTATAAGCAAGCAAATGATCCTGAAGCGTTGAAGCCTGAATGTCATGCAAATCCTTTTCAGACAATTCATGAAGTAATGCCATGCCAGTGGCTGCATTATCAGCAGACAATCCTTTTAAAAAATTATAAATTTCGCTCCAGTTTCCCCTGCTCAACATCAGAAAGTTCCACACTTGCTGCGCATCCAGTCCCTTTTCCATGGCAAGTTTTGATGAAGCAACCGAATCGATAAAGGTTTGAATGTAAACATTGCGAATGGAATCTTCGTGCTGAAGGCGCTGGTTATTTTCGGCAGCTTTCGATTGACTTACGGGTGTAACGGGTTGTTTTGAGGGAGGTGTTAATTCAAGAATTTGAGGCTGCAGCGCATAGTTGTTTGCCCTCAGGGTCAGCACAACTGTATCTGATGATTTTCCATGGGCCAGCCTGTAATCAAATAAACCATCCTTTGATGCCCACATTATAAGATCTCCGTAGCCGGTAGTGGCCGAACAAATTCCATTTGAATCAGAATAGAGCGTGGCAATCGGATAAAATTCAGCGTAGTTATAAAGTGAATATTCAACCCTTGCACCTGACACCGGAGTTCCATCGGCTTGCAAGACTTTTACAGGCAGCGTTTTGGTTTTTGTGTAATTCTTCAGCAGGTTCAAACGGGCAAACTGCTGGTTGTTTTCAAGAACTTCTTCATCACCATGATATTGACCGAAAACAAAAGTATGCGTCATCATGGCCCTTTTTACCGGCTCGGCAAACCAGGCCATATCAAGCTCAGGTTCAGGCTCGCAAGCACCCAGAAAATGCCATTTCCCGTTAATCCAAACTTCAACCCATGCATGGTTATCATCGGTGTGCGCCCATCGAGGGGTATACACCTGTCTGGCCGGAATGCACACCGACCTGAGAGCTGCCACTGTAAAAGTAGACTCCTCACCACAACGGCCAAAAGCTGTTCTTACCGTTGTAAGCGGGCCAGAGGTTCGCTCATCGGTTGATTTATAAATTACTTTTTCGTGGCACCAGTGATTCACCTCAAGGGCTGCTTGAGCCATCTCCATATTTTTAATGCGATCTTTTAACTCAGCATAAAACACTTGTCTGGCCGTATCGGTATATTCATTGTTAACCCGGTATGGCAAAACAAAATGCAGAAAAATATCTTCAGGAATCTCATTGCCCCAGCTAAAATAACTTCTTGATTCAAGAGCAGTTTGCACTTGCCGCAAATAATAATGACCATCATTCATGGCCAAATCGCTCAAAGGCATAAAAGCATACAAAAATTCCAGACCTTCTGTTTCAGCCTGGTTAGAAATCTGATTGAAAACACCAAACAATACCGAATCGCGGCCATTAGCCAGCTTCTTTTGGGTTAAAAACTGCTCGTGTACCAGTTTGCGATAGTTGCTGTCTGCAATCAAATGCCCTTTTCCGGCCATTTTACACCCCGATAAGAGAGATAACGCCAATAGTATAACAGTAATTTGATACTTCATTTTAAGATTTTTTAATAACTCCGAAATTAAAAAAGATTTAGCTTCGTATCAGCTTTAAATCAAAAAACCTCAAAGAAACATATTTATTTAGCCTAATAAAGCCTTTTCTCAGGCGCATTTAATCAAAAAACTCTCATGGCCAATAAAACTTCACAACACATTCTCAACACATCAGCCAACCTTCTCGGCTTTTGTTTGTTTGTCATAACTTCATTACATGTAGCCAATCTGACCGAAACACATCTGATGGATGAACTTACATCCATCATAGCCGTGTTACTTACACTTTCGTGTTTTTTCTCCTTTGTATCCATACGAACAACAGAAACGAAGAGAGGAAAACTTTATGAATCAGTTGCCGAATATATTTTTCTTGTCTCCCTGCTGGGCATCCTGATTATCATTCTTTTTATCACACTCCATTTTATAAAATAACCCCAAATAATATGAGCACAATCACAAACAATCTGACAAAATCAAAAAGGCACAGCTTAACTCTAATGAAGGAGATAGTTGAGCAAACCATTCAGGAAGAAAAGCTTATGGTTGACAATCTCCTCCATGAGCCCAAAGAAGTTCTCACCAAAGGGCAAAGTATTTCAGATAAAGTTGCCAGTTTTGGAGGCAGCTGGAAGTTTATTATCATTTTTTCAATCATTCTTTTTTTCTGGATTCTTTTCAATACACTCACCCCTTTAAGAGATAAGTTTGACCCCTATCCGTTTATTCTGATGAATCTGGTTTTATCTTGTATTGCTGCATTGCAGGCTCCTATAATTATGATGAGTCAAAACAGGCAGGAAGAAAAAGATCGTAAAAGAAGTGAAAACGATTTTATGATAAATATGAAAGCGGAATTAGAAATCAGAAGCCTTCATCAAAAAATAGATCTTCTTCTTGAAGATCAGATTAAAACCTTATTTGATAGTCATGCCAGACAATTAGAGTTATTGAAAAATATAGAAAAGGAACTCAAAAAATCTTAACCCATTTTAGTGCCCTTGTTCTGTATTACTTTTGCATTTGGAAATTCAAAAAAAGCGATGGAAATTTGCTATCATTGTTATGAAATACAGGGAGGTCAGTTAACTTAGAGGTTCTGGGTTTCGGGGGTTTGCTTTTTGCTGCAAAAACCCGGAGCAACAAAGAGCCAACAGTATTCACAACAATAGTTTATTCACGTGTTTATCTGGGTTTTACCTGCGCTTTAAATACGGGTTGTATCTACCACATCACTCAATTGAATTCTATGCTCAATTCCATTACGGGTTCAGCCGCAGTTTTTAAAACCTTCATTCAATCAGCATTCATCCTTGTTTCTTTCACCTTCATTTTCTTTTTTAAATGTCAGGCTGGTAACACTTTAACAAAAACCAATAACGGGAACGACCATCTAAAAGAGGCCATTGCCCTTCAACAAAAGGGAGATTCATTGCTCGATAAAATGGGTTATCGAAAAGCTGAAGTCTTATTCATACAGGCTTTTAAAATTGCAAAGCAACTGGACGAGAAACGGTTGATGGGAAAACTCTCGAATAATCTGGCAGAATGTTACAGTATGACCGGTCGTTCGCCCAAGGCAGAAGCTGCTTACAGAGAAGCATATCAACTATACGAAGCATTGCACGATACCAACGCGATGGCAGTTATACTGATAAATCTTGGCGATGAATACGCAAAAACCGGACGCATCGAACTGGCAGCCGAAACAGAATTACAAGCCATCAGGCTGAAAGAAGCAGCCAATGATTACAGAAAACTGGCATTTTATTATCAAAAACTGGGTGAACTGTTTATTAGCCGCGATAATGCCCGGTGGGAGGAATATGCAATGAAGGCCCTGGCATTATCGCGAACAGAAGAATATACGACCTTGAGGGCAACCATTGCCATTTATAACGACCTGGGGGCCATCTGGCGCATCAAAGGTGATTATGAGAAAGCAACAGCCTACTATGACACCATGTATCAGATTTCTGCAGAAGCAGATTATCCCAAAGGAATTGCCACTGCAACTTCAGAAAGGGCTTTGATGCTTTATGAACAGGGCCGTTACGCTGAAGCCTTGCCTATGGCTGAGAGTGCCTATGGCATTGTGCTTGAAAGAGACGATGAGTATAAAATTGTGTACGAAGCAACTCTTATTGCCCGCATTTTAATTAAACTTGAACAACACGGACGGGCGATTGAATTACTGAAAATGGCAATAAAACGTGCCCATATGGCTGGGTTAATTGCCGAAGAACAGGATGGCCACAAATATCTCTCCGAAGCATACCGTGCTTCAGGCCGCTGGCAGGAAGCCCTGTTGTCGCACGAACGTTATGTTTCACTCAAAGATTCAATCGGAGGTGTTGAAGTACAAAATGCGCTGAACAATCTGCAAACCCGCTTTGAAACTGAAAAAAAACAACAACTGATTGACCGGCTGAATGAAAAGAACCTGGCGCATGAAAAACGCAGCCGTTTGCTGATTGGCCTCCTGATTGTTTCAGGTACTGTTCTTCTTTTACTAATAGTGATTATAAGACTTCGCAACCACACTATCAGGCAAACTACAGCTTTACGAATAAAAGAGCAAGAAATTCATCAGCTTGAACACGAACGCCTTACCATGGATTTGGCTTACAAAACAAGGGAATTATCGACTGCTACGCTGCACCTTATCAATAAAAATGAGGTACTCAATGAACTCAAAAGTAAACTTGAAGCTTCCGAAGCCAGCCCACCTGAACTCAAACAAGTAATCAGGCAGATTGACCAAAACATTAACCTTGACAACGACTGGCAGGACTTCAGCCGCCATTTCGAAGAAGTTCATCCCGGCTTTTTCAGGAAACTGAAAGAAAAGTTCCCCTCGCTTACACCTAACGAAGAACGCCTCTGCGCCTATCTGGCCATCAATCTTAACACCAAGGAAATTTCGCAGATGCTGAATGTAACCACCGCCGCAGTAGACAAAAGCAGAAACCGCCTGAGAAAAAAGCTCGGTATTACTCCTGACACAAACCTGAATGATTTTCTTTCAATCATTTAGTCCTAATTTGTTTTATATCACCAATTCGTTTTACATCGTATAGAATTGCTCAGAAACTGGTATTATCCTGCTTGTTTATTGCCAGACTCCATCAGCATCCCTGTCAGAAAACAAGCTATCGCAGATTGGTTTCACTCAATCTGCTTCTTTATAAAAACAGACAACCACCTGGCATCCAGCCAACTATTTAAAATATGAAAGCTCTGTATCTCATGTAAATGCTATAAATCCCGACAATTCAGACAAAAAATAATTGTAGCCATTTACTCATGAATTTTTAGCTGTGATATGAAGGACGCACCTGATTATATCCCATTCATAATTAAACTGAAAATAATTTCCAGACTATTTTAAAAATATTTTAACTTAGCATTTTCTATATAAATATCTATTAATGATAATACTAAATTACTTTTCGCTATATTACATATTGAATTTGCGTAAGATATCCCTGTTATCAATGGCCGTAGAGAGAGAGAGAGAGAGAGGATTATTCTGCGCAATTCATTCATAACCCAGGAGTTTTATTCCCTTTATACTTTTAATCCGCCCGCACATCTTATCCGGTTTGTTAAATGCAAATACCTTTTTATACAGTCGGATAAAGATGTGCCACCGTAATGGATAAAAGAAGTTTCACAAATTATACAAACTTATTTTTCTGAACAAAATTATAAAACAATGAAAAAATATTTGCCTTTAATAGTATTGCTAATACTAATTTCCTTGTCCCAGTCATTTGCGCAAGGCAATGAAAACGGACAACTATACGTTTATGTCCTTAACCCAAATTCGATCCCAGTTTTTGAACAGGAAGGGGGAAAAATAATTGTTAAATGTGGTAATCAGACAATTCAAACTCTGATGGCAGAGTATGAAGTTTACTCATTTGAAAGAGCATTCCCCATTGTTGACAATTTCCCACAAACTGAAAAATATGATCTTGAAAGAGTTTATCTATTAAAGTGCAATGGAGATGAAGAATCTCTCATGCAGTCATTAAATAATGACTTCCTTGACTCATACGACTATACCGAATTGGTTCCACAATACTATCTAACCAACACACCTAATGATTATCATTTATTAGATAGTACACTTGGCCCAAATTATGCGCTAAATATTATTAATGCCAAGAATGCCTGGGACAATACTACTGGAAATTCCACCTCAGTTATCGGAATAACAGACAATGGATTTGATGTAACAAACCCAGAGTTAACAGGTAAAATTGATTTTTGTATAAATAACAATACCAATATTCATGGGACATTTGTTGCAGGAATTGCGGCAGCAAATACCAATAATAATCTTGGTATGAGCAGCATAGGTTATAATTGCCACCTTGCGCTGGATGGCAGGTGGGGGTCAGAAGGGTATAATGCAATTCTGAATTTTTCACTACAAGGAATTAGGGTTGTAAATGCCAGTTGGGGAAGCTGTACCTATAGCAGAGCTCAAGAAGATGCCGTAAATCTTGCTTTCGACAATGGCACTCTCATAATCTGTGGAGCTGGAAATGGAAGCAACCCAGATGGGAGCTGTAATTCAGGAGGATGCCAACCTAATTGCAATGGTTATCTATATCCAGCATCTTTCGACCGCGTTCTGTCTGTTACAAGTGTAGGGTCTAATCTTTCCCATATTAATAGTGATGGGGCAGTTCACACTTACAACGATAAAGTAGATGTCTGCGCTGCAGGTTACTCTGTAATCTCAATTGGAAGGGACGATAATGGAAATTTTGCTTGTTTCAAATCTTCCGGAACTTCATTTGCAGCACCATATGTTTCAGGACTGGCAGGCTTAATTTACTCGATAAATCCAGATTTCACTGCTGAACAGGTTTATCATATAATCAAATCAACTACACAGAATATAGATGCTCAAAATCCACAATTTGTTGGGTTGATCGGCACCGGACTTATAGATGCAGAAGCTGCTGTTTTGAAGGCACAGGAGATTACCAATGACCCAGGAAATAACTTCAATGTTTATAATGGTCAAAACTTACTTTGGGGCGAAAATGATATTAAAGTAGTGAATAGCTATATTCATATATATCCTGGTGGAACTTTAACAATAAAAGGGGATATTTACCTGAAGAATGATGCAGTTATTACAGTTGAAAGAGGGGCGAAATTATACATAGATGGAGCATATATTACCAGCCATAGCACACAGAATTGGGAAGGAATTGAAGTTTGGGGAAATTCTGCATTAGATCAACAGCCAAGTTCGAATCAAGGGTTTCTCAAAATATCTAATAATACAACAATAGCGAATTCTAATCGCGCCATTAAAGTTGGAAAAGGAACTGGTGATATATTATTGTCTACTTATGGCGGTGGAATAATTGAACTTGAAAATTCCACGCTAATTAATAACAAAAAGGGTGTGATATTTTCTTCTTATAGAAGAATTAGTTCACCTTTTGAATTGCCAAATAAGAGTTTCATAAGGAATTGCAATTTCATTTGGGACAAGGCAAATATCACAAGCTTGGTTTTTATTACATTAAACAATGTAAGTTTAGGCGATATCTCCGGCAATCGCTTCAGTAACAACACTGGAAATAATGAAATTATTAGTGAAAACAATGGAATAGGAATACTTAGCAACTTTTCAAATTTTACCGTAAAAAGCCTGAATGTATCTGGTTCAGTATATGACTCCTACTTTTACAATTTGTACTACGGGATTAAATCTGAAGCTTCAAATCCAGTTCAAACTTTCAAAGTTGAGAACGCTTATTTTAATAAAGTTTTTAATGGTATTTACGCGAATGGTTCAAACAACCTAAGAATTCTGAACAATACTTTTGAGCTGTTAAATTACCCGGATGTTCCTGCAAATTATCCAATCTCTTATGGATTGTATATGAACGGGTGTTCTGGCTACAAAATTGAAAATAATATTTTCCGTAACTTTCAAAATTCAAATCAGATTAGAAAGATTACCGGAATTATTGTTAATAACTCCGGTTCAGCCTATAATCTTATTAATGACAACTCATTCAGCAATTTAAAAGTTGGAATACTAGCACAAAATCAGAATAGAGGAAGCTTGACTCCCGAAACCGGGTTAGTCATTAAGTGCAATGTTTTCACTCATAATAAAAGTGATGTTGCAGTAACCGGAACTCAAAACTCAGCCGGATATGGTATAGGGTATTACCAGGGGACCAATCAAAATACTATGTCTCCTGCCGGTAATTTGTTTGGCCATGCTTTTCCAGGGACAACCAGTGACTATCACAATGAATTACAGAACATTATCTATGTTCATCACTCACCATCTCAGGATTTTCCTGAATTGATTCCATGGTATTATACTAATTCAACTATCTCACTGTCTGATGCTCAATGGGGCTATCAACCAGGCACATCTTGTTCTTTAGTTATTCCCACCGAGAAGGAGGAACTTAAATCTTTTGTTGAGGAGAAAGAAGCTTCTGCTGAAGCATTGAATGAGATACTGACCGAAACCATTGATCAGGGAAATACAGATTTATTAGAAAACATTGTTTTCTCCAGTACACCTGATGAAGCATATTCTGTTTATCAGGAACTTATGCAAACCGGTTCTTTTGTTTCTAATGATGTCCTGTCTGCTGCCATTGATAAGGAAGATGTTCTGAATGAAGCAATGATCAGAGATGTGATGGTATCTAATCCACATGCTGCAAAAAGTCCGGAGCTTATGGATCTTGTCGGAAACAGGGAAAATCAGTTACCCGAATTTATGATGGCTCAAATCGAGGAAGGATTTAATATACTATCTGCTAAGGAGTCGTTGGAACTTCAGATTTCATTGTTTCGCCTGGAAGCATCATTAGCAGAAAAAGAACTGATATACCAGTACAGAACTGACACAACTGCATCAAATGATAGTTTATTGCTTTTCTTAAGTAGCAGAAACAGACCTGGTGCCTTTATTCAACTGGCCTTTGAATACCTGAAAACAAACGAGATATCAGATGCTTTGAATACAATAAATTCAATAAACTCATCCGATCTCGGCATTACAGAATTAGAGTTAAGGAATAAAATGCTTGATTATCTTCAATTCTATAATGTTTTGATTAATGAAGGACGAACTATATTTGAACTTAGCACTTCAGAAATAGCTGAACTTGAAGTTCTTGCTGAAGGCGATGATCTTGTGGCATCCTGTTCAAGAAGTATTCTGATTTCAAATGGATCGATGCAATATAAAGAGCCTATCATACTACCAGATGAAATGTATAAATCAACAAGAATTTTTCGCAATAATAATGGTGTAAATAGCAGTCAACTAATTATTTATCCAAACCCTTCATCACAATGGATAACAGTTGAATATAATTTACAAGCTATCGAAAATACTCTTGCTGTTTTTGAAATTATTGATGCAACCGGAAGAATCGTTAAAACAATGGAACTTCATGGAAACAAGAACAGTGTAATAGTTGATCTTACTTCATTGCAGAAAGGGATTTATATTTGTAATTTAATAACTCAAAATCGCATCCTTACAAGCAAGAAATTAACTGTACAGTAATCAGAGTGTTTTATTCTGATTATGTATTAATTTCTATCTGATTACTTTTAAACACCCTGCCTGCTATATAAGGCAGGTTGGGTGTTTTTTTAAAGGCTAAGTCCACTTCTTAAGGAACTAACTAACGACCTCAATGAAAACAATAAAATATTATTTCATTTACCTGATGTTATTAATTGTCAACAATCCCTGTATTCAAGCTCAACCGGTCTATTCAAATTTTCTTCTAAATCCGTTAAATATCTGGTCAGCTGGAACGGCTGTTTTCAGTAAAGATGGCGCTATACACCTTACAGCAATCGGTGGTGGTGATAATTATTTTACTAATGATAAAGCAATGCTTATTGGATGTCTTAATAGTGATGGATTAATCAATTATCAAAACACATACAAAGAACCTTTTACAAAATACTACCCATGTCGTGGTGGATTTCATCCGATAGGGGATAGCTCATATATTGTTATTGGAACAAAAGAAAAATCAAATGATGAAGGTTTCATATTTATATTAGATCAGAATTTTGATACGATATTTACAAAGTTCTTTATGGTTGATACATTTCAAACCATATTAAGGTCAATTGATATTTTACCGAATAGTGAATATATACTTTGTGGTGAAATTTTCCATTATATCAACCCATTGCAGGGCGAAAGTGATGGGATATTTTTGTATAAAACAGATTCACTTTTTAACTTGCAGTGGTATAAAATATATAAACTTGATGTGAACAATCTGTGCTTTACCGTTGCACAAACAACTGACAATGGATATGTAATTGGCGGCTCTACCAATTCAAAAACCAATTATTCCAGCGACCCATTGGTCATAAAAACCGATAGTCAGGGCAATCAGGAGTGGATTTGGCAAAACGGTTCGGTTTATGACGATCTACAGGCAATCACATCTGTTTCCAATGATGGTAATATCCTGGTAGGATATGGCCATGCTACTTATCAGGCACCTCCTTATCCTGTTCCATCATCCCTCACACAAATCAGGGTGGTAAAGATGGATAACAATGGAAATGAATTATGGACCAGGGATTACGGAGGATCATATATGGGAAATCAGGTGTTGTCTATCACTCATTTACCTGATAACACTTATTTGATAGGGGGTGACGCCTGGATCACTGATACTAGTACATATGGCTGGGGATATACGAGAGCTTTTTTGCTTAAATTAAATGAAAACGGTGATAGCCTTTGGATGAGGCATTACATATATGAAGACGAATACGGTACACAATTAAACTATTTCAGCCATGCAAATACAGGATCTGAGAATAGCCTATTGTTGATAGGTTGTAGCCAAAACCTTTTAAGTCCAACAGCAGAACAATCTATGTGGATCATGCGATTAGACAGCCTGGGTTGCGACACACCGGAATGCAATCCTTTTGTAGGGGTTAAAAAACCTGTAATTATGAAAGAAGGACGTATACGATTATACCCTAACCCGGCCAACGAATTTGTTGGAATTACAATACCGGAAGAGTACAAATCAGGCAATTTCACAACTCCCAGAGTAAGGTTTTACGACTTAAATGGAAAACTTGTGCAGGAATCAATTCCTCAATATGAAGAGAATTCTTACAGATGTCATACACATAACCTTTCACCCGGTATATATTTCGTTCAGCTTATTGATCGCAACAGCATTATCGGCAGCAACAAACTTTTAATCATGCGTTCTTTTTAAACCATTTTATCATGAAGAAATACTATTTTTTTATCATCCTTTGCTACCTCCTTCAAAGTTCTCTTTTAGCACAGTCATGGCATTGGATCAATCCATCAAACGGGCACCACCACTTAAACGACATCAGTTTTTCAGCACCCGACAGGGGCATAGCCGTAGCCGATAACGGTATTATTCTGCATCTGAACAACGGCATCTGGACACAGGCAGAGAGTCCTGTTTCTGTTAACCTGAATGCTGTTGAAAACCTCTCCCCTGCCCTTGCCTGGGCTGTTGGCGACAACGGCGCTATACTTAAATTCAACGGGAATGACTGGGTTCAGCAGGAAAGTCCGACCTCTCACACAATTACTGATGTTTGCTTTGTGGACGAAACACACGGATGGGCAGTTGGCGAAGCTATTCTTTTTTACGACGGCAACTCCTGGCAGATGCAGGAAAATATCAGCGGTCTGAAAACTATAAGTTTTTATACGCCAGAGGAAGGTTGGGCCGGAAGCTCTTCAAGCAGCCTTTACCATTTTATCAATGGAGAATGGACAGAAGATCTGACGTTCAAGAATGGCAATACCCTGTTTTTCAATACACTTGAAATGACAGGTCCTTCAACCACATGGCTAAACGGGTACGATATTGAAGGTAACGGGCTGTTATACCTGAACGCCGGAAAAGGCTGGCAAGTGCAGAATGCAGGCGGAGTTAATTCAGGAATTTCATTTGCCGGAAATCAGAAAGGCTTTGGCATTCAAAACCAGAAAGCCCCTATCTCGGATACTTATCCCTCAGTGTACAAATATTCGGATAGCAACTGGAACAAAGAATTTACAGCTAATTTCGGCAGAGAATTAACTTCGGTTGAAACCATCAGTGAAAATGAAGCATATATCTGCGACACCTCAGGATTTATTTACCACGGACTTGATGGTAACTGGAGTGTTTCAAACGGCTTTACCACCGACAGCATCCTCGATATTGACTTTACCCGGGCCAACAATGGCTATTTTGCCTGTGGCTCCGATGGCATCTGGCATTATCAGGCCGGCAGCTGGACCAATGAACTGAGAGTGGAAGGTTACAGATTTAACAAGGTTGTATTTACAGATGAGCTGTCAGGATGGGCTTCTGCCTTTAAAAAACATGAACTGCCACCACCATATAACTTTGATTCAAAACTCTTTTCATGCTATAATGGTGTATGGTCAGAGGTAACCATTCCGGGTGAGGATGGCATTTACATGCCGGTTTCGGGTATGGATATTACATCTTACGATATTGGAATTGCATCGTATAACATGCTTTACACAAAGATTGAAAACAACTGGAACACGTTTAATTTGCAGACTGGTGACAGTATCACGGCTTTCAAATTCATGCAGGATGTTCCGGTAGCCATGCATACTCCCGCATATCAAACCCACGCAGCATGGATGTCAACCAAACGGCTGGCAGGTGACGTCAAAGGCATCATTTATTATAACGATTTCTTACAGGATAACTGGAGCACAGCATACGAAACCGCTACCGGAGCCTTCAACGACTTATGTGTAGCAGATTATATGAACATTTATGCAGTGGGAGATAATGGCCTGATAGCCCATTTTGATGGCCAGCAATGGTCTGAATTTGCAGCTGTTACCAGTGATGATCTGCTTTCAGTTTATATGAATGAAGACAATAATGGCTGGGCAGCAGGCAAAAACGGGACTTTACTCCACTTTAACGGTACGGTGTGGACAAGTGTTCAAAGCAACACCCTGAATGATTTACACAAAGTACACTTTTACCAGAATTTTGGATTAATTGGCGGCGAAAATGGCACACTGCTTTCCAGTGAAACTGAAATGCCCGTCGGGATACCCAATGCTTTTGCTGTTCCGGATAAATCTGTGTTGCATCTTTTTCCAAATCCGGCCAATGAGCATTGTTTTGTTGAGTTTAACCAACCGGAGGCTGAAAATTTACTGATACAGATTCTGGATATAAGCGGCAGAATTATCTTAAGCGAAAGCTTTCAGGGAATAAAACCCGGCACACAATGCATCCCTTTAAATGTAAGCCAGTTAAACAAAGGAATTTATCTGACAAGGATTGAAACAGGCAAGCGCACATTACAGGGGAAATTGGTAATTCAAAAACAGTAATAACCCGAATCAAGGCTTACCAAAAAGCAGAATAACCCGGATGGTAATTTTCTGAAACAACAATAGCCAGCCCCCTGTTTTTTCTGTTTATAACCTGAATCTGGCGTTTTTCTTACATTGTCATAGCATTGTCATAGTCCGGAATTTTGTCTTTTGCAGCACTTCCCGGAATTTTGCCGAAAAATAACACAGTGCAATCATTAAGGAAAATCATCCGCTTTCCCGTTTTTCTGAGTATCCTGTTTTTGCTGGCGGGATGCAAAAACTGGCATCAGTATAGAACCGGATTAAATTTTCCTTTAAATATATTTGCCCAATTAAAGGGTCAATTGAGTGATGGCGAACAGCAAATAAGGATTGAGCGCTATCTGGCAACAAGAGCCCAAAGAGAAATGGCTGTAATATCGAAAATTGAGACAAAAAATACGCTTTCCGGCCATCCATCATTATCAGTAAGATACATCCGCGATTATTTTGATGGCGATTCGCTGTATATTTACGATACAGCCGACAGTTCCTGCATGGTTCTGGCAGCCAAAGACATCAGTCCTCAGAATTTTGAAGCATTTCCTTATACTGCCTGGTGGCTGCTCATTTCACCGGAAGTTAAATCGGAGCCCGACTCCGCTGATTTAAAGTTTATTGCAGGTTATAAGTGCAAAAAAACCTGTATAAAAGGAGGAGTATTATGGAATTACGAACAACAGCCAATGGCTATTGAAACGAATAATAACGGATTTCTTCATAACGAAATTGTCACTATATTCGTCACCGATACGATTGTTCAGGATAGTTTATTTATCCGGCCTTCAGGCTACCGAAGAATTGCCCCTTATCGCGAATAGTCAACAGAAACAAGTTTCAAAAAAAACCAAATTAAGCAACTTATCATCCATACCAAACAAAACTCTATCCATGAAAATGACTACTAAAATGATGATGATGCTGGTGCTCATTATCGCTACCATGAATGTTAAGGCTCAGATAAACCTGAACAAAGTTGTTGATCGGAGCGTTAAAAAAGCAGAACGCAATGTTGAAAACCGGGTTGGACGCCGCATTGACAGAGGTGTTGACAAATCGCTGGATGCCGTTGAAGATGGCATTGACAACTCGGTTAAGGGCGATGGTAAAGACAGCAAAAAAGACGACAACAAGAAAAACAATAAATCAGACAATAAAACTGATAACAATAAAGCGGAAAACACACAGGAAAAACAAAATCAGGAATCACAGCCAACCCCTCAGGAACCCGAAAAACCATCTCCGGTATTGTCATGGGCCAAATATGACTTTGTTCCGGGCACAGAAATTATTTTCGAAGATAATCAGGATGGGGAACAAAACGGTGAGTTTCCTTCAAAATGGGACTTGGCAGGAGGTGTGATTGAAAACGCCTCTTTCGACAACTCAAACGTAATTTATTTCAGGGAGATTGGGAATACTGGCGGCATTACCCCTTTGCTTAAGGACAGTAAAAGTGATTACCTGCCCGATGAGTTTACTATAGAGTTTGATTGTTATTTCGAGAAAGAAGTTTACAACCAACGTTACTATGTGAGCTTTTATGCTGCAAAAAAGCAAAAACCAGTTTTAAAAAGACTTGTTTTATCAACAAATGAAGCTCAATATGGTACTACCGACATTCAGGGCATTTATCCAGGTGCCAACCGTTCAAATATTGATAAAAATGCCCGTTGGCGTCATATAGCTATTTCATTCAATAAAAGAGCTTTAAAAGTTTATATGGATGATGCACGCCTGCTCAATATTCCTAATATTGAAGAAAATCCGACAGGGTTAACCATTGGAACAACCAGCCAGAAAACAGGATACTACTTCATCAAAAACATCCGCATTGGTAAAGGGGCAGTGCCTTTGTACGACAAATTTCTTACCGACGGTAAGTTTATAACCACCGGTATTAAATTTGATGTCAACAAATCAACCATCAAGCCTGAATCAATGGGCACCATCAATTACGTAGTTAAAATGATGCAGGATCATGCTGAGCTTAATTTCTCGGTTGAAGGCCATACCGACAGCGATGGCGACGATGCATCAAATCAGAAACTTTCAGAAGCCCGTTCAAAAGCTGTTATGGAAAAAATGGTTGAAATGGGAATTGCTGCCAACCGATTGACTTCAAAAGGCTGGGGCGAAAGCAAACCCATGACAGGCAACGACACGCCGGAAGGTAAGGCACAGAATCGCAGGGTTGAATTTGTAAAATTCTAAACTATATGAAGACGCTATATACAAGCCTGTTGCTGATGGCAGCCATTGTGCTGCAGGCTCAGCCGGTAAAACGGTACGAATTCAAATCCATCATCATTACCTATGCTTTTGAATCGTCAGGAATGGGCTCCAGAACAACAGGAACCAAAACCCTAAAAATTGACGATTTCGGCGCCAAAGAAGCTAAAGAAGAGATTTCAACTTTCACCATGACCGCCATGGGGAACACAACCACCGAAGACAAACATACCCTTGACCTGCTCAATGGTGATTTTGGATACTCCATCAACCTGTTGACACACGAAGGAACGAAAATGAATGTCGCCGAAATAGCCAGGGCTTTTCAACCAGCCGGGATGGCAATGGCTGGCGACCTTGAAAAATACCGTGGCCAGGAAGGCATGAAACGCTTTGTGGAAGAAAACGGAGGCACCTGGCATGGCAATGAAAGCTTCCTGAACAAAAACTGCTGGGTTTTTGACATGATGGGCGTAAAAATGTGGATGTACAAAGGCGTAATTTTAAAAAGCGAAAGTACAGCCTGGGGAATGGATATTACCGAAACAGCACTAACTGTGCAGGAAAACGTAAGCATTCCGGAAAATGCATTTGAAGTACCGTCGGGCATAACCATTACCGAACAACAAGCTATGGGAGGATTAGGAAGCCTCTTCGGTGAAATGGAACCCGGGGATGATCCAGCGATTGGCCCACCACCGGGACTGAACTACGAAAAATTCAAAACAGCCACCTCAAATCTTAACATTCCTGGTTATCAATTATTTCTTACAGATAACTCGGATAATATTTACCTCACTACTTATGTAAAAAGCGAAACCGACCAGGTAGTCATCATGATGGAAAACGAACCTCGTTTCTACGAAATGGCCGAAGGTGGTGAAGGAATGGTGGTTGAAAACACCTATTCATTCAACGGTCATGATGCCGTTTATCTTCGTATTACCAATGAAGATGACGGTACGCCGGTGAATTCCAGAGCCTTGCTTTATCACATGCCTGAGTATCAAAGTGTTCTGTATATCATTACAGGCATTCCAATGTCGCAACAGAAACTTGAACAGATTATTAAACAAATTCAACTCTGAAATAAACCTTAAATTTTTCAAAATGAACGTACTCAAAACCATTGCCATTGCAACTTTTGGCTTTTCATTCGCTGTATTGTCATCCTGTGGTGGCGGCACCAAAACCAATGCCGACTCAAAAATAGAAGATGTAGCCAAAGAAATGGCCGGAATCAAAACCTTTTTCATTGAGTATAAAACCACGGTAAATGCGCAGGATATGAAAAGTACTTCTACCATGACACAGTGGATTGACAATGAGCATGACCGTCAGGCAGTCTACACTGAAACGCAGAGCGAAATGATGGGAATGAAAAACATGGACAAATCAATGATGATTATGAAAGATGGCTGGAGTTACATCATCAACCTGACCAATAAAACAGGATTTAAAAGTAAGGATGGTGAAATGGGTGAAGACCCGACTGATATGATAAAATCAGACAATGATGTGACTTTTCGTCAGATGATTGAGAAAGAAGGCGGAAAAATTCTCAGCAACGAAACATTTCTTGGCAAGGATTGCATTGTGGTAGAGATAAACGAACAGGGAGACGAAGACCAGATGCTGAAAACCAAAATGTGGTATTACAAAGGAATTCCGCTAAAAATGGTCAATGAGGTTTACACCATGGAAGCCACAAAATTTGAAGAAAATATCAGCATTCCGGACAATAAATTTGAAGTGCCCGCCGGAATTACCATCAGTGAAATGCCTCAAATCCCTTAATAAGCAGACCTGAGCATTTTTTAACAGCAACTACATAGCTATAAACCGGCAAAAACCTGAACCATCTTGTTTTTGCCGGTTTTAACACTCGAGCATAAATAAGCACTACCCATTTACTCATTCGTCCACATTTATGTGTAAAAAATGAGACCTCGTATTTGTTATAAATAATTATCAAATTGAATCAGGTTGTAATAATTGTGTTACCTTTATCTTCCTGTAACCGAAATAACTAATTCAATAACAATTGTTACGGTGCGAATGACTATATATGGCACAAAGGAAAAGAGGTTGAAATTATTTTTTCATTACCACCTTTACTTAATGCTTAAGCTCGGATTCACCGGGTAATATAAGACCGTAATTGGCGTTATTAAACTATAAAGCTTCAATAACTGGAAGCGATTGAATAGACCCTGATTTTGCCAGTTTGTTGAACATTCGAATGTAAATTTATTCATCAATACCTTTTATTCCGCCATAACAAAATGGAACAAGAATTATCCGACACAAAAAAGGATTGTAAACAATCTGAACAACTATTGGCAGAAGAGCAGCTCAAGGAAATCAATCTGACTAAAAACAAATTTTTTTCAATCATTGCACATGATTTGCGCAGCCCTTTCACCAGCATTCTTGGGTTTGCCCGGTTGCTTCAGGATGAGTACGACGATTTTTCTGACGATGAGCGCAAGATGATGATTGGCCAGATACTTGATTCAACCGAATCGACCTACCAGCTGCTCGACAACTTGCTGGCATGGACCAAAAGCCAGCTCGGCAAAACCATTTTTAACCCTGAGACCTTTACCCTCAACAGTCTCATACTTGAATCAGTAAAACAGACCATATCTCAGGCAAAAATCAAGCAAATAACTATCTCTACTTCCTATACAGAAAACATCAGCCTTACAGCTGATTTAAACATGATGCGCACTGTATTGCGCAATTTATTGTCAAATGCCATTAAATTTTCATATCCTGGCAGCGAAATTAAATTGAATGCTGAAACAGAAAACAATATGTTAACCATATCTGTTGCCGATTTTGGAACCGGAATGACAGAAGACGTAAGGCAAAGTCTTTTTAAATTAAATGAGAATCTTCCAACGACCAAAGGCACAGCCAACGAAAAAGGCACAGGCCTCGGCCTTATCCTTTGCCGCGAATTTATGGAAAAGAATGGCGGAACCATTGCGGCCACAAGTGAAGTCGGAAAAGGAAGCACCTTTAGTATAAGTTTGCCAATCAGCCCGGCTGAATAATCATTGTGTATTATCCGGCTTATCCAATAGCTTTCTCAGGGTATTCCGTATTTTTTGCCTTAAAATCTGTATTTTAGCCCCGTTAAAAACATTAACCCACCAAATTCAAAACCATTATGTTGCGCAAAGTCATAACCGTTGTTGCGGTTGTAAGTATGCTGGCCATGGTTGCCGGCTGCGGAAAAAGCATTAAAACCGAACAGGAAATGGAAGATAATTATCAGGGCATAATTGCACCAGGCGAAGCTCTTACAGCCGACCCGGCAGCCAATGTAGAACAAAGACTTGCCTCCTATGCCAGTGTTCAGCTTACTGCCGACATCAGTCACCTTTCAGATAAAGAAAAACAAATGCTTCCGCTGCTTTTCGAAGCTGCGCAGCTGATGGATGATATTTACTGGCAGCAAACCATAGGAAATAAAGAGGCTTTTCTTTCACGTATCAGCGACGAAGCCACCCGTAAATTTGCCGAAATCAACTATGGCCCATGGGACAGGCTCAATGGGAACAAATCGTTTATCAATGGCATCGGCGAAAAGCCACTGGGAGCCAATTTTTATCCGGTAGATATGACCAAAGAAGAATTTGATGCGCTTCAAAACCCTGATAAGTCGAGCCTTTACACGCTTATTCGCCGCAATGGAGACAGCTCATTGCGCGTAGTTTGGTATCATGATGCATATGCATTCAAAATTACGAAAGCAGCCGAACTGATAAAGCAAGCCGCAGTCCTTGCCGAAGATGCCGGGCTGAAGAAATATCTTGAACTTCGCGCCGAAGCCCTGCTGACCGATAAATACCAGGAAAGCGACTTTGCATGGATGGATATGAAAACTTCAAATATAGATTTTGTAGTTGGACCGATTGAGAATTATGAAGATGCCCTTTTTGGCAAAAAAGCCGCGCAGGAATCCTTTATCCTGATTAAAGATGTGGAATGGAGCCAGCGTTTGGCACATTTTGCAGCCTTGTTGCCTGAATTGCAAAAAGGATTACCGGTTGACCAAAAATACAAAAATGAAGTTCCGGGATCTGATGCCGATTTAAACGCATACGATGTTGTTTATTACAGGGGCGATTGCAATGCCGGCAGCAAAACCATTGCCATCAACCTGCCAAACGACGAACAGGTTCAGCTAAAAAAAGGCTCGCGCAAACTTCAGTTGAAAAATGCCATGAAAGCCAAATTCGACAAAATTCTGGTGCCGATTTCCAATATGCTCATCGACCCGTCGCAGC
Organism: Lentimicrobiaceae bacterium; assembly: GCA_020636745.1. NCBI lineage: Bacteria > Pseudomonadati > Bacteroidota > Bacteroidia > Bacteroidales > Lentimicrobiaceae > Lentimicrobiaceae bacterium. The sequence continues at coordinate 281,030 of JACJXH010000002.1, read as the reverse complement.
GCCAATACATCAAGTTTGACGCCTTCTTTGGCAATACCATGTTCCACGAAGTAGCCCATGGACTTGGCATCAAAAACACCCTCAACGGCAAAGGTACTGTGCGTGAAGCCCTCAAAGAGCAATATTCTGCTATTGAAGAAGCCAAAGCTGATATCCTCGGACTTTATCTGGTTACCAAACTTTATGAAATGGGCGAACTGAAAGAAGGTGAAGTAATGGACAACTACGTAACCTTTATGGCCGGTATCTTCCGTTCGGTCAGGTTTGGTGCCGCAAGCGCCCATGGAAAAGCCAACATGCTTACTTTCGCTCACTTTGCCGAAAACAATGCATTTACCTATCAGGCAAACGGCACTTATCTTGTAAACTTTGATAACATGAAACTCGCCGTTGAAAGTTTAGGAGGAATGATTCTTTCGCTGCAGGGCGATGGAGATTATAACCAGGTGAAAGAGCTTATCAAAACCAAATCGACTATTCCAACACAGTTACAGGCCGATCTTGACAAGCTGAAAGAAGCCAGCATTCCTGTTGACATTGTGTTTGAACAAGGTAAAAGTCAGCTAGGCCTTTAATCACAGGCCTGTACAATACCGAACAGTCTTGTTGCAAAAACGGACATGCCTGAAATAGCTTTCACCAGCTCTTTCAGGCATGTATTTGGTTTTGTGGCATTTACAATATTGGCATGGTTTTAGACCTGCACTGGCATTATAGCCCGGGCAGCCGGGCAATTTTTATTGAATCAGGAAGAAACAACTATAAACAAATTTAACATTCAAATGCAAATGAAGAAAATTCTCTTTACGCTGATGATTCTGGCTGGCTTGAGCGCCGGCCTGAGAGCTGGTAACCCACCCGACGAAGGTATGTGGCTGCCTATGTTTGTCGAAAGGCTCAACTATGTTGACATGCAGAAAATGGGGCTGAAGCTCACGCCTCAGGAAATTTATGACATCAACCACTCCAGCCTGAAAGATGCCATTGTAAACCTGGGTAACTTTTGTACTGCCGAAGTAGTATCTGACAAAGGACTTTTATTTACCAATCATCATTGTGGTTATGACGCAATTCAAACCCACAGTTCAATAGAACATGATTATCTGACAGATGGTTTTTGGGCACGCAGCCTTCAGGAAGAGCTACCAAATGAAGGACTTACTGTATCTTTTCTTGTAAAAATGGATGACGTAACCTCACGCGTTTTAAGTGATGTTACTTCAGAAATGAGCGAAAGCGAGCGTTCAGCTGCCATAGGTAAGGCTGTTGAAGCACTGAAGAAAGAAGAATCAGCTGATGGAAAATATGATGTTTCGATTAAAAGTTTTTACAATGGCAACGAGTACTATCGCTTTGTTTATGAAGTTTATAGCGATGTTCGCCTGGTAGGAGCCCCTCCTTCAGCTATTGGAAAATTTGGAGGTGATACAGATAACTGGATGTGGCCACGTCATACAGGTGACTTTAGTATTTTCAGGGTATATACAGCCCCCGACGGGAAACCGGCTACTTATTCAAAAGAAAACATTCCTCTAAAACCCAAACACTCTTTAAAAATTTCTCTTGATGGCACCGAACGTGGCGACTATGCTATGATTTGGGGTTATCCGGGAAGTACTGACCGCTACCGCACTTCACACGGCATTCAGGCTACGCTCAACGAAATAAACCCTGCCATTATCAAAGTGGGAGGCAAAATCCTTGAGATCATGAAATCCGACATGGATAAAAGTGACGAAGTACGCATTCAGTACGCTTCTAACTACGCAGGCCTCGCCAATTTCTGGAAGAATAAAATCGGCGAAAGCCGCGGACTTAAACGCCTTGACGTTTATGACAAGAAAAAAGAAATCGAAAATGCTTTATCGGCCTGGATAAATGCTGACGAAAGCCGTAAAGAAATTTACGGAACTGTACTTCAGGATTTAACTGATGTTTATAATGAGCAGGCTGAAACCAAATTCAACACCAATCTCTGGTATCTGTCCATTTCATTCTTTGGATCACAGGCTATGGGTTTCCCTATGAAAACACAGGGAATGATAAATATCCTCAAAAGCGGACAAAAAGGGGAAGAACTGCAGTCATCACTGGCTCCGTTTTACGAAATGGGCGAAGAACAGTTTAAAGACTACAATGCAGCTACAGAAGAAAAAATTGTGGCCGCTATTCTGGAAATGTATCGCCAGGATTTACCTGCTGATGCATTGCCCGACATCTTCAACCTGATTGATAAGAAATACAAAGGAGACGTGAAGCTGTTTGCCAAAAAAATGTTTGAAACATCAGTACTTGCTACTCCTGAAAAATACAAAGCATTCCTTGCTAAACCATCTCTGAAGGTTTTTGAAAACGATTTGGCGTATAAAACCACCAATTCGTTCTACAATTCTTTTATGACGCAAAATATGAATGCTGCTCCACAACAACAGAAACTGAAAAAAGCCCAGCGACTGTTTGTTGACGCACTGCGGAAATCAAATCCCGATAAAGTGTATTATCCTGATGCCAATTCAACCATGCGTGTTACTTATGGTCAGGTACTTGATTATTATCCGGCCGATGCCGTACATTATGACCTTCACACATATATGGAAGGTATCATTGAAAAAGAAGATCCTACCAATGATGAGTTTATCGTTCCTGCTAAGCTTAAAGAGCTTTATGAGAAAAAAGACTATGGCAGATGGGCCGACAAAGATGGCCGCATGGTGGTATGTTTCCTGAGCAATAACGATATTACCGGCGGAAATTCGGGCAGCCCGATTCTGAATGGTAATGGCGACCTGATTGGTCTGGCTTTTGACGGCAACTGGGAAGCCATGAGCGGTGATATTGCCTTTGAGCCTGAATTACAGCGCACCATCAATGTTGATATCCGCTATGTAATGTTTATTATCGACAAATTTGCCAATGCACAAAATCTGATTGATGAGCTTAAATTTGTGAAAAACAAATAAAGATTCGAACTCAATAAACTTATAAAATCCCGGTGCAGAGCAATTTACACCGGGATTTTTTTATCTCCGTTCCTTATTATACCTTTGGGTAAACAAACAAATACCTGTCAATACGTAACCAATTTGGCGAACAAAGCAGGGCCTTGAATGTTATGTAGCTATTGCCATTACTGAATAACAGGATTCATTCTACCTTTATGAAAATACACCTGTATGCCCTGCTGATTTCATTCTTACTTATCAATATTACAAATGGGCAAAACCCGGTTGCCGATAGTCTGGAAAGGGCCATCAGAACAGGAGTTGCAAAAGATACCAATCTGGTAAATGCCTTGAATCGTCTTTCAATAAATTATTGGTATAACGATATTGATAAAGCATACAATTATACCCGGGAAGCCCTGAATGAAGCCAAAAGAAGAAAATTCAAACGGGGGCTGGCCGTTTCAAACAACCTGATGGGCGTGGTTTTCGATATTAAATCAGAATTTGACAGCGCCCTTTACTATTATCAGCAATCTGTCATTATCAGCAAAGAGACCAATTATCTGGTCATATTGGCCAGTGCCTACAACAATATTGGTATGGTTCACCAAAATCGTGGTAATTACAGCGAATCCATTAAGGCTTACCTCGATGCCCTGAGAATATTCGAGAAACTTAACGATGAAAAAGGAATTGGCAGCACATATAATAATCTGGGCCTGGTATATTCAAATCTTAAACAAAATGAACAAGCCCTGCTTTTCCAGCAAAAAGCGCTTAAAATAAGGCAAAAGATAAAGGACAATTACGGAATTGGAGCTTCTCTTACCAACATAGGCCTCATATATTCAGACATGGGCGATGATGAAAAGGCGCTTGATTATTATCTGAAATCACTTAAAATTAAAGAAGAGCTTGACGATAAATACGGGCTCGGAATTTTACTAAATAACCTTGCGCTCACCTATATGGATAAAAAAGAATATGCAAAAGCGCTTGAGATGTATCGTAAATCGGCAAAATATCATCTTGAAATCAATGATAACAATGGATTGATTTTTTCTCTTATCAACATCAGCGTTGTATATATCCGGATCAAAGATTATAAACACGCCGAAACAATCATTGATTCGGCCAGGCAATTGGCCATTGACGTAAAATCAAGATCAAGGCTTGCCAAGGTTTATGAAGCCTATGCTTTTCTATTCGGAAAATCAGGAAACTACTACAGGGGATATACGGCATACAAAGTGCTTGACTCACTGAAAGATTCCATCTATTCGGAAAACATGAGCAGAAATGCTGCAGAAATGCGCGAATTATATGAAACAGATAAAAAAGAGGGAAAAATATTACTGCTTCAAAAAGAAAATGAGATTAAAAATCTTGAAATTTCGCAGCAAAAAATCAGGAACAGAAATCAGCTGCTGGCTGCTGTAATACTATTATTGCTCTCCATTTCAGGCATTGCTCTCTGGTATATCCGAACAAAATACCGGTTAAAGGTAAAAGGCGAACAGGAAAAAAGACTGATTCAAAAAGAGGCTTACACTGCAGTTGTTAATGCTGAAGAAGTTGAGCGCAAGCGCATTGCCATGGAGCTGCACGACGGACTCGGGCAACTGCTTTCGGCAGCCCGGCTAAATGTTTCGGTTCTTGAAGATGTGGCCAATGAAGACGACAAGCAAGTTGTTGAAAATGCTGAATTATTAATTGACCAGGCCATTACCGACCTTCGCAATATATCGCATAATCTGATGCCTTCTGCACTTATCAGATTAGGACTGATACCGGCGCTAAACGATATGGCTGCCAAAATTAACTCAAGCAAACAAATAAATATGATGGTGAGCGCTGAAGGAATCAGCCAGCGCCTGCCCGAATCTTTTGAAATTGCTTTATACAGGGTTGTTCAGGAAGCTGTAAACAATATTCTGAAACATGCCGGGGCAACTGTGATTCAAGTAAATCTGGCTAAAGAAGATGACATCCTGAAACTTGAAATATCTGATAACGGCAAAGGGATGCCGGAGAATGCAGAGAAAAACAGCAAAGGAATTGGCTGGGAAGATATCAGAAGCCGGGTATCGCTGTTTAATGGTAATATGAAACTTTATTCAGACCCTGGCATTGGAACACGTATCAATATCAATTTCAGTAAATTAAGTATATGATCGACGAAGAAAACGGACCTATAAGAATACTGATTGCCGATGACCACCAGATGTTTATTGATGGTCTTAAAGCACTCCTTAAACGCGAAAAAAACATACATATCGTTGCTGAGGTAAGCAATGGGGCCGATGCTCTTGATTTTATCAAAAAACAACAGCCCGATATACTGATAACCGATATCAGCATGCCGGGCATGTCTGGTGTTGAGCTTACCAAACTGGTAAAACAACATTACCCAGAAGTAAGGGTACTTGTTTTATCCATGTATAACGACCGCGAAATTGTTGGCGAAATCCTTATGTCAGAAGCCGAAGGGTATATTCTCAAAAATACGGGCAGACAGGAACTAATCAATGCCATTCAGCGCATAGCAGGCAACAGTACTTATTATAGCAATGAGGTGCTCAACATTATGATGACCCGCATGAAAAAACAAAAAGTTATCGAAAAAAATACAGCCCTGCTGACTCCGCGCGAAATTGAAATAGTAAAACTTATCATGCAGGAGTTTTCAAGCGAAGAAATTGCTGATAAACTTTTTATCAGTAAACGCACCGTTGATACGCACCGCAAAAACATTATCCAAAAAACAAATACCAAAACACTCGTAGGGCTGCTCAAATTTGCCCTTGAAAACAACCTTGTTGATTTTCATCAGTAGTATTACTTAGTTTAAATACCTAAACCTCTGTATATCTATACACTATGTCAGATGGTAGTTTTGTAAAAACAAACAACCATGGAGCATATTGTTAATACAAGTCCTATAACATCACGCGAACGTGAAATATTAAAACTGGTTGTACGCGAATACAGTACAGTTGAAATATCTGATATTCTCAGAATAAGTGTCAGAACAGTAGAAACACACCGGAAAAATATTCTCAGAAAGATAAACTCTAAATCGCTTGTAGGTCTTACCAAGCATGCCATTAAACTTGGCCTTGTCGAAGAGTTTATATACAACCCGGGCCCTGCCGGAAAAAAAAACCGGAAATCAGACATACACAATCACTGACAACAAAATTCATCTGCAGCAGGATGGAAAATCCTTTATATTCACATGCACACATATAGATTTATACCTAATAATACTTACTGCATTTACCGAATACTCGGCATTGTATCAACATTAAAGCAAAACTAACTTTGCAACAACACATTACAAGAGATAAATTAAACCAACAAAACTTACAGCCATGAAATCAAAAATGACATCCCTGCTTTTTTTTGTATCACTTTTTTCATTTTTATTAACCGCTTGCAATAAGGATGATTCCCCTGCAGATGACAACAATAACAACTCAAATAACACCAGTTCCTTTTCTTATCCTGATGCATTTGGAGTGCTGGTTGCAGTAAAATCCGTTTCATATACCTCAGTTGCAGGCTATGAGGTACCAGTTGAGGTCAACTCAGCTTCAGCATTTTTCCCAACTGATGCAGGTGCAACCACATTTGCAGATGCAGGAACTGTTACAATTGAAGGAAAAAGTTTGACAAAATACCAGAATAACTCGTACGTGTACGACAATTATCTGAGCCCGTTAACATTATCATCACTCACCTGGAATGTGAGTGGAAATGGCAACATTCAATCTTTCAGCAAAACCATAACCCGACCTGTTCCAACATTCAGCGGACACAGCAGTTTGCCTTCCAGCATAAGTAAAGCCGCCGGTCTCAGCATTTCACTTGGTTCAGCACTTTATCAGGCCGATTCAGTCATTGTGTTGCTTACCAGCTCTAATGATAACGTAGTAATTAAATCGGTGGCCGGCAATGCATCCAGCGTCAGTTTTTCATCAGCTGAGCTTTCTGCGCTTTCAAACAGCACCACAGGTTCCATATCTATCAGTCCGTATAATATAACAGCTGAAACCATCAACAACAGAAAATACTATTTCGTAAATGAATCAAGCTACCTTAAAATGATGGTAAGCATAACCGAATAGCAGTGTGTGTTTATATTTAGAATTAACCTAAAGCACCCTTTCCCCGGAGGGTGCTTTTTAAGTTTTACAGGCACAGAATGCTTAAATTTGGCATGTTAAATCTGTTGAAAATATGAAATACAGAAGACTGGGGCTTATCTGGCTCCTCCTGCATTTATCATTCGGGGTTTATGCTCAGTCTGACACCATTTTAGTCAATACTGTTCAGTGTTCGCCTGATGACTGGATTCTGGTGTTTTCGGAAGATTTTGATGGCCATGAATTAAACACAAACCAATGGGTAACCTGGTTCCCGTATACCGAAGACGGAAGTGACCAGTGCAGTTTTTGCCGGACACATGCCAATGGGGGCCAGATTTACCGGGACTCTAATGTTATGGTAAACAATGGAACGCTCAAACTGATAGCCAGGCCCGAAGTAAACACCTGGTTTGGTGTAGAGCGGGAATACACTTCAGGAATGATACATTCCAGAAAATCCTTTGGTATGGGAAAATTTGAAATCAGATGCCAGTTACCTTCTGGCATGGGGTTTTGGCCAGCCATCTGGTTATATGGAAATACAACTTCAGAACTTGATATTCTTGAAGCTGGTATGCAAAATCCAAAACGGTATCATACAAGCATCCACAACCGGCACCTGAAAAGAATGCTTCACCGCAGGCACAAGCTCGCCGTTAATCTTGCCGAAGGGTTTCATATCTATACCATGGAATGGGATACCAATTTTATTCGTTTTCAGATAGATGATAAGATCATGTGGCAAGTAAGCCGGTTTTTGAATAAAAATGGGCGACGTCACCAAACTTGTCCTGTTGAGCCGGGCATGTACCGGCTTGAGCCTGTTTTCCCTCCTGAAGACGAAAAAGTTCAATTAATTATTAATCTTTGTATTGGCAATGCAACCACCGCTTTTACAAAATCGCCGGATAAGAATACCATTTTACCTAATCAAATGGAAGTGGACTGGATAAAAATCTACAAAAGGAAGTAAATTGAAAAGCAGCTGATAATGATGAAAATAAGATTTTAATAAAGGTTAAATGGTAATCCCCATTTTTTTCATCAGGAAAGTTGCATTCATATTCCGGGCTATGCCTGGTTTCAGTTTATAATCAAAATGAAGTTCCTCTTCTATTATTTCGGCTTCAAAATGAAAATTGGTAACATCGAGTGGAAATACTTGCGCAAGGTTTCCCAGCTCCAAATCGTGTGTTGCAATAAAGCCAGCAGCTCCAAGACCTATAAGCTGTGTCAGCAATGCTTTTGAACCTGCCTGTTTATCAACTGAGTTGGTTCCTTTCAGAATCTCATCAAGCAGAATAAACAATTCTTCTCCCTTGCTTAGCCTGTCAATCATCTCTTTCAACCGCAGTAATTCGGCATAAAAATAAGATTGATTGGTACTTAATGAATCTGTCGTGCGGAGGCTGGTAAAAACAGGAGCCGGATAACAGGTGAATTTCTTAGCGCATACCGGTGATCCAGCCAGAGCCAGCACCATGTTCACCCCTACTGTGCGTAGATATGTGCTTTTGCCGGCCATATTGGCGCCTGTAACGATATTAAAGTGTCCCTTATGGGTAATATGAATATGGTTACTCACACTGACAGAAGCCGGGATTAGCGGATGCCCGGCATCAACTGCTTTAATTGAATATGAATCAGCGGTAATCGCAGGATAAATATAAGCAGGATGATGAAAAGCAAATGCGCCAAAAGAAGCAACAGCTTCGGTTTCTGCCAAAGCATCGAACCACTGAAACAGGTGTTCTTTATGCAATAACTGCCAATTTTCAAGTCGTCGCATTTGTCTGATATCCCAAAGCATAAAAATATTAAGCAGAAAACCAGCCAGCAAATTCAATCTTGTATCGAGCGAGGCTGTAATTTTGCTAAGTTTCCTGATGTGAATACTGGCGGTTTGCCCTTCCGGCTTCAATTGAAGTTGAAGTCCCGCCAGATATGCCGAAGAAAATTTCTCCTGCTCAATCATTCCAAATCGAAAAGCATATTTCTTCAGAAGCTGTACCTTTTTCGAAAGCATTGCATGCCTCTTGTTAATCGATTTTGTGTGAAAACCCGTAATGGAAATGGGCAAAATCAGGTAAAGCAAAAACAACTTAATTGTAACTACACCAGCAATCAGCAAGGCCGTCATTAAAAAAGAGGCAATGGGAACCAGCACAATGCTATACCTGAAAAATGCTGAATGAAACAAAGGTTGTCCAGCAAGCCATTCGAAAAGTGAATCAAGGTCTTTTTTTTCCTCACCGGCAACCATACCATAGGCTCTTAATTTTATACGCCACCCGGGCATGGCACCCAACTCCCTAATCGCATCCTGGCGTGCATAAATTGCGGATGCTGTAAGTAAAGGATTACAAAGCCAACCCGCCAGTTTTAATTTTCCGGCAAGAGTAGTAGCACGGTTGATGGTTTGATAAAGTGAGTTATTCCCAAAAATATCCAAATCGGTAGTGTAAATATGCGCCGGATCAATAAATTCTTCACCGGTTTCAAACAACGAAAACTTTCCATCTAATGCTTGTAATTCTTGCTCAACAGCAAGAAGGCATGCATCATTAAATTTCTGCTTCCCGGTTAAGAATTCATTAAAGACAACTAAAACAACAAAGCCTGCTGTTAGTATGATGGCAAAACCCCACCAAAAACTGTTCAACATGAAAGCTGCGACAACAGCAGTAATGGCAGCCAAAAAAGTAATAAATCTGCCAATAGAAAAATACCGGGCACGGGATTGCAGCCTCTTTTGGATAACCATGCGGCTTTCAAACATTTCCCGAAAGATTTGTTCAGGATTTTCTGTGCTCATTTATTCCAGGTGTTGAAAGGCTTTTTCGATAAATTTGAGTTAAGGTATCGGGGGTCACCGGTAACCTCTGTATCAACCCATAAAGGAATTGGGAAATCCTGGTTTTCTGATTTTACTTCAATTTCCGCCACAACAAGGCCGTTGTTATCTCCCAAAAATTCATCAACCTCCCAAACAAAACCCTCATAGAATATTTTATACCTATACTTCTCAATCAAAGGGCCCATACACATCTCATTCAGCATTGTTTCAGCATCGGCCAATGGAATTTCATATTCGTATTCCTTTCGTGTAAGTACCGAAACCTTTGCCTTTATGGTTATATAGGCTTTAGTTCCGGCGGTTCTCACCCTTACTATTTTGTCAGATAATACGGCCAAATAACCCTGCCGGTATAAAACTGGCTTAGCCAAACTACGATAAGCCGAAGAATTTACCAGAAACTTATGTTCAATTTCAAGTGCCATAGATAAAAATAAAAACCCGGATGAATAAAAATCAGATAAAAATCTGAACACCTGCACAACCAGGATTAAAAAGGGAAGAAAATGGCTGTTTCAATAATCAGAGAGTCATAAAAAAAACAGAGCCTGACATCCATCAGGCTCTGTTTAAAAAGGGATTTAGTTTACAACATCTGCTTCAACCGGAGCACTAACTTCTTCAACGGCTGATTTAACTCTTGCTTTGGGTGCCAGGGTTAATTCATTGATAATGTTACGGGCACCGGCATATTTATCAACAATAAACATTACATATCTGATATCCACACTGATGGTGCGCTGTAATTCAGGCTCAAAGGCAATATCACCGCTCATGGCTTCCCAGTTGCCGTCAAATGCCAATCCGATAAGTTCACCGTTTCCGTTCAGTACGGGACTCCCCGAATTTCCCCCTGTAATATCGGTGGTTGAAAGGAAGGCAACAGGCATTTCGCCATTAGCCATAGCATAAGGACCGAAATCCTTTTTCTCGTATAATTCCTTTAATTTGGCAGGAACCACAAATTCCCAGTTTGAAGGGTCTTCCTTCTCCATAATACCCTTCATTGTGGTGTAATAATTATAATGAACAGCATCAGCAGGGTAATAATCCAGAATTTTACCATATGTTAAACGCATGGTTGAATTGGCATTGGGGTAGAACTTGCGTTCAGGCTGCATTTCACGTAAACCTGCTACAAACAACCTGTTACCTCTGTCAAGCATCTGATAGGCATCTTCCACCATCTTTTGGTTTTCGCGATACTTCTCAATCATGATTTTAACAAGATGGTAAGCAGGATCTTTTTCGAGTGTTTTGAGTGAAGGTTTGTCGATAAATGCATTTACTATTTGCTCGTCAGTAAACACCGATTTGCCAAAAACAAAATCGGCAATTCTTGCAAAATCACCTTTACTTTTCGCAACCATTTGACTAAATCCGGCGGGCTGTTGTTCGGCAGGTACGTTTTCAGCATACATCTGAAGCATGGCTTCCAATAATTTTCTATCGGTCGCCAAATTGTAATTTTTAAAATACTTTTCAACGCTTTTGTGCAGATTTTCCTGAATTTTAGCCAGTTTTTCAGCTGAAGGATTTTCAGATTTAAGTTCAGCGGCCAATCCTGAAAACGATTGAGCCAGACCAAGAATTTCGGCACCCCGCATAATCCCTTCACCAAAGTAATAGCGCTGTAGTGTATATGCACCAATTGTTTTGTAAGCAGTTTCAATATCGCTGAGTGCTTCACCATAGGTTGCTTTAGCCGCTGCATTTGCATTTACCCAGTTTGCAAATTCTGCTTCAATTGCCTGCTTATCTTCAAGTACTTTTAAGCGTTTCAGGCCCCTGGTTTGGCCGATATAATATTTCCAGTAGTTAGAAGTCTGCGCATATTTTGAGGCATACTTGATACCCACTTCACGGTTGGCATCCATATCCTTGCGCATAATAGCCAGTTTTTTTTCACGAATTTTAACGATGGTCGGGTTACTGGTTTCAATGGCCAATTCAACACCCCATGAGGTCAGGTAACGGTCGGTGCTTCCCGGATATCCCATAATCATGGCAAAATCGCCTTTGTCATATCCATTGAGTGAAACAGGAAGATGATGTTTTGGCTTAAGGGGAACATTGTTTTTTGAGTAATCAGCTGGCTTGCCTTGTGCATCAGCATAAATTCTGAACATCGAAAAATCGCCGGTATGGCGAGGCCACATCCAGTTATCGGTATCAGCGCCAAACTTGCCGATTGATGAAGGAGGTGCACCTACCAGGCGAACATCGCGGTATAACTCGTAAACAAAAAGGTAAAACTCGTTTCCGTTGAAAAAGCTGGCAACTCTGGCATCATAATCATTTCCCTTTTCAGCATCAGCCTCAATTGATTTTGCCAGTTCTGAAATTTTTGCATTACGCTCGGTTTCGCTCATCTGGTTGTTAAGCTGATCTAAAATTGTTTTGGTTACATCCTCAATGCGAACCAAAAATCGGGCGGTCAAACCCTCGTTGGGCAATTCTTCTTTCTGACTCATTGCCCAAAAGCCATCGGCCAGATAATCGTGATCAATGGTACTGTGTGATTGTATAGAACCATAACCACAGTGATGGTTAGTTAATACCAGCCCCTGACTGCTGATAAGTTCACCAGTACAACCATTCCCAAACTGAATAATGGCATCTTTCAAACTAGAATGGTTAATACTGTAGATTTCTTCCGCTGTAAGCTTCAGACCTTCTTTTTGCATATCTACATAGTTCAACCTTTCGATGAACATGGGTAGCCACATGCCCTCATCAGCACGTGTAATGCCTGCAATCAGCATAAAAAATAAAAATAATCCTCTTTTCATATTGTGTGTTTTGTTGGTTTGCTAAACATATTTTTCGCCTTTTTCAATCATTACATCGTTCACAAACTGGCGTATTTGCTGTTCATCGCTTTTACGGCAGATAAGCAAAGTGCCTTCGTCTTCAACCACAATATAATCATCAAGGCCCTGTAAAACTACCAGTTTTTCTTTTGGCATGTTTACAATGCAGTTCTTGCTTTCATACATTAACACATTGTTCCCGACAATGGCATTTTCATTCTTATCTTTTTTACGTGTTTCGTAAAGTGAACCCCATGTTCCAAGGTCACTCCAGCCAAAGTCAGATGACAAAACATACACATTGTTGGCTTTTTCCATTACGCCGTAATCAATGGAAATACTTTTACAAACAGCATAGGTTTGATGAATAAAATCTGTTTCGGCCGGAGTGGCATACTTTCCTATGCCAGCCCTGAATAATTGATCTACATCGGGAAGGTATTTCTCAAAAGCGGCCATAATGGTCTTTAACTTCCAGATAAAAATCCCAGAGTTCCATAAAAAATCGCCACTTGCCAGAAACTGTTTGGCCATTTCCAGCTGAGGTTTTTCAGTGAAGGTTTTTACTTTCTTTATACGGTTATCTGTTTCACATCCGATGGTTTCATCGAACTGAATATAACCATAACCGGTATCAGGGCGGCTGGGCTGAATACCCAGTGTGAGCAACCAGTTGTTTTTTTCTGTAGCATCGAGGGCAGCGGTAATAACTTCGGTAAATGCCTCTTCTTTCAGAATAATATGATCAGAAGGTGCTACAACAACATTCGCTTCGGGGTTTTTCTGGAGAATGCGATAATTGGCATAAGCAATACATGGCGCAGTATTGCGGCGCGATGGCTCGCAAAGCACCTGCTCTTCGCCAATCGCGGGAAGCTGCTCAAGAACCTGCTTTTTATAAATTTCGTTTGTAACGATATAAATATTCTCGGCAGGACATACCTTTCTGAAACGGTTAAAAGTAGATTGAATCAGGGTTTCACCAGTGCCGAGGATGTCAATAAACTGCTTCGGATGGTTTTGGCGGCTCATGGGCCAAAATCTGGCGCCAATGCCACCGGCCATTATAATGCAATAGTTGTTATTATTCATTTGGGTAGATTGTTGGTGACTATTGTTTTTCGATAATTTAGTTAAATATAAGCACAAAGATAATTTAAGCCGGGAGTTTTGCATCCATTATCGGGATAATTTCAGCCAATGGACTAAAAAGATACAAACGCTTATTATTGAGACATAAACAGCGGTAGCGTTTCCTTAGTTTATCTCCACGCTTGAATACCCTGCCATCGTTGAGTGCAAAAAGAGCATCAGGCGGTAATTGCGACACCAGAATAACATCTTTGTGCGGGTCAAACGCCCTGAGGGCTTCTGCCAAAGGAATGCTGGCTGTACTGCTTGCCATAGGATTTTGAAGATAATGATGAAAAGCAGATCTTACATCATCAGGAAAAATGCCTGATTGAATAAAAGGGAATGCCAATCTTTGATAAGCCTGCTTCCATTGATTGCCATGCGGTTTAACTCTGCGCTTATTATCCGAATATACCTCGGCATGAGCCATTTCGTGTAACAGCGTAATCAGAAAGCTATAAGGATTCAGATTATGATTGATGGAAATGACGGGTGGCGATGCTGGTGTTCCACTTCTGAAATCGCCTAGTTTTGAACGGCGCGAAGCACTGATGCGCAGTTTTACAGGATGACTGTCAAACCAATCGGCAACAGGCTCTGCACTACCTTCAGGAAGATAATCGCGCAAAGTTTCACGCAAACTCTTTTTACCTATCATTCAGGCTTAGCATTGATTTATCATGCTTTGGCAACATCTGACATCCACAATCGCGATATCGTCGGGCCGATTTATATTTATTCTGCTTATAGGCCGGAGCTGAACAGGAACATAAAAGAATACCTGATAATACAACCGCAGCTGCAAGCTTACTCTTCATACTTATCTTCATTTGAAACGAATGGGTTTACAACAGTTAGAAACTTCAAAAATAATAAAAATGACACCTCCGGGCAGAATAAATTCTATCCGAAGACCACACTTTAAGCCAGGTAATATAAACAGTTGAGGTATGCAAAATATTGCAGAGTTGGTGGCAAGATGCCTGTATTTTAAAAATATAGTTAATTTAGCACAAACGTTAAACCTTCAATGAAAAACTTTCTGATACATATTGGCCGATACATGCTTTTAATCAGGCAGGTATTCAAAAAGCCTGAAAAACAATCTATTTACTTCAGGCAAATCATGATAGAGATTGAAAATCTCGGGCTTGATTCACTTGGGATTGTCGCTTTTATTTCGGTATTCATGGGAGCTGTTTTGTGCATTCAGATGGCTTTTAATGTTGACACACCTCTTGTTCCGCTCTACACTATTGGTTTTGCTACACGACAATCGGTAGTTCTTGAGTTTTCACCAACTATTATCAGCCTGATTCTGGCAGGCAAGGTTGGTTCGCGTATTTCATCAGAAATTGGCACCATGAGGGTAACCGAACAAATTGATGCGCTCGAAATTATCGGTATAAATCCGGCAACTTACCTGATTTTCCCGAAAATCGTTGCCAGTGTTTTTATTAACCCCATCCTTATTATGCTTAGCATGATACTGGCAGTCTTTGGCGGCTGGATGGCTGGCTCGCTCACAGGACTGGTGCCTTCAAGCGAATATATTTACGGAGTAAAAGCATTTTTTGAAGCATATGATATTTTATATGCCCTTATAAAAGCCGTGGTTTTTGCATATCTTATTGTTTCCATTTCAGGATATCATGGCTTTTACACCAAAGGAGGTGCACTTGAAGTAGGCGCCGCCAGTACAAAAGGTGTAGTGCACAGCAGTATGGCTATTATTGTTTTCAACCTGATTCTGACCAAACTTTTACTGGCATGATTGAAGCAAAAAATGTAACCAAATCTTTCGGCGATCATAAAGTACTCGACAATGTTTCAGTAATTTTTGAAACGGGTAAATGTAACCTTATTATAGGTCAGAGTGGCTCAGGGAAAACAGTTTTGATGAAGTGCCTGGTTGGCCTGTTTGAAATTGATAAAGGACAGGTTATGTATGGCGACCGTGTTTTTTCACGCATGTCATTCGATGAAATGAAAGTAATCAGGCAGGAAATTGGCATGCTTTTTCAGGGTGGAGCGTTGTTTGATTCCATGACGGTTGAAGAAAACATTATCTTCCCCCTTTCCATGTTTACAGAGCAGTCTCCGTCTGAAAAACGCGACAGGGCCAATGTTTGCCTTTCAAGGGTAAATCTGGAAAATGTGAACAAACTTTATCCTTCAGAACTCAGCGGTGGTATGAAAAAACGCGTAGCTATTGCCCGCGCTATTGCCATGAATCCTAAATACCTGTTTTGTGACGAACCTAACTCTGGTCTCGATCCTCTTACAGCCAATGTAATTGACAACCTGATTATGGAATTAACCCGTGAGTATAACATGACTACAGTAATTAACACCCACGACATGAATTCCGTGATTGAAATCGGCGACAAAATCTCTTATATTTACAAAGGGAAGCTCTGGTGGGAAGGAAATAAAGATACGATTCTGAATACAGATAATAAAGAGCTGAATGAATTTGTTTTTGCTACTGAACTAACCCGCAAGCTTCAGAAATAAACAAAACATCCTGCTATGAACTATATAGATATTTTTATTCTTGCCATTCTGGCCATTGCCGCTGTAAAAGGTTTTTCAAAAGGTTTGGTCATTGAAGTCGCATCGCTGGCCGGAATGGTACTTGGTGTAATTTTATCCTTAAAATTTGCAGGTTATGTGGAACTGATTCTGAAAGATTTGTTCTCCAGCCAATCATCATGGATGTATTTCCTGGCCTTTTTATGCTGTTTTGCACTGGTGGTCATTGTGGTGCATGCCATTGCAAAATCAATTGAAAAGATTGTTGAAATAGCGGCACTTGGCTTTTTAAACCGCTTTGCAGGCGCCGCTTTCGGAATATTAAAATCAGCATTTGTTTTATCGGCAATTATATATTTCATTGTTTTGTTCAATGTTGAAAACCGGCTCATCTCGCGCGAACAGCAGGAAAAATCAATGTTCTACAAGCCTCTTGAAGGATTCCTGCCAGCCGTGCTGCCATTTTTAAAAACAAAATTCGAACAGCTGAAGAATGATGAATCTGATTCAACTGAAAAAACAACACCAGCCTGATTTATAACCCCGGTTTTATGACAACTCTTGAGTAAATCACTCAAACATTTCTTTTTATTTAAAGTTTCCTCACATAAAGAATCTTTGAACACTATTGGCCTGTAAATTTGTTCACTAACTATAAAAGCATTCTCACTCACGAAAGAAAAAGGATTCATTTCTCAAAATAATTATCCTGCTGATTCTAAAAAATGAAGAATTGAATGATTAAGCCTTAGATTGAGCCTAATATATGCCCTTTAGTTTTTCGGTTGATTTATTATTAAACCAACTCCTGTTTAACCTGAAATTAAATAGAACATTCTAAAAAGGAATTCCACGAACAAGATTAAACCTGTTCAGATTTACAGGGCTAACAAAAAAAGCCGGTCATCCAGAAGGAAAACCGGCTTTTGTCAAGTAGCTTAAAATATTATTTGATTACTGAAATCTTACGGGTAACAACCTGATTACCAACAGCGAGTCTGAGCAGATACATTCCATTGGCAAGTTCATTACTGTTTACACGAATCATATTCTGACCGCTGGCATATTCCCGTTCTCTGACTGAATATACTTTTTTGCCAAACATATCATAAACCTCAACACCAACTTTGCATGATTGATCCAGGTTAAAGTTAATATTGGTATATTCACCCATCGGATTAGGATAAACAGCCACGCCCTTCTCAAATTCAGGACTATTTACTCCAACATAAGTACTGATTACGTTATTGGCGTTTAAAATCTCACCGGTTTCGATATCAAGCAGGAATCCTACAAAGTGAATTTTGTCATAATTCCATGTTTCAGGAAGCGTATAAGTGTAGTGATAAGTTACAACAGAACCTGATAAAATATTGAGCGGCAAGCTGCCTTCAGTGCCAAAAGGAGAATCAAGTGCAACGCGGGCAACATGATCATAATGCATCTGAGCGGCTGGAACAGGATTGGGTTTGCTTTCATAGCCACACATCGGCCCCTGCGCATTGTTGGCATAATAATTAGCCTGATTCCACTGATTGGTTGTGCCGTACAAACTATCTTCAACGATGATAGCTCCAAACCTTAGTTCAGTGTTAATATCAACAACAAATTCAGACTGTAAATCAAACTCAACAACACGGGTTTCAGGATTCCACAAATAATTAACAATATCAAGTGTTGCAGGGCTGATAGCAGCAAGTCTGCGCTGATATCCTGCCTCAAGGTCTGAAGGGTCAGAATCGCCCTCAGTACGATCGGTCGTTACACTGGGATAACCAGCAAAACCAGGAATAATAGAAGGCATAGCTGCATCATATGCTGCATTTTTCATTGGGTCATTATTATGAACCGCCACTCCAATCCAAGTTTCGGGATAAGTTTCTGCCATATAATCCATAAAGCAAATTCCCCTGATACACCATCCGCACCAGGTTCCAGTGGCCTCTTCGGCAAGCACTTTCTTGGATGGAACAAATGAAACAGCTCCAACATTTTTAGTAATCGTATTGTTGGCAGGATTCAAATCAGTTCCCCCATTCACATTTTCGATGGTGGTTATCACTTCATAGCTGCCAACTTCAGGAAGGGTAATGGGTAAATTGTGGGTAAAGTTATATGAATTTCCTAAGGCAAGATTCAACCCAACAACCGGATAAACCTGAGGTGCACTGCCATTCACAGTATAACTCACATTAAACGAGTTGATGGTTGTTGAACCTTCATTCGATACAGTACCTTTAAGTTGGAATTGATCTCCTGCTTGAACATATTTTGGGATATTCACCGCATCAAGACTGGCATCAAGCGCTAACGGGGTGAAAAGTTTGATATCATCCAGGAACCAATAGTCCATGTTATACAGGTTACCTGTAATAAATATGCAAAATTGAAAATCACTTTGACTTACATTGTTTAAAGGGACAATCTGGGTTTTAGGTCCCTGGTTTCCTGTAGGAGACACCTGCCATGCTACAGTCCATTCGCCTGTTCCAAAACGGGTTGCCACTCCAATTACCGGTCCATTGGCATACCAGTCATAAAAATATTTAAATGAAAGACTTACACCATTAACCCCTGTTAAATCCACCACTGGTGAAATGAATCTCGACGTGGTGTTCTGGTTAACATAAGTGAATTTGGCTTCAGGTGCTGCACCTCCGGCTTTGTTGCTGGCACTATTTGACCATTGACCCGGTAACCCTTCAATGCTCCACCCTGCAGGAGGCATGGTACCCGCACTAAAGTCTTCATAAAGGTATACCTGACTGTATAACAGACTGGTAAAAAGAAAAGCCATTAAAGTAATGTAAATCTTTTTCATGTTGTGTGCTTTTGAAATTGGTTTTACAAAGTGTTTATGCCCTGTTCAGACGAAGTAAAATTAAAACTTATTTTTATCTTCTTTACAATTTTAAAAATGTTTTTATGATTTTAAAACACTTATCACGAAGGACACAAACATCGTTGAACAATTTTTTTTAAAGAAATGGGAGGAATGACATCAAAACAGGACTAAATCACCAAACTATATTTCACTTTCTCCCCGTTCTCTTCCCCAAAAAAAAGGCACAATACCCTGTGTTAGGATATTATGCCATTACATACTGATGATAGAGTAATTTTACCGGAAAATTAATTTTTTGCCAGGTAATCTGCGACACCATCGTGCGTGTCTTTCATACCTTCTTTGCCAGGCGCCCAATTAGCCGGGCACACTTCTCCGTTTTCTTCAAAAAACTGCAGTGCATCCAGCATTCGCAGCGCTTCATCAACATTACGGCCCAAGGGGAAATTATTTACAGTTTCATGCTGTACAATACCTTCTTTATCAATAAGGAACAAGCCCCTGTATGCAATCATAGGTCCTGATGAGATCATCTCACCTTTTTCATTCCAGTCATAATCTCCGGCAAGTACGCCAAAATTGCTGCTGATGGTTTTAGTTGTATCGGCTACAACCGGATAAGTAACACCATGGATACCACCCTGGTTTTTTGCCATCTGTAACCATCCCCAGTGAGACTCTTCAGTATCGGTTGAGCAGGCAACTACAGCACAATTACGCTTTTCAAACTCCTCAAGTTTCGCTTGAAATGCATGTAATTCAGTAGGGCATACAAATGTAAAATCCTTTGGGTAAAAGAAAAATATAACATGTTTCTTTCCCAGAAATTGTTCCAATGAAAAATCTTCAACTATCTGACCGCCTTTTATAACGGCATTGGCCTTAAACAAAGGCGCCTTTCTTCCAACTAATGACATGTTTTAAAGAATTATTATGTGACTGATTAAACTATTCAAACTTTGAATTTATGTCCTATAAACAAGGTTTGCCCTGCTATGTTTGATGTATCCGCTGTTTTTATATTCCGCTAAAAGGTCAGTAAAAATAAATTGAATAGAAAAGCCTGTCCTTTATTTAAAATATTCTAAGTAATAATTAAATAACCGAGTATATCCAATGCACAACAGTTATTATTCATATAATTTGTGTCATAAGCAGCCAAATTTCTCAAAGGGCAATGTTGCGCACCGGGCTGCCATAATTAATACATATTATTTAACAGCCTTCTGATTTCAGCTTATTGTTTTTCATATTTCATAACCTCCTCACTCACATAATCAAGCTGAATACCAGCCTGTTGAAACATTTCTTCAGACTCTGTACCGGCATGGTACTTCTTTTCACACACCACGCGCACGATTCCACAGTTGATAATGAGCATGGCGCAGGTACGGCAGGGAGTCATACGGCAATAGAGCGTTGCACCTTCGAGAGCGATACCGAGCCTGGCAGCCTGGCAAATGGCATTTTGTTCAGCATGCACAGTTCTTACACAATGGTTGGTTACTTTGCCATCTTCATGGGTAAGTTGCTTAAAAAGATGGCCAACATCATCGCAATGAGGCAGGCCAATGGGCGAACCTACATATCCGGTAACCAGTATTTGTTTGTTACGGGCTATAACACAACCACTGCGGCCCCGATCGCAGGTGGCACGCTTGGCTATGGTATTGGCTACTTCCATAAAGTATTCATCCCAGGTGGGTCGCACGTATTTGGCTTCTTCCATTTTTTAATTTTTAAGCATTGTATATTGTAAAAATACCCGCATTGCAAGCTATCACATAGATGATGGGCAAAATCATACAAAACTATTTTTCAGCTTGTTAAAAGCTTACAGAAGGTAGTTTTTTGTTTTTTTGCGCACAAATTCAGCGCATTATGAACATCAACAAAGATAACACCTTGCGCCAACTTATTCCGGACAATCAATGATTTTAAAAAAAAATAATTTCAAATACTTGACTAACTAAGTTTTTAGTTGTAACTTTGACACACTATTCAACTAATTTTTTAGTTATAACTGTAAACGCAACGCAATGAAAGAATTAACAAGGGCAGAAGAACAAGTAATGCAGATTCTCTGGCGAATTGGTAAAGGTCATGTAAATGATTTGCTTACGTATTTTCCAGAACCCAAACCTGCCTATAACACTGTATCAACAATTATAAGAATACTTGAAAAGAAGGAAGTAGTTGGGCACGAAGCTATCGGGAAGTCATACAGGTATTTTCCGCTTATAACCAAACAGGATTACACCCGGCACTCCCTGCGCCAGATGGTGAAAGGTTATTTCAGCAATTCATACAAACAGATGGTTTCGTTTTTTGCTCATGAGAATGACCTTTCGGTGAATGAGATGGAAGAAATCAAACAATTGCTTGATCAGCAGATCAGCGAAAAAATTAAGAAACCATGAACGCACTGTTCCTTTTTCTCCTCAAAGCAGCGTTTATCAACGCGCTTATGCTTGGCTTCTATCATTTTGCCATTCGTCAGGGTCAAAATTTAAAGCTCATGCGCATGGTGCTCATATTATCCATTATACTGCCAGTTTTGCTGCCGGTGTTACCAAAAACTATGCTCTACAGCGAAAGCTCCACATTGCCGGTATATGTTTTTACACTGCCCGCAGTTTCAAATGAGGTCGTTATTACACCTGAACAAAACAACCAGCTGCTTCCCTTTATTCAAAATACCATATACATTGCTTTTGTTGTTTTTCTCCTTTCAGGAACTTTAATCTCCATCCTGTCGGTTATAAAAAAATACAGGCTGGCCTGTGAAAAATCAACTCCCTATGGAAAAGTGCTTATTGATAATACCTCTAAAAGTCCATATTCATTTTTCAGGTGGGTATTTTTTTCTGAAGAAAACCTGGGCCATCCTGCAGCACATTGGCTGCTCCGGCATGAGTTCAGTCATGTGAAACATGGTCACAGTTTTGACAGGCTGCTGTCAGCCATATTCCGGGCTATTTTCTGGTTCAGTCCATTTGCACATTTCAACCACAAACTGCTGGCCGAAGTTCACGAATATCAGGCTGATGCAGACGCCTTTGAATTGGCAGAGAATAAGACAGCATACAGTAACCTGCTTGTTTCTTTTGCCGGTTCTGCCGAACCGAATGAAATGATCAATCCATTTAGTGCACACCTTAAAAAACGAATGATGATGATGAACAATCTCAAACCAGGCAAACTCAGCTTTATCAGGATTGCAACAGGGTTTATAGCTATTGGGGCAGTCACTTTTTTATTGGCAATGGTATCGCCAGACGCGGGAAATTCCAATCAAATTGAAAAAACAACGGGTCAAATCCCGCTGGATGACACTTCGAAAAAAGAGAATATCATTCCCCAAAAAGTTGCTGGATCTGAACAGGTATTTACCGTAGTTGAAAACGCCCCTCAATACCCGGGAGGCGAAGAAGCCCGCATGGCTTACATGCAAAAAGCCATTACTTATCCTGAAAAAGCCAGAAAAGATAAAATAGAAGGCACGGTTTACGTTTCATTTATTGTTGAAACTGATGGAACCATAAGCAATGCACACATTTTACGCGGCATTGGCGGAGGCTGCGATGAAACAGCCCTTTCAGCCATTCAGCACATGCCGGCCTGGAAACCTGGGACACAGCGTGGAAAAGCAGTACGCGTTCAATTTAACATGCCGGTTAGTTTCAAACTGAGCGAAGACAAAAAAGTGAATGAAGTTTCAGATAAACCACCATTAAAACCTGCTGATACAAAAGACGATGTTTTTGTAGTGGTGGAAGTGGCACCTCTGTTTCCGGGCGGCGCTGAAGCACAACAAGCCTACTTTATTCAAAATATTGCTTATCCTGCTGATGCCAAGGCAAAAGGAATTCAAGGTACAGTTTATGTCAATTTTATTATTGAAACAGATGGAAGTGTAAGTCACGCCAAAGTTTTGAGAGGAGTTTCGCCATTACTCGACAATGAAGCGCTGAGGGTAATTAATAACATGCCACGATGGACACCGGGGTCACAAAGAGGAGAACCTGTTAGGGTAAGTTTCAACCTGCCTATTAAATTTAGCCTTGGTGAAAAGAAAACTGAAAAATAATGTACCAATCACAGGCCCTTTGCTGGGAATAATAATGGCCTTGACTAGCTGTAATCCGGGGACATTTCACCACCGAATCAATCAGTACGACAGTCAGGGCCGCCGACAGGGAAAATGGATAAGTTATTGGGATGAGGCGAAAAAAATTCCCATGAACATTGAAAATTACAAAAACGGTCGTGAAAATGGCTACTGCAGATACTATTACATGGATGGAACCAAACGGCTTCAGTTTAAGGCGTTCAAGAACGGGCACATGAAGGTAAAATACTACACCGAAACAGGCCTGCTTGAAAAGAAAGGCCCGGCCGTAATGATTTATAATCCACAGGAAATCAGGTATAGCTGGAATGGTATTTGGAAATTTTACGAAAACCGGCAGCTAATAAGAAAAACTGAATATTATATGGGAGAAGAGATTCCCTGAATGAAATAATAGATATTGAAAGTGCCTGCATGATGAATCAAATGCAGGCACTTTTATTATCATCTGTTCAGAATATTGAACTTTTTTGCCGGCAAGAAGAGCCCGCTTTTTCAGGAATGTCCTAAAGCTGTCCCATCGTCTGAAGTCCAGTTGTAATGATATAATCCGTCCAACAGTCTTTCACGTTTTTGTTCAGGAGTTAAATCATCATATGCCTTTTTTTCAGCTTCAAACTTACGGCGCTTTTCTTCCTCAACCTTGTGAATTTCATCAAGATAGGTCTGCTCAACACGACGTTTTAGAAACTCGGTTGCAACTGCCGGAAAAAGTTCAAGCAATAATTCTTCTTTTTCGTCAGCAGCAAGTTTCACACCGCCATACTCATGAAACACGGTATTTTCCTGTCGCTTATAAAATCTGGTATCGTAAGGTGTTTCTTCCTTCACTCCAGCAATTTTAAATCTGAACTCAGGGTCAACAGCCATAGGAGTTTTTCCATAAACCCCTTTTACAAGATTTACAAATTGAATTGATTTTGATGTATACAATGGCAAACCCTTTGATTCATCAATGGCACAATTCACAGCCTGTGCACCCACAATCTGACTGGTTGGTGTAACCAATGGCGGACAGCCCGCATCCATCCTTACAGACGGGATAAGTTCGAGCGTACGGGGCAATAGTTTTTCAAGTTTCAACTGCTTTAGTTGCGCCAGCATATTGGTATACATACCACCCGGCACCTCAGCTTCCTTAACCTTCTCATCGGGTTCCGGAAAATTAAAGTAACGTTCAATTGCAGAACAACTATTCAGTAAGTCTTCCTCTTTATCAGATTTGGCATAAGCGATGGCCAGCTCAAACAATTCATCAATATCACGCGGAAGTTTATCTTTCGAAATATCAAATTCGCGGGGGAATTGCTTATAAGAATCGAATTCGGCCAGCTCAAGCCGGATTTCTCTTAAAATTGTATCAATCTGCACAACAGCATGCCTGTTGACCCCTGTTTCAATTCCCATTTTATCACAGAAAATCTGGATAATTTCATAGGAAGTAGCAGCCGGGCCACCTGCAAAAGTCATAATATTGGTATCAACAACGTCAACTCCGTTCACAATAGCCATCAGCGTTGAAGCAAGGCCGTATCCGGGTGTACAGTGTGTATGAAAATCAACCGGCACTGAGAGGTTTTTCTTGAAAAGTCTGACTAGTCTGCCTGCTCTGACCGGAGGAATTAAACCAGCCATATCTTTAATCGAGACCATATCAGCACCCATTTCCTGAAATTTCAACGCAAGATTCAGGTAATACTCATCGGTAAAAATTCTTGTATTAATCGGCTTGGCATGCAGTAATGCCTTAAATTTCTCGAATCGTGAAAAATAAGGATCAACAGTATAGCACACAGCGCAATCGGCCAGACCGCCATTTTCTTTCACCGATTTAATGGTGGACCCAATATTATCGGTATCATTTAATGCATCGAAAATACGCATAATGCCGATGCCTGACCTGATGGCATTGCGGTTAAAGCCATCAATAACATCATCAGGATAGGGATTATAACCAAAAAGATTACGCCCGCGGGATAAAGCCGTAAGTTTTGAAATATCGCCAATCTGCTCTTTGATTGTTTCCAACCGGTGCCAGGGATTTTCATTAAGATACCGCATGATAGAATCAGGAACGGCCCCTCCCCATACTTCCATTGCATAGAAGTTGGCTTCGCGATACAATGGCAATACACGCTCAACCTGCTTTTGTGACATGCGTGTTGCAAATAACGACTGCTGCCCGTCTCTAAGCGTCAAATCCCTGATTAATAACCTCTTACCCATATTAAAATTAGTATATGTTGATTGATGTAGTTTGTGTTCGTATTTTTCTGACAATTTCGGTTGTTATAAAAATAACAATGCAAAGGTAGAGAGTTTAGTATTCAATATCATACGAGATAAAAATATTTTAAGCGTTCACATGTTTTCCGGTCAGCAGTCATGGTATTTTAGTTGTTTCATCATTAATTTTGACATTTTAAAGCATGAGTTACATCAGTAAGCCCCATCTGTTAAAATTATCTTTTCAATATTTTAGTAACCAACGAATTACAATGTATCCATGTTGAAACTCACACCTGAAAACCTCGAAAGCGAAGGCTATTTATTGCTCGATAAGCTTGAACACAAGGATTTGTTGCCTTTTGTCAGGAAGTACTTGTACCAATATAGCTTATGGCCCATCATCTACTTTGCGATAAACATCATTCTGCTGGCTTTAATGGGAGGTTTGATTGGTAAAAGTATTGCAAGCCAGCAAATGGAAACCAGCAAGGCTCTTGGCTATACGGGGCTTGGATTTGCATTTGCATTTCTGCTTATTCCGCTGCACGAATACATACATGCTGTTGCTTACCGTATATGTGGCGCAAAGGAAGTCACTTTTGATGCGGATTTTAAAAAAATGGTTTTTATGGCCATGGCCCATCGGTTTGTAACGAGTAGCAGAGAGCTGATATTTATTGCCCTTGCTCCCATTTCGTTCATAAGTATGGCCATATTACTATTCATTCCATTTACATCAGGATATCAGATATATGCGGCACTGGGCTTATTATTAACACATACCGCTTTCTGCGGAGGCGATTTTGCCATGCTCAGCTATTCGTATTCTCATAAGGATAAAACAGTTGTAACCTGGGATGATAAAGTAAATAAAGTGTCTTATTTTTACGGTAAGAGCAAGGGAAGCTTATAAAAAAAGCTGCAACAGATTGGTTGCAGCTTTTTTTAGGATTGATTATGTGCCTGCTAAATGACTTCAGCTTCAGCAACCTGTAACACTTCTTTTGTATCATCATCATATACAAAGGCCACTACAGCGCAATTTTCCGGAACATATTCAGCATTGAGACTTTTAGTAAAAGTATTGTCAACAGAAGAAGGAAAAGTTGAGCTACTGTTTTCAATTACACTGCCCCAGGTAGTGCTGATTGCACCGCGTAACACATGTGAATGTTCATAATCGCTGATAACAGGCACTGGTCCAATGGTGTTATCGTTATTCCGCTGAGGTTTAACAATGCCACTTTCGGTCAGAACAACTGCAATTTTCAAATTTCTATCCACCGCAGAAAGGAAAGTAGTCGTAACCTTAGCCGACAAATTTCTTGTTGCTTCAGTATAGGAGTTTTCAATGGTTATATCAATAACAGGAGTTTCCTGCAGGGCTGAACCAATAGCCCCGGCCCAGGCTGACGGAGACAAAATATGATTACCTGGGAAACCCTTCCTGTTGACCATTCCATTGGGATTACCTACATTACTAATTCCAAAAAAACTATCCCAGTCAGTACCGGCAGTAGTTCTGAAGTCGTAGGTAAAATCACCGCCTGCTGTAGGATTGGCAAATCCTCCGGCATGTACCGCAATTACAACCAACCTGTCGCCGTATGTTTCTTTTAAATCATGGGCTATTTTTGCAGCTTTCGGACAATTTACGCAGGTGTGACCTGTATAATCTTCGAGCAAAACACGTTTCACAGCAACCGAAGAAGTGTCGCCAATGTCAATTTTTTTGGTGTAAGGTTCGTCAATTTTATCACATCCATTCAGCAGGAAAAATCCAAAAGCGATTGCTACTAATGGTTTTGAAATAAAGGTTTTTATATTTTTCATTTTCAAGCTTTCTTTAATGATTTACGCCTAAAATGCACTGGTAAGAGTAAGTGTTAATCCGTTGGAAGCCGGAACAGTGCGGCAAACACCACCCACACAAACAATTCCTTCGCGCTGCTTTCCGTAGGTTAAAGACAAACGGTTTGAGCCCTGAGTATATCCCATTGCTAATGTCGGATAATGAAACTGCCTGTCCTTGTCATCATTACCATAGTTATACATATCGGCAAAGGTAAAGAACCATTTTGGCGCGATGGTGTATTCAGCCATAAACTGCATCCAATCTCCATCATCCTGTTTGGTTGCCAGGTGTTGCAACTCAACTTTAATGGCATTTGACTGATTAAACTTATAGGTCATATCAGCAATGATCACATGGGCCTTTACAGTCGGCTCTCCCGGATGACCTTCGATCACATCGATATTATAATTCAGGTTCACATATGAAAGCAATACTTTAAACTTGCTGTTAAATTTGCGCTGAATTTCAATATTCAGATCCTGAAAATACAATTCATCCCCAAAGGCAAAGAAAGATGATGTATAACCTTTTGTTCCTTTTTGAGAAAGTAACGTATCGTTGCCAGCGAGTTCGCGTTTAATTGAGGTTATTCTTGAAAAATTCACAGCAATATCTGTTCCGTATTTACCGCCAATTTTTGAGCCTTTTTTTATCTTATAGTTTATCTGCCCCTGAAGAGCCATTTCGCCATTGGGCTGGGTAGCATAAGGATACATAGCAGACAAGCTGTAGGTATGCTGCCTGGTTAATGCAGGCAGATAGTTGATATCCAGCGAATTGCTGGTTTCTGTCCGCTTAGATTTATAGCCCATGTTGTCGGTTCTTTTGGCCGACATAATAACGCCAAGACCTTTTTGGGAATAAGAAGCCTGAAACAACAAGGATTCTCCATTTTTATAAATGTAATTATTAACCTCGGTAGGATCATTCATTTTGTTGGCATATTCACCATCAAAATTAAACCGGCCACTGTTAATGTTAAAACGGGCAGCCCAGGCACCTACATTTGCCGGAAGATTAAGCAGCTCGCCGGGACCAGCAGTAATCTCTTCAACTTTTTGAAATTTACTTACAAAACTTCCACCCAGCGTCAGGCGCGTTTTGCATTTGCCTTCCGGGTCAAACATATCATTTAAGGCAAATTCGCCATCAAGGCCGCGAACAATACCGGGACCCTGCTCCCAGAAAAACCTCTGAGTTCCAATCAGCCCTTTTAAGGTTACACCACGATATGGATTAAACTTAACCCTGGCACCCTTGAAAGCATTGTCGTACCCCAAGTTCCGTTCTTCATAGCTACGCAGAACCATACCGCTCCCAAACTGTTCATAAAAATTACCGACGGTAATTTCAAACTGTTCGTTTTTCCATGAACCGAACCAATAAGGAACACCACTTCCTTTATAACGGGGATCATAACCCAGAATCGGATTCAGGTAGGTTTCAAAACGCATACCGGCATTAAAGTTTCCATTGGAATATAAAATGTTCGCAAATGCATTCATGCGCATCTTTTCTTCAACTTCATAGGCTCCGATAGCTGAATCAGCCTGGTAAACCTGTGCATCGAGCTGAAAATTACCCGTAACTTTTCCACCTTCCAGCAGGCTCTGGGCTTTTGCCGGAATACCGGTAAGTAACAATATCGTTACAAAAACCGGAAACAATAATCTTAATTTCAATTTTGTCGGATTTTAAGTTATTAAACAGTCAGAAGAAATCATGTGAATTCCAAATTCATTATTCAGGATTACATTGCCAATAATTGGAAGGCAAAGCACAACCTGAAAAGTGATTTGGTTTATGAAAACAGAAAGCCTAATGCGATTCGATGGCTTCGCCGGCATTGAGTTTGCGTACCATATCAATCAGCTGTAATTCACTTCCTTCGCTGAATGAAGTATGCTGCCAGACAATTTCACCCTTGCCATTGATAAGAAAGGTGTGCGGAATCATGTTTACATTCATGGCACGTTTAAAATCACCATTCACATCAAGCAGCACCTCATATTCCCAGCCCTTACCATTTACAGTGGGGCCAACTTTTGAAGAAGAGCGGGCATCATCAATAGAAACCGCAACCAGTTTTACACCGGTTTCGGTCACCCAGTCTTCGTAAACATCAGAAATAGTTGTCAACTCGTTGATACATGGTTTGCACCATAAAGCCCAAAAGCTTACAATCATTGGTTTCCCATCATTTGAGAGCTCAGCAGTATTCACAATCTGACCTTCGAGGTTTTTCACATTTACCGAAGGCAATTTGTTGCCTGTATTCTCTGTTTCCTGGGCAAAAGCAACTGAACATAGGATAGCCAGTGAAAGCAATGCAATAATTCTTTTCATTTGTTTTTTGTTTTAGTTCCCGGTTAGTATTCAAAAATGGTGCCTGAATCAGGCAATATATACTTCTAAAACTTTTGATACGACTGAAGGTATCAGGTCAACACGATCAATTGCAGCTGGAATAAGCAGTGCTTCGCCCTGAGATAAGGTTACTTCAGGTTGTTCGCTTCCACTATGCACCAGCGTAATGCGGCCTTCAACGCAAACATAAATGACAAAAGAATCAAGCTCACTGTAATCTTTAGCCAGTGCCTGATTGAGCTGAATAACATTGGTAGTAAAGTAAGGACTGGTTACCAGATTGGCAGAACCATTCTTTTTTTCTTCATACTCCGTTTTGTAATCGTCATACACATTAAAGTCAATGGCATCCAGTGCTTCTTCAATGTGCAGTTCACGTGATTTTCCTTCGCTATCTACTCTGTCCCAATCGTAAATGCGATAAGTTGTATCTGATGTTTGTTGGATTTCAGCTAAAAAAATGCCCGGTCCCAATGCGTGAACACGCCCGGCTGGCATGTAAAATACATCGCCTTTTTCAACCTTTTCAAAATTCAGAATCTCACGAAGACTTTTTTGTTCAAGATGCTTTAAGTAGGTGGCCTGGTCAACCTTACGGCTAAACCCGCTGATGAGCTCAGCATTGGGGTCGGCATCAATCACATACCACATTTCAGATTTACCATAGCCGATATTTCGTTTTGCAGCAAGCGCATCATCAGGATGCACCTGAATGGAAAGGTAATCGGCCGCATCGATAAATTTAACAAGAATCGGGAATTCATTGCCGAATCTGTCATAAACAGCATCGCCAACCAAATCGCCCATATACACTTCAACAAGCTCATTCAACTCGTTTCCGGCTAAAAAACCATTGACAATACCAGTCTGGTTTTCATCAACACCAGACATAACCCAGGCCTCGCCACAGTTTGGCAAGGGTTCAAAATCAATTCCAAGAACTGATTTAATCTTACTGCCTCCCCATATTTTATCTTTTAATACAGGTTTAAATTTTAACGGGTAAAGTTGATTTTCCATCTCTTTCTCTGTCGTAATTGCGATAAAAGCGTTTGAAAACGAGGTAAAAATACAATTAAATTTAATCATTCAAATAGGCAGATAGATATTGGTAACTTTGCAAACAGAAGCGGCTTGATACTTTTATGAAATTTTTAAAAAGCTGTAATAGTCTGTTTTACCTGATTACCAGTATATGTCAGAAGAGAGAAAAAAACATCTTAAAAAGCCCGACTGGTTAAAAATAAAATTACCCGGAGGGAAAAAATTTGCTTCAGTCAAAGAAATTGTGGAAAGCAACAAGCTACACACCATTTGTAGCAGTGGAAATTGCCCCAATATGGCCGAATGCTGGAATGCCGGAACCGCAACTTTTATGATACTGGGCGATATATGTACCCGTTCATGCCGGTTTTGTGCCACAAAAACAGGCAAACCTTTACCTGTTGACCAGGATGAGCCTGAAAGGCTTGCCCGTTCCATTCAAATGATGAAACTCACACACTGTGTCATTACTTCTGTTGACCGCGATGATTTACCAGATGGAGGTGCTGCGCATTGGGCAAAGACCATCAGAGAAATCAAAAAAACGAACCCCCGGATAACCATTGAGGTTCTGATCCCAGATTTCAAGGGTGATAAATCCTGCCTTGCAATGATTATTAATGAAAAACCTGATGTAATCTCTCATAATCTGGAAACTGTTAAAAGATTAACTCCCCAGGTGCGCAGTGCAGCACAATACAACCGCAGCCTCGAAGTGCTTCAATACCTTGCTGCTTCAGGCATAAGAACCAAATCAGGCATTATGGCAGGCCTTGGCGAAACCGAAAACGAGGTTCTTGAAACAATGGATAACCTGCTAACGGCAGGAGTCAGGATTATGACCATTGGCCAATATCTGCGCCCAACTCTTGAACATTTACCGGTTGAAGCTTACATTTCTCCTGATTTATTTGAAAAATACAGACTATGGGGGATTGAAAAAGGATTCCTTCATATTGAAAGCAGGCCATTGGTAAGATCATCGTACCATGCCGAAAAACACATCAAATAATTTTTTGGGGTAAGCTTCAAAAAAAAAGAGAGATGCAGGAACTTGCAATCTCTCTTTTTTTTAAATCCTCCGAAAAATCACCAGACAAGAGTTGCCACCGATTTTTGAGGTACAGCATAACTGAAATTATTTTTACCCTGACTAACAGAAAAAGAATGAGTTGAGCTGCTGTAGTTACACACAACCAGCACCTTGCTTCCATCTGAATTCTGAAAGCCAACCACTCCAACATCAGAAAGCGATTGGGGCAATGTGGTTGCAATTCGGACAGCTCCCGGTCTCACAAATTTTGAGAAATGAGCAATGGAATAATACTCCTCATTTTTTGTTATCTGACCACTGGTAGAACTGATCGTAATAACTCCCCGGCAGTTATTACATCCATTATTCTGAGGCCCGTAATTTTGATCGAGAGCCAGATTCCAAAGCAGTGCATTTTTTGACCAGTTGCGGGCTGTACCAATAAAGATATTGCGCATGTTCCACATCAGGTTGTCAGAAAAATCAGAAGCCCATGCACCCCCTGAAATTTCAGTAAAGTAGAGATCCTTGTCAGGATGTGCATTATGCACGGTTGACATAGCACTAACATCGCCGGCATAAGCATGAAATGCGGAACCAGCAATATACTTTTTGACCTCAGGATCGTTAAGTATTGATATCGGATACTGGGGATTGTCCCAGTTGTGATCATACAATATGATCTTTGTTTGCAGCCCTGCTTCCTCAAATTTAGGGCCTAAAGAATTTTTAATAAAATTTAGTTGTTCACCGGCCTGCATTTCCATGCACGGATAATTGGCTGTAAAATAAAGCGGTTCATTCTGAGGTGTAACAGCATCAATTACTATACCCTGGCTTTTCATTTCCTGAATATATTTCACAAAATAATCGGCATAAACATCATAACAGGCTGTTTTCAGTTTTCCACCTTTCAGATTACCGTTAGATTTCATCCATGCCGGCGGACTCCATGGCGTTCCCATCAATTTAATGTCTGGCGAAATTTCCAGAATTTCCTTCATTACAGGAACTACATCATCCAAATCCTGACTCAGTGAAAACTGCTCCAGGTTGAAGTCAGTTTGATTGGCAGGAATATCATTGTAGGTAAAATCAGACAATGAGAAATCGGAAGCACCCATTGTGAGTCTTAAATATGAGATTCCTATACCAACAGTCGGGTCAAACAGATCTCTTAAGGCCGTCTGACGCGCTCCGGGGCTCAGCTTTTTATTCAGCAGGTATGCTGAAGAGCCTGTAAAACCGGCACCATAACCATCTATCTCCTGAAACCGCGCCGAGGTGTCGACAGCAATTACAGGAAAATCAGTCGAAGTCGTTGGTTTAATTGTTAACACCCCTTCTTTGCTGAATAGTTTACTTTTATCTCCAGAGGTAAGAAAAACCTTGGCTTTTGAAGTTACCACAGTTGGCGGAGGATCCTGAGGGTCAGGATTGTCTTTACCCGTACAATTCAGCAATGCAATGACCATTCCGGCTGTAAGCAAAAGCCTGAAAGGAAAAAGCTTTACATGGTAATTAAATCGGTAATATTTCATCAAATTTGTGTTAAGCATTAGTTTGAAATAAACACAGAGAGGCATAATGGCCTCTCTGTGTTTATTTGTTTCATGATGTTTAGTAACCCGGATTCTGTGTTAATCTTTCGTTTTTATCAAGTTCAGATTGTGGAACAGGCCAAATCAGCCCATTTTCGGTAAGTTGGTATCCATAAGCATTACCATCAGCTCCTATAGCATTGTTAATAACCTGAATGGCCCTGCCTGTCCGTTTAAGATCAAACCAACGATGGCCTTCAAATGCCAGTTCCAGTCTACGTTCCTTTTCAATAGCCAGGCGCATGGTTTCCTGAGTGGAAGCCGGCGTATTGCCAAGATTAACGCGTGAACGAATCTGGTTAACCAATGCAGCAGCTCCTCCAACATCACCGAGTTCATTTAAAGCCTCTGCCTTCAGAAGCAAAATGTCAGCCAAACGGATAATGATATAATTCTGAGGGCTTGGAGATGTATATATCCTGTACTTATTTAAAAACGGATAATGGGTTTGTGGCCAGTTATTGTCAGACCATTTCCCTGTTACATCCAAAAAAATGATGGAAGCATTTTTTCTGATCATATCGTTCTCATCATCAAACGCTTTAACGAGATCATTGGAAGGGATATTGAATTTTTTCCAATCCATTCCGTTAAACATACTTGCGCCCCAGTTTGCATCAGTATTATTTCCCTCATAATTGATTTCAAAGATGGCTTCAGAAGAGTTTTCATGCTCATTGTTCCACAGCATATCATATTCAGGAAGCAGTGAATATCCACCGTTGATTACAGCATCGCAATAGTCCGAAACTTTATTCCAATCGTGAGGTTCACGCGTAGCATAAACTTTTGCCAGCAGTGCATTAGCAGCTCCCTTTGTTGCAAAGCCCTTGTTTAAAGCGGTTGCACCAACATTAGCAGCAGCATATTCAAGATCGGCAATTATCTGCTCATATACCTTTTCTTTAGACTCTTTGGCAGGGAAAAGCTGAGGATAAATTTCGGGCAGTAATTCAGCGCTGACAGTGGTAACTTCTATAAGTTGCAAAGGAACATCACCCCAAAGCTGAACAGCCTGAAAGTACATCATGGCTCTGATAAACGATGCTTCTCCTTTGATTTCGCGCTTACGCTGATCGGTAAGAACGGGATCGGCAACAGCCTCCACATTGTTGATAACAACATTGGCTTTGCCAATAGTTCCATACAAATAGGCCCAATCGCGGCTTACATTACTGTTAGTGGCATCAATCCTGTAATCGTCAATTTGAAAATTGGCAGGGTTATCTGCTCCGGCGTAAGCATCATCAGACTGGGCATCGCCGTTGACAAAATAATCGAGCTCCCAGTATTCATTTTTAAAGTCACTGTATACACCTGCCAGAGCTGCCTCAACATCATTGGCTGTTTTATAAACGGTATCGGAAGGCCCCTGAATATAAATACTGTTGCCAAGTGGTTCCCGCTCTAAAAATTTTTCACAGGAATAAAAAGGCAAGGCCAAAAGAAAGGCAAAAAGAAACTTAAATATATTTTTCATGGTCATTACTTTTTAAAATTCAACATTTAAACCAAATACAACCGAGCGTGATTGCGGATAGGTTCCATAATCAATACCCATACTCACAGCACTTGAGCCAAAAGCATTCACTTCGGGGTCAAAACCGCTATATTTGGTCAGTGTAATCAAATTCTGACCGGTAACATACACAGACAAACGTCTGATAGCTTTAAACTTCGGATTGTCATTCAGCACCATATAAGAAAGTGTGGCTGATTTTAACCTGATGTATGAACCATCTTCAATAAAACGGGTAGAGTTGCGCACATTATCAACATTTCCTCCTCCGACAGCCCTGGGAATATCAGTAATATCTCCTGGATTCTGCCAGCGGTCAAGTACATCTACCGACTGGTTCTTGCTATCGAACATTCCTTCCAGATCAATGCGGGTGGCATTAAAAATGTCATTACCATAACTTCCCTGGAAGAAAAGATTAAGATTAAACCGCCCGTAAGAGAAATTGTTGGTAAAACCAAAAGTAAAATCAGGCATACCATAACCTATTACTTTTCGATCTCCCGGGTCAAAAATACCATTCTTATTTTCATCCTTGTATTTAATATCACCGGTTTCAGGATCAACACCTTCGGAAACATAGCCATAGAAAGCCCCTAATGGCAAACCAACTCTTAAAATATTCGCATCCTGATTATTGCTGTATATCCGTCCGAAATAATAAACGGGCGTGTATTCCAGTTTTGTTACTTCATTTCTGTTAAACGACATATTAAAATCAGACGACCATTTGAACTTTTTTGTGTCGAAATTAACAGTGCTTAAACTAAACTCAATCCCTTTATTTACAATTTCACCGGCATTTGTTTGAATAGTATTTACAGGCAATGAACTGGTTAACTGAACATTGAGCAACACATCAGATGTTTTCTTATAATAAGCATCAAACGTAAAGATCAAACGGGCGTTGAACATAGAGAGGTCGAAGCCAATGTTGCTTTGCTGGGTGGTTTCCCAACGAAGATCGGGATTTCCGAGTGATGACTGATAAGAACCCGGTCCTGAGAGCGGGTCGGTAGGTTCGCGGCGATAGTATGATGTAAGTGCATAACTTGCATAATCAGCAATACCTTCCTGGTTACCATTCTGGCCCCAGCCTCCTCTTAACTTCAGGTCATCAATAAATTTGATTCCCTGCATAAACTTT
Organism: Lentimicrobiaceae bacterium; assembly: GCA_020636745.1. Taxonomy (NCBI): domain Bacteria; kingdom Pseudomonadati; phylum Bacteroidota; class Bacteroidia; order Bacteroidales; family Lentimicrobiaceae; species Lentimicrobiaceae bacterium. The sequence goes on along the minus strand of JACJXH010000002.1, from coordinate 244,823 downwards.
TCGGATGAAATACGCCATCCTGCAGAAAATGAGGGCATTGTTCCCCAGTGATTATACAGTTTTGATGAGCCATCGCGACGAATAGAAGTTGTGAGATAGTACTTATTGTTGTAATCATAAGTGGCGCGTCCGAAAAATGAAGCCAATGCCCATTCGCTCTGCCAGGTGCCACCGGTAACCAGCTGGTTGGCAGCCCAAATAGTTTTTATGGTTACATCATCCGGAAAATCAGTTCCTTCAATATAAGTACCGTTTCCATCATATTTCTGAATACTGGATCCGGCAAGTGCGGTAATATTATGGTTGCCAAATCTGGCAGCATAATCAAGGGTATTTTCCAATAGCCAGATACTGGTATTAGACTTATCGGATCGTCCAATTCCATGATTGTTTCGTCCATAAACAGTGCGGAAAGGATCCAGATAATAATCATACTGATGGGTAGTGTTGTCGATACCAGCCCTTGATTTGAAATTCAAACCTTCCATTAGTTTAATGTCGGCATAAACATTCCCGAATAATTTACTGTCGCGCGATTTCTGGTCAGGGCCATCCATATAAGCTATCGGGTTTTCCCAGGAAGGCTGAAATGGGTTGGGGTCAAACCATCCGCTTCCGTCATTTTTATAGATGCTGAGAAAAGGAGGTGTGTTTAAAGCACTCATAATAACCCCTCCCCTGCCTGAGCTTGCATTGTCAGGTGTATCCTGCGTGTTAATGGTCAATACACTAACGCTGGTTCCGATTTTCAACCAGGGCCTGACCTGATTATCAAGATTTACTCTGACTGAATAGCGGTCGAAATGCGCCGGAGCTACCATTCCTTCCTCACTTAAATAGCCTCCTGAAACAAAATATTTATTCTTGTCGTTGCCTCCCGAAACCGACAATTGATACGATTGCTGATGCCCGGTGCCAAAGGTCAAATCCTGCCAATCGTTAAATTTGGTCCATGAAGGATCCAGGGGAACACCAATTTCTTCCATCAAATCGCGGTACTGCTTTGTATTCAGCACATCTATTGATTTGCGAAGGCTCGTCGTTCCATAGTAGGTATTGAAACTTATAACAGGAGAATCATCTTTACCGCGTTTGGTTGAAATCAAAACAACGCCATTTGCGGCTCTTGCGCCGTAAATAGCCGATGATGAAGCATCTTTCAGCACTGTCATGGATGCAATGTCCAGCGGACTAAGACCAGAAATGTCAGTTGTTGGGACGCCATCAACAACATATAATGGTTCATTGCTGGCGATAACTGAAGTTGCCCCGCGCACGCGAACTGCCAGCCCGCCTCCCGGTTTACCAGAAGGCTGAGTTACCTGAACTCCGGCAGCTTTACCCTGCAATGCCTGTGCAGCTGAAACAATAGGCCTGTCTTTAATGTCTTTCTCTCCAACAACTACCACTGCTGTTGAAAGATCTTTCTTTTTCTGTGCACCATAACCTATAACAACTACTTCGTTAAGCAGTCTGGTATCTTCCAGTAAAAGCACATCAATTACCGACTGGTTGGAAATTTCAATTTCCTGACTTACAAAACCGATATAACTAAATACCAGTGTACCTCCGGAAACATTCAATTTATATTTACCATCTAAATCAGAAACGGTACCTGAAGTAGTTCCTTTTAGCTGGATGGTAACACCCGGCAATCCCGCACCGGACGGATCGGTAACTTTGCCTGAAATAAGCCGCTCCTGTGCAGAAGCTCCATATGCCATCAGGAAAAAGAACAAAAGGGTGAATAACTTATTCATGAGTTTGTTTTTTAGGTGAAAACCAAATATTGTGATAAAAAACTGATTACCTGTAACTAAGATTCAAGGAATTTGATGGAAACAAGCGTACAATAAACCAAGAGAGAAATAGTATCCTATTCTCTCCTGATTTATTATTGTTTGAAATTCGGGACTAACGCTCCAGAATTACAGACCATCCCTGAGAACCATCATGTGTTGCAGAGTAATCCACCGAAAGGAACAAATACTCTTTTGTACCTGAATTGGCATAACCCATTACTTCGTAGGTGTTGGTCAAATTACCACCGTTTGGTGCAACAGCTCCATCAGTATTTTCGCCGCCATAGTAACCTTTGTAAAATCCTATAAAAGCAGCACCGGTTGCACCGTTGGTAAGCGTTATAAGGGCTCGTTGGTCACGTTTAGCCGGAGAAAACACATATGAGTGAGTTCCTGAACCAAAAGCAGCACCATTGCCACTGGCAGCAATTTCAGCATCTGAAATACACCCGTTCGGAGAGCCGAAATATCCATCATTGCGGGCACTTCCATTGGTATTATATGTATAAACTCCTCCTGCGCTGAATGTAAATTCGTCGTCGGTAATACAAGACCAATCGTCAACACCGGTAGATGAACCATCGAGGAAGTTTTTAGGAACACTCCACCATTCGGTACTGCCCATTCCCGGACCAACAAAAATAGAATAATCATCAACCCGCACTTTCCATGCATTTCCACGCAAGATAGCATCAGTTACAGCTGAAGTTGCAACAAAGGCAAGTTTGGTTCCTACAGCCTGACCATTTGCATTAGAGGCAGTTAATTTTACATTAAAAGCTCCGCCGTGCGCATAAGTATGAACAGGAGCCATTTCTGTAGATGTTTGGCCATCGCCGAAATCCCACAGATAAGAAGTAGCATCGGTAGTTGTATTGGTACAGGTAAGAGTTAAACCATTTAACTCAATTGAAAAACCCAAGGAAGGTGCCGGACCTGGAATAGGAGGTTCGTCAGCCGGGTTATCGTAATGAACCAGCACAAAACGCCAGTAAGCAGGCTGTGGAGCTGAGCCACCAGTCATATAATCTGTTTGAACAATAAGTGTATCCACATCACCATCGGTGAGTTTAATTAAATGATAGGTTACTGATTCCTGAGGTTCTGTAACTTCGGCACCAGTTGCTGCTTTGCAAAGTCCGATAAAAGCACCCAGACCAATAACTTTAAGCGTTGGTTCTGCACCTGAAGTAAGTTCAAAACTATGTGTTCCATTGCCCCATGCTGTTAAATCCTGACCCAAAAGACCGGTCATATTATCAGTAGAAGCACAAACATTGGAAGGATTAAATACACCGCCCTCGGCCCAGTAATCGCCTTTGGCGTCGTAAACCATTTTACCATCGCGCGAGAATGTCCATTCGTCATTCAGCACACATGGCCGATTGGCCAGTTCGTCGTTATCTTTCCCCATGGCCCACCAAATAGTATTGTGAGCAGCAGGTCCTACTTCAAGAGGATAACGGCCGGTGCTTACATCACGCAGTAATTTCCAGGTTTTTGAATCTTCGCCTACCAATTTTGTTAATTCAGCATTGGGATCTGAGATATTAATAACAGCAGTATAAACATCCGTAACGCCTCCGGGAGAGGTTGCAGTAAGATTAACGGTGTATTGACCTACTGCAGCGTAAATATGAACAGGGGCGGTCTCAGATGAAAGCGCTGAATTATCGCCAAAATTCCACGAGATGGAAGCATAATTCTGCGAAGTACTGGTAAACGACACTTTCTTAAAATCGCTTGCATCTATCGTATAAGTAAAACTGGCAAGCACATCAGGCTCTTTTTCATCCTTCTTGCAGGAAGTAAGCTGAACAGCCACTAAAAATAGCAGAAGAAGTCTGCTTAATGACAAAGTTTGTTTCATGATTTGATTGGTTTTGGTGTTAAAAATTTATTGGGTTGGTTGTTTATTCCTGGTTTAACGAAAACTATTGTTATAACTATTCTTCCCCATATGCCATGACGGCTCTTAAACTTTTAGTACCCCAAAAACTAATGCAATTTTCCATTAGCGGTAAGTGTACTTTGGACACAAAGTTAAACAAGGATTTTTAATTTTTTATCTTTTTTCAAGATATTTTTTATCAATCCGGTTTTTTCTTCACCAAAACCTGCTAAACACCAATATACGCATGTATATACATGATTTAAAACATCCTTTTTCAGAAGACAAATTGTAAAATACTCACCAAACACTGTATAAAAACTATAAACATACACTGGATTATTTTAGACTACACTGGATGACAAATTCCAATATCACTTTTACACCCATTCTATCTTATTGTATTTCTGTTATTTATATTATTTTTTCGACTATTCGACGATTTTAGTCGAAATAAATTTGCTTTCTGAAAAAAGCCGTATTAATTTTGCCGCCTCAAACAAGGGGATAAATCATCAAAATGTTTGAATCATGCTTGATAAGGACGAAGTTAAAGAAACGATTGTTAATGTAGCAAGGCACATTTTCTCGAAATTCGGGTTTAAAAAAACCACGATGGATGAGATTGCTGTCGCTAGCCGTAAAGGCAAAAGCTCTATATATTATTACTTTGCGAGTAAGGAAGAAATCTTCCAGGCTGTGGTTGAAAAGGAAGCGCTTATCTTACGTCAGGAGTTGATTAATGCCCTTAAAGATGCCGACAGCCCGGCACAAAAACTGAAAGCTCACGTACTTATCAGAATGCGCAGCATGGAAAAGCTGGCAAATTTTTATAGTGCCATTAAAGACGAATATCTGAGTCATCTTGACTTTATTGACCAAATCATAAAGAAATATGACCAGGAAGAAATTCAAATGATGGAGAATATTTTAAAGGAAGGGGTGCAGAACGATATTTTTGAAATTGATGACACATCCCTTGCTGCCATTGCGATTGTAACAGCATTAAAAGGAATTGAGATTCCTCTTTTTTGGGGCATGGAAGAAAAAGATATTGAACGAAGGCTTGACCATTTAATACACATTCTGTTCAATGGCGTGCTAAAACGGTAACTTTTTTTTAACCATTTTTCGACCATTCAACTCTATTGGTCGACAATGCTAACAATAAAAATCAGACAACACTTGAATAACCTAATTGAATAGTTAAAACTACAACAGTACAATGAAAACAAAAATTCAATTATTGATTTTAAGCCTGGCATTTTTTGCCGCTCTCGGTGAAGCCAACGCACAATCGCTCCAGGTTTCACCTGAGCTCAAAGAGCTTATTGATCTTTCCGTAAAGAAAGATTATAAAATAGCAGACAAGGATATTGAAAAACAAATTTCAGAAGTTCAGCAGAAGGCTGTTCGTTCGGCTTACCTTCCCAAACTTGAGCTGGGCGGCAAATACCTTTATGCATCTTCTTCATTTGATTCGAAAATTGGAGATATCACAGGATTTGAAGGCATTGCCAGCTTGCAGGAATTTATGGCTAACCCGGCATTTCCAGTAATGTTTCCAACACTGGCCGGATTAAGCAGCGAAATTGTTCAGCTTCAGCAACTATTGGCTTCGCAGGGAATGCTTTTGCCTTCCATCTCAAAAGATTTAGAAGGAAACCTCAGCGGCAATTACTGGGGCATTGATGCCAGTGCAAAAATGCTGCTTTATAGCGGAGGCCAGGTGCCCAACTTATCAAGAGCACTTTCGCAGAAAATTGCCGCACAGGAAGCCATGACTGACAAATGCACTACAGATGTTATAAGCGAGGTCATTACATATTATGACCAGCTTGCACTGCTCATTCAGTCGAAAAAGGTGCTTGACGAATCGGCAATAAGACTCGCTGCTGAAAAGAGGTACGCGATGTCGGCTCTGGAGAACGGGTTTGCAACATCTTTTGATACTTTAAAAATAGCAGTAGCCGAAGCCTACCTGCAATCGAAAGTTGCTGAATATGACAGTAAGAAAATTTTGTTGAATCAAAAGCTTGCACAACTTACAGGCAAGCCGGCCATCGCATTTGAATCCTTAAACCCCGACTTGCAAGTAATAGCTCTGGCTCAGGCAAGCTCCGATATTAGTAAAAGACCTGAACTTCGCGCCCTTTCGGCAGGAGTTGAAGCCCAGAAATATATGTTAAAATCAGAGAAATCACATTACTTGCCAAAAGTGCAGGCTGTGGCATCTGCCCGCTACGACAATATTTTCAAAGCCAATACCGATTTTGATGCTCCGTATCCGATGGGAATGAAAATTGACAACTTAAACATGGGGCCAACCTTTATTGTGGGTGTTGGCTTTAAATGGGAACTTGTAAATTTCTCAGGAGGTACGCCAAAAGTAAAACAGACCCGTTTGGAAGTAAAGAAAGCTGAAAATGCAAGAGAAGAAGCCCGTGAATTACTGGAGCTCAATCAAACAAAAGTTACATCCAGCTATCAGGCGGCTGTATCGCAGGTAGCATATAAAAGCAAACAAATGCAAGCTGCCCGCATGGCACTCGACCTTGCACAAAAATCTTACAACGAAGGAATGATCAACATTACGGAACGGCTGGCAGCAGAAACAGATGTGCAGAATGCTGAGCTTGAATATTTGCAGGCCATTTTTGCACAGCGCCAATCAGCCATAGAATGCTATAAAGCCACCGGCGACCTCGTATTGTCAAACATTCGTTAAAAGAAACGTTCTGAGTTTAAAAACAAAAACAACAACCAATTAATCATCTTCAAACAATGAAAACAATAAATAAAAGACACTCTGGCCTGCTTATCCCCTTTATAACTCTGCTTATGGTAATTGCCGTTGTAAGTATTGTTGGATGGATAGTTATAAAACCAGCACCCTTAATGCTTCAGGGACAGGCTGAGGCAACTGAAGTAAGAGTTTCCGGAAAAGTTCCCGGAAGAATTGAGAAATTTCTGGCTACTGAAGGAATGAAGGTTGCGAAAGGAGACACCCTTGTTTATATCAGCAGTCCGGAGCTGGATGCCAAACTGATGCAGGCCAATTCAGCAGAAGATGCTGCCAATGCCCAAAACCAGAAAGCCATCAAAGGGGCACGCGCCGAACAAATTGCCGGTGCTTACGAAATGTGGCAAAAAGCAGAGGTAGGTGTAAAACTTGCTGAAAAAACTTACAACAGGGTACAAAACATGTTTAACGATGGCGTTGTACCGGCTCAGAAAAGAGATGAAGCTGAAGCTAATTTGCAGGCAGCAAAAGCAACCTCAAAAGCCGCCAAATCACAATACGATATGGCTGTAAACGGGGCTGAAAAAGAAGATAAAATGGCAGCCAATGCACTGGTTAACAGAGCAAAGGGAGCTGTTTCAGAAGTAGAATCCTACCTGTCAGAAACCACGCTTATATCTCCTATTGATGGTGAAGTATCGGATGTATTCCCCAAACAGGGCGAGTTGGTTGGCTCAGGAGCTCCGATTATGAATATTGTGGATCTGAACGATATGTGGGTAGTTTTCAATATTCGTGAAGACCAATTACCCAAAATTAAAATGGACACTGAAATAGAGGCAAGTGTTCCGGCTTTGGGCAACCAACTGGTTAAACTAAAAGTATACTATATCAAAGCTATGGCAAGCTATGCCACTTTTAAAGCAACAAAAACCAATGGCGGGTTTGATGTAAAAACTTTCGAGGTAAGGGCCAAACCTGCATCAAAAGTAGAAGGTCTCCGTCCCGGTATGAGTCTGATGGTTGATTATGAGAGCATAAAATAAGGCCATTGGCCCATGTACCTGCAGATGAACTGTATCCAATCCATAACATCTTTGTGCCATGGCACATCCGTTTTGAAATAAAAACCAATGAACTCAATTTTAAAAAATGTCTGGGAAGTATTAAAGCGTGAAGTAGATCGCATGACCTCGCGCAGTCTATACCTGCTGGTAGTGTTAATTTTTCCGGTACTCTCTATCCTGTTTTTCATATCCTTGTTCAGGGAAGGCTTACCTCAAAAAATGCCCATTGCTATAGTAGATTTGGATCAAACATCCGTTTCGCGCAAGTTTTGCAGGAATATTGATGTTACTTCTCTCACGTCAGTCATCCAATACCCTCAATCAGAAACAGAGGCTATGTCTGCATTGCGTTCAGGCAGCATTTACGGTTTTGTTGTGCTGCCCAAAGGGTTGCAGGCTGATATTCTGACATCAAAACAACCTGTCATCAGTTACTATTACCACAATAGTTTTCTGATGGCCGGAGGGCTCATGCAAAAGGACCTTACCTATATTCTGCAAACCCTGTCGGCAGGAATAAACGTGCAAAAACGCGAGGCAATGGGGCAACCCAAAGATTACATCATGTCTCAAATTCAGCCAATTCAGGTAAGTACGCACCAGCTATTCAATCCTGTAACCAACTATTCAACTTATCTTTCCACTATTGTTATTCCTATAATGCTTCAACTTTTTATTCTTCTGATAACTGTTTATAGCATCGGAATTGAAATCAGGGAAAGAACTTCCCGCGATTGGCTACACACATCAGGAAAATCAATTTTTGTTGCATTAACCGGAAAACTCCTGCCTTATACCTTTGTGTTTTTTATTCTGATGATGTTTCAGAACTTCTTGATGTACAAAGTAATGCAAATTCCGATGCAAACCAGTATTGGCTGGCTAATGCTTAGTTCGCTGATGTTTGTCATGTCGTATCAGGCCATTGGCGTTTTCTGCATAGGCTTATTACCCATGATGCGCCATGCACTAAATATGGCCAGTTTTTATGGCATTCTTGCATTGTCACTTTGCGGGTTTTCATTCCCGGTAGAGTCAATGCCTCCTGTTGTACAATACTGGACTATTGCATTCCCGGTAAGGCATTTTATGCACATATTTCAAAATCAAATACTTACCGGATTTGAGTTAAAGTATTCGGTTTTATCATATCTCAGCTTACTGCTGTTTTTATTACTTCCGCTTACTATTATCAACCGCTTAAAATCGGCGCTGATTTATCAGAATTTTATTGAAAATGTAAATCTGAACTAAAAGACTCTTAAGTAACTGATTGTTAAATTTTCAATAACAAAGCAGCTGAAACTGCCACAAAAAGTTGATGAGATGAAAAACAAAAAATCAAGTATAATTTTCCAGATGAAGGATGGATTTGTGAATATGCTCAGGGTCTGGATGCGTGAATTTCAAATAATATTCTCTGACGTTGGGGTAATGGTTATCATATTTGCAGTGCCTCTGTTTTACCCTTTGCTTTATTCAATTATATACTATCCTGAGGTTGTCATCGATTTACCCATTGCGGTGGTAGATATGTCAAACTCAACAGATAGCAGGCAATTTATCAGAAATATGGATGCTACTCCTGAACTAAGTGTGAAAGCCAGATGCATTTCAATGGAGGAGGCCATACTGCTTTTTAAAAAGCGTGAAATCCGTGGTATTATACAAATACCCGAAGAATTCAGTACCAATATTGCACTGAACCGTCAGGTTACAGTTTCGGCCTATGCTGATATGGAGCTGTTCCTGTATTATAAAGCATTAGCCACCGGCTCAAGTTTAATGACTCTTGAAGCTGGCAGACAAATACAGGTTCGCAACCTGATGAATGAAGGTTTAACACAAAGGCAAGCTGAAGTTACTGCTGAGCCTGTCCGTATAGATGGCAACCCCATTGCCAACCGTTCAGGAGGATTTGCCAGCTATGGCATTCCGGCTTCACTTATTCTCATAATACAGCAAACCCTTGTCCTTGCAATTGGCATCCTGGCTGGTACTGCCCGCGAACGCCATCTTTTTGGCACCCTGGTGCCGCTGGATCGCAAACGGCTAGGCACATTGAGGCTTGTTATGGGTAAAAGTGCAGCCTACTTTACCATTTATGCCCTTCTCTGCATTTATATGCTGGGCATGATACCCCACTGGTTTGGCTATGGACAATCAGCCAATTTAACAGAGCTCATGGCTTTAATCACTCCGTTTATTTTATCAAGTATTTTCATGGGATTAACATTATCGGTAATCTTCAGAAACAGAGAAAGTGCAATGTTACTCTATTTATTCACTTCTATTCCATTGCTCTTTTTATCCGGCATTATCTGGCCATTATCTAATTTTGATACAATATGGCTCATTGTTCGCGAAATATTCCCTTCTTCCAATGCCATGTTTGGATTTATCAAAATGAACTCAATGGGCGCCACCATCGCCGAAACTGGTAAAGAAATTCTGTCGTTGTGGATTCAAACCGGTGTGTATTTTCTGACAGCCTGCCTGGTATATGGATTTCAGGTTAACCATTCAATGCATGTTCGTGCTGAACTGGCATCACATAGTTACAGAGAAATCAGGGAAAGGATTGCTAAACGGCTGGCCGGAGAGTAAATTCAAAAGTATCTTATTCTATTTCATTCAAAAGCAGGGAGCAGATTTAATCCCTGCTTTTGAATTTTATGCAGGTTTATGTATCGAAATAATCTCCTTTTTGTCCACGCGTTTCATCTAAATGAATTCTTTTACATATTCAGGTTACAATCTATTTGAAATATCATTAATTAAGTATCTTTATAGCTGTAAAACAGGCCGGGAATAGCAGAATAATTGCTTTTCATCACATTTCTTATAAAAAACTGGGGGGGCTCTATGGAAAATCAATTCTACAGAGATATTATTTTCAATGCACCATTGGCTTATGCATGCCATAAAATTTCATATAACAACAAAGGCCTGGCAATTGATGCATTCATAGAAGAAGCCAACAACAGTTTTGCATCTTTATGCAATAGTGAAATATCAGCTTTCATCAATAAACGATTAACAGACTTACTTCCTGAACTTAAAAATGCTTATCAGAACTGGCCCGAATTAATGGCTGGTACAATATCCTCCCCCGAAACCGGGGAAATTACATTTAAGCACACTTCAACCAGCCAATTATATAAAATTCAGTTTCATATACCAGAACCAGGTTATTGTGTTACCCTTTTCATTCCGTTATCAGAGACATCCTATCCCAAAGCAACTCTTCCTGACAACCAGGAGAGATATTCTCTCCTTTTTGAAACAATGGAACAGGGTGTCATATTTCAGGATAATAATGGGATAATCAACTATGCCAATTCAGCAGCTGAAAAAATTCTGGGACTTACCACCGACCAGCTATATGGACGTACCTCAAGAGACCCCAAATGGAAAGCAATAGATGAAAATGGCCATGACCTTAAGGGCGAAAACCATCCCATTTCAATAGCTCTAAAATCAGGAACATCTGTACTTGGGTATACTATGGGGGTATTTAACCCAAAAACAGAGGAAACCCACTGGATAAAAGTAGATGCCATTCCTGATTTTAAAGAAGGCAGCAGCAAGCCTTTTCAGGCTCATGCTATCTTTACAGACATCTCAGAAAGTCGTGCGAAGGAAATAAAACTGAAGGAAAGCGAAGAAAAGTATCGTTTTCTTACAGAGAATATCATGGATGTTATATGGGTGTTAGATCTGGAAACCAAAAGATTCACATTCGTCAGTCAATCTGTTGAAAAGTTAAGAGGTTACACTTCAGAGGAAGTGCTAACACAACTTGCCAGCGAAGTACTTTCACCAGCATCTCTGGCATATTACAACGGCATTATTCCTGAGAGATTATCTAACTTTCTTAAAACCGGCCTTGCTGAAGTTTATTACGACGAACTGGAACAACCATGTAAAAATGGAACAACCATCAGAACAGAGGCCATTACTTATTTCAGGAAGAATCCGGAAACGCAAAAAATTGAAATTATTGGCACCAGCCGCGATATTTCTGAGAGAAAAAAAGCAGAGGATGCCCTGAAGGAAAGTAACCGGAAATTATCAACCCTCATTAATAACCTGAAAGGGTTGGTATACAGATGCCGTAACGACAGGCACTGGACCATGGAGTTATTGAGCAATAGCATCTATCAGTTGGCAGGTTATATGCCTGATGAGATAATCGGGAACAAAAAACTATCATACAATTCGCTTATTCACCCCGATGACCGCAATTATGTGAGGGACATTATCAAACCTGCTCTTGAACAAAAACACCATTTCCAGCTTGAATACCGTATTATACACAAAGATGGAACTACGAAATGGGTTGGGGAAAACGGGTGCGGCATCTATGAAAATGGTAAGTTGATTGCCCTTGAAGGTTATATAACAGATATTTCGGAAAGCAAACTGGCTCAGGAAGCACTGCGACATAGCGAAGAAAAATTTAAAATGGCATTTTACCTGAGTCCCGAAATAATTACCATTACCCGACTGTCTGATGGTTTATATGTAGATGCCAATGAAGCTTTTTGTAAAACGCTGAATTATTTGCCCAGCGAAGTGATAGGTAAAAGTGCCCTTAACCTTGGTATATGGGCAAATCCTGAAGACAGGCAAAAACTCACAGATTCACTTAAAGAACATGGACATGTATGGAGCCTTGATGCTACATTCAGGTCAAAAAACGGAACTCTGATTGAAGGGTTAATGTCAGCATCATTAATTGAAATCAATGGAACCCCACATTTGCTGGCAGTTACACGTGACATTACAGAAAGAAAAAAAGCGCAGGGACAGATAAAATCTTTATTGGAGCGTATCGACCTGGCCACAAAAAGTGCAGGCCTTGGTATCTGGGATTGGGATATCACCAACAATTCTCTTCAATGGGATGAACAGATGTATATGCTTTACGGCATCAATGAGAATGATTTTCCAAATGCCTATGAAGCATGGTTAAAATGCGTTCATCCCGATGATGTAGTTCAAGTAAACCGAACCTCTGAAAATGCACAGAAATCACTTAACGCCTATGAGTCTGATTTCAGGGTATTGTTACCCGATGGAAGTATTCGCTATATTAAAGCTTTAGGTAATGTTTTTAGAGATGAGCAGGGTGTTGCGGTGCGCATGCTGGGCGTAAATTATGACATTACAGCTCAAAAAATTAGTGCACAAGCCCTGTTTGAAAGTGAAGAGCGCAACCGGACCATTATCTCTGCCTCAACCGAAGGCATAATTCTGCAACGTAATGATGGCAGAATTCTGACATGGAACAAAGCCGCCGAGAGAATTTTTGGCATCAAAGAAGCCGACGCATTAGGAGAAACCTCCACCAGCCGGCCCTACTATTTGTACAATGAACAAGGCGATGAAATCAAAGGAGAAGATCACCCCTCCATGATTACTTTAAAAACAGGAACACCGCAAAAAGATATCCTGATGAGGGTTGTCAGACCCGACAGCCAGGATTACTGGATAAAAGTAAATACCGAGCCAATTTTTACTGACAAATCCGGTCTGCCTACAGCCGCCGTGGTGACTTTTTCCGACATCACTGCCTTAAAAAAGACACAGGATAAGCTTAAAATTACCGAAGACCAGGTCCGCAGAAAACTTGAATCTATTCTAACACCTGACCATGATATCGGGAATCTGGAATTACCAGATGTTATGGACATTGAGTCTGTGCAATCCTTGATGAATAATTTTTACCAACTTACTCAAATCGGCGTAGGAATTATTGATTTAAAAGGCAAAGTACTTGTTGGCACAGGATGGCAAAACATTTGTGTCGCCTTTCATCGCAAAAATGAATTAAGTTGTCAATATTGTTTTGAAAGTGACACTGAAATTACAAGGGGAATAGAACCCGGGGAATTTAAACTTTACAAATGCCGGAATAATATGTGGGATATAGCGACCCCCATTTATATTGCTGGCAAGCATTTGGGCAATCTTTTTCTTGGACAATTTCTTTTTGACGATGAAGAACCCGATCTGTCAACTTTCAAGAAACAGGCCCGGCAATTTGGTTTTGACGAAGAGAAGTATCTGGAAGCGCTCAAACAGGTTCCCCGTTGGAATAAAAAAACTGTTGAAGCTGCCATGGATTTTTATATTCAGCTGGCAAATATGATTTCCAGTCTGAGTTATAGTAATGTCAGGCTGGCACAAACCCTTGAGGAAAACAAGCGGGCACAGGAGGCTCTTCAGGCCTCAGCCGAAGTAACCAAATCTATTCCTTCCGGACTCTTTATCTATCGTTTTGAAGCGCCTGATAAACTATTTCTGATTGAAGCCAATCCGGCAGCCCTCAAGATTACAGGACTAAAAAAAGAATCAATTCTGGGTTTAGAGTTTAATCAAATTTGGCCTGAAGCTGAAAAAATTGGTTTAACAGCCAGGTATCTTGAGGTTATGCGCACCTCTGAGCCCTATTTAAGCAATAATATCTTTTATGCTGACGACAATCTCCGGGGCGCTTTCAGAATTTCAGCGTTTAAAATACCTGACAATAAGCTTGGTGTTGCTTTTGAAGATGAAACAGAATTGAGAAATTCTGAAAACAAATTGATTGAAGCCAAAGAAAAAGCTGAAGAAAGCGAAGCTTTGCTCAGGGCTATCATTGACAACGCCCCTTTTGAAATATGGGCCCGAAATACCCAGGGAATAGGAATACTCGAAAATAAATTTACTTTTGAACATTTTGGCGTTAGCATACTTGGCCGGACGCCTGACTATGAAGAGATCCCTCCTGAAGAAGCCGCTTTGTGGAAATCAAATAACAAAAAAGTTCTTCAGGGCGAAATACTGAACGAAGAATGCCAATACACCGTTAAAGGCATTAACCGGACCTACCAGCAAATAATAGCACCCATTATTACAAGCACAGGTATAGATGGAATAGTTGGGTTTAATATTGACATAACCGAAAACAAAAAAAACCAGCTAGCCATTGATAATGAACGGAAAATGCTGCGCACCCTTGTGGAAACTATACCCGATCTTTTTTTCCTGAAAGATCCACAAGGCAAATACATTACCTGCAACAATATGTTTGAAAAACTTACAGGTTTATCAGCCAAAATGATGGCAGGAAAAACCGATCATGATGTTTTTCCGCATGAAGTTGCTGACGCCTTCAGATACCACGACCTGCAAGCTTTAAACTCAGAAAAACCACTCACCAACCTTGAAACGGTTACCAACATAAACAGTGGCCAGCAAGAACTATTGGAAACCATTAAAACCAGGGTATTTGACTCTAATGGAACAATCATCGGGGTATTGGGAATTTCAAGAAATGTAACTGCCATATATCAGGCTCAGGAAGCTTTAAGAAACAGAGAGGAGATATATTCTTCAATTGTAAACCAGGCCAGCGATTCAATCGCACTTATCGATTTTGAAACTTCACGTTTTATCGAATTTAATCCCGCAGCACACCTCAACCTGGGCTATTCAGCCGATGAATTCAGCCAAATGGGTATAAAAGACATTGAAGCCTCACAAAACCCTGATGAAATAATCAAACACTTCTCTGTCATTCGGGATAGCGGTGGAATTACCTTTGAGTCGCAACACAAGCACAAATCAGGCACAATACTTGACATCAGAAGCAGAGCCAAAGTAATTACCATTAAAGGTAAAGAATACATCTCAGCTATCTGGAGCGATATTACGGCACAAAAGAAAATACAGGCTGCCATGCGCGAAAAAGATTTAATTTTTCAGTCGCTGATGGAAAAAAGCCCCATCTATATTTTCTTTAAAGATCATCATCTCAAGTCAGTTTTTCTCAGCAAAAATTTTGAACAGTTGCTTGCAAAACCATTGGAAGAACTGATTGGCAGGACAATGAATGAGCTTTTCCCTTCAAATATGGCTTTAAGCATGATTGAGGAAGATAAACTTATTTTTGAAAACGGAGAGCTGGTTACTATTGATGAAGAACTGAACGGACGCTATTATACGACTATAAAATTTCCGATTTATCGTGACAACGCTCCTCCGCTGCTTGCCGGATTTACCATTGATATTACCGATAGAAAACTGGCCGAAAACGCCCTGATGTACCGCGAAAAAATACTCAGACAAGCACAGCAAATGGCGCATATCGGAAACTTTGAATTTGATTTCAGAAAGAATACATCCATATGGTCAGAAAACATGTATCGCATTTTTGATGTGGAGCACACAACAGAGCTCAATAACGTAATCCAGAATATTTTACCCGACCTCATTTTGCCCGAAGACTATTCAAGAACAAAGCAAATTTTCAACGATGCAATAAAAGGATTGTGCAATTACGAACTTGTTTACAGAATCAGAAAAAAGGACAATTCAATCAGAGACATCCATTCCCGCGCTGATATTGAGCGTGATGAAAACGGAAATCCGATACGCATGATTGGCCTCATTCAGGACATTACCGAACAAAAACGAACAGAAAAGGAAATACAAAGATTAAACGAAAGCCTTGAGAAAAGAGTTGAAGAACGCACACACGAACTACAAATTGCCAATCACGAACTTGAAGCATTTGCTTACACAGTATCGCATGATTTAAGAGCTCCCTTAAGAGCTATAAATGGCTTTACAAATATTCTAAAAGAAGATTATGAGACTTTGTTTGATGCAGATGGACATAAACTGATAAATATCATCACTGAAAACACATCGCGCATGGGTGTTTTAATTGATGACTTACTTGCTTTTTCAAGACTTGGCCGGGCTGAAATGAACTTCTGCAAAGTTGATATGAATCAGCTGGTAAAACAAGCTTATCATGAAATTACCACCCCTGAACTAAAAGAGCAAATCAAATTTATTGCACATGATTTACCTGAAATAATGGGCGACAATTCTCTTCTAAAGCAGGTTTGGCTTAACCTCTTATCAAATGCTGTAAAATTCTCGTCAAAAGTTAAGGAACCTGAGATTATCATCTCTGCTCAAAAAGAAGCCGGGTATGTTACTTTCAAAATTTCTGATAATGGAGTTGGATTTAATATGAAATATGTGGGGAAATTATTTGGAGTTTTCCAGCGCCTGCACAGTGCCGGTGAATATGAAGGCACCGGAGCCGGACTGGCCATTGTGCAAAGAATTGTTGTGAGACATAAAGGGAAAGTTTGGGCACGTGCTGAACAAGGAAAGGGCGCTGACTTTTTCTTTTCACTTCCTGAAATGCCTGACTGAATTTTATAACTAACTTAGCACTATTTACCTGATATGGAATCAGATACACGCATACTTTTAGTTGAAGACAATCATGCTGATGCCGAGCTGAATAAACGCGAAGCCAATAAGGTATTGAAAAAATGCAGTTTCAAACTGGTTGAAACCGAAGAAGCATTTTTGGATGCCTTGATTGAATGGCAACCGCATCTTGTACTTTCAGACTACAGCATGCCCGCTTTTGATGGACTTACAGCCCTCGCACTTACTCTTAAACATGCCCCTGATACACCCGTTATTATGGTCACTGGCTCGGTAAATGAAGATACCGCTGTTGAATGTATGAAAGCCGGAGCTGTAAACTATGTTATAAAACAAAGTATAAAAAGGCTGGGAACCGCAATATTACATGCACTGGAAGAGCGCGAACGAAAAATTGAACACATCAAAGCGCAGAACGCACTGCTGGTAAGCGAAAAACGTTACAGATCGTTGTTTGAAATTTCGCCTGTAGGTATCGTTGTTCAAAATGCCGACAATGTAATTATCAACGTAAATGAAGCCTATTGCAATATCTCAGGCTATAATAAAGACCAACTTATCGGACGTAAAGTTAGCAACCTTGCCCTGTCGAACGACGAGCTGAACAATATTGAAAATAACACAGCCCGCATTCTCTCCGGTGAAACGCTCAGGCATGAAGTCAGAAATCTGTGCAGTGACGGAACTGCCATCTATATTGAACTTACTGAATCAGCTATTGAACTTTCAGACGGCTCAATGGGAATCATGAGCATAGCCAACGATATCACTGAACGTAAAACCGCCGAAGAAGCATTAAGACAGCAAGCTGACTTTCAACAACGCTTAATGGATGCCATTCCCATTCCTGTTTTTTACAAAGATGTTTCAGGTGTTTACCAGGGCTGTAACAATGCTTTCGAAACATTTATGGGTATAAAAAAAGATGATCTGAAAGGAAAAACTGTATTTGATGTATATCCGGCTCAAATAGCTGAAGCTTATTTTCAAACCGATAATTTACTTTTAAAACAGGGAGGCAAGCAAAACTACGAATATTTCGCTATTGATGCCAACGGAATAAAACATGACATCATTTTCAGTAAAGCCACCTATGTTGGTGCCAACGGGCAAACCAGCGGACTCATTGGGTCCATGTTTGACATATCTGACAGGAAATCAATTGAAGAAAACCTGAAACAAAGGAACAGGGATTTACAGTTTCTCTCCGACTATGCATTGAAATTAACCGACTTGCCTGGTAATGCAGATATTACCACGGTAATTATGAACGAATTGAAGATCCTTACAGAAGCGGATGTGGCTATTATCTCGAAATATGATAAAAATGAAAATGCTTTATATGCAAGCAATTTTGTTGCAGACCCGGAAATCATCAAAATAATTGAAGAGAGTCTGGGCGGAAGTATAAATAACTTTAAAACACCCTTAAACAATGATATACATAACTTATTATTGAGTGAAACATTTGCTCATTATAACACTTTAACAGAATTAACTTTTGGTCAGATTCCCGAGGAAACCGACAAGAAATTTAAGTTACTTACCGGTATCAATCATTTTGCCGGGCTTTCACTATTTATTGCTGATGAGTTGTATGGTACCGTTGTGATTGGGTTGAATAAAGATAAACCTGAGCCAGACCCCGAGATGCTGCGCTCTTTTGCTTACCTCTCATCGCTAACCCTGCGCAGAAAAAAAGCAGAAGAAGAACTGAAAGAAAGAGAAGAGCGCCTTCGCAAAATTGTAGATTCGTCGCAGGATGCCATGATCATCATGGATGCAAAAGGCTTTATCTACTTGTGGAATTATGCTGCTGAAAAAATGTTTGGCTACAAAGCAGAAGAAGTGCTGGGGCGTAACCTCCATCAGCTTATTTCGCCTGATCGCTACCTTCAAACACACCAGGAAGCTTTTCAAAAATATATATTAACCGGGCAGGGAAATGCCATTGGAAAACTGATTGAACTTGAAGGTCTGAAAAGAGATGGGACTGAATTCCCCATTGAGTTGGCGCTGTCTGCTATAAATATTGATGATTCATGGTTCTCGGTAGGAGCTATCCGCGACATAACCGAACGAAAAAAAGCTGAAGCTACCATTATACGGAGCGAAAAAAGATATCACGATCTGTTTGACGCCAATAAAGACGGTATTTCTGTCATCCTTATCAGCCCTGAAGATAAAGCTTCCAAATTTTTGGTTGTCAACGAAAAGGCCGCCACAATGTTAGGATTATCGCGCGAGCATATGATTAACATTCCACCGGAAAATCTTGAAGTTGAAATTGATGGGCAAACTATGAATGAAAGGCGAAACAGGCTCATCAGCGATGGTAGTTACACCTTTGAAACCCGGCTTATTCACAAGTCAGGCAAAACAATTCCAGTTGAAATCAGTGCTTCATTTGTAAACTTCGATGGCACGCCAGCCATCCTCAATATCACCAGGGATATTTCTGAAAGAAAATTCAGAGATAACCTGCGGCAAATGCAGTATAATATTGCCAATGCTGTGATTACTGCTAATTCTCTTTATGATTTGTATGAAGCAGTTCGCACTGAACTCTCCGAAATACTTGATACTACAAATTTCTTCGTTGCATTCTACAACCAGGAAAGCAAAATGATGTATGCTCCTTTTGAAAAGGAAGAAAAAGAAGTCATAAAAGAATGGCCTGCTGAAAAATCTCTTACAGGATATGTGGTAAAGCAACAAAAAACTGTTCTTTTAAGAAAAAAAGAGATTTCTGAGTTAGCTGAAAAAGGAAAAATTAATCTTATAGGTCACCGATCTGAAATCTGGCTTGGAACACCAATCTACAATGGCAAAACTGTTATTGGGGCGATGGTAGTACAAAGCTATACAAACCCTGAAGCATATAATGAAGATTCTAAATATGTTATTGAGCTTGCAGCACATGAGCTCAGCAGCTACATAGGGCGAAAAGAAGCGGAACAAAATGCGCTAAAACTATCAAAAGCCATTGAGCAAAACCCGGTAAGTATTGTAATCACCGACAGAGATGGCATCATTGACTACGTAAATCCTAAATTTACAGAAGTTACCGGATATTCACTACAAGAAGCAATTGGCATGAGGCCAAGCATCCTAAAATCGGGCATTCATGACAACAGTTTCTATGAAAATTTATGGAATACCATCACCTCGGGAAACAACTGGCAGGGTGAAATAAAAAACAAAAAGAAAGATGGATCCTACTATTGGGAAAATGCCATTATTTCACCTATTATTGATGAACAAGGCGTTATTACCCACTATGTAGCGGTGAAAGAGGATATTACTGAAAAGAAGAAAATCATCAAGGAACTTGAAATAGCCAAAGAAAGAGCAGAAGAAAGCGACAGGCTCAAAACAGCCTTCCTTCAGAATATTTCTCATGAAATACGCACACCATTAAACGGCATCCTCGGATTTTCTGAATTGCTGATACAGGATTGGACAACCCCTGAAGAACGCATTGACTTTAATGAATCCATTCAACTTAGCGGGAAGAGGCTGATTGAAATTGTAAATAATGTGCTCGACATTTCCATTATTGAAACAGGCCAGATTATTTTATCGCCCACTCATTTTAAACTAAACTCTGCCTTAATGGACTTGTACAATTTCTACAAGCTTCAGTTCCAAAATAAGAGCATTGCATTTGCCCCTCCCAAACATTGTAAGGATGATGATTTTACCATTTGTGCTGATCAGGGCAGAATTCATCAGGTACTCACAAACTTATTGAACAATGCCTTTAAGTATACCAAAACCGGTGAGGTCAGTTTTGGATATAAGTGCGTGGGAGAAGAGCTGATATTTGAAGTCAGTGATACAGGCATTGGTATTGATAAGTCACATTTTGGCAGAATTTTTACAAGATTTTATCAGGCAGAAAATTCAAGTGCAAGAAATTACGAAGGCGCAGGACTTGGCCTATCAATCAGTCATGGCCTCGTAATGGCCATGGGTGGTAAAATTTGGTTTGAATCCGAGCCAGGCAAAGGCACAACTTTTTATTTTTCCATACCTGTTACTCATCAAACCCGGGAATTAAATCCCTCTCAAAAAGAAACTTCTGACTCTTCTGATATCATCCTCATTGCCGACGATGATGAGACCAGTTATCTGTTGCTTCAGACCGTTCTGAAGCGCAGAGGTATTAACGTAGCACGAGCAGAAACCGGAAATGAAGCTGTAAAGTTAATTAAAGACAATCATCGGATTAAACTTATATTTATGGATGTAAAAATGCCTGAAATGGACGGGCTGGAAGCAACCCGTATCATCAAAACATTAAAACCTGAAATACCTGTAATTATTCAAACAGCTTTTGCTTTTAATGAAGATATGGAAGCCGCATTTGCCGCTGGAGGAAATGAATATCTTTCCAAACCAATATCTTCTGAAAAGATATCTGCTGTTTTGGATAAATATCTGATAAAAGCATAGTAAACCCGGATTCTTGATAAACCACGCCCTTGACTATTAGATATAGCCAGGGGCGTTGTAATGAACAGATGTATTTGACCTGCCCTTTAATCAGAAATACATTAAATTTAAGACGATAATCCAAGTGTAAAATAAAATGTCGAGCCTTCATTAAGCTTTGATTCAGCCCATATTTCGCCATTATGTCGCTCAATAATCCGTTTTACTGTACTTAGTCCCACACCGGTACCCACAAACTCAGAATCTTTATGTAATCTTACAAGCATCTTTCTTTCAAATCAATCATATTCATGATGTGCTTAATATTACGACAGAAATAAGCTATCTGTCAAAAACAAAAACCGCAGCCTCCTTTCGGAAGCTGCGGTTTTAAAAGTTAAAAATTCAGGTTACCTGATAATCAGTTTCTGCGAGGTACTTGCAGATGCACCAGAAACTCTGGCAACATAAATACCAACAGGAACATTCAGGTTCAGTGAGTAGCTGTTGCTGCCACTGAGTTGCCTGTTATAAATTGCCTGTCCCTGCAGATTGTAAAGAACAAATGTCTGGGTTGAAGCATCAGATGTAATAACACGAATTTGCTGACCAGCACTGTAAATGCTGAGTGTTGCAGTTTCCGGCTCATCAATACCAATAGATGTTAAATCAATAACCAGTACATTGTCAATACCACCATTGGGGTTGCGGGTGTCAGTAGTCATCCATATGCCTGAAGCCATGTCATAGTTGCCAGTGAGACTACCATCATTCAAATCGCGGGTTTCAATACGCTGTACACCATTGGCATTCACATTAGGCACAATACCGCCCCATGAACCATCAACTTCTGCAACAATTCCTGAATAGAATGCGGCATAAGAACCCGGCTCAATAAAATCAACACCGCAGGTTTCAATGTGTGTAGCACACAAAGGTCTGCCGGTGCCGGCAACATTGTCATACAGGAATACGAAATCCTTTGGCGTATCATTGCTGATTCCGCGAATAGCAGTCCCCATGGTTGGGTCAGCTTCGGTGCCAAATTGTAAAACGGTTGCAGATGTAGCAGTTGTTAACCACAACGCGGCAGTTGTTCCATCCATACCATCATTCAAACGAATACGCATAAACACCTGGTTACCGGGAGTAAAGCGGGCATTTCCGGTAGGCTCATTGCAGAACCATCCACTATAACTTCCGTTTTCATCGGTTGTAAAAGTACCGTATCCTCCATCAGTGCCAAGATTAGGACTTGAAGTACGATAGAAATTACCATCCTGATTTACAAAAATAACGTTACCTGCGCCATTTGTTGTTGGATCATCTGTTCCTACAACTATCTGGTTGATATAACGATAGGTGGTATTAGGCTGAATATTGGAAATAGTAGCTCTGTAAGCAAAAGGTACCCTGTTTGAGTTGGTACCGTTGATACCTTCAATAAACTGAGGAACGATTTCAGCTGTAATTGCAGGTACCAGTTCACCAGTTACCTGACCATTCAGTGTAACAAGCTTATCAGGAGCTCCGCCACCGCTGTGCGTAATGGTTTCGCCTTCATACATTCCGATAGCAAGACCAGCTTTCAGACGTACATAAACAGTAACCGGTTGTCCTGTAATTACACCATCAGCAAATGCAAAACTAAGTGTTGTTCCAAAGCTGCTGTCATCGGTTGAAATTTCAAAATTCTCAGGAGCAGTTACGCTGATATTACCTGTACCTACAAGATTTGCAGCAGATAATGCATAGCTTTGAGAAGCTGACGGGCCGTTACCTTCAACATAAGTAAATCCACTTAAAGAGGCCGGATTGGTATTAATAACGGGGTCGGTTGTAGCAGAGTTGCTGAAGTCAGACAGCCCCCTGGCAACCAACTGCATGGTTGACTGATACTGAAGTATCACACCTGTAATATCCTGTAATTCAGTAGGAATTGCTGTTCCGATATAATCCAGATCGGCATACTGTGTGCGGAAAACGCCAGTACCATCCGGATCGGTAATATTGTAATTTGTGCTTACTGCAAAAGTGCCATCGTTCACAAAATCAACAAGTAATATTTTAACAAGCTTTGCCTGATAACTATCGTCAAGGTTGTTAAGTGTTACTTCAACAGGATCCAGTGTATTACCTGTACTGGTAGCTGCTCCGGGATTCACTGTAGGAACAAATTCCAGCATATTATTATACAATGTCAAGGTACCGGTAATGCCGGTAATTCCATCATACAAATTATAGGTAGTTGTAATAATTCCAGAAGGATCATCAATCAAAACTGCTGCTGTAGCATCCTGAATGTATTTCTGATGACGGGTAGCTGACTGGAATGTAAGAATAGCTTCACCCGTAAGCTGATAAACTGTACCATCAGTTGAACCCTGGCGAAGTTCTGCAATGGTAGCTACAGGAGTTGCCTGGTTGAAAGTATAGCTGGCACTGGTAACGGGGCTGTTGTCAAATCCGTCTTTTTCACCATATGCCCATATTGTTGTTGCTGCTGCCACATTTACCGGGGTAGTATAAACGGTCCACGGTCCTGTTGCAGAAGTTTCACTGTAATAAAGCGTAGCTCCGGCAGTTGAAGAACTAATAGTAACATTTATTGGGTTCAGATAATTGCCTGCAGGAGGGTTAAAGGTAGGAGAAGCCACAACTGGTGCACCACCTGAAGCTGCAACAGCATCTTCCCATGTTGTTGCCACACGGATACCGTCAACAATGATGTTTTGTGAAGCATTAAACTGACGAAGTGCGATACTTCCAATATTTGCAAATGAAGCGGTTTCAGTAAACACTGCATCGGCCGTTGCTGGCTCTGCAGCAGGGAAACTATTGAAAACAAACAAGCTGGAGGTCATGGTTGCAAAATCAAATTTCATGACACCAAGTGTTGGTTGTCCGGCAGTGATGGGAACATAAGTAGTTGGTTCTGATTGACCAATACCAAGTCCGTCAGCAGTTGCATTCGTCCAGATTCGGGTGAAATAAGTAGTTCCGATTGTACTCTGACCAAAATGAATAAAGTATCCGGCAGCTCCGTTGCCAGTTGGGTTTACTATAAACGCAGCATACACAGTTCCTGATGTTTGCTCACCAAAGGTACGGTGAACATCTTCGCCGGTATTGTCGAGCAATGCTGCTCCGCCAATATCTGTGCCGGCATAACCATTGAAAGTTAAACCATCAGTTACTGTTGGAGATTCATTTCCCGCACCACTATGGGCAACCCAGCCATTGTCAACCAGGTTAGAACCGATAGCATACTCAAAGTTATCAACCAAAAGTAAACCACCACTACCAGGGGTAGTAACTGAACCATTAAGTGTCACTACTTTATTGGCAGCTCCTGTTGAGGTTGCTACAAGTTGTTCACCGTTATAACTTCCGGCAGCAAGACCTGCTTTCAAACGTACATAGATGGTAGTTGCAGCAACATTTCCACCGGTTTGGGCCAATACAACAGGGTTGGTTGCAACAAAACTGCCACCTGTACCAGTTGAAATTTCATAGTTGGCACTTGCAGCAATAGAGATTCCTGCTGTAAGGTTCTGACCACTAACGCTGAATGATTGCTCAGCTGAAGGGCCATTTCCAACTTCGTAAGTAAATCCGTTAAGAACAGCAGGTGTAAGTGTTATAGAAGGATCAGTGGTTGAAGCACTCTCAAAATCACTCAAACTTCTGGCCACCAGTTGCATGGTAGTATTGTACTGAGTTACCACACCTGTAATATTCTGCGTTTCCTGTGGAATTGGCGTTCCAATATAGTTAACATCAGCATATTGCGTACGGAAAACACCTGCTCCGCTGGGATCGGTGATGTTGTAATTTGTACTGGCTGCAAAATTACCTGTAACTGCAAAATCAGCCATATTCACTACAACAAGCTTAGCCTGATATGAGGCATCCAGGTTACTGAGGGTAACAGCCACCGGAGTAACAGTATTTCCTGTGCTTGTTGGTGCACCCGGATTCGCAGTCGGAATAAATTCAAGCAAGCCATTATATAACGTTAAGGTTCCGGTTATACCGGTAATTCCATCATATAAATTGTAGGTGGTTGTAATTTTTCCGGTAGGATCATCTATCATAATAGCTGCAGATGCATCCTGAATAAATTTCTGATGACGGGTGCTTGACTGGAAAGTAAGAATAGCCTCACCAGTAAGCTGATAAACTGTACCATCAGTAGCTCCCTGCCTTAAAGCAGCAATATTGGCAACAGGTACTGCAGTGCTGAAAGTATAAACAGCACTTGATACAGGACTATCGGTCAATCCATCTTTTGTACCATAAGCCCAAAGTGTTGTTTCTGTCGCAATATTTACCGGAGTTGTATAAGCAGTCCAGGGTCCTGTTGCAGAAACCATGCTGTAATACAGTGTAGCACCTTCGGTTGTTGTGCTGATAGTGACATTTACAGGATTGAGGTAATTACCTGCAGGTGGGTTAAAGGTAGGTGCTACCACTGCTGTGGCTCCACCAGCCGAACCAGTCCAGGTAATATTATCTATCACAACCTGACCATCAGAGTTATTGGCACTAATAAACTTAATAGTAACCGGGCCTGAAATATCAACTGTAATATCACCAGAGTTCTTGATCACATTTGCTTCGCCATTGGTTGTTACATTTCCAACAACAACATCATTGACAAGTACGTTCAGGTTTACGTTTGTGCTAAACGCCTGCATATAGTCGAAACTGATGGTACCAACACCACCATTGATGATGCCTGAATATACATTTGACTGAGGGGTTCTGTTGCGTCCAATCATCAGGGCTTTCCCTGTAATTTCAACATCGCCGCGAGCCTGAAAATATGTCCAGGTTGAACCATCCTGACCAAGGAAAGTACCATCAACATAAGATGAACCCGTTAAATCAAGATTGGCAAATGTTTCCATTCCACCGCCTGCTGCCGGATCAAAAACAGTACCACTCAAAGTAACTGTTGCATCCGTTGCGCCGGCTGAACTGGCAACAACCTCTTCGTTATTATAAGTTCCAACAGCCAAACCAGCTTTTAGTCTCACATAAATAGTGGTTTCGGCAACTATACCGCTGGCCGGAGTCAGTACAACCGGATTGGTTGCTACAAATCCAGCTCCGCTAACAAGTGAAATTTCATAATCTGCCGGAGCTGCAATACTGAGATCGCCAGTCAGATTCTGCCCGTCAATAACAAAAGACTGCTCAGCCGAAGGTCCGTTTCCGTCAGAATAATTGAGTCCATTCAATGTAGAAGGACTGACAGAAATAAGCGGATCAACAATGGTAGCTTCTTCAAAATCAGTAAGACTACGGGCAATTAACTGCGATGTGGTGTTGTATTGCATCACTACACCGGTAATGTTCTGAATGGCAGTTGGAATCGGAGTTCCAATATAATCCAGTGTACTGTATTGTGTTCTGAAAACACCAGTACCAGTTGGATCGGTAATGGTGTAATTGGTGCTGCTGGTAAAATTGCCTGTAACACCAAATTCAGCCATATTCACTTTTACCAGTTTTGCCTGATAGGAGGTATTCAGATTGCTGAGTGTAACTTCCTCAGGAACAATCGTATGGCCTGTACTGCTTGCCGGGCCCGGATCTTCTGTTGGAATAAACTCCAGCATATTGTTGTAAACAGTTAATCTGCCGGTCAAACCGGTAATACCGTCACCTATATTATAGGTAGTGGTGATAATTCCTGCTGCATCGTCAATCAGAATTGCTCCGGTGGCATCCTGAATAAATTTCTGATGACGTGTTGTTGTCTGGAAACTCAGTAGCGCCTCTCCTGTGAGCGTATATAAAGTTCCGTCAGTCGCACCATTGCGAAGCTCAGCAATATTGGCCACCTGATTGATGGTGGTAACCTCGCCACTAACAGGCAATAAAACTTCACCTATATTAACATCGGTGTGCGGAATATTCGTTTCATAAGTGCCTCCGGCTAAACCTGCTTTTAACCTGACATATATCGTTACTGGCTGGCCAGTAATAACGCCATCAGCATAAGCAAGATTAATAGAAGGCAAAAGGAATGAAGTTCCATATCTTGAAATTTCATAGTTTTCAGGAGCTGTGATCACAATATTACCGGTGCCCACCAGGTTGGCAGCACTTACAGCATATGTTTTAGGTGTTGATGGGCCTTCGCCTACCACATACGTAAAACCTGAAAGAGCATCTGGTGAAAGACTTAAAACAGGTTCCAGAATCTCAACAATTGAAAAATTATCAACCTGCCATGAACGATAAGAACCGCTGTTGTAATGATATTTGAATGCAATGTAAACATTATCACCCGAAATTCCTGCCAAATCAACCAATCCTGAAGCAGTCCAGGTACTTGAGGCTGATGGCATTGTAAACGGAAGTTCAGTCCAGGTAGCAGAAGTTGGATCTCCAATTCCTGCATAATCTGAAGAGTACATCAGTTTCAGATAATTATCTGCATCATCAGTGCCAAAGTTGTACCAGCTGTCAAAAGTCATTTTGGCATTGGTGTTTGTGTTCAGATCAATGGCAGGTAAAACGAGCCAGTCTTCTTCAAGAACTCCGGTATTATATCCATTCATGTATGCATATTTCCCTGAGGAACTGTGCTGCCAGTATTTAGAAGGACCGGAAACACTAAAAGTATAGCACAGGCCAAGTCCAGTTTCAAAATCTTCAGTATAAGGAAGGGCTGTTGTGGCTGGAGCTTCAACATTTCCACTACAGGAAACATTTACATCCGTTGCGCCACCGCCTGAGTTAACAATAAGCTCACCGTTATAAGCACCGCCTGCCAGTCCGGCTTTCAGTCTTACATAAATGGTTGTTGCATCAAGAGCTCCAGCTGTGTAAGCAATAGGGGTAGCCGCTTGCGTAAAAGTGGTATTGTTAAGTGAAATTTCATAGTTTGCCGGGGGCGTTACGGTAATATTGCCGCTGGCAGGAGTCAGATTAGTAGCCGAAAGGCTATAGCTCTGTGAAACAGAAGGCCCGTTATCCACCACATAGGTAAAACCTGAGAGAGATGAAGGGGTGGCTGCAATTGAAGGGGTGGAAGCTGATGCTGGTGCAATACCAAATCCAGCAAGACCAGCAGGTAAAGTTGCCGGAGCGGTTGAAATCGTCTCAAATCTCAAGCTGGGATCAGTCCAGGCACTAGCCCCAGAATTAATGCCACTGAGAAGAGCAATATTTTGATTTGCTGTACTTACACCATTACCAGTCCATGCAGTACCAGGATCATTATTTGGATTTCCGAATATATCAGTAATACTACCTCCATACTTTACAGCCAAAGCATCGTCACCGTTAAAGGTAAAACTGTAACTAAGAAATGTAACTGAAGGTAATCCCTGACTAGTAAGATATGTTCCCATCTCAGGTGTACCAATAACAAGTACTGCACCAGGAGCTAATGTTCCACTGCTTATTGCTGTCGCACTTATATCTGCTAAAGCACCGCCATTAGAACCTTGCTGAATAATTAAATTATTGGTGCTAAAGTCCAGAGTTGAAGCAGTGTTATTCCAGATTTCAATACCCTTAGGTACAGTTCCGGAGTTTGTTTCAACATATTGACTGATTATTTGCCCCCAACTATGAGAGGAAACAATCAACAACAGAAACAAGAGTCCTGCATTAATTAATTTTTGTTTCATCATTCAAAATTTATTTGTTTCTAATTTATTTTAACAGGCCATTATTATACTTTGGTAAAACTCAGCTCAACCATGTTGTTGAAAAATCCGCATCTCATTTATATCAAATAACTGAGATGCGGATGGCTGTAATTTAGGTGAACAACAAACCGACTATTTCAGCATTACTTTGCTGCTATATGAAGCATTGTCATTCAAAATACGAACGATGTAAATACCGGCAGGCGCATTTACTGAGTAAGAAGCGCTGTTGCCGTTGATGCTGAAACCAGCAACCTGCTGGCCATAAAGGTTGATAAGCTGAACCTGGCCATTGATTGAACTGCTGAGTTCGATTTTGAGGGTTTTACCATTGGCAAATATTTTACCAATTTCAACTGCAGGACTATCAACTCCCAGTGTAGTATTGATTACCAGAACATTGTCGAGTCCACCTGAAGGATTTTTTGTATCAGTTGTGCCCCAAACACCATTGTCAGAAGTATTGTTGCTTACAATAGCACCGGTTGTCAGGCTGCGCTCTTCAATGCGCTTAACACCTGCAGCATTCACATTTGGGATAATACCACCCCAGGCACCATCAACGTTGGCAACATCAGAAGTATAGAAAGCAGCGTAAGAACCTACTGCAAGAAAATCAACTTCTGAAGTCTCAACCTGTGTACCATAAAGCGGGCGACCGGTTCCGGCTGTATTGTCATATAGGAAAACAAAATTCTTGGCATTGTATTCACTGATACCACGGATGGCAGTACCGGTTGAATCAGCTGAAGCTGCATAAAAACCTAAAACTTTAATACTTTCGGTAGAAGTCAGACGAGTAGCTTCAACAGTTCCATTAGCACCATCATTCAACATAATGCGTACGAAAATGTCTGTTCCGGGTTTGAATCTTGAAGCATTTCCGGTTGGCTCAGTAATAAACCATCCGCTGAAATTACCTGATGCATCAGTTGTAAATTCTCCGTACTGACCGGCAGTAGCAAGAGATGGGCTGCTTGTGCGGGTAAAAGTACCTGTAGCCGGATTAACAAAAATGCAGTTACCGGCTCCATTGGAAGTAGGTGAATCGGTTCCAACAACAATTTTATTGTAATAACGATAAGTAGCTGACGGGGTCAGATTTGACAAAGAGGCGTGGTATGCAAATGGTACCCTGTTATTATTTGGCACGGCACCTTCAATAAACTGAGGCAGAATAATAGATGAAATTGTAGGATCAGTAACAGGCTGGCCTCCAAAATCAGCAAGACTTCTGGCTACCAGTTGCATCGTTGTTTGATACTGGAGAATAACTCCGGTAACATCAAGAGCTTCTGTTGG
Organism: Lentimicrobiaceae bacterium; assembly: GCA_020636745.1. Taxonomy (NCBI): domain Bacteria; kingdom Pseudomonadati; phylum Bacteroidota; class Bacteroidia; order Bacteroidales; family Lentimicrobiaceae; species Lentimicrobiaceae bacterium. The sequence goes on along the minus strand of JACJXH010000002.1, from coordinate 214,665 downwards.
AATGGCTGTTCCGATATAATCCAGGTCGCCATATTGTGTGCGGAAAACTCCGGTTCCACCGGCATCGGTAATATCATAATTGGTGCTGGCGGCAAAAGTACCTTCAGCAACAAAATCAACCATTGATACTTTTACAAGTTTAGCCTGATAGCTGTCATTTAAATTGCTCAGGGTTACTGCAACCGGAGTTACCGTGTTATTGGTGCTTGTTGCAGCACCCGGATCCATTGTTGGAACAAATTCCAGCATATTGTTGTAAAGGGTAAGAGTTCCTGTGATTCCGGTAATACCGTCATACAGGTTATAGGCTGTTGTAATTTTTCCTGAAGGATCGTCAATTAAAACAGCAGCAGTTGCATCCTGAATATATTTTTGATTGCGGGTAGTTGCTTTAAAAGTCAAAAAAGCTTCACCAGTGAGTTGGTAAACGGTACCGTCGGTAGCACCCTGGCGAAGTTCAGCAATAGTGGCAACCTGTGTGGCCTGATTAAATGTATATGAAGCACTGGCAACAGGGCTGTTATCATAACCTGCTTTTTCGCCATAAGCCCAGATTGTAGTAGCAGCGCTCACGTTCACAGGAGCAGAATAAACTGTCCATGGACCTGTAGCTGAAGAAGTACTGTAATATACAGTAGCATCAGCTGTTGACGAAGTGATGGCTACATTTATCGGGTTCAGGTAGTTACCAGCAGGAGGATTGAATGTAGGTGAAGCAACTATCGGATTACCACCGGCAGCAGCAACGGCATCTGCCCAGGTGGTAGCCACTCTGATTCCATCAACTACCAAATGTTCAGCCGCATTAAACTGGCGAAGACCGATACTTCCAACATTGCTGATAGAAGCGGTTTCAACAAACTGAGCATCGGCTGTAGCAGGTTCTGCAGAAGGGAAACTATTAAAAACATAAAGACTTGATGTAGTCGTATTGAAATCATATTTCATCACAACCAGCGTTGTCTGACCGGCAGTAATAGGAACAAAAGTTTCAGGAGCAGTACCCAAACCTAATCCATCACCAGTAGCATTAATCCACACCCTTGTGTAGTAAGTAGTGCTAAATGGATTGGGAGCAAAGTGGATAAAATAACCGGCCATTCCATTACCAGTAGGATTCACCATAAAAGAGGCGTAAACCGCACCGGAAGTAGGTCCTTCAAAACTGCGGTGAACATCTTCTCCGTTATTATCTAACAAAGCAGCGCCACCAACACCTGTTCCTGAATATCCATCAAATGACAATCCATCAGTAACAGTCTGGGGTTCGGTTCCTTCTCCACTATGGGCTATCCAACCATTGGCAGTAAGGTTGGTCCCAATTGTGTATTCAAAATTATCAACCATTAACGGTTGGGCAAACACTCTGATTCCGGACATTAACAGGAAAACAACAAGCATTAGACCTGCAAAGTCTCTGATTCGAATTTGAGTAAATTTTTCTTTCATTTGAAAAAGATTTAAGTATTTATTGATAAGCGTGAATTAGATTTTCCGGGGGTAAAAATTAAACCCTTTTAAAGACTAAGTTTAGATTTTTAATATCCGATTGAACCTATAAAATTACACAGTTTTTTCAAACACATGGCAAAGAAACCTTTTTTTTATTAAAAATACGTTAAGCTATCGTTAAACCTGATAGCAAATGAATTAAAAAATAAAAACCAGCATACGGATCAGGTTCACGAAACACCCAAATTATATTTAGTTTTAATGCATCTGTTCACCTCATTTCTGTATAAAATCTTTAACTCCTCATGATTAAAATTCCGGCAAGATTCATAAAAGAATTGATTTTTGTAGCTTTTTGCGGGATGTAAAAGCCATAAAAATACCAAACAGAACCATTACATCACCTATACATTTGGGGTCATTTGCCGAATTTTTTAAATTTAATTACTCTACTTGCACTTTTTATTTATTTGATTTATAATTTTTTATTATTTTCTCTAACTCTACATTATACTTTATCATAAAACATCAATCAAAAACCATCACTATATTTCCTGATTGAATTTTATTAGTTTTGACAAATCAATAATTGAAGGGTATGCAACTGTTCAAACAAGCGAATAAATCGATTGAACTGATAGATAACTTTCTTGACCTTATAGATCAGGGCGTCATCATTTTCAAAGAAGGTGTTAAGAATTACCTTTATGGAAATCGGGAGAATTTTGTCAGCAATCTTCAGACCTTATCAGGACTTGAAACTGAAGCTGATATTATTAAGCGAAAAATTGAAAACATCCTGTATACGCAGTCGCTGATGCCTCAACTTCGGGGAGATATTTTAAAACTGCTTGAGGAATTAGATAATATTATTGATTTAGCAAAAACGAACCTGTTTCAGTTCGATGTTGAAATACCTTTTATCCCAGCCTCTCTTAACCAGGATTTTATAAAATTAACAGAGCTTTCAGGAGCGGCCATTGACTCCGTTATTCCCGCTGCAAGGGCATATTTCAGAGATCCTGAATCGGTAAAAGAAAAACTTCACCGGGTTTATTTGTACGAAAAAGAAGCGGATAAACTGGCTGATGCCATCAAAAGGAAAGTTTTCCATGAAATGCCTGACATAAAACTGAGTGAAAAATTCCATCTCAGATACTTTACCCTGCACATTGAAATTTTATCGGATGCTGCGGAGAAAGCTGCTGATGTACTTTCAATTATGGCAATAAAAAGAACCATTTAAGCCCTGAAAAGATGCTCTTCCTGCTTTTTCTTTCCAGTGGACTTTTTCTTGGCTGGTCGCTAGGGGCCAATGATGCTGCCAATGTTTTTGGTTCGGCGGTAGGCTCTAAAATGCTAAATTTCAAAAAAGCAGCGTTCATTGCCAGTGTTTTTGTTGTGCTGGGCGCAGTTTTTCAAGGAGAAGGCACTTCCGATACACTGGTAAGTCTTGGTGCTGTTAACACCTTAGCCGGTGCATTTACAATTTCTCTTTGCGCCGCTATTACCGTTCTATTTATGACTAAATATGCACTGCCTGTATCTACCAGTCAGGCTGTAGTCGGGGCAATTATAGGCTGGAGTGCTTTTACAAATTACCATACTGATTTTAATGTACTTACAAAAATTGTGAGTACATGGTTTTTTGGACCACTTTTGGGAATGTTGTTTTCAGCCCTTCTGTTTTTACTTCTTCGCTGGACACTGCGCAGGACGAGAATTCATGTCATCAAACTTGACTCATACATCCGCTATGCCTTGATCATAGCAGGTGCATTCGGCGCTTACAGCCTTGGTGCCAATAATATTGCCAATGTGATGGGGGTTTTTGTAGGATCGGCTCCTGATTTATTGCTGAACTTCGGATTATTTTCAATTAACGGAGTTCAATTATTATTTCTGATTGGAGGATTGGCCATTGCCGTTGGTATTTTCACTTACAGTGAAAAAGTGATGCATACTGTAGGAAACGGCATTCTGTCACTCACTCCTGAAGCTGCCATAGTGGTTGTATTATCCCAGGCCTTGGTCCTTTTTGTTTTTTCATCTTCCTGGCTTTCCAATCAGTTTGTAAGCATCGGACTGCCAGCCATTCCGCTGGTGCCGGTTTCAAGCACACAAGTAGTGGTTGGTTCTGTCATAGGCATTGGCATGATAAAAGGAGCAAGAGAAATCAAATTCAGGGCTTTAGGCGAAATAGCACTTGGATGGATTACAACGCCTGTAGCCGCAGGCATACTTACCTATTTCGCTCTGTTCTTCGTGCAAAATGTGTTCAAACTGCAGGTAGGTTCCGGTAACAGCAATTCGACAAGCTATAATATTCAACCACCATATGATTTGACCCAGCAGGCTGTAAAAGTTAATCTTATCCTTCCCGGAATTCTGGCCATAGCCCTGTTGGTAATCATTGTTTTGATTTACCTCTTCTTCAGGCAACAGAAATTAAGATTAAAAGCTGAAAATGAACTGCTTCAGCAACAAAATCAATATTATCAGACACAAGAAAGACTAAGCGGCCTGGAGGTTTCAGCCATACAGCTTGAAAACAATTTCCTGGGGCAAAAACTTGAAACAAAACGAAAAGAATACATCAATATAGCCCTTAATATATCAGCTCAACGCGAATTTCTTCAAACCATAGCTGAAGAATTGGAGCAAATCAGAAATAATCAAAACGCGGACGAAAAAAATCTCCAGTTAAAAGCCATTGTTTCGAAAGTGAAGCAAAAAATGAGTTTCAGCTCTGAAATGGAAGAGTTTTATGCGCAAATAGAGCTCATACATAAAGATTTCAGGCAAAAGCTCATCGCTTCCTTCCCGGGCTTGACCGAGCAGGAAAAAAGGCTCTCTACCCTCCTGCGGTTAAACCTGTCATCCAAAGAAATTTCCACACTCCTGAGCATATCGCCCAAAAGTGTAGAAATAGCCAGATACCGGTTGCGAAAAAAATTGAATCTTCAACAGGGCGTAAGCCTCACAGAATATTTACAAAATCTCTAAACCCAATCAAATATGAGAAAATTGAGACTTTTAAATCTTGCATTAGCGCTATCAGCGCTGGTGTTTACAGGCGGTCACGCTTTTTCGCAGGAAGCAGACACTTCAGCCCGTTACAACCAATATGGGGTTAAAGTTAACCGCAGAGCTCTTCAGGCTGAAGAACGCAACGGTATGCTTATCCTTGAAAGCAAAGACCAGAAGTATAAACTCTGGTATGACGCCCGCGTTCAGGTTGACGGAGCAATGTTTATGGGTGATACTTACAACCCTATCGGAAACGGAACTTCTATTCGCCGGGCCAGGTTTGCTGTGAAGAGTGCTTTTGCCGAAAAATGGTATGGTGAGTTTGATATGGATATTTCCAACTCTGAACTTGAACTGAAAGATGCTTATCTTGAATTTTCACCAAATGAAAATCTGGGTATTAAGGCAGGAAATTTCAAAGAAGGTTTTTCGGTTGAATCGACTACTACTTCGCGTTATCTCACATTTATTGAACGTGCTAATGTTGTTTCAACATTTGCCCCGTCACGCCATATTGGAATTGCTGCTACTTATAGCAAAAATTGGCTTTTTGGAATGGGTGGCATTCATTTTCAAGACATTGGAGGGCTTGAAGAACGCACCTTCTCGGAAGATAACAACAAAGATTACGGTTTTGATGAAGGCGTTTCTTTCACAGGTAAACTGGTTGCTATGCCGTTTTATAAAGACATGAACAATGGCTTACATATAGGTATTGCAGGTTCATACAGAACTCCAAAATCAGATGCCGAAATCCGTGGAACAGAACGTTACAGTTCACGCTCTCTCACCTCTATAAACCGCAAAAAATATATGGATACCGACCTTATTCCGGATGTTGATCATATCGCACTCGGAGGTTTCGAACTAGCCGGCTATCATAAAAATTTCAAGTTCCAGGCTGAATATATGCTCAGTAATGTTTACAAAAAGAACGACCTTCCTACCGAACAATTTGATGGTTGGTATGCCTTTGGAAGTGTACTTCTTTTTGGCGGAAAATATAACTACAATTTCAGCGAAGCTGAATTTACACAGCCTACACGCGGCAAATCATGGGGAGATATTGAACTTGCTTTCCGTTATGACTACCTCAACCTAAACAGCCGCAATGACGGTATTATTATGGGTGGAGCCGGCGAAGGCTATACATTTGGAATTAACTACCACGTGAACAACAATGTGAAGATTATGCTCAATTACGCATATTTGAATCACGACAGATATGCCAACGGTAAAGGCAAGCTCTTTATTGGTTACGACGAAAACGGAGAACTCACCAAAGACCCGAAAAAAGTTGTGGCTGCAGATGGCAAAGCCGGTGAAGATTTCAGCATGATCAATATCAGATTTGAGGTGGATTTCTAAAAAATAAAATACATAAAAAAATAAAATCATGAAAACAAGAATCCTGTTTTTTATACTGATTCTCATGGGAGTTACGTTCAATTCCTGTGTAAAGGACGAATTATTCAAAGGCCCGCCTGTACTCAGCGACCTGACCATCAACCCGCAAGCTCCCGGTGACAACGACATTGTAACAGTTAGCATTAAAGCAACTGATATGGAAGGTGTTAAAGCCGTAACGCTTTACTATAAAGTGGAACAGAGCGACTTTACCAGCTCAAGTATGGTTGTTTTAGGCGGAGCAGCCAATGTTTATTCTGCACAAATTCCTGCTCAGGAATCAGGCAAAACAGTTTCCTATTATATAGAAGCTGAAAACCTTTCAGGACAAAAGTCTTACAATCCCGCTGGGGCCCCTGAAGCCACAGCTGCTTACACAGTTGGCGCTCCCAGTATTGTAATGAATGAAATTTACAGCCGTGGAACTGTTGATGCACCTGACTGGGTCGAACTCTACAATAATTCAGATTCTCCTGCCGATATCAGCGGTTACAAAATTTATGATGCAGGCGGACAATCAGGAGCAAAACCCAAAAAAGAAATTCCCGCCGGAACAATTATTCCTGGCAAAGGTTTCTATGTAATTGTGGTGGATGATGGCACTGAAACCGGTTTTGGAATGTCAAGTGCCGGTGAAGAGGTATGGTTTGAAAATGCTTCAGGCAATTTAATTGATGATGTCATTTTCCCGGCTTTTGAGCCCAGTCAGTCATATGGCCGTGTTCCTGACGGAAGTGGCACATGGCAGGTTCTCAATACTATTACACAAGGAACCGCCAATGATAATTCTCCGGCACTTCCTGTCATCCTGATGAATGAGATTTATTCACAGGGAACTGCCGAAAACCCCGATTGGATTGAAATTTATAACGGCTCTGCTACCGCAGTAGACATTAGTGGTTATAAAATTTACGACTCAGGTGGACAAAGTGGCACCAAGGTAAAAAAAGAGATTCCTGCCGGAACAACCATTGCTGCTGGTGGATTCTATGTTATTGTAACTGATGATGCCGATGCCAGTGGTTTTGGCCTGTCAAGCAACGGCGAACAGGTATGGCTCGAAAATACAGCAGGAACTGTAATTGATGACATAAGCTTCCCGGCACTCGAAGCCAGTCAGTCTTTCGGCCGTTATCCTGATGGAAACGCCAACTGGCAGGTGTTAAATGTTGTTACACGTGGAACCGCCAACGACAATTCAGCCCCGTCAGCTGCTGTTATCCTTATGAATGAGATATTCTCCAGAGGAACAACAGAAGACCCCGATTGGATTGAAATTTATAATGCATCAGATGTTTCAGCAGATTTAAGCGGTTATAAAATTTACGATAGCGGCGGACAGGCCGGAACCAAACCTAAAAAGGAGTTCCCGGCCGGAACAGTTCTTTTGCCTGGTGAATTTTTTGTAATTGTGGTGGATGATGCCGATGCCAGCGGTTTTGGCCTCTCAAGCGGTGGCGAACAGGTATGGCTCGAAAATGCAGCAGGTACTGTAATTGACGACATCACTTTTCCCGCTCTGGCCGAAACAGAGTCATATGGCCGCTATCCTGATGGAACCAATAACCTGCAGGTTCTCAGCATTGTAACCAAAGGCGCAGCCAATAACAACTCAGTTCCCCCTCCTGCCGTCGTAATTCTCATGAACGAGATCTTCTCAAAAGGTGTTGATCCTGACTTCGATTGGATTGAGATTTATAATGGTTCAACAATTGCAGTTGACCTGAGTGGTTATAAAATTTATGACAGTGGCGGACAGGCCGGAACCAAACCCAAAAAAGAATTTCCGGCCGGAACGATTGTACCTGCTGGCGGTTTTTATGTAATTGTGGTAGATGATGCCGATGCCAGCGGTTTTGGCCTTTCGAGCGGCGGCGAAGAAGTATGGCTTGAAAATGCTGAAGGAACCGTAATTGATGATATTACTTTCCCGGCTATGACAGATGGCCAATCCTATGGCAGAAAGCCAGACGGCTCCTCAAATCTTTTCATTTTTACAGAAATAACCCGGGGCGCCTCAAATAATAATGCCACAACTCTTCCTAAAAGAAGAAAGTAAACGAAAGCATCCCCTGCTAAGCAAAACTGTTTATCATAATCAATAAAATCCTTACAGGCCGTATCGGCCTGTAAGGTTACTCTTTAAATAAAAAACAATGTCAAAAGAAAAAATTGGAATTGGGGAGATTTCCAAACCCCGCTTCGAGTTCCGTTCATTCGGACAAGATTTTGCAAATGCACACAAACGCATGGCCCGTTTTTCAGTGCCTGTTCCTGAAAAAGTCTGGGAACGTCATTCTGATGAAATATACATCCTCTCGCGAACCAATGATATTAACAATACTAAAATCCGCGATGGCAAAATGGATATTAAAACCTACGTCCAGACTGTTGACGGACTTGAACAATGGAATCCGCTGATGAAAGGCGAATTTCCTATTCAGGCCTCTGTATTAAAAGAAGAGGTTTTTCCAGCTTTTCAGGTAGAAATGCCAGCTTTGGATAAGGACGTGTATACCTACGACGAATTTATGGATATGATTCAAAAACACCCTGACCTTCAGGCTGTAAGAGTTCATAAACAGCGATTGGGATATATGGTAAACGACACCATTTGCGAATATGGTGAAGTACTGATTAATGGTGCAAAAGTGGTAACCATAAATTCAGAATCAACGGAAGTTGAAGACATCAAAAAAACAATAAAAGATGTTGGTCTCGATGGAGTTGAAAACATCAACTACCTTCAGGCAATTAAAAGAGTTATCGGAATGATTAACAAGCCTTTGGCAAACTAAAAACAAAGAAAATGGCACAGGAAATTGAACGTAAATTTTTAGTTACCGGAGACTTTAAGAGCATGGCTCATAAAGAAACCCGCATTACACAGGGGTATTTATCATCCGTTCCGGAACGGACTGTAAGAGTCAGAACAAAAGGTGACAAAGGCTTCATTACCATCAAAGGCATTGGAAACGCTTCAGGAGCCAGCCGTTATGAATGGGAAAAAGAAATACCAGCAGAAGAAGTACGCGAGCTATTAAAAATATGTGAACCGGGCGTAATTGACAAAACCAGATATCAGGTAAAAGCAGGCCCTCACACATACGAAGTAGACGAGTTTTATGGTGAAAACCAGGGACTTATTGTGGCTGAGGTTGAGCTTTCTTCTGAAAATGAAACTTTTGAAAAACCCGTCTGGCTTGGTGCCGAAGTTACAGGAGATGTAAAATATTACAACTCAATGTTGATGAAAAATCCATATACCAAATGGTAAAATAAAAAGGGAGCAGCGGGTTTTCAAACTCGCTGCCCTCTTACTTCAAATACAAAATTTGTGCTGGAATATTCTCATTTAAGACAATTCTGATATTACTTGAACATGGCAATACAACCGAATGACATACAGAAAGACTTAGCTTTCGATCCGCTGGATATGCATAACTATCGTATTGAAAAGCTGCCCAAACGTGAAAAGAGTGGATTTGAGCGCTGGCTTTCCATCATTGGACCTGTTTTGGCTATTTTGTCATTTATCCTGTTTGCCTTTGTGATTAAACTTCCGTTTTTACAGGAAATTGACCCGTCAAAACTTGTATCTGCAGAAGCAAAAAAAGCATACGAAAAGTTAGGGGCTCTGGCATTTGTCAGAACCAACGAAATGATGCTGGCTGTTTTTATTGCAGGCATTATTTTATGGATTACCGAGGCCATTCCCAACTACCTTACATCCCTCATGATCATTGTGGGACTGGTTCTTACCGGAGTGTTGTCAGAAAAAGAAGCTTATGCCCAGCTTGGACATCCGGTTATGTGGCTGAATATCATGTCTTTTGTGCTTGCCAGTATGCTGGTAACTACCGGTGTAGCCAAACGTTTTGCGTTATGGTTTATCTTGAAATTCGGAAAAAATGCCGGAACAATATTTATTAGCTTTATTGTTATCAATATTGTTTTATCTGCATTTATTTCAGCTACCACAGCGAAGGCTGCCATTCTTCTTCCCATTTTTATGGTTATAGCTGCTATTTACGGTGCTCGTGGAGGTAATAACCGCAATAACTTCGGCCGCAGTATAGTTTTACAGAATTTGTTCTATATCAATATCGGAGCCAGCGGTTTTTTAACCGGCTCAGGCGCCAATCTGCTGGCAGCAGCCTTAATCACTGGGGCCATTGGAACCAATATATTTTTTACCGATTGGCTGATGGCCATGTTTCCGGTAATGATTGGTCTGATGCTGATAGGTTATATTCTGGCCATGAAAGTCTTTTTTCCACTTTCGCCTGACGAGCGCATACCCCAGATAGAAGGAGGAATGGCCCGCCTGAAACAGGAATATGAAAAACTGGGAAAAATCACCCGGCTTGAAGTAAAATCAATCATCATTTTTCTATTGATTCTCGCTTTCTGGTCAACCGACAGGTTACACGGAATCAGTCCTACTGCTGTAGCCTTCGTTGGTGCGATTATCGCTTTAATGCCCCGCTATGGAATTGTTAAATGGAATGAGGTAGACATTCCCTGGCACCTGATGCTTTTTTCGGCCGGGGCATATACGCTGGGGTCAGGCTTCTCAGCCACAGATCTCCCTTCCATCAGCGTCAATGCATTTTTCGACCATCTTGGTATCAGCAATCATACTCCCTTCTGGACATTATACCTAATGCTAACAGGAGTAATGATTTTTAGCGCTCTTTTATTTCAATCCAAAACAATGAGGGCCATGATTTTTATTCCCATAGCTATTGGCGTAGCCAACAGATTTGGGTTCAGCGTTATTAGCCTGGCATTGCCTGTTGCTTTTATGATTGAGCATGTTTATGTTTTGCCGTTCAACAGCAAACCGGCTGCCCTGCTTTATGAAACCGACCAATACAGCCTGACTGACACCTTCAGATTTGGATTTACCATTATGGTCATTGCCTGGGTGCTGAATATTATTGCAGGTGAAACCTGGTTCAGACTATTGGGGATAACCCCCAACGGAGTTTTTGGAATTTTCTGATTTACCATTTCGACCAACAATCTCCGGAACATTACTGCATCGCTGACAGGCTTGGCATCCTGAAAATTAATATGGAATTATCTATCCATTCAGTCTTGCAGTTTGCTCCTAATCACATATTTCAATCAAAATATGTTTAATTTTAATCCATGATTGAAGACTTAGTTAAAATACACGATAAATTCTCTGTTGAAATAAAACTGGGATTCATTGCACGAAAGAAGCAGGAAATTAGCGACTTTGCAGTGAACACCTGGCTGTTTATTCCCAACAGTCTTGATATTAACCGATTTACTTACCAGAAATCTGACTTCTACCGCGATCTCAAATCCAATATCAGATTAATTACTCCTGTTTATTTACTGCGCAACATTGCTGTAAGGGAAAACGAACCATTTTTATTAATGGAAAAAGCTTTTCAGGAGCTGGCCTCTCAACCTTCACGTGCGCGAATTGCCGAATACGAATATCACATCAGGATGTTTGTATCCATTGTAAAAAGCGCCCTTCGTGAAGAAATCAACCATATTTCAGAGAATGGCTCTGATGAAGACCTTGGTTATCTTGTTGATTCATACATTGAAAGTGTAAAAACCATTGCTGAAAACTACCGGCAATTAAGACGAATTATCAACGTTTCAACCATCAATAAGGAGTTGATGAATTATTACCTTTTTGGTGATGAATTTTTAAGTAATCTGCTGGAACAGCATTCCTTTAAACTGATGAGCGGATTGAGAAAAAGTCCGGATCTTTCCCCTGATATCAGTATAAAATTAATGAAACTGATTACCGATGAAGTAGCCTATAAACAAGCAAAAGGCTATCCGGTTGTTGAAAAAGAAAGTCCTGACAGAAATCGCGATTTAGTTTTCAGATTAAGTCTGTTGAAAAAATACGCTGAAAATGAATTGTTCCTTACTACCAATAAACGCCGCGACGGTGTGCTGATTGAGCAGGTTTACATGAGCATTGCGGCAGGTATTTCAATGGTTTTTGCCACAGCCATGGCATTTTCATTTCAGCAAAAATTCGGCAATTTTACCATGCCCTTCTTTGTGGCACTGGTGGTTAGTTATATGCTCAAAGACCGGATAAAAGAACTTTCGCGTTATTATTTTGCGCATAAACTCGGCCGCAGATTTTTTGACCACCGCACCGATGTTAGCCTGAGCAATCACAATATAGGCTGGAGCAAAGAGAGCATGGACTTTATTTCTGAAAGCAAAGTTCCGGCCGAAGTATTGAAAACACGCAACCGTTCGGCCATTCTTGAAGCTGATAACCGCAATAACCGCGAAAAAATTATCCTTTATCGAAGGTTAGTCAGACTCAACCGAAAAAGCCTGAACGAATGCAGCCAATATCCAACCAGTGGTATGAATGATATTATCCGGTTCAATGTTTCCAATTTTGTCCAAAAAATGGATAATCCGATTGTTCCCCTGTTTATACCTGGTGAAAATGGAAGCATCGGCATCGTAAAAGGCGAGAAAATGTATTACATCAATCTGGTCATTCAGTTTAAAAATGAAGAACAATCAGAATACAAAAGGTATCGCATTGTAATGAACCGAAAAGGCATCAAGGAAATTGAATCATTCTGACATTTAACATCTTTGAAATGAAACATTTAAATTACAGGAATCTATTCATTCCCTTTCTTTTACTGACTATACTCACCGCTCAGTGTCAGTCTCAGCAAACAGATGAACGGTCAGTCAGTCTGAGGCATATCTGCAGGTTGCCTTCGGTTCTTACCGAAAGCTCCGGCATTGCTATTGAAGGCACCAACCGTATATGGTCTCACGAAGATTCAGGCAATTCGAATGAAATATACTGTTTTGATACCACAGGAACACTTCTTCGCACCCTTACCATTTCCAACGTTCATAATATCGACTGGGAAGATATGGCCGTTGATAATGAAGAAACCTGGTACCTCAACGACGCTGGCAATAACAACAACGACCGCCAAAATCTGGCCATCTACAAGATTCCTTCACCTGAAACCATTAGCGGGAACAGTGTTAACGCTCAGATTATCTCATTTACATTCGAAGATCAAACATCTTTTCCACCACCTGCTTCCAACCGCAACTTTGATATTGAAGCAATTGTATGGCATAATGACTCTTTGTTCCTTTTTACAAAAGACCGAAGCACACCTTTTACAGGAATCACTAAAATGTATGTTCTCCCCGATACGCCGGGAACATATACAGCCAGACTTGCCGATACCTATCATGCAGGCAACACCGAAGAAACCGGCCGAATAACTTCGGCAGATATCAATCATCACACAGGAGAATTGATTCTGCTTACTAAAACCGGACTTCTTTCTTTTACCAATTATCCGGGTAACCGGTTTTTTGATGGTGAAATGGTCAGATACAATTTTACAAGCATGCCGGGCCAAAATGAATCCATTGGATTTGTTAGCACCACCAAACTTTACATGACAGAAGAAGGAACAGGCAGCACGGAAGGATATCTTTATGAGCTGAACTTGCCTGTGCCTCAAGCCATTGGAAATCTGCAAAATAAAGAAAAATTACTTTCCCTGTATCCTAACCCTGCAACGAACCAGATAAAAATTGTAAGCTTATTAAACCATTCAGCTTTTGTTCAGATAAAAGATTTAGGCGGAATGATATTAAAACAGCAACTATTCTCAGGAGAACTTACACTTGATATCAGCCAGCTGAAGGCCGGCGTCTATTTTGTTTCGGTGATGAACGAAACAACGCAGGTTTCAAAAAAAATACTCAAACTCTGATTGAAAAAAGTATACTGTTCTCTTTTCCCGTTTCTAAATAAAGCCTGAGCAGACTGCTGTATCAGGCCTCCTGATTTTATGTCCCAATATATCATGAAGGCGGGATTTTACTTGTCTTACAGTTGGTTTTGCCCTCACTTTTTCAAACAGATTTAATAATTTTTATTAAGTAATATTGAAAATAAATTGCCCATCAAAAAAATAATCGTATCTTTGCAAGTGATTACTCACTTCTTACCATGACAGAAAAACAGGAAAAGATTTTACGTGCCGCACTTGAGTTATTTGCCCGTGACGGATTCAAAAGTACTTCAACAAGTAAAGTTGCGGCTCATGCAGGTGTTTCAGAAGGTCTTATTTTCAGGCATTTTAAAAATAAGGAAGGTCTTCTGGAGGCCATCATTCAGGAAGGAGAAGAAAGGGTAAAAATATTGTTTGCAGATATTATATTTGAAACAGATCCGAAAGCTGTAATCAGAAAAACATTTGATACATTACTGAATATCAAATCAGTCAATGAAGAAATGGAGTTCTGGAAACTGCAGTATAAAGTTAAATGGGAAACAGAACAATATGGCGAGCAAAAAATGATACCACTGGAAATGGCTTTAACGAGTGCATTCGGAAAACTTGGCTATGAATCTCCTGAACAGGAAGCCCAGATAGTATTATTAACAATTGATGGGCTTGCTACAAAATACTTCCTTCAAAAGCATTATAACCTCGACAACATGGTGGCTTTTTTGAAAACCAAGTATAATCTCTGATTTTTTTTATCCATCAAAGCAAGTAAGTACTTACATTTAAAACCAATTCAAATGAAAACAACAAAAACCCTATTAATAACAGGAGCCTCATCGGGCATAGGAAAAGAAATAGCCAGCATCCACGCAGAAAATGGCGGAAATTTGGTCATTATCGCCAGAAGCGGTGACAAACTGGAGAAGCTCAAAACTGAACTGGAACAAAAACATGCGGTTCAGGTAAAAGTCATTGTCAAAGACCTTAATTTACCTGAAGCGCCAAAAGAAATTTATGAGGAAGTAAAAAAAGCGGGCATTCAGATTGATTACCTGGTTAATAATGCTGGATTTGGCGGAATTGGCAAGTTTCACGAGCGGGAATGGACACAGGATCTTGCCATGATTAACCTGAATGTTGTTGCATTAACAGCTCTTACCAGGCTATTCCTGCCAGATTTTGTGGAAAGAAACAGCGGTAGAATTTTAAATGTATCCTCAACTGCAAGCCTCATGCCCGGACCACTTCAGGCCGTTTATTTTGCAACCAAGGCTTATGTCACATCATTCAGCCAGGCCATTGCCGGAGAATTGCTTGATACCAACGTAACAGTAACAGCGCTGCTGCCGGGAGCCACAGAAACTGAATTCGGCCGGATTTCCGGAATGGACAAAACGACCATGTTTCAGCACACAGCCAATGCCCGGACTGTTGCCCTTGATGGTTATAAAGGAATGCTCGCCGGCCGGCTGGAAGTTATTTCAGGACTGACCTTTGCACAAAAGGTAATGATGTTATTTCTGCCAATCACACCCAAAAAAATAATGTTGCGACAAATTCGCCTCATGCAGGAAGTCAGTTAACAAACTACGTTTCACCACTTGAAATAAAACAATGAAAAAAGTAATTTTAACAGGTGCAACCGGAATGGTTGGAAAAGGGGTTCTGCTGGAGTGTTTAGACCATCGCGCAATTGGTGAAGTACTTGTTATCGGAAGAAACCCTGTCTCCCTGAAACACCCCAAGCTTAAGGAGTTAATTCATAGTGATTTCAACGATTTCAATACCGCAAGCATTGATTTAAAAGGCTATGATGCCTGCTTTTTTTGCATGGGCGTTAGCGCCGCAGGTTTGAATGAAGACCAATACAAACAAATTACCTACGCATATACGCTTTCGCTGGCCAAAGTCCTGCACCGTATGAACCCGGCTATGATTTTTAACTATGTTTCGGGGCAGGGTACTGATACAACAGAAAAAGGAAGAATGATGTGGGCAAGAGTCAAAGGCAAAACTGAAAACGACCTTATACAACTGGGTTTCAGACGTGCATACATGTTCAGACCCGGAGCCATCATTCCCTTAAGGGGTATAAAATCGCGTACAAAAAGTTATCAGTTCATCTACGACCATTTTATGTGGCTTGTAAAACTCATCAGGCTTATATCGCCTGACTCTGTTGTAACAACCACACAAATTGGGCAAGCCATGATTAATACAGTTTTGCAGGATTATGAAAAGCAGATTTTGAAACCCAGAGACATTCTTGCTCTTGCTTCAAAATCGCAGTAAACTGAAAAAAATCCACATAAAGATGGGTGATTCCAAAAGGAAAAAGGGCTACCAGTAAAACATATTGCTGGCAGAAGTATCAGAAAAGAAGTTCAACATCACGCTCATTTAAAAAGCTGAGATGTTAAATAATTTGCCAGCCTTAAAAACACAATATTCGGTGTCACTTTGGAAACCAAACAAACTTTATTACCATGATGTTTTTTTTTGAATAAGGCGAAAAATTCAGCAGCCACTCCTGAATGCAAATAAAGCTATGTTTGCGCGTAAACCAATATCAAAAGGAGAATTGTTATGCTGACTATACATAATAATCAACTTTAGCAAAACTCCTTTTGATGGTTTTATTGAATTTAAACTGCGGATATCCAAAAACAACGATGATTGAATCGCGCATTTTTGAAGGCAATCCGTATTTTCTTTTAAAATCTTTTCCGGTGTGCTTCAAAAACGGCCCCACACTCCCAATCATACAAGCTCCTAACCCCAGCGATTCAGCAGCCAGGGTAGCATAAGTTGCAGTAATGTATGGATCAGCCGGGTCCGACATATTTCCATAAAACATGATAGCCAATGGCGCATCATAAAGCACATAATTTTCCTGTCGCTGTTTTGATTTGCAGAAAAATTCTACCAAAGGCATTACAAAGGATTTAAAAGCCAGATAATCATCTTTGCCCATAAACGGGCGCATCAATCGCATAACCGCCGGAGATACCATCCACTTCATCCGGCTCAGCAAATCCACAAAATCAAAAGAAAACTGCCTCACTTTTTCACGACTGTTTAAAACCATGACACCCACATCGGATGGAGGTAAACCCATGGGAGCAGTAGATGAAAGGGAAAGAATTTTTTCGATTATCTCATGTTCAACAGGCTTGTTCTTAAAATCGCGGATACTGCGTCGATTCAACAAAAAAGAGTATAGTTGAGGGAAATTGACAGATGGTTCCCCTTGTTTCAATGCACTAAAATCTTCTTTTGCGACTGTTCGTCCTTCAACAGAAATGGCATCGTGTGGACAAACTGCAACACAATGGCCACAAGCCATACAACCAAATAACGGTTTTGGATTAATGGTAAGTTTTTGGTCATCCATTATCAAGGAAAAATCCTTGCAAACTTTCACACACAGCCCGCAAGCTGTACATTTCTGATAATCGATGGTAATTCGGGCATTTTCTGTACCCGTACGGCTGGTGGCTACTGACATGATGGCTTGTTTTAAACATCAAAACTATAAACAGTTGTTGCCGACAACAACAAATTACAGACGAAAGGCAGAAAACTGGAGTTAAATTAATCAATTTAAACATTGAAAGACAAAAAGTTCCAATCATTCACAAAACATATAGGCAAATAGCTTGTTAAGCATTCATTAACTAAACAGCATGAAGGTAATCCTCACCGGTGCAACCGGATATATTGGCAAGCGATTGCTTCCTGTGCTTTTGGCCGAAGGGCATGAAGTCATGTGCATTGTTCGCGACAAACAAAGGTTTCAGCATGAACCCGGCCCTCAGCTTCACATTATTGAAGCCGATTTACTGAACAATAAAACATTTGCGGACACCCTAACTGATATAGATGTAGCCTTTTACCTTATCCATTCAATGGGTTCGGCTATTGATAAGTTTGAAGAGATGGAACTCCGCTCGGCCAAAAACTTTATTCAGATTGTAAAAACATGCAAGGTTAAACAAATTATTTATCTAAGCGGGTTACAGAACCCTGAAGCAGCCTCTCCTCACCTTCGGTCAAGACTCAGGGTTGAAGAATTACTGATGAATTGCGGCATACCATGTACCACTTTAAGAGCTGGTATAATTGTAGGGTCAGGAAGTGCTTCATTTGAAATTATCCGCGACTTATCAGAGAAGCTACCGGTGATGGTTACACCCCGGTGGCTGAATACACGCTGCCAGCCAATCGCAGTCAGAGATGTTATCAGTAGTTTGAAGGCGGCCATGCTAAATCCTGATGCGCTTCACAAGATACTGGATATCGGAGGGCCTGATGTTCTCACTTACAAGCAAATGCTGCTGCAATATGCTGCTGTAAGAAGGTTAAAAAGATATATTCTTGTATTGCCTCTGATGACTCCCCGTCTCTCATCGTACTGGTTATACTTTATTACCAGCACTTCATACAAATTGGCCGTAAATCTGGTAAACAGCATGAAAGTTGAAGTAATATGCAACCAAAATATGTTCAGCCAGCTTACCGGAAAAGCCCCCCTTTCATACAAAGAAGCGATTGAACTTGCCTTTGAACGAATAGCTCAGCATCATGTTGTTTCAAGCTGGAAAGATGCACTGGTAAGCAGCAGTAACCTGCCAAACCTGAACGAATATATTTCAGTACCTGAACATGGCTGTTACAGTGACATCAGGGAAACAAAAATTAAATCAGATCGCGACAAAGTGATTGCTAATGTATGGAGCGTAGGTGGCGAAAAAGGCTGGTATTATGCCAACTTTTTATGGAAAATAAGAGGTTTTGTCGATAAAATGTCAGGAGGAATTGGCCTGAGGCGCGGCCGGACCAATCATGAAGAAATCAATGCAGGAGATGCACTTGACTTCTGGAGGGTTTTACTTGCAGACCGTGATAGCGGACGCCTGCTGCTTTATGCAGAAATGAAACTCCCGGGCGAAGCCTGGCTTGAGTTCACGATAATTCATAAAAGCGGGGCGTTATTTCTCAGACAAACCGCTACTTTCAGGCCCAAAGGACTGACAGGTCGGTTGTACTGGTTTGCAGTATGGCCTTTCCATCAGTTTATTTTCAAAGGAATGAACCGCAGAATGGCACATAGCTAAATATTAAATTCCTGCCAATTAATTTAATTACAGGCTCCTCATGCATTCATCAAAGTACATTCAAAAAGCCGAAGCCCTTTGAGTGCCAACCAGGTTTACTTACCATTCAAACGGCTTTCAGTCTGCGCT
The DNA here is from genome assembly GCA_020636745.1 of Lentimicrobiaceae bacterium. Taxonomy (NCBI): domain Bacteria; kingdom Pseudomonadati; phylum Bacteroidota; class Bacteroidia; order Bacteroidales; family Lentimicrobiaceae; species Lentimicrobiaceae bacterium. The sequence goes on along the minus strand of JACJXH010000002.1, from coordinate 195,722 downwards.
TTGATGTCATCAATCCACTTGCTGTCAACTTTCACAGATTCATAATTTTCAATAGCCAGCAACAATTGTTCCGGGCCTTCATCCACCAAAAGATTCTGGCGGTGTTCACTTCTTACAAATCGCTGTTCAACCGTGTAATCCAGGAATTTTACCAAATCGTTATAAAAGCCTTTGGTATTAAGCAATGCCACAGGTTTGTCCATGATCTCCAGTTGATTCCATGACATAACCTCAAATATTTCGTCGAGTGTGCCAATGCCGCCCGGCATAGCGATAAAAGCATCTGAGAGTTCCGCCATTTTTTCTTTGCGTATACTCATTGATTCAACCACATGAAACTCTTTCAGATTGGTATAGGCTACTTCACGGTCAATCAGTCCTTGAGGCATCACACCAATTACATGTCCGCCTTCAGCCAGACAAGCGTCGGCAATAGCCCGCATCAGCCCAATATTGCTTCCCCCGTAAACCAATGTAATTTTCTTCTGACCCAATAGCCGGCCAAGCTCGCGGGCAGCTTCAGTAAAAGCCACATCAGCTCCGGGCGAAGAACCACAAAATACACAAATCGATTCTATTTTTCTCATTTATTAATTTTCTGATTAAGTTCAGCAATAGAAACCACGTCAGGTTTAAGATTAAACACAAACGCCAGTTTCGATAATAATGTTGTTTTCACTTCATGAATGTCCACCTCCTGCCCAAGTTCAGCAGCAAGTGAAGTCACAGATTTATCAGTGAAACCACATGGATGAATAAAATTAAAATATTGCAGGTTGGTATTGATATTTAAGGCAAACCCATGCATACTAACCCAATGGCTGGTACGCACACCAATGGCACAAATCTTCCTGGTTTTTCCGGGTTGATCAATATCGAGCCAAACACCGGTTGCCCCTTTCATTCGTTCACCGTAAACACCATAAGGCTGAAGGGTTAAAATGATGGCTTCCTCAAGTTTTTCTATATATTCTCTTGCCCCGCTGACCAATGGTTCAAGATTGAAGATTGGATAACCGACAAGCTGGCCGGGGCCATGATAAGTAATATCGCCTCCGCGGTTTGTTCTGAAAAAGGATGCTTCTTTTGCCTTTAACTGAATGGCATCAATCAGCAGATTTGAGTCAGAACCACTTTTACCTAAAGTATAAACATGCGGATGCTCGCAAAACAGCAGAAAGTTCTCAGTTTCAGCCAGGCCTGCCTTTTTCTGCTCAATAATATAATTGAACAAACGCTCCTGCAGAGCCCAGGCTGCCCCATATTCAATAAGGCCAAGGTCAGAAAAACGGGTGTTTACTACCAAAACTTCAGATTAAGTAAAAAACTCATTATCAAATTAATGGGTATATGTTTCCAGCATATCGCGAATAGCTTTTTTACAGACAGGACAAAAATTGTTGTACGACAGTGATTTCATCGTGCAATCATGAGCCGGTCTGTAAACGCCTTTGGTCATATAGCCTCCTCCTTCGTATGCACCGACGGCATATTTATCTTTCTCAGATGCGGGTGTTGGAATTGGAGCTCCAGGGGTGACCATACTTTTCCATTTAGCATCAAAATCGACCAGTGTGGTAAGATTTGGCTCCCATGGTTCAACCTTTAAGTTGTAAAAATCTTCATACGCTACTTCCGAATTGTAATACTCGTCGCCCAAACCCGCAAAGCTGTGGCCGAATTCATGTACAAATACATAATTGGCATAAGGGTTATCGCTGGTAAACAATGCATAATGGTTGTATATGCCACCTCCACCATAAACCTGAGAGTTGGCCACGATGCATATTTGATCATACGGAACATTGGCTGCCACATCGCGCACACTTTTCATATCGTAAGTGGTGAGGTAACGATCAATATCAAAAGTATAAAAGGAGCTGTTGAGAATGGTTTTCTTCCAAACACCCTTGCCCGGGATATCAGCACCTGATTCTATGGACGGAGCCAGCACTCCAACTATGTTTATTTTGTTTTTGTACTCGTCAAATGGATTACACTTGAGTAAAAAATCAGACAGCCGGTTACAGTCAGCCTTAAATTTCTCCATTTCATCGGCAGTGTATCCTTCAGGAATAAAAACAATATCAAGACATACCGAAGGGTCTCCGGCCTGATTTATAACAAAAGACGGGTACTCGTGACGCCGTTCCTTTTTAATAAAATAACTTGAAGGATCCAGCTTATAACTAAATTTCAGTATCCATTCATTATTTCTGGTACGGTTATAAAAATCAACCATTACCGGTTTCCGGGGAGAAGGAATAACTACATTTTCAGGATAAGCTCTGAAAGTTTCTTTTGCTTCACCGGTTGTTTGCCATTCAGAAAACAAACTGGAATAATTGTGCTTGTAAATAACAGTACCAGACTCAATATCCTGCACAGTTACTTTATAGTTTCCGTAATCCATTGCGTTTACAAGGTTAACTTTTGAGCCCCCCCAAAATGGCTCTTCAATAAGTTCGTCAATTGCGTAAGCATCGCTTGTAGCATTACCTGTATGCACATAATCAATGCGCAGGGTTTTGTTGTAAAAATATTTACTAAACTGGGCGCTCGAACTAAAACCAAGCGTTACTAAAATGGCAATCAATAATTTTCTCATCCTTTTTGATTTAATCTATCACGCAAATGTAAATATTTCAATACTCCGTCCGGCGGCTCTTGCTAAAAAATGAAGCAAGACATCTAACCCGACAGGCTTATTGAATGCTATAGCTACTACAACATATTATTAACACTATCTTTGCACACTTTTGGGGAGCTTTGTTTACAAAATCAATACCAAACAGGTTAATATCTGTTACTTACATTTAAATTTCAAAACAACAGGTGAAGAACAGGGTTCAGTCGTTGGATTATTTGAGAGGACTGGCTGCATTCAGCATTATGGTCTACCACTATTTCACCTGGTCGTCATACAAACTGGGGGCTGATACCTTTGCGGGACGAACTGGCATTTATGGAGTATCTGTTTTTTATGTGCTCAGCGGACTTACCCTTTTTATTGTTTACAACAACTCGCTAAGCCCCCAAAATACAGGCCATTACTTTGTTAAACGTATATTCCGCATCTTTCCGCTGCTCTGGCTCAGCATTTTTGTGTCGGTTGTTCTGTTAAACTTTAAAACCAACCTCTCTGATCTTCTTCTTAACCTCACCGGCCTTTTCGGTTTTTTTGCGCCCGATCATTACATTGCTGTGGCCTCGTGGTCTATTGGTAATGAGCTGGTTTTTTACACCATTTTCCCGCTGGTTATATTTTCCGGAAGAAAAACCCAGTTCGCACCGGTGCTATTTTTTGCACTGGCTGCGGGGCTTGCACTTTTTTTTGCTTACTCAGTTTTGGCAACAAACCTCACCCTGAAGATGCAGTGGAGCCATTACCTTAACCCCCTGAATCAACTGGTATTGTTTAGCGGAGGCTTGCTATGCGGCCAGTTGCTTGCCGGCAAAAAAGTACCCCTGCCCTATGCACTGCTTTTGCTGGCTTCTGCATTGTTGCTTTTTGTTTTCTATCCTGTAAAAGGCGATTTAAGTGCGCTGATTGCCGGTAACAACCGGATAATATTTGTATTGCTTTCGCTGGGCATAACCGCTTCATTTCTGATGATTGACTTTAAAACAGGCAAAATTGCCGGCTATGTGCTTTCAACTTTGGGCGAAGCATCCTATTCGGTATATCTGCTTCATCCGCTTGTATTTTTAATGCTAAAAAAATATGCCGGCTTCAGCAATCATAAAACGCTGATTTATACTGGTTTTGCCATTACCCTGCTCCTCAGCATACTGGTTTATCATTTTTATGAAAAACCGTTTATCCGGCTGGGACAGCGATTGATTGACCACTGGAAACAAAAACAGTCCTATGCCATGCGCTTACAGAAATAAAGCTTTTTAACATCCAAAATCCGATTTGCACAATATGAAGGAATTGCCTAATTTTGCACCTGCTAGTTAAGGCTCCGTAGTTCAATGGATAGAACGGAAGTTTCCTAAACTTTAAATATAGGTTCGATTCCTATCGGGGCTACAAAAGGGCCTTGAAGCATTCACTTCAAGGCCCTTTTTATTTTAGCCTGACATAAGCTTTATTTGTCACGTCTGATTCTAACGCAAATTTTTGATTCCATTCTCTATGGCTGCTGAGATACGGTTAAATACTTCATCAAATGCGCCTCTGCCATCAATTTTAATTACACCGTGCAACTGATTGTATTTTTCAATAACAGGAACGGTTTTGGTCTCATGCTCCTGAAGGCGTTTCACAATTTTGGCTGTTGAACTGTCATAAGGCATACAGGCAGAAGTCTTACTTCTGGCATCCAACCTGCTAATCAGTTCAAGCGTGGGCACTTCTATTTCAATAATTTTTGAAATAGAGGAGCCGTATTTCTTCAACAAGCCATCAAGAATATATGACTGGACAAGGGTTCTGGGAAATCCCTTAAAGATATAACCCTTAACTTCTTTCGAGCCGGCCAGTTTCTTTTCAATCAGCTGAACCACTATTTCATCGGGCACCAATTGGCCGTTTTCATACATTGCAGTAATTTTTTCGCCTGTTTCAGAACCGCTGGCAATTTCCTGTTCAAGCATTTCGCCTGTAGCCACGTACTCAAGCCCGAATTTTTCAGCCAAAGCCTTTCCCTGCGAACCACGACCTGAACCCGGATAACCAAAAAGTACAATGTTTGACAAGCTCTTACTCAGTTCATGATTGATAATTTTTGTAATGGCCTGGTTCACTTCATCAATAGACGCTAAACCGTTTACTTCTTCATATATACCCTTATCGCGATAAAACTGAAGAACTGGCAGTGTTTTGTCATTGTATTCCCTTAGTCTGTTGCGGATAACCTCCTCATTATCATCGCTCCTGCCTGATGTTTTCCCTCTGTTTAGCAACCTCTCAACAGACTCTTGCTCAGGCACAACCATACTTATCAGACAGTTAAGTGAAGTATTCAACTTCAGCATTAGTCCTTCGAGAATGTAAGCCTGAATATATGTACGGGGAAATCCATCGAAAAGGAACCCATTGGAATCAGGATTATCAGTAATTGTTTTTTCAATAATCTGAACAATAATTTCATCTGAAACCAAGCCACCCTGCGCAATAATACTCTGTGCCTCAATTCCTAATTTGGTTTTTTCCGCAATTTCTTTCCTTAACAAATCGCCCGTGGAAATGTAAAACAGGTTGAACTTTTTAATCAGGAATTCAGACTGGGTTCCTTTTCCCGCACCCGGAGGGCCAAACAAAGCTATATTTAACATAAAACAGATTTGAAACGTCAAACCAATTGCAATTTGTGAAACTGCTATTATTACTGGTAAACATGAAACTCAAAGGTACAAATAACTTCGAATTGTGCGCCAAATATGATGAATTCAAATTTCTTAGACCGTACAGAAATAATTTAAAACAGGAAACCGCCCTTAGAATTGAGGCGGTTTCTGGTATTATAAATCCAAATAAAATGTTTGATCAGTGAAAATAAACACTTGACCAAAAGCTTATCACTTACTTCCACTCAGGCAACCTGCCTGGAGTATAGGGGACACCTGCCTTTTCCATTTCAGCTTCAATTGCAGGAAGTTCAACTTCGCTTATTTGTTTTACCTGGTTATAAAGCGCTGGAAATTCATCGCGGATTATGTCGTAGCTGCGCAGATGTGTGCTGGTTGGAGCCGAACTGTTTCCGTAAAAAGCATAAATAATGTTGCCGAGCCTTTCATTGATAGAAACCGGTGCCGGAGGATTTTCTTCGCGGCTGGCTTTAGGCTCTTTTCCGTTAAAAGCAAACAAAATGTCGTCAACCTTTAGGGAAAGTGCCAGCAATTTAGTTTCGAGTGTAGCAGAAGCTCCGGGAGTTTGGTGAACAGCCTGCATCATGGTGGCAATTTTTTCCGATAATTCTTCGGTAAAATTATCAGTTCCCTGCACAATGCGAATCAACTCAGCAACCTTTTGCTGGAAAGCAACCAGTTCAGCGCGGTTTTCGGCTGGCAGTGTGGTGTTATTTAGCACAACGGCTTGAAATGGTTTGGGGCCGGTCAGATTTTTTACTTCGCCGCCAGCTACCAAATCCATGGCTACAAAATACTTTCCTGGCATGGCAAACAGTCCTGAATTGCCATCTTTAAACGGATCAAACTTACCATCACGATTACGCACAGGATTGGTTGATGCATAGCGCAAATCCCAAAGGGTGCGGTTCATTCCCTTTGAAGGTTTTTGATAAAGCTTGCGAACGATATTTCCTGATTCGTCAGTAATGGTAAATACCAGATAGGGAGCTATTTCATTTTGCTCTGCCCGTAGCTCGCCTTCAGTAGGTTGAGGTATTTTTTCGCCTTTTTTAAACAGTTCTTTTTCTTTTTCCTGTCTTTTTTCAAGCAGCGTCTGGGGCACATCTTTCAACCACCAGGTAAATGTTGCGCCTAATTCAGGGTTTTTCGCTGCGTAATAGGAAGAACCTTGTCCGTATTTTCCACCGGTTTCTACAAACATCAGCGCGTCTTTCACATCAAACATATATGCCTGACTATCCATAACAGCTTTGTTAACAACACGTAGTGGTGAATAATCCTCCAGGATATAAAAACCACGGCCGAAAGTAGCAAGTACCAAATCGTTTTCGCGTTTTTGAATAGCAATGTCTCTGACTGAAATAACAGGCAAACCATTTTTTAGTGGTGTCCACTGCGCACCGCCATCAATGCTGAAGAACAAACCAAACTCAGTACCCACAAACAGCAGATCGGGGTTAATAAAATCCTGGGCGATAGTGTGCACACTTCCATTCTCCGGAAGGTTGGAAGCAATAGAGACCCAGGTTTTACCTTTATCGGAACTTTTCAGCAGATATGGTTTGAAATCGTCGCGTTTGGTATTGTCAAATGCAGCAAACACCACATTTTCGTCAAACTGCGATGGCAAAACATCAGCCACAAAAGTAAACTCAGGAACGCCCGGAAAGCTGCCTGCACGGCGCCATGTTTTAGCATCTTCGGTAACCTGAATCAATCCATCATCGGTTCCTGCATAAATCAGATTTTCCTTTACCGGCGATTCGTCAAGAGAAACAATAAGCCCCCAGAGTGAAGTTGAAACATCCTTGGCAACGGCATCGATGCTCCAGTATTTTCCCATCACAGGCCAGCTGTTGCGATCGGTACCGGTAGTCAAATCGTCAGAAATAACCTGCCAGGTATTTCCTCTGTCATCGCTGCGAAATACTTTATTAGCCGCTGTATACAATCTGGTGTGAGCATGCTTGCTGATGATTAACGGGGTATCCCAATACCATTTATAGGTATCTTCTCCTTTGCGTGGCTCGGGTCTGATATCAATCGCTTCACCGCTTTTGCGGTCGTAGCGAACCATATTACCGTACTGCGCTTCAGCATAAACGATGTTGGGATCCTGAGGATCCACTGCTGTCCAGAAACCATCACCGCCATTGGTAACAAACCATTCATCATTTACCACTCCAAGGCTGCTTGTATTGCGCGAAGGCCCGCCCATACTGTTGTTATCCTGTGTTCCTCCGTAAACGTAGTAAAATGGCTCGCTATTGTCAACATTGACACGGTAAAACTGGGTAACCGGCAGGTTGTTCTTAAACTGAAAATCCTGTCCACCATCCCAGGTTTCATAAATGCCGCCATCTCCACCAATAAGAAAATGGCGGGTATTGGAAGGATCAATCCAGAGTGCATGATCATCAACGTGGCGGTTTTTGGTACTGACGTTTTTCCAGGTTTTACCGCCATCTTCGGTATATTGAGAAAATGTTTCAACAGAGTAAACCTTGTCAACATCCCTGGGATCGCAGTAGATCTCATTATAATATTGTCCCTGAGCTGTGTGTCCGCTCATTCTTTCCCATGAAGCACCACGGTTATTGGTCCGGTAAAATCCTCCGGCATCACCTGCGGCTTCAATAATTGCATAAACAACATCGGGATTAACGGGAGAAATGGCAATACCAATGCCTCCCATTTCGGCTGAAGGCAATCCCGAAGTCAATTTAATCCAGTTTGCACCAGCATCGGTAGATTTCCAGATACCTGATTCAGGGCCTCCGCCAATTTTAGTAAAATCATGTCTTCGACGCTGTTCAGAGGTGGCATAAAGAACATCAGGATTGCGGGGATCCATTATCACATTATTGATTCCCGTGTTTTCACTTATATTTAAAACTTTATTCCATGTTTTTCCGCCATCAGTCGTTTTATACAATCCCCTTTCTTCACCAGGCCCCCAAACGGAGCCTTCAGCAGCTACATAAACGATATCGGTATTCTGGGGATTTATAGCAATCATTCCAATCTGGCGTGAGTTTTTCAATCCCATGTTTTTCCAGCTTTTTCCGCCATCGATTGACTTATAAATGCCATCACCATAACCTAAAGCCCGCTGGTGATTATTTTCACCGGTACCCGCCCAGATAACATTTGAATTTTCAGGGTCCATCGCCAAACATCCGATGGAATAAGACCCGTAATGGTCAAAAACCGGTTCCCAGGTGGTGCCGGAATTGATGGTTTTCCATATATGACCAGAAGCAACTGCTACATAATACTCCGCAGTATTTTTTGGATTCACTGCAAAATCAGCAATACGGCCGGAACAAAAAGCAGGCCCGATTGAACGAAATTTCAGCCCACTGAAGTCACCCGGTTTAAGGGTATCTTTAACAGAAGTATGTTGTTTTTTCTGTGCATACATATGCCCTGGAATCAAAACAGCAATACTTAAAATAAATATTGCCAAAAGCTGGTGCAAAGGCATAATTATTGCATTAGTTTTGCATGCTGATAGCATGGCTTTCTTTCCCCTTTTTTCAGGGTTTAATCCGGAATGGTTCATACTTTAATCAGGTTTTGGGATTAGTTTGTTATGAATAAATCCCTTTGTTGCTCATTGTCAAAAATAGTATAAAAACTGAATCAACAGTTCTCATTATTGAATTGCATTTTAAAAGTACCTTTACACCCAATAATATACAGCATGAAGAAAATTACAATAATCATAGTTCTATGTGTTTTCACAGCTATGATTGCCAATGCACAGCATTCAGGCAAAAGCGATTTTAAAGCTTCTGATTTGCAAAACCTTAACTACTCCGCAACTGGCCATGAGATTGGAAGCAGAACGACCGATTGCGATACCCTGCGTTATCCTTTGACCGGAGAGATTATATACTACTATATGCTCCCTCCTGGAATAGGCTATATTACAGGGAACAACAGTTACAAGGACAAAGCAAAAGCCGAATTTTTTAACAGTTTCGAAATCGGGACAACCATTAACGGAATGATTGCTGACTTTGTAGTAGCCAAAAGTGCTTCAAACCCCCAGATAACCTTTGCCATCTGGAACAGCAGTGCAACTGACGGAAAACCCGGAACAATAGTAGCCACGGCAACCAAATCATTAAATTCAATTGTGGGCGATGTCAACAATGAGCAAGCTACTTCTGTAACCTTTGACCAGCCGTTTACAGTAACCGGCCCGTTCTATGCCGGTATAATTCTACCAACCGGGCCTGGCGACACCCTTGCATTATGGTGCAGGAAACATGTGGCTGGCTACAATGGAACAGCCTGGGAACAATGGGACAACAATGCCTGGTATCCTTTTAATCACCCTGATTCATGGGGCGATAATATGCAAACTACTATGACCATTTTCCCCATTGTATGCCAACCCCTGGGAATGGATGACTTGCAGGCTAACATGACATTTGCCACACCTGTTCCGGCAACCGGAATTGTGAATATCAATGCTTGGAAAACCAGCGGAAAACACATGATTGATGTTTACTCACTCACCGGAAAAACAGTGTATTCTAAATCCTTTCCGGGAAGCATAGCTAATTTTAACATTGATTTAAGCACTTTACCCAAGGGCATTTATATTTTAAAGCTGAATGATGGTCAGCAACAGAAGAGCCAGAAGTTAATTCTGGAATAATTATCTGTATCAGGCATTTTTTAATCCAATATCATAAAAAAAGCCAATCGTCCGGAGCCCGGGCGACTGGCTTTTTTTAGCTTCATTTGCATCAACAGAATAAGTAAAAGCCAGCCAGTAAAAACAGACAAAGAATGCTTACTTCGTGAATTTCTTTTACCCGATGCTTTTAGTTCTGATATAAGCAATAATGATGGCTCTTATTTATTGTTCATCTCTTTGCTGAGTCTTTCGGTAAGCAATGGAATAATTTTATTCCCGTCACCAACAATACCTAGGTCGGCCACCTGGAAAATGGGCGCAAACTTGTCTTTATTAATGGCAATAATGTATCCACTTTCTTCCATACCGGCAAGGTGCTGTATAGCACCAGAAATACCACAGGCAATATAAAGGTCAGGTCTAACAGTTTTACCGGTTTGTCCAACCTGTCTGTCATGTGAAATTACACCTGCATCCACCATGGCTCTTGAAGCTGACACTTCAGCCCCCAGCACATCAGCAAGTTGTTTCAGTTTTTCAAAATTTTCAGCACAGTTAACACCGCGCCCGCCTGAAACAAGGATTCTGGCTTCTGTAATATCCTTAAGTCCCTTATTTTCTTTCACATTGCCAACAAGCCTGACTTTAAACTTTGAAGCATCAAAATCAACATGAAACATTTCCACTACGCCTTGCCGGTGAATATCCTTGTCAGCTTTTTGCATCACACCAGGCCTGACGGTTGACATTTGTGGGCGATGCTCCTTGCAAACAATGGTAGCCATAAGATTTCCACCAAAGGCCGGGCGAGTCATCAGCAGCTCTCCTTCGTCACCTATTTCAAGGCGGGTACAATCGGCCGTAAGCCCGGTTGAAACTCTTGCAGATAATCTGGGGCCAAGGTCACGTCCGATGGTTGTAGCTCCGATAAGGAATATTGCAGGTTTATAATTGTTTATCACACTGGCAACGGCCTGGGTATAGGGTTCTGTCAGGTAATCTGCGAGAGCAGCATTGTCAATTACAATAACTTTATCAGCCCCCCACGAAATCAATTCAGCGGCTTTATCAGCAATCTGATGTCCGGCAAGCACAGCAACCACATTATGGTTTGCTGCTTTAGCCAAATCGCGCGCTTTACCTAACAATTCAAGAGCAATACTCTGAATTAAACCGTTGCGCTGCTCGGCGAAAACATAAATATCTTTGTATTCTGATTTGTCCATTTTTTTTATGATTTAAAGTTGAGTCTTACAGCCGGCTAAATCAGAAACTTCTCTTTTAGTCTGCTAATAATAATACCCACAGCCTCTTCAGCATCTGCCTCAAACTGCTCACCGGCGGCTTTTACGCCTTTAGTAAATGCCTTGTGCACTCTTGTGGGTGAGCCCTTAAGCCCAAGATTTGCTTCATCAACGGTGATATTTTCGAAACCCCAGATTTCAACTTCGCGGTTATAAGCCTCCACAATTCCTTTTACAGGCATATAATCAGGAGTGTATGCTGATGCCAATACGGTAACCAAACAGGGCATTTCAGTTTCAAGCACTTGGTATCCTTCTTCCGTTTGCCGGCGAATGGTAAAAGTTTTATCACCATCATATTTCAAGTCCTCGAGATAAGTTACCTGAGGCAGGTCAAGAAGTTCGGCAATTTGCGGACCAACCTGAGCTGTATCGCCATCGATTGCCTGACGTCCTGCAATAATCAGGTCGAAATCAAGATTGCGCAGTGCGCCAGCCAACGCATTGGATGTGGCCAGGGTATCAGCACCGGCAAACTTACGATCGGTCAGCAAAATTGCGCGGTCTACTCCCAATGCAAGCGCTTCTCTTAAAATGGCATCAGCCTGGGGAGGCCCCATTGTAATAATGGTAACATGAGCATGGTAAGCTTCTTTTAACTGCAACGCCAGTTGCAATCCTCCCTTATCATCAGGGTTCATAATGCTTGGAACGCCCTCACGGATGAGTGTTCCGGTTTGCGGATTTATTTTAATTTCCGTAGTATCAGGAACTTGTTTTGCACAAACAATAATTTTCATAGATGTTATTTTTTTGATAACCATTCACCTGAGAAACAATCAATAGAGGTGAAACCATATACCTGGTCATACATAAACCGGTATATGAATGCGTTAAAATAAATGGTTGATTATCTGAAAAGACCTGCTGCAATAACCATGCGCTGCACTTCAGAAGTCCCTTCGTAAATTTCGGTTATCTTGGCATCGCGCATCATACGCTCTACCGGATAATCACGTGTATAGCCGTAGCCACCATGAAACTGAATAGCTTTAGATGTTACTTCCATTGCCGTTTCAGAGGCGTAAAGCTTTGCCATGGCAGCATCGGCTGAATAAGGGATCCCTTTATCCTTTTTAAATGCAGCACTTCTTACCAACAAGCGGGCAGCCTGAACTTTTGTTTCAAGATCGGCCATCTGAAATTGTGTGTTCTGAAAATTGCTAATGGCTTTGCCGAATTGTTTACGCTCTTTGGTGTATTTAATTGTTTCGTCCATAGCGCCCTGAGCAATTCCTAAAGCCTGAGATGCAATACCAATGCGACCACCGTCAAGTGTTTTCATGGCAATGCCAAAACCTCCGCCAATTTTTCCTAAAAGATTTTCTTTAGGAATGCGGCAGTTGTCCATAATCAGCTCGCAGGTTGCCGAGCCACGGATGCCAAGTTTTTTTTCTTTTTTACCCACAGAAAAACCCGGAGTACCCTTTTCGACAATAAAAGCGGAGATACCACGGGTGCCCTGTGATTTATCAGTCATGGCTATGATGATGTATACGGAAGCATAAACAGCATTGGTGATAAAAATTTTGGTTCCATTCAGCACCCAGCTATCACCATCAGCGATGGCTACTGTTTGTTGTGCCGAGGCATCGGTACCTGCATTTGGCTCAGTCAAACCAAAAGCGCCAATCCATTCGCCGGAAGCCAGCCTGGGAAGATACTTTTGTTTTTGCTCTTCGGTGCCCATCTCAAGAATCGGGGCTGCACATAAAGAAGTATGAGCCGACAAAATAACGCCTGTTGTCGCACAAACGCGCGAAAGCTCTTCAACGGCCATGCTATAGAGTTGATTTGTACCACCGGCTCCTCCGTATTTGGTGGGAACAGGAATACCCATAAGACCAAGTTTTCCCATTTTTTCAACAGTTTCGAGCGGAAAACGTTCCAGCTCGTCCACTTCAGCCGCCAATGGCTTTACCTCTTTTTCAGCGAACCGGCGGATCATCTGCAAAAAGAGGGTTTCGGTTGGGGTTTGATTGAAATCCATTTTTATAGTATTGATTAGCTATTGGTAGTTTATAACCTTTAAAAAGTACTGCGACAAAACATGATTAAACTTCAGCTTTACAAATGAAATATTGATAAAGCATCCTGTTTCTGACAGCGGGGTTACAGACTGCAAAATTACAATTTCTATTGTTAATCAATAAACAAAAGAGAAATTAAATTATTCATTATTTGACACTTATGAAGGTTTCTACATATGTTTATGGGCTGACTGAAGCAGATGAGAAATTATATCTTATAATAAATTATTGGGTGCGGTAAGCACTTGTGGAAGGAGAAAAAAATCACTATAAATAAAATAAAAGCACCCTCCCGATAATCATACGGGAAGGTGCTAAAAAATTGGCAGATCTATTGCCTGCTATATGTTTTTAAGTATAACAGCTGTTCCCATGCCGCCACCAATGCAGAGCGAAGCCAGCCCATATTGTTTGTTGCTGCGTTTCATCTCATGAATAAGGCTAACAGTAATCCGGTTGCCCGAAGCCCCAATTGGATGACCCAAAGCTATAGCACCACCATTAAGATTGCAATGAGAATCAAACCACTCGGGATTAACGTCATGATCCATACACAACTGAGCAATTACACCCAATGATTGGGCAGCAAAAGCTTCATTCAGCTCAATAACATCCATTTCGCTGAGTTTCATATTTGCCTTTTTCAGTGCATTGGAAATAGCAGGCACAGGGCCCATTCCCATAATTGAAGGATCGACGCCGCCCTGACCTACAGCCACAATTTCAACAAGCGGAGTTAATTTATGCGTCTTGACTGCTTCCTCAGATGCAACCAGCACGAATGAAGCACCATCATTAATTCCGGAAGCATTTCCAGCTGTAACTGAGCCATCCTTTTTAAAAGCCGGGCGCAACGATGCCAGCTTTTCAGGGGTAGTGGTTCTGTTTACATATTCATCGGTATCAAAGCGAATGGTTTCTTTTCTGGTTACAATTTCAACAGGCACAATTTCATCTTTGAATCGCCCGGCATCAATTGCTGCTGATGCTTTTTGTTGCGAACCAAATGAGAAAGCATCCTGCTGTTCACGGCTGATGTTGTATTTAGCCGCAATGTTTTCAGCAGTAATACCCATATGTACATTTGAAAAAGCATCGGTCAGTCCATCAAGCACCATATGGTCAACAGCTTTAAAATCGCCCATTTTGATTCCATTACGAACATTGCCTGGCAGAATATAGCATGAAGCCGACATATTTTCGGTACCACCGGCCAGAATCAGGTTGGCCTCACCAGCTTTAATATTTACATAGGCATTTAAAATAGCCTTCATTCCGCTTCCGCAGATCATATTAATTCCGTAAGCGGGAACTTCCTGCGGAACTCCTGCCTTTATAGCAGCCTGACGGGCCACTCCTTGCCCCTGCCCTGCAGAAAGAATATTTCCGACCACAACTTCATCAAGATCAGCAGGGTTAATGCCGGTTTGTGCAATTATGTCCTTTATAACCATTGAACCAAGCTCAGCTGCGGGAATTCCGGCAAGTGATCCGCCAAATTTTCCTACAGGTGTTCTTTTAGCTGCAACTATAAATACTTTGCTCATCATTTATATTTTTGGGTGAATTAGTAAATTTTTTGAATCAGGCCATTACTACTTGTTTCATTTCTTTGAGGTTTTCCGACACAATTAACTGAGCTTCAGTTTGTGCCTGCACTTCATCAATTGTAAACAAAGGGTTGATTTCAGTAAGAACAATCCCTTGTGGTGTAACTTCCATCACGCCCATTTCGGTAATAATCATATTTACCTGTCCTGCAGCAGTTAAAGGCAAATTGCAGGATTTCAGGATTTTTTTTGCTCCATTGGCTGTATGTTCCATGGCAATGATAACCTTGCGGGAGCCCACCAGTAAATCCATAGCACCTCCCATTCCAGGTGTTTTTTTGCCGGGAATCATCCAGTTGGCCAGGTTTCCTTTTTCATCAACCTGTAAAGCGCCCAACACGGTTACATCTACATGCCCGCCACGGATAACAGCAAACGAAGTAGCACTGTCGAAGCTTGAGGCACCTGGCAAGGCAGTAATAAAACCACCGCCGGCATTCAACAGGCTTTTATCTTCCTTACCTGGTTCAGGACTGGGGCCCATACCAAGCAAACCGTTCTCTGACTGTAATGTAACTTTGATATCCTGTGCAAGGAAATTAGGTACAAGTGTTGGTAATCCTATTCCCAGATTAACCACATCGCCATCGTGCAATTCAAGCGCAACGCGCCGTGCAATGACTTCTCTGATTTCGTTTTTATCCATAATTGAAAGCATTTTTAACCGTTAATTCTTTTATTAAGTTCCTGAGCAATGTAAGAAGCTACATCATTTGCGTACGAATTCATTGTAAATCCGGCGTCATAGCCAAGCTCTTTAGCAAGCTCGTGCGAAATACGCGGCCCTCCGCAAATAAGAATCACTTTGCTTCGCAAGCCTTCGGCTTCAAGCATTTCAACCAGCTCGGTCAGATTCTGAATATGAACATCTTTTTGCGTTACTGTTTGTGAAACCAGCAGAGCATCTGCTTTCATTTCAATAGCTTTGGCTATAAATTCCTCATTCGGAACCTGACTGCCCATATTGAGGGCTTCAAACATTTCATAGCGTTCAATCCCGTAGTGTCCTGCATAGCCCTTCATATTCATGATGGCATCAATCCCTACGGTATGCGCATCGGTGCCCGTACTGGCACCAACCACTACTATTTTACGGCCAATATGCTCCCTGATAAAAGTATCCGTTTCCTCCATATCCCAAACGGTTGACTCAACTTTTGGTACATGAATAGTTGTATAATCTACAGTGTGAATGCTGCTGCCATAGCAGTTGAAAAACGTAAAGCCAGGTGTTAGTTCTTTGTAAAAAACCACCTGAGGGTTTTCGAAACCCATCTTTTTCATCAGTATTTTGGCTGCTTCAATTGCCTCATCATTACACGGAACCGGAAGTGTAAAACTCACCTGGCTTTTACCATCGTTCATAGTATCACCGTAAGGTTTTACTTTTGTCAGGTCTAGCGTCTGATCAAAGTCATTACGCTCCATTGAATATAATCCGCCACTCATTATGCTTTTTCTCCTTTCATTAATGCTATAAACGGGTTCTGATAATTCTTTCCCTTTTCAACTACACCGGCGAGTCCCTTGCCTCCGGTACGTGGCCGTTTAACATCGCCAAACATTCCTTTTTCAAGTGATGAGAAAAGTCCTTCCTTTTCAATTTTCTGAAGGATTTCAAGGGCTTCGTCCAACACCTGTCTGGCACGCTTACATACAATGCCATCCTGTTTAAATTCAATGTCATTCCCTATATCTTTCATATTATTGAAAATGTACCGTGCATTTTCAATGGCAAGATAACGGTCTGACATAAACGGAGTATGAATTGCTTCAGTAATCATACCAAGCAATTGAATACCCTGGCCGGTCCAGATTGAAATTTGATTAAACAGGGCATTTTGAATTTGTCCTCTGAAGATGTTGCCAGTCATAAACTTTGTGGGAGGCATATATTTCAGAGGTGCTTTGGGAAATATTTCACGGGTCATTTGAGCCTGGGCCAACTCATATAAAAATCCATTTTCCATTTCGGGCTGCATTTCAAAGGCATGACCTAAGCCCATTTGTTCTTCAGGAATACCAGCCAGCAAGGCCAGTTGTTCATTGATGAGATCAGAAGCCAGCACAGTGCGGGCTTCTTCGTATGCATCAGCAGTTGTAAGATAGTTATCTTCGCCAGTATTGATAATAACGCCTGCAAAACCATTGATTACCCTTGAAAAATACTGGTCAACCATGGTCCTTTGCATGTTGATGTCGCGGAAAAGGATACCATAAAGGGCATCGTTCAACATCACATCCAAACCTTCAAGAGCTCCCATTACCGCAATTTCAGGCATGCATAAACCTGAGCAATAGTTACATAACCTGATATACCGGTTTACTTCAACACCCACTTCATCGAGAGCTGAGCGCATAATACGGAAGTTCTCCTGCGTGGCATAAGTACCTCCGAATCCTTCGGTAGTTGCGCCAAAAGGCACGTAATCGAGCAAACTTTGGCCTGTAGTGCGAATTACAGCAATGATATCTGCGCCCTGGCGGGCTGCTGCCTGCGCCTGAACCACATCTTCATAAATATTACCAGTTGCCACAATTACATAGATGTAAGGCTTTGATCCCTCTCCTATTGTGTTTAAAAAGTTTTCGCGGCGAGCGCGGTTTGATTTTATACGTTGAATGCTTGCTTCAATATAAGGCTGTAAAGCCTGGTTGATTTTTTCCGGTGTATGGATACTCATTTTTGTGATATCCATACCAGCTTCAGAAATTTGTTCAGCTATCTGTTGAGGAGTCAGCCCGGTTTCAACCATGGCATTACCTATATAAAACATGACCCCTTCACCTAGTAATCCTCTGGTTTTTAAATCGTCAACCACAACATTGGGTAAAGGAACATCATTTGCATCTACTCCATCGATTCCCAAAAGCCGGCAAAGTGTTCGTTCAACGGCCACCGTGCTGTATTTGCCCACAAAATTCTGCACATCAGCGGCTATTCCACTGGCACATTGGCGGGCTTTCTTCACCTTTTCAAAATCAAGTCCAAGCTTACTTGTTTGCATAGTATTCAATTATTTAAATGATTATTTTCAGTTTTGTGTAAGATAACGGCCCGCCTGTTCAACCAGCTCATCATCAACGCCCAGAATGGAAGCAATGCGCAAAGCTTCAAGCGGTACATCGTCAGCTTCATGCTCAAGCAGGGTATAATCCATATAGTTGTTAATATTGGCAACCGTTATCCTGTCTTTTAATTGATCCAACACCAGACCTTTTACCCTTAATTTCCGGCAGACAGTGGTGATGTTGCTGTAATGGGTTGTAATGAGGCTTCGAACCTCCAGTTTTGAAAGCACAAAAGTTAAGGCATTTACAATGGCTCTTCCTTCCTCTGGATTGGTCGTCCGCGCAGGCTCATCAATCAGGGCAAGAAGTTTTTGACCTGCACGCGCCTGAGCAACTATATGGTTGATTTTGAGCATTTCAGAAGCAAAAGAAGAGAGGCCGCTGAGTTCTGATTGTTCATCGCCCATGCTGTGCAATATATCATCAACCGGCACCACTAGGGCACTGGCTGCAGGAATGTAAAATCCAAACTGAAACAGGTATTGCGATAAAGCTACTGTTTTAAGTAAGACTGTTTTACCGGCCATATTTGCACCGGTAATTACACAGGGTGAGTTGTCCAGCCTGATATCAACAGGTTGGAAAACCTTTTGCTGAAGTTGCAAAGCTTCTCCGATGAATGGATTGAAAAGGCCCTGATATTCGGTAGTTTTATTTGCTGTTTGAGGCTTGCAACAATGATAATTAACAGCCTGAATGGCTTTGGCAAACAAAATATCAGCCATAGCAAGTTGCTCAAGAGCATTAAGCAGATGAGCTTTTTCGGCCAACAAGCGGGTTGACAAATGCTGCCTTATACTGTCTTCTATAAGCATGCAACGATAACGTAAAACTTCAGCCTGTTCAGGATCAGTTTGTAATAATATTTGCTGCCGCTTACGCAATCCGGCTAATTCACTACTATAAGCCGGGTAAATATAAAAATGGGCAATCCCCTGTTTTTCAGGATCAAGCATGTCGAAAACATGCTGCAAATCTGGCAAATCAATTACAGTGCAGCTAACTTCAGACAAGCATTGCCTGGCGGTTTCATTCAGCAAACTGAAATGCTTTATTTCGAAGAGCCCGATATCGTCGAGTACTGATTCATTGGCAAGATTAGACAGTGTACCATGAATATCGCGAAGCTGTGACAAGGTGTGCCTCAGTTTCTCAATATGTATGGCACTGGATTCATTGCTTACGATTTCAACAACAACTTCAAGTTTGTTAAACTCTTCTTCAATTTTGCGGGCGTTGGTCATCATTTCCTGCGAAAGAAGCATACGTCTTCCGGCAGAAGAACAAACAGTGAGTTCTTCGACCATAAATCTCAAGCCATTATTCTGACTGATAATATTTCGCAGATTTGCCATTTTTTAAATCTTTCTGACATCATAAACCGGAATTCCAAGTGATTCCGACATTTGCTCACACAACTTGTGTGAGTCGAGTACATAACCTTCGGGTGAAACAGGATTCACACAAACTGCAATTAACCTGGTACGCATCAGCACCCTGATACGGCCACCTTTGCGGATGAAGGCAGCATATGCCTCAGAACTGACAAAAATCCGGGTGAAGTCCCGCACCACCAGCACAATTTCTTCTATGTTTTTCTGCACACGCAAAAAATTGAGTAAACTATCGCTAACAGCACCTGTAACAAACAAGGTATTGCCTTTGCCAAGGAGTTTATCGCGGAATTTTTCAAGCATAAAGACCGATGGAATACCGAGGTCAACGATATTCCACTGGTCATCAATTGCATAAATGCCATTTTCGAGACATTGAAGCCGATCATTCACCGGTGATTGAAATGCTTCAATTTGAATAAGTGTATATACAAACCTGGTTTTGCGTACCAAAGAGTTGATATTGGCTGAAACGGCCGCACCGGTGGCAAGAATAATGCTTTCGGAAACTGCCGGCGAGCCCAGGCTGAGTCTTGACAGCGCCCCATCCACAATGGTGGTATCAACACCATAAGTTTTGAGGTCATCAATCGTTTCGCGCAACCAAAAACTATCCGAAGGGCCTGAAAAAATAACTTTCCCATTTCCTTTAGCCCGTGCAGTAACCAATCTGCCCAAAGCGGTACGCCTGTCACTCAAATGAAGAATCTCAGCATCAATCAGTTTTTCTCTGAAGTGTTTCTCTGAGGTAACAAATATAAGGTTTTCAAAAAGTTCGATTTCAGGTTTATGTGTAAACGTAACCTGATCAATACTTTCTCCGTCAATTCCAATAGAAGTAAGCGCCAGCTGTTTACCTGAGTGTTGAAGTCGTTTCAGCACATAGTTCAGGCATTCGGTCTTACCAGTATTCTTTTCAAGCCCGACAATTGATAAACTATTATATTTTAGAATGTCACCTGTGAAAGGCATTGATCGGATAGGTTTCTGATTTTACGAGATAGGCCTTCCGGCTCAAGCGACAACTGATCGCCCATCAGCAGAGAAGCTACACCTTCAGTGTATTTAGCCTTTTCACAATCGGGGCAATGGCATTCACTTTTGTAGTCCTGCGGTTCAGAATAGGTCGTAATCACCCCTTCGAAATTGCGCAATACAACCTTGCCGGGAGCCTGAGAAATCAGGTAAGTAGGCATTACCGGAATTTTACCGCCACCACCAGGAGCATCTACAACAAATGTTGGCACTGCATAGCCTGATGTATGTCCGCGAAGGTTTTCGATGATTTCAATACCTTTTGAAACAGGTGTTCTGAAATGCTCAAGACCCATGGAAAGATCGCATTGATAGATATAGTATGGCCGAACCCTGATTTTAACCAATCCATGCACAAGATTTTTCATGATGTTCACACAATCGTTCACACCTCTGAGCAGCACCGATTGATTTCCCAAAGGAATACCAACATTGGCCAGCTTGTTGCATGCTTCAGCAGATTCAGGAGTAATTTCATTCGGGTGGTTAAAATGTGTGTTAACCCAGATAGGATGATATTTTTTAAGCATATTCACCAAATCATCGGTAATGCGCTGTGGGCATACTACCGGCACACGGGTACCAATCCTGATGATTTCAACATGAGGAATTTCGCGCAAACGCTGAATGATTGATTCAAGCATCCGGTCGCTTACCATAAGGGCATCGCCACCCGAAAGTAATACATCTCTTACCTGAGGTGTACGGGCAATGTAATCAATAGCTTGCTGTATTCTGTCAGAAGGGGTTTCGCGGTCGTTCTGTCCGGCAAATCTCCTGCGGGTGCAGTGGCGGCAATACATTGAGCACATATCAGTAATCAGGAACAAAACCCTGTCGGGATACCGGTGTGTAAGCCCCGGTACCGGTGAATCACCATCTTCGTGCAAAGGGTCAAGTAAATCGGCCACTGAGCGATGCAGTTCAGCACCTGATGGCACAGCCTGTTTGCGGATAGGGCAATTTGGGTTATCGGTGTCAATCAGAGATAGATAATACGGCGTTATAGCCATACGCAGTGTCTCGAGCGATTTTTTTACACCTTCTTCTTCAGAAGGCGTGAGACTGATATATTTTTTGAGTTGATCAAATGTCTCAATTCTGTTTTTAACCTGCCACTTCCAATCGTTCCATTGTTCGTCGGTAGCCTCAGGAAAAAATTCTTTTCTTCTGTTAATAGACATACTAGATTTTTTAGTTCTGCTGAAGTGCTGTTAATTGCCTTCAGGCGTTTGTTATAAACTATTCATTTATAATCATTTGATTCTTCCAACCTCCCAATCCGCGAAAGAATGGGTTGGTTGGAAGAATGTGATATGTCAGTAATTATCTGATTGAAAGATTTGAACACAGTCAGTACTGATGGTTGACCATGTTTTCAGATTGAGTCAGTTAAGCGTAAAGTTCAGTAAAAACCTTTCTGAGTTCGTCGCATTCGCGAAGCAACTGCAGGGTAATTTCGGCGTGTCCTTTGGTATATCCATTGCCAACTATCATGGTAACATCACTGCCAATACCTTCGGCACCCAAAGCGGCTTTTGTAAAGCTGGTAGCCATTGAGAAGAAATAAACAACTCCGGTATCTTTGGTACACAGGATGCTGGTCATTTCAGTATCAGGAATGTTTACGTTGTTAATGGTAACGTCGCAAAGCTGTCCATTGGTAAGTTCTTCAATTTTTTCAAGAACCGGAACAGGAATAGTGGCATCAGCAGTAAACACTTCGTCGCAAAAGCCGAGATCGCGCAAGCGCTGGGCACTTTTTTCGCCGTGGCAGAGTCCGATCACTTTACCGGTAACTCCGGCGCGTTTTCTTGCTTCATAGCAGCAAAGCATTCCTGATTTTCCGCCTGCTCCAATAATCAGTACAGTATCACCTGGTTTTACCAAACGGGCAGTTTGAGCAGGAGCACCAGCTACATCCAGCGCTGAGAGGGCTAATTTCTCAGGCATATCGGCAGGTATTTTTGCATAAATGCCGCTTTCGAAAAGGATTGCCTTCCCTTCAATGTCAACCTGGTCAACATCTTTACGGATTTCTTTGATTTTATCGATACGCAGCGGAGTAAGTGACAATGACACCAGTGTGGCAATTTTATCGCCCACTTTCAAATCAATTTTACCTTCAAGTGCAGAGCCTATTTTTTCAACAATACCTAAAAGCATACCACCTGATCCGGTAACCGGATTGCGATGTTTGCCTTGTTTGGCAACGATATCGAACATAATTTCGGCAATTTTTTTCTCATCGCCACCTGCTTGTTCTTCAATTTGGGTAAAACTGGCAGAATCAACATTTAATGTAAGGACATCGATCAGGATCTCATTGTCGTAGATCTCATCCATGTTGTTATCAATCTTATTGGCTGGCTGAGGTAGAACTCCTTTTGGTTCAATTACACGGTGAATACCGTATTTACTTCCTTTTTTCATGCGTAGTAGGTTATTGGTTTTTGGTTTGGTATATTTTTGATTATTTTGCCTCAAGACCCAGTATCCGGCGGGCATCGGCCGGAGTGGCGATTTCGCGGCCCATTTCTGTGGCCATTCTGACTACTTTAGCCACCAGTTCGCCATTTGATTTTGCGAGAACTCCTTTCGACAAGTACACATTATCTTCGAACCCGACGCGCACATGCCCGCCATCAATAATAGCAGCCATTGCCAGCGGAAATTCGAAGCGTCCGACACCTGCCACCGTATAAGTAGCATCATCAGGAATACTGCCTCTCAAAAAAACAAAGTCACGTAGTTCGCCTGATATTCCGCCATTTACTCCCATTACAAAATCGAAGTGCATGGGTTTTTGAATAAACCCTTTTTTATGAAGACGTAAAGCCATGTCGATCATGCTTTTGTCGAAAACCTCAAGTTCAGGTTTTATACCCAGCTGAATCATGCGCTCGCCAAAATATTTAATGGTGTTTTCAGTATTCATAAATACCTCATCGCCGCCAAAATTGAGCGTTCCGCAGTCGAGTGTGGCCATTTCGGGCTTTAATTCTGTTGGTTGCAGGCGTTCATCATTGCTCATACCAACAGCTCCACCGGTTGAAGGCTGGATAATCACATCAGGAATTTCAGCTTTAATCGCATCAATCATTTCTTTAAAACGACCTTTATCCTGGGTTGGTGTTCCATCGTCCCAGCGGACATGCAGGTGAATAATGCTTGCACCTGCTTCATAGGCTGATTTGGCCTCACGTACAATTTCTTCAACAGTATAGGGGACTGCAGGATTATGCTCTTTAAGCACTTCAGCGCCACAAATGGCGGCAGTAATTATCAGTTTTTCCATAGGACAATGGTTATTGGTTTTTGCGCTGATTTTTCAATGGAACAACACAGGTTCCGCTGGCTTTGCAAACCACAATATATTCTGTAAGAACATCGGCTGCCGAATCAGAAATTTCGGGACGGGGGACTATGACTTTGCGGGCTTCAAAATTCATTTTGCGCGAAGTATTGCCAATATGGGTAATTTCACCAACGGCCTCAATATAATCGCCCGCAAAAACCGGAGCCATAAATTCAACATTATCGTAAGCCTTAAAAAGGCCTTCGTCTCCATCGTTTCGTATAAGTAATTCAGTAGCTACATCGCCAAATAATTGAAGCATCTTGGCTCCGTCAACCAGGTTTCCTCCGTAATGGGCATCGTGCGAACTCATGCGCACTCTGATAATTGACTGTTCTTTCATCATGAATTAGAATATCGTTATTAATTATTGATAATAAAATCTACAAAAATCCCGGGAGTATGAACATGCTCCATGCAGATTTTACCGGTTTCAACAAGTTTCTCAACTTCAGCAATAACCAAATCGGTGGCAGTTGCCATCAGCGGATTGAAGTTTTGCGAGTTTCCATTATAAATAAGGTTTCCTTCGTGGTCGCCTTTGCTGGCGCCTATCAATGCTATATCTGCACGCAAAGGCTTCTCAAGAAGAAAGTCTTTGCCATCAACAGTGAGTACCTGCTTGCCTTCGGCCACCATGGTACCTAAACCAGTTGGTGTAAGAAAACCTCCCAGCCCGGCGCCACCGGCCCTTACCCGCTCGGCCAGCGTACCCTGAGGTACAAATTCCACTTCCAGCGTGCCTTCATTCATTTGTGCCTGCGTGGCAGGATTGGTTCCTATGTGTGAGGTTATCACCTTCTTTACCTGACGGTTAACAATTAAGCGGCCCACACCCTGATCGGGGAATGCTGTATCATTACAAATAATTGTCAGATCTTTTACATTTGACTTCACCAGTGCATCAATAAGCCGTGGCGGAGTTCCACTGGCCATAAAGCCTCCAACCATTATGACTGAACCATCTTTAATTTTGGCTACAACTTCTTCCAGAGCAATTAACTTATTCATCTTAAAACACAGTTTTTGTAGGGAATTAAACGTTGCGAAAGTACAAATAATTTGAGAGCTCCAACAGTTTTCAAAAGAAATCGTCAATCCCTTGACAGATGCTGATTACACTAACTTAAACTGCTCAAAATGACAGACATTAATCTGATAAACCGGCCATAAATAACCTCAAATCGGAAGCCCGATAGTAAATAATAATCTTAAAATCATTTCACATGTAGTATATACAATATGACCATGTGTTATTGTCTGCCGAGGTCTATGGGTGTTTGTTTCCCAGTTGTTTAAAGAATACCTCCCGAAATTTCATCCATAAATTTAGTCAACAGGGCTTCCTGCCTGATGATTTTGGCTATACATAGCTTGACAAACCAGCCAACTTAAAGCCTGAAACATTGTATTTTTTTCCCCTTGAATTCATCCTTTAATTATTGTATATTTGTGAATATGAAAACAATAACCCCATGAAACGAATTCTGGTTCCGGTAGATTTTTCTGATTTATCAACAGATGTTATTGAAAAGGCCGGCGAAATTGCCAGCGCATTTAACAGCGAAGTTTATATATTGCATATATGTTATCCCGTAGTATTTTTGAGTGAAAATGCACCGATGCAGCCACCGGCAGGTAATCCGTGTCTCGACGAAATGATAAGCGAAAACCGTGACCTGAAGGCCATGGTGCACTACCTGAAAAACAAAGGGGTAAATGCCCGTTCTGCCATTATTCATGGTCCGATAGTAAGCACCATTCTGCATGAGGCCAAAATGTTTGACGCCGAGCTCATTGTTGTGGGCTCGCAGAGTCATGGACTGGTTTACCGAACACTGATAGGAAGTGTAAGCAGTGGCATCATGCGCCAGAGCTCCTGCCCTGTTTTGGTTATTCCGCAAAGTTGATTTATCTCCGTTGCAGCCGCTTTTTCAGACCTCCCATTAAGGCTTTTGGACAATTTTAAGCCCCTAAAACAGATCAATAACGTTTCGTTTTCCCAAACTTATCCAGCAAATCTTTTCTGCCCATTTTTCGGAGGGTATCTGACAACCATCTTTTATTCTCTGCTTTATACCAGAAAAAGAAACGCTGCTGATTAACTTTGTCTTCTTTTGTTTTGGCCACATACACAGGTTTTTGCGTGTATGGATCAATACCCGTATAATAAATGGCTGTGGCCAGGGTCATGGGCGTAGGCGTAAAATCCTGCACCTGCTCCAGGCGGAAACCCTGTTGCATGGTTTCGCAGGCAAGTTCGGCCATATCTTCGGGGCGGCTGCCCGGATGACTTGAAATAAAATAAGGAATCAGTTGCTGCTTCAGCCCATTTTGACGATTGATCTCCTCAAAACGTTTCTGGAAATCGATAAAAGTACGATAGTGAGGTTTCCGCATAATCTGAAGTACATTCTGTGCACTGTGTTCAGGAGCCACCTTTAACCTGCCCGAAACATGCTTTGTAATTACCTGCTTCAGATATTCATCCAGACCATTGGCTTTGTTTTCAGCTTCAGTGCGACCCACCAGCATATCGTAACGGATTCCGCTGCCAATGGTGATTCTTTTCACCCCCTGTACCAGCATTGCTTTTTTATAAAGGGCAGTCATTGGCCGGTGGTCGGTATTCAGGTTCCGGCAGATGGTCGGAAAGATACAGGAAGCCCGTTTGCATTTCTTACATTTATCAGTATCAATCCCTTTCATCAGATACATATTGGCCGAAGGGCCGCCCATATCGGTAATGTGGCCTTTGAAATCCGGTTCTGATGCTACCAGTTTCACTTCGTTCATAATTGATTTCTCAGAACGGCTTACCACAAATTTGCCCTGATGGGCAGAAATAGCACAAAAAGCACAGCCACCAAAGCAACCGCGGTGCAAATTGATAGAATTGCGGATCATCTCAAAAGCCGGAATCTGACCCCGTTTATTGTAACGAGGATGGGGTTGCCGGGTGTAAGGCAAATCGAATGCAGCATCAATTTCCTTTTCCTCCATCGGGGGATTGGCCGGATTTATCACCGTAACCGTATCGCCGTTGGGCTCAATAAGGCGAGCTCCCTGCCAGCGGTTCGACTCCTCTTCAAAAATTCTGAAATGACGGGCAAAGGCTTTTTTATCGGCCTTACACTGCACATGCGAGGGAAGTTCAAGGGTATTAACACCTGGCATTTCAGGTAACAACTCGTCTGCCGGCACTTTGAAGGCGGTTTGCTCCAGGTCACGAATCTGGTGAATGGGCTCGCCAGCTGCAAGTCGCTGCAAAAGTGCTACAATAGCCTTTTCTCCCATTCCAAACACCAGCATATCAGCTCCACTCCATGTGAGGATGTCAGGTTTCAGACTATCGCTCCAGTAGTCATAGTGCGTAAGACGGCGCATGGAGGCTTCAATTCCACCCAGAATTACGGGCACATCAGGAAATAGTTTCTTTAAAATTCCAGTATAAACAACACTTGCATAATCCGGCCTGAAGCCTGCAATTCCACCGGGTGTATAAGCATCGTCAGAGCGCAGGCGTTTGTTGGCTGTATAATGATTCACCATGGAATCCATGCAACCGGCAGTTACACCAAAGAAAAGGCGTGGCTTGCCAAGTTTTTTGAAGTCGCGCAGGTCGTCACGCCAGTTGGGCTGAGGTAAAACAGCCACCCTGAAACCTTCTTTTTCTATTAAACGACCCATTACAGCATGGCCAAATGAAGGATGATCAACATAAGCATCGCCTGAAACGATGATGACGTCAACTTCGTCCCAGCCTCGACGGTCGAGTTCCTCGCGGCTAACGGGCAACCAATCGGTTATGGGTCGTTTTTCAGGAATGTTCATCCTGCAAAGGTAAGTGTTTATCTATTGTAGCGGGAAAACCAAATATTTAGCGCTTGTTTTTGCGCTGTGTCAGATTATTTCCGGAAATTACAATAAATTTTCCTGTAAATATCAGGCAAAAAATTGGTAAATAGTCGATCCTTATCAACTCAATTTCACATTTTGTACGAAATGAAATTGAAGACTTTCGATTATCCAAAAAATAAGATTTTAAAACACTAATGTCAGATAAACATTGGATTTTAATCAGCCTTTTCACAGGAAGTTATCCCTTCCGCATCAAGAGCATTTTCTGAAACAATCTTCCAGGTGATCATCCACCAATCCGGCGGCCTGCATAAAGGCATAGCAGATGGTGCTGCCACAGAAGGTGAAACCCCGCTTTTTCATGTCCTTAGCCATGGCATCTGACTCAGGGCTGGTGGCCGGCAGTTGTTTAAGATTGGTCCAGTGGTTTACGATGGTTTTGCCACCGGTAAACTGCCAGATGTAGGCATCGAAACTACCAAACTCACGCTGAATTTCAAGAAACAGCCTGGCATTTTTAATGGTTCCCCTTATTTTCGCCCTGTTGCGGATAATTCCGGAATCGGCCATCAGGCGGTTAAAATCATCATCGGTGTAGGCTGCAATTTTTGTAGCGTCAAAATTGTCGAAAGCCCGCCGAAAACCTTCGCGGCGATGCAGGATGGTTTTCCAGCTCAGGCCTGCCTGAAAGGCATCGAGCACAAGAAACTCAAACAGTTTGCGGTCATCATGAACCGGTACACCCCACTCCTTATCGTGGTATTCTATCATCAACGGGTCGTTGCCCGGCCAGTTACAGGTTTTTTCCATAATTAAAGCTCAAAAACAACTAACAACTAACAACTAACAGTTAAAGGAAAAAGTTCTTCGTTCTGGGTTTGTCGTTCTGGGTTCGTCGTTCGTCGTTCTCCGTTCGTCCCACGCCCCTCGTCCCACGTCCCTTTTCTGCGTCCCTCGTCCCTCTAAAAAAGTGCCTTTATCTCATCCCCTGATGCCTTTATAATTCCTTTTTCGGTAATAATACCGGTAATAAACTCTGCCGGAGTAACATCAAAAGCCGGATTTATAGCATCAGAGCCAGGATTGGTTACCCGTATGGTATGCATCTGGCCATTCTGATCAGGGCCGGTTTGAAAGTGCACTTCATCAGCACTTCGTTCCTCAATTTCAATCCCTTCGCCGTTTAGAGTTGCAGCGTCGAACGTTGACACAGGGGCAGCAACAAAAAAAGGAATCCCAAATTGTTTTGCAATGATGGCTTTTTCAAAGGTTCCGATTTTATTGGCAGTATCACCGTTAGCCGCAATTCGGTCGGCACCCACAATCACCAAATCAACCAGGCCTTTCGACATCAGGTAAGCTCCGGCATTATCAGGAACTATTTGGTGTTCAATGCCTTCATTCGTCAGCTCCCATGCCGTAAGGCGCGCACCCTGACTTCTGGGCCGGGTTTCATCGGCATAAACGAAAACAGATTTCCCGCCACGGTGAGCGTGATAAACAGGCGACAATGCACTGCCGTAATCAACAAAGCCAAGCCAACCGGCATTGCAATGTGTGAGAACTCTTGCCCCGTCAGCAATCAATGACTCACCATATTTTCCGATATTTTTTGCAGCTTCGGTATTTAACCGGGCAAGCCTGATGGCTTCATCCACGGCAGCCTGAACGGAGCCTGCAGCTGCTTCATACACGCGATCCACAGCATAAAACAGGTCGCGGGCAGTAGGCCGCGTTGCTTTAATCCGCTGCCGGGCCATTTCGGGACTTTCATTTGAGATAACAGCCTGAGCCATAGCAAATCCGGCAGCAGCACCAATGGCTCCGGCACCTCTTACCGTCATCATTTTAATGGCCTCGCAGGTTTCTTCCCATGTTTTACACTCTGCTATTGAAAACTTAAATGGCAGTAAATTCTGATCGATCATAAAAACCGATTCTCCTTCAAACCATATAGTCTGATAATTTTTCCCGGCTACTCTCATTCGCAACAATTAAAGAATCAAACAAAGATAATCATTTCAACTGCACAGGAAAATCTGCAGTTGAAAAAGGAGCATTCAAAGCAGAAATAAAAAAAGCCACCCCGGAGAGTGGCTTAGTTTAAAACATTTATTTATTACAGTTTCAGCGCAACGCCAAGATTGAGCCATGCGATGCCATAACCAATCTCTGCCATAGCAGCAAATTTATCGCTGAAATAGTAACGGCCACCAGCATACCATGACCAGATAACTCCACTGCTTGAAGCACTGTAATTGTATAATGGATCAATGTCGCCGGTTTCTTTGGCAGAAACAATGTTCATACCAATCATAAGTCCGGTATAAGTATCCAGTTTGTCAATCAAAGGATAGTGAAACGAACCTCTTGCACCAATAATAAGGTTAGTGTATTTATATCCCCAGGTGCCTCCGAAATAGGAATACTCCCATTTGTTGGCTGCATAGCCTAAATATCCTCCAACACCAATAGATCCAATGTCAAGAACATCGTCTTTTACTCCAATTTCAAAAGAAGCTGAAATAGGTGGAATTGTACTAGTGTAGCCAGATCCGGTGTATAAAGTGCTACCCAGGCCTATCCCCAGATTCAGTACTTTTTCACCTTTAGTAAGAAGATTGTCCTGCGCAGATAAATTAAATGCCAGGAAGGCTGCAAAAAGAGTAATTGCGATTTTTTTCATGTTTAATTGGTTTTGGTTAATAATGGGTTTGATTTATTAAAATGAAAATCTGATTTTAATATTTATTCGATGATTAAAATATCGCAGTAAAAAAAAATAGAGCAGGGGTAGCTATGCGCTTAGTATAGGTTAGTAATTTCAGACGCAAATATAATTCAATTATGTAAAGAATGAATGCGTATTTATCGGTATTTTAAAACGGTTATCTCTTTTCTTTTGAAATTGCTTTTGTGAAATACTATTTCGCTGTTGCAACTTACTTGCATTTTGCTGACATACAGGCCTATTACTGAATTAAATAACCAAAATAGTCGCAATTTGACCAACAACATGGACATTTATAAAAACATAAGCAGCTTCCTGCAGGCAACAAACTATTGCTTTTCAGGAAGCTGTATTGTAGTATAAAAAAATGATTAACAGCTCTATATCAGGCTTTTAAACCTATATATGTTCGGTTTTACACAAAAACCGGCATTTATCTGACTAATTTAACCTCAAAGGCGCTGAGCCCTTTAGGGCTTCTTTCCACCTTAAAAGTAACCTTGTTATTTTCCTTGATGCTTTCGGTAAGCCCGTTGATATGTACAAATATACTTTCCTGAGTGTTCAGGTCTTTAATAAAACCATATCCTTTTGATTCGTTGAAGAAACTGACAATTCCTGTTCTGAACTCCTCAACCTGGTCGGCAGGATCCTGTTTTCTTACGCCAATCTCAATGTCTTCGGCCTTAATGACTTCCTTTTTTACTGTTGGATCGGGAGGTGTAGAAGTGATGCGCCCGTATTCATCTACATAAGCTATCATATCATCAAGACTGTTGCCGTCTTTTGAATTGGAAGCTCTTTCAACTTTTTTTGCTGCTTTTTCCTTTTTCTTCTTCTGCTTTTTCTTTTCGTTTTCCTGCTTATTCCACGTTTGCTGTGATCTTGCCATAATTTACCTTTTCGGGATTATCCTTTTTTGAGAGGGTGAATAAAATAGTTCTGAAAGAATCCGCTGAAAAGAGTGCCAATGTATCCAACAAAACTTTGAATCTGCAAAGATACGATAAATAGTTGGTGTTGAGCCATTTTTGAAAAAGCTTAATTTTCAGGCTTATTATCTTAGGAGCCTGTTGACAGGCATTCAAACAACTAAGCCGGAATTTTATAGCATGAAAGCCATTCCATTCAACTTCCCATTTAACTGTCATGCTGTATTTTCAATTAACTGGTTTGCGTTCCTGTTGGTCAGAATGTTCCGGCAGGCCAATAAAATGTTGTGTTTGAAACTTCCTTATCTTCGCCATCCTGATGAATGATCAAACAAAAATTTACTTTGCCCCTTTTCAGGGCATTACTACTCACGTTTTTCGAGGTGTTTATGCCCGTCATTTTCAGGGTGTTGACAAGCTTTACACGCCGTATTTTGCCAACTTTGCCGCTGGATGCAGTTTGTCGCCGGCAAAATTAAAGGCGCTGAAGCAACAGTTTGAAAACGGAATTGAAGTCATTCCTCAGGTGCTCAGCAAAAGTGCTGATGAAATTGTATGGCTGGCTCAATGCTGCGAAGAGATGGGTTTCAGGGAACTTAACTGGAATATCGGATGCCCTTACCCTCAGGTAGCAAATAAAAAAAGAGGTTCGGGCATACTTCCTTACCCCGAAATGGTTGATGAAATTCTGCAAAAGGTTATGCAGGAAGTGAAAATTGCATTTTCGATAAAATGCCGTTTAGGGTATCTTTCCGCTTCAGAGATGGATCATCTGATTCCGGTTTTTAACCGTTATCCCATTCGTGAACTTACTATTCATGCCCGCATTGGCAAACAGTTGTACACCGGACATCCTGATTGGGATTCCTTTTCAGCTGCAGCCTCCCTGATAAAGGCACCCCTGGTTTATAATGGCGATATTTTCAGTGCTGATGATTTCAATCTTTTTCACGAACGATTTTCAGAAATACAGCTGATAATGCTTGGACGGGGGCTCCTCTCCGACCCCCTGCTCCCTGCCCGGATAAAAGGAATATTATTGCCAAATGATCACCGCGAGCTTATCCGCCGGTTTATTGACGATCTTTATTTTACTTATCGCAAAGAAAGAGACGACAACCCATCTGTCTTAAATGCCATGAAAGAATATTGGGCATACCTGGCCGAATCTTTTGATGAACCGGTTAAAGTTTTCAGAAAAATAAGAAAAGCCAGGCATTTTAATGATTATGAAGATGCAGTAAACCGGGTGTTTGATCAGCATGAGCTGAAACGATAAATCAGATTAACCAATTCTTACAGAGGTCATTGAGATTGACCCCATGATGGTTTTGGTGTTGAAGAAAGAAGCTTCTTCCTTTTCGCCTTTAAGCCCGATGGCATATAGCAATGGCAGGTAATGTTCCGGAGTAGGAACCGCCATATTAAAAGCACTGCCGGCTTTGCTATAATTTATCAACGAGTGATGATCATGTGCCAAAATCAATTGCCTGACCCTGCTATCAGTCTCAATGGCCCAGTCATAACCTTCATCAGACCGGTTCCAATCTATCAAACGCAGATTATGCACAATGTTGCCACTGCCAATAATCAGCACACCTTTTTGGCGAAGCATTGCTAATTCTTTTGCCAGATTATAATGCTGCAAAGGTGTTTTACGATAGTCAAGACTGAGTTGAACAACCGGAATACCTGCGAGAGGGAATAAATGTCTGAGGACACTCCAGGAGCCATGGTCAAGCCCCCATGAATTGTCAAGCTCTATTGCAGTTGCCGATACTAAAGCCTTGATTTCCTTAGCCAAATCAGGACTGCCATCAGCCGGATATTGTACTTCATATAAATCCTGCTTAAAACCACCAAAATCATGAATGGTACGAGGCTTTTCCATGGCAGTAACATACGTTCCGTGAGTTTCCCAGTGTGCTGAAATACAAAGAATTGCTACAGGCAAAGGCATGGTTTCGGCCATAGCCCTCCAACCTGAAGAAAATTCATTTATTTCAATGGCGTTCAAAGGACTCCCGTGTCCCAGGAATAATACCGGCAATCTTTCTGAATCTTTGTAAGTTCCGGCGGCTTTATATAGTGCTTTCAATTCCATAGCGAAGGCTTTTCAAGTTATAAATGGTGATAAAGTAAAGGGCATAAACCCGGCTTCACCTTTCATTGAAATTTATCTTTCAAAACTTTAAAGGCAACTCCATCAGTAAGATTTCAGCATCCTGCGTATTGGCCCTGATGAGAAATTCATGTATATCTGTCATTCCCAATCCGTCGCGTTCTTTAAGTTCAGTCCCGTCAATGCTTACATCTCCATTAATAATGAAAGCATAAACGCCATTTCCGGGCTTTTTTAACTGATATCTGATTAAGAAATCTTTGTCGAATTTCCCAAGATGAAACCATGCATCCTGATAAATCCAGACACCCTCATCCTCTTTATCAGGAGATAGAATTTGCTGAAGCCGGTTATGCCTGTCTTCCGGGTTTAATGAAATCTGATCATACCTGGGCTCAACATTTCGTTGATTTGGAATCACCCAAATTTGAAGAAATTTTACTGGCTTGTCCTTGTTTCTGTTATATTCACTATGTGTAATTCCTTTTCCGGCACTCATTACCTGGATATCACCTTTTTTGATAACAGCAAGATTTCCCATGCTGTCGCGGTGTTCCAAATCACCTTCGAGTGGAATAGAAATAATTTCCATATTGTCATGCGGATGAGTTCCAAAGCCCTGACCAGCCTCAACATAGTCATCATTTAAAACCCTCAGGGCCCCGAAGTGCATGCGGTCAGGGTTGTAATATTGTGCAAAGCTGAAGGTGTGACTGCTGCGCAGCCATCCGTGATTTGCATTACCACGCGTGGCAGCTTTGTGTATAATTGTATTTTTCATGGTTTTGTCTTTATTTGAAAAGATGCTATTGCCGTTTAAGTGTCAATACTATGATTGATCAGACGGTGCAGGTTGAACCGAAAAAACCACAAAGTACA
Source organism: Lentimicrobiaceae bacterium (assembly GCA_020636745.1). NCBI lineage: Bacteria > Pseudomonadati > Bacteroidota > Bacteroidia > Bacteroidales > Lentimicrobiaceae > Lentimicrobiaceae bacterium. The sequence continues at coordinate 161,421 of JACJXH010000002.1, read as the reverse complement.
TTCACCACTTTTTGCGCAACAATCCCCGCCTTAAACTTTATAATTGGGTAAAGTTAGCTTTGTAACAGCAATTTTAGCTTCAGCTTACTTTCATCAATTGAACTTCCGAAACTATCTTAACCTCTTCACTTACCAATACTCCTCCCGTTTCAAGGGCAGCATTCCAGTTTAATCCCCAATCTTTTCGATTAATTTTTCCCGACAGGCTGAAACCAGCCTTTGTGTTCCCCCATGGATCAGTCATTAACCCTCCAAATTCAACCTTCAGTTCAACGCTCCTGGCAATTCCCTTTATTTGCAAATCACCGGATAAAAGATAAACATCATCAGCCACTTTTTTCATTGACTGCGAATGAAAAGAAATCTGGTCGAACTGCTCAACATCAAAAAAATCGGGGCTTTTCAGGTGAGTGTCACGGTCACTGTTTCCGGTATTGATGGTGGCAGGATTCAGGTTGAAATTAATTTCAGCAGTTGAAAAGTCGACATCATCTGTTAATACTTCACCGTTAAATTGACTGAATACACCTTTTACATTTGAAATCATCAGGTGCTTTACTTGAAATGCTATTTCAGTGTGCGATGGATCAATTGTCCATTTTGTTTTTGTTGCCATTTTTCAATTTTTTTTATAGGTTATTGAATGGCACAAAATTAGTTGAACGGTGCAGGCAGGTGGTTATACATTCAGGAAGAGTAGTGGTACTATCAGGAAATTAAGTCTAAAGCTTGTGTGCGAAAAGCAGTAGGTGTAGCGCCGGTTTTCTTTCTGAACACTCTTGAAAAGTAGGATTTTTCGTTATAGCCAAGCTCAAATCCAATTTCTGAAACAGACTTTTCGGTGGTAAGCAACAATCGCCGGGCTTCTCTTAGTTTACGTGTTTCTATAATTTCTGTTGCACTTTTTCCGAAAACCGATCGGGTAATAAGGTTCAGGTTTCTGGCAGTCATATTTAATTTCTCAGCATAAAACTCCACGCCTTCGGCACGCCTGAAATTATTATCGAGAATACGCAGAAAATTATTGAACGTAATCAGTCTGGGTGTACCGGAAGCTTTATTATCCAGATAATCGCGCTTGCTATCGGTTTCAAGTTTGGCCAAAACTGCACTCAGCAGATGTTGCATTACAGTATAGTCGGGGATAAGTTCAGCGCTCTCCTTGAGCATGATGGTGCAAAGTGAATGCAGGGTTGTACTGCAATAATCTTCACTGAGCTGATAATATACTTTATCAGCAAATGCCGAATAAAAATTGAATCTGCTTTGTGGGACAAAATCAGTTTTATAGCGTATAAGCCATCCTTGTGTTTCAGTATCCGGAATAAAAGAATGTACTTTCCCCTGGGCAATATAAACAACAACCGGTGATTGAAGCTTTTCGGCCATAAAATCAACCGCGTGCGATGGACTTCCATGTGTAATTATCCAGAGCTCCTCGTGGTCATGACGATGAGGTTTATGCGGATTTAATGATAAAGGCTCAAGTATTTCGCAGGTCAGGGGTATAATGGAAATCGGACTGTTCATCTCAGAATTTGTCAGACTTTAGAAAAACAAATTTAAACTGGTATAGCAGCATAAACCCTGAGAGGATGAATTTGTTCTTTTCCGGTTAAAGCGAATTAGGGATGGGAATAAATAAAACGGCCCCCTTATGGCATTAAATTCAGGTTTTTCAGTGCCATCCAGGCCATTAATCCGGCTCCGGTTTCAAGACTTGATTCATCCACATCAAATTTTGAAGTATGCAGATTATGAACAATGCCCTTGCTTTCATTCCTGATGCCAAGCCTGTAGAAACAGGAAGGAACCAGCTGCGAAAAATAGGCAAAATCCTCGGCAGTCATTCGCATATCCAGATCTACAACATTATCGGCTCCAAGATATTCTATGGCAAATTCCTTTGCCTGCGCTGTAACTTCATCGTCGTTGACCAGGTATGGATAACCTTTATCAATAAAAACATCACAGGATCCGCCCATTCCTTCGGCAATAGAGGTTGCCATGCGGGTAATTTTATGATGAGCATCAGCGCGCCAGTTTTCGTCAAAAGTTCGCAGTGTACCATCCAGCTTCACCTCGTCAGGAATAATATTGGTTCTGCCTTCGGCCATAAATCGCCCGAAAGAAAGAACAGCAGGCAAGGCAGGAGGTGCATTTCGGCTAACAATCTGTTGCAGGGCAATGAGTATATGAGCGGCAATCAACACCGGGTCAACATTCAGTTCGGGTGTCGCACCATGTCCACCCTTCCCTTTCACCGTCAGATAAATTTCATCGGTTGAAGCCATATATTTTCCGGGCTTCATTCCAACCTTTCCGGCATCAAGTGTGGGAAGCACATGCTGACCAAACATCCTGAGCGGAGCAGGGTTTTCCATAACACCTTCCTTAATCATCATGGAGGCACCTCCCGGAAACCGCTCTTCTGAAGGCTGAAATATCAGTTTAATGGTTCCTTCAAATTCGTCTTTTAATTCATTCAGAATAATGGCTGCACCAATCAAACTGGTCATGTGCACATCGTGTCCACAGGCATGCATTACGCCCTGGTTTTGTGAGCAATAGGCTGCTTCATTTTGCTCAACAATAGGAAGGGCATCCATATCGGCACGCAAAGCAATTGTTCGTGCACCAGGATTTCTTCCTTCAATCAGACCAACAATTCCATGCTGAGCAATGCCGGCTTTAAACGGAATGCCATAACTACTAAGTTTGGATTGAATATAAACCGAAGTCTCCTTCTCCTGCATTGAAAGTTCGGGATGCATATGTAAATGCCTTCGGACTGCCGTTAGTTCAGGCAATAACGATGCTGCTCTTTGCTTTATTTTGTTGAGGACATCCATGATAAAATCCGGTTAAAAAGTTTAAATAAATTCATTGCAAAAAGGGATAAAAAGGCTTATAAGCATTAACAACCAGCACATTATGCCTGATCAACTGTTTGCAAATCGCTTAATCTTTTATATACTCCATGCCTGGCCATAAGTTCAGTGTGAGTGCCTCTTTCAACAATTTCGCCTTTCTGCATTACAATAATTTCATCGGCATGCTGAACGGTTGACAACCGGTGAGCAATTACCAGCGAGGTACGGTTCTGCATCAGGTTCAGCAATGCATCCTGCACCAAACGTTCTGATTCTGTGTCAAGCGCTGAAGTTGCTTCATCAAGTATCATCACCGGCGGATTGCGCAGTACAGCCCTGGCAATGCTTAACCGCTGCCGCTGACCACCCGACATTTTAATGCCCCGATCCCCAATATTGGTTTCGTACCCTTCAGGCATCTGCATGATAAATTCATGCGCATTGGCAACTTTTGCTGCAGCAATAACCTCCTCTTTGCTAACCCCTTGCATACCAAATGTTATGTTATCAAGAACCGTAGCATTAAACAGAATGGTTTCCTGTGACACAATACCCATTAATCCCCTTACATCGCTGATAACAAAATCGCGTATGGGTTTTCCATCGATTAAAATTTCACCTTGAGTAACATCATAAAACCGGGGGAGCAAATCAGCCATGGTTGATTTTCCTGAACCAGAAGCTCCCACCAGCGCAATTGATTTTCCTTTAGGGATTATCAGGTTAATATTTTTGAGCACATCTTCCTGCTCATAGCGAAACCAAACGTTTCGGTATTCAATCTGTTTTTCGAATTCCTTAACCGGAATGGCATTTTCCTTCTCTGTAATCACCTCTTCGGCGGCTAAAACCTGCTCAATCCTTTCAACCGAAGCAGCACCTTTCTGCACATTATATACGGCAGTAGACAAAGCTTTGATTGGATTAATAATCTGTGAAAACACCGTAATATAAACGATAAAAATAGAAGCATCCATAGACGAATCAGGAGAAAGGATTATTTTTCCTCCAAACCAGATTACAATGACCGATACTACAATTCCCAAAAATTCGCTGAGAGGAGAAGCCAGATCGCGTTTTCGGAACAACCTGACCATAAGCCTGTTGTACTTGTAATTGGTTTCCTTAAAGTTGTTATTTGCCCAGTCAATTGAATTAAATGCTTTGATATTGCGCAAGCCACTGATGGTTTCTTCAATATTGGAAAGTAACTCCCCCATTTTGATTTGTCCTTTTGCAGATGTCCGTTTCAGGCTCCGGCCAATCCGGCCAATAAGACCTCCACTAACAGGGAGAAGTATCAACACCATAAGCGTAAGCTCATAGTTCATCATAAAAAGAGAAATGAGATAGGCAATAATAGTAACCGGATCGCGAAACAACATTTCAAGAGAGCTGAGCACCGACCATTCAACCTCCTGCACATCGGTGGTCATGCGTGAAATAATATCGCCCTTCTTTTTTTCAGAATAATAGGAAAGCGGCAAAATCAGGATTTTATGATAAAGGGCATTTCTAATATCTCTTACCACACCATTGCGCACCTCGGCAATGTAATACATGGCCAGATACCGGAAAAGGTTTTTCAGAAAAAACACCACAATAATTACCCCGCATATGTATGCCAGCGTGGTAAGTTCACCATATTGATCAATCAAACGCCCAATCTGGTAATAAAGATTTTGCTTCAGCACATCAAATTTCCACTCAAATGCAGCAGGCGCCAGTACAGGCTTTTCCAGCTTAAAAAGAATATTTAACACCGGAATAATCGCTGCAAACGAGACCAGGGAAAAAGCAACACTGATGATATTAAACAGAATGTTCAGCAATGCAAAACCCCAATAAGGAATAGCATAACGCAAAACTTTTACAAGATTTTTCATTTTTAAGTGTTTATATTTGAATCTCGAAAGAACTGGCAAAGATAAGAGGTTAAAGACTATAATAATTTCGAATCTCTGTTAAGTTATTCGCCCGTATTTTCAGAAAGTATATTTAGACCTGCCTGTTTATTTAAAAACATCAGCATAAAAACGAGGCTGGCAGCTGAATAGTATTTGGATTTAGCAGACCTGAATTCTTCATTTTTTACTTTTTACTTTAAGCTGGTTAATCCGTACCTTTGTCGCCATGGAATCAAAACGTCAGCAAAAGATAGCCAGGCTTTTGCAAAAAGACCTGGGAGAAATTTTTCGTATAATGGCCCACGACCAGTTGCGTGGATACCTTATCACGGTAACAAAAGTGAATATTACACCAGACATGTCGCTGGCCAGGGTTTTCCTCAGCCTCTTCGGTCCTGGTGAAAAAGATGAGATTTTTAAAGCCATCAACCATCAGAAAAAAGAAATCAGGTTTCAACTGGGTGTAAGGGTGAAAGGTCAGCTCAGAATTATTCCTGACCTTGAGTTTATTATTGATGACTCACTTGATTACATCGAAAATATTGACAAACTGCTGAAAGCATAGGCTTTGGCCAATCAATCTGATTTATGCAATACGACCCGATTAAAAAATCCTTAGGCAAAGTATTTAACAGCACACCCGTGTTGCGCAAGTTGTTTTACCATCTGCTCGACACCCTTTTACTCAGAACCTGGCATATTCATCGCGAAATCAGAAAATGGGCTTCCAACAATGCCGGACCTCGTGAAATTCTGGATGCCGGATCAGGGTTTGGCCAATACAGTTATTTTCTCTCGGGATATGATCGCCAATGGAAAATAAAAGGTGTTGATGTAAAACAAGAGCAAATTGATGACTGCAATGGATTTTTTGCACGTGCCGGTCGCACCAATGCCCGTTTTGAACCAGCCGATCTTACAACATTTACAGAACCCAACCATTATGATCTTATTCTATCGGTTGATGTGATGGAGCATATTGAGGAAGATGTAAAGGTTTTTGAAAATTTCTATGCTTCGCTCAAGCCGGGTGGAATGGTTTTGATATCCACACCTTCTGACAAAGGAGGATCGGATGTGCATGACCATGGAGAAGGTTCTTTTATCGAAGAGCATGTGCGAGACGGTTACAACATTGATGAAATTCAGGAAAAACTCCGGAAAGCAGGCTTCTCGGCAACAGAAGCCCGATACCAGTATGGCTGCCCGGGCAAAATAGCCTGGCGTCTTTCAATGAAATATCCGATTCTGATGCTGGGCTTTTCAAAACTCCTTTTTGTCATTTTGCCGTTTTATTACTTGCTTGTCATGCCATTCTGCCTGATATTGAATTATGCCGATACCCGCATTCAGCACAGCGAAGGTACTGGCCTTATTGTCAGAGCTATGAAATAAACCATAACCCGTGAGATTACCGTTATACATTGCCTGGCGATACCTGAAATCGAAAAAATCACACAACGTGATCAACATCATTTCAGGAATTTCCGTGGCTGGTGTTACCATTGGTACAATGGCTCTGGTTGTGGTTCTTTCGGTGTTTAACGGTTTTGAAAGTTTGGTTACTTCTCTTTTCAATTCGTTTGATCCTCCCCTGAAGGTTAGTCCGGCCTCCGGCAAAACTTTTGACAGTGAGGCCTATCCGTGGGACAAAATAGCCGGCATTCAGGGTGTTAAAGCCCAAACTGCCGTTATTGAAGAGAAAGCTCTGCTTCGCTACGGAACCAATCAGTTTCTGGCCACTCTTAAAGGAGTTGATTCATCTTATTCAACCTGGACGGGACTGGACAGCATGATTACAGCCGGCAGCCTCATGCTTACTTTTAAAGATCAACCCCTTGCCGTGGTGGGACAGGGAGTTGCCTATTACCTGGGAATCAACCTGGATGATTATGAGCAGCAAATAGAAGTTTATGCTCCCAGCCGGACTTCGGCCCCCGGAGCCAATATCAATCAGGCATTTAACCGAATAGATATCAGGCCCTCAGGTATTTTCTCCATCCAACAGGATTTTGACACCAAATATGTTTTGGTTCCGTTATCGTTTATGCGCGAATTACTTTCATACAATAAAGAACTTACTTCTGTCGAAATTGCGCTTAATTCAAACACGGGTTACGAAAGTGTTCAGAAACAGATAAGCAAGACATTAGGACAACAATATAAGATAAAGAACAGGTTTGAGCAACAGGAAACCCTTTATCGTATCATGCGCTCCGAGAAATGGGCCATCTTTCTTATCCTTTCTTTTATTCTTTTAATAGCAACTTTCAACGTAATCGGCTCATTGTCAATGCTTATTATTGACAAACGCCGCGACATCTCTGTTTTACACAGCCTGGGTGCCGACAACAGGCTGATTCACCGGATATTTATGAGTGAAGGAATCATGGTTTCACTCAGCGGAGCCGTTGCCGGACTATTACTGGGTGCAATCATCTGTATGATACAACAAAAGTTCGGCCTGGTCAAAATCAATGCCGAAGGTGGCTCATTTCTTATCAATGCATATCCTGTGCTGATGCAATGGAAAGACTTTGTTTACATTTTTATAACTGTCGTATTGATTGGTACAGCGGCAGCATGGATTCCGGTAAGAAATCTCGGAAAAATAGATACACGGTCGATTACCAGAAATTCCCGCTAAAAAATTCTTGAATTCGTATACAGGATGATCCATGAAATTTGATTGAATTATCGAATTAAAAACCAATGTTAACGCTCATTACAGCTATCTTTAGGTACATAAAAACTCATTTATACATACTAACCATAGCCGGTTACAGTCAAAGCAGGCAGATAAATGACCTGTAATTAATCAAAAAACCAGGCAACCTGCCAGCAAATTAAGTGTCTGTACTTTTTATATGTTATGAATTACATCTCTGTAAATGGTTGATTATAGGGAACAATCTTGAATTATGTTTGTAACATGTAGCATTTCAAATGATTAAATCACTGTTTTTTTTATAAAAAAGCTTGTACCAGTTCATTAATTATATAGTTTTGTGAGTTGCAAAAAAGCCGAGAGGCAAAAATTTAATTAAAAACCAAGGGATAATTCCAATGAAAAAAGCTTTACTTTTTATCGCAATTAGTTTTGCTACAGTAGCTTTGTTGCTTACTGGAAATGTATCTACCGCACAGGTAGTACTAAAACAAAACGGGAAAACCGGAATTTCGGTCGAGCAAACTGACTTTGCCGGAATGAGGGTTAAAAGCACTCTTTCTTCTCTCAACAATCTGGAAGTAAACACCGACAAAGGCTTGTTTACAGAGATTTCAGCCAACGGATACAGTTATGCCGTGGAAGAAGGTTATCCAAAACTTCCGGTAATGCGCAAGCTAATTGAAGTACCGGTAGGTGCGAGCATCGAAATTGATGTTGTTAGCTACGATGTCAGAGAGTATAATCTGAACGATCTTGGAATTAACAGCCGCATTATTCCTGCCCAGGCTCCGGTTGCAAAAAATCAAACGGAAGAAATTCCCCTGCTCATCAACAATAAAGTTTATGGAAGCAACAGTTTTTACGGCAAGGAATTAGCTTCAGCCGAAATCCTTGGTTTTATGCGTGGAACACGCATGGCTCGTCTTGACATTTCTCCTGTAGAATACAATCCGGTAAGTGGTGTAATCAGGGTTTACGACAACCTGGTAGTGAATGTCAGATTTTTGAATGGCAATTACGCTGAAACCCAACTTTTAAAAGAAAAAACCCGCTCTCCATATTTTGGCGGATTAAATGCAACCCTGCTTAACGATATTAAAGTTGGAAACAGTTCACGCGAAAATTTCACCCGCTACCCTATCAAATATCTCATCGTTTCCGATCCTATGTTCCAGGAAACCTTACAACCATTTATTCAATGGAAAACCCGCAAAGGATTTAATGTTGTTGAAGCTTATACCAACCAGCCTGAAGTTGGAACAACCACTACTTCCATTAAAAATTACCTCCAGGGTGTTTACAATGCCGGCACACCAGAAGACCCCGCTCCAACCTTTGTTCTTTTTGTAGGTGACGTAGCTCAGATTCCGGCATTCAGTCAGGGCGGACACGTATCTGACCTTTATTACTGCGAATACACCAACGACGATCTTCCTGAAATGTATTATGGACGCTTTTCAGCCACCAATATTGCTCAGCTACAACCTCAAATTGATAAAACTTTGATGTATGAACAATACCAGTTCCCCGATCCTTCATTCCTGGGTGAATGTGTGATGATTTCAGGTGTTGATGCAGGAAACGCACCCACATACGGTAACGGACAAATCAACTACGGAACTACTTACTATTTTAATGAGGCTCATGGTTTATTAAGTCACACTTACCTTTATCCTGAATCAGGCAGCTCAGCATCCGCTATCATTCAAAATGTAAGCAATGGCGTGGCCTATGGCAACTACACCGCTCACGGAAGTTCAAGCGGTTGGGCTGATCCGGGTTTTGAAATTTCCGACATCCCTGGTCTGCAAAACGATGGTAAATATCCTTTGCTCGTTGGTAACTGCTGTCTCACCAGCACATATAACACCAATTGCTTCGGCGAAGAATTACTCAGAGCTTCACACAAAGGAGCAGTTGGTTATATCGGAGCATCAAACAGTTCATATTGGGACGAAGATTACTACTTTGGAGTTGGTGTTGGTGCCATTATGGTTAACCCCACTTATGAAGCCACTACTCTTGGTAATTATGACCGTGCTTTCCATGATCATGGCGAGCCTTTCAGCGAATGGTATACTTCACAGGGTCAGATGTTATTTGCAGGAAACCTTGCTGTTACCGAATCAGGATCATCAAGAACAACCTATTACTGGGAAATTTATTGCCTCATGGGCGATCCTTCACTTACCATTTACATGGGTGTCCCCGACGAAATGACTGTTTCGTATGAGCCACTTATGCCGCTGCAAACCACCGAATTTACCGTTACTGCCGAGCCTTATGCTTACGTTGCTATCTCTAAGGACGGCGTCCTTTACGGAAGTGCTTTGGCTGATGAATTTGGAGTGGCTGTTGTTACACTTAATCCTATCAGTGTTCCCGGCGATGCTGAAGTTATTGTTACCGCTCAGAACAAACAACCATTTATCGGTTCTGTTATAGTAGCTTCACCTGAAGGCCCATACGTAATGTTGCAATCACAATCGGTAAATGATGCTGGCGCCAACAATAACCAATTGCCTGAATATGCCGAATCTTTTGGTTTCAACATGGCTTTGAAAAATGTTGGTAACTCCGAAGGTGCCAATATTACCGTAACTTTATCAACTACTTCACCTTACGTTACCATTGATCAGAATGTTGAAACATGGCCAAACATTGCCCCTGGTGCAATAGTTGAAATGGAAAACGCTTTTGAAGTAACAGCCTCAGAATGGTTACCTGACCAGACCCCGGTTGTATTTAACCTGGAAATTACCGACGGAACTGAAACCTGGAACTCCAGTTATACAGTAAAATTAAACGCACCTGAACTTGAAGCTTCAAACCTTCTGATTGATGATGCCTCCGGTAATAACAACGGTCGTCTCGATCCGGGTGAAAATGTAATTATCTCTGTTCCTGTTAACAATATCGGTCATTGCGAAGCCCTTGAAACTGTTTCACATTTATTTACCGACAGCGATGGCATCGCAATTGATTTCATTGAATATCAGATTGGAAATATCCCGGGAAGCGAAAGCATGAATGCTGTTTATAACGTTTCAATTAGTCCTGATATTGAAATCGGCACCAGCATCAACCTTTACTTCACAGCATCAGCCGGATTATACAATGTATCAAAATCTTACACTCCATCAGTAGGTCTGATTATTGAAGATTTTGAAACTGGTGATTTTACAGCCTTCGATTGGGTAAATTCCAGCACAATCCCTTGGACCATTACGAATTCATCCGTTAACAGTGGAACATTTGCAGCCAAATCAGGCGCAATCTCTCACAATGGAAGTACCACCCTTCAAATTACCATGGAAGTGGCTGCTGCTGATAATATTTCTTTCTCAAGAATGGTTTCAAGCGAAAGTGGTTACGATTATCTTAAATTTTACATTGATGGCACTGAAAAAGGTTCATGGTCGGGCGATGTAGCCTGGAGTGTTGTTTCAGTTCCTGTAACAGCAGGTACACATACTTTCAAATGGACTTATTCAAAAGACAACAGCGTAAGCAATGGTCAGGATGCCGCATTTATTGATGATATCTTATTCCCGTCAGGAAATGCAGGTGGAAGTTCAACTGAGCTTACTGCTACAGCTTTTGCTTATCCGGCCCAACTTTGTATGGGAGGCTCAGGTCAGCTTTTCGCTTTTGTAAAAAATGCTGACGGAGACGTTACTTACAGCTGGACTCCTGCTGAACTCTTAAACGATGCCACTTTGTTTAACCCAATTGCCACTCTCACCGAATCAACAACATTCCAGTTAACCATTGCTGATGGTTTAGCCACTGCCAATACTGAACTGGCTCTTGAAGTTATACCTGTTCCGGAAACCCCGGTAATTGAGCAAAACCAGAACCAGTTAATTTCTAGTGCTGCAGAAGGCAATCAATGGTATAACCGTGAAGGTCCAATTGAAGGAGCTGTTGATCAGATATTTGAACCAGTTGTTTCTGATTATTACCATGTGGTTGTTTCTTCAGCTGCTGGTTGCGAATCAGAAGCTTCAAATGAAATATACATGACTGTTGTGGGCGTTGAAACAGTGGATGCTGAAAATGCACTTGTTTTATATCCAAACCCATTCCGCAATCAGCTTCACATCAATTTCAACCTGAAACAGGCCAATTCGGCAAAAATCAGTGTTGTAAATCTCCTCGGACAAGAAATTATGCAACTGGGCAATTATACTCAACTTCAGTCAGGTTCACATTCTTTAACCGTTTCTGCTGAAAATCTGAAACCCGGAATTTATTTTATCAAACTGGTTTCAGGCGATTTTTCTGCTGTACGTAAAGTCGTTTTGTCTGAATAACAACCCATAAAATCACAACATGAAAATAAAAAATCTGATTCTTACATTTTTAGTTGTCGCCGTTCTGGGCAGTTTAAATGCCCAGAACTGGGTTGGAATTCATTCCGACCAGCCGACTGCTGCTGAAACCACGTTGGTTTCTTCATCTGCCTCCGGATCTGTTGTTTCCTTTACCCTTGAAGGATTCAACCTGAACACAGTAAGTACTCCCCGCGGAGATGCTTTTGTGGTTTCGGTTCCCGGAGCAACTCCCCTTTTGGAAAAAGGCATGCCTGATTTACCCAAACTTACCGCTTCTCTTGTTATTCCGGATCAGGCCAATATGAAAGTCAGGGTAATAAGCTCTGAATATATCGACTATCCTTTCATGGATGTAGCACCTTCGAAAGGAAACTTCACCCGCGACATAAACCCTGCCGACGTTGCTTATGAATACAGCAGAGCTTATTCTCGCAATGAGTTTTATCCCAGTACACAGGCTTCTCTTCGCGAGCCATATATTCTTCGCGATTATCGCGGTCAAACTGTGGTTGTAAGCCCATTTGCCTATAATCCTGTTACCAGAATCCTGCGTGTATATCATCACCTTACCGTTGAAGTTGTAAGCGATGGAAATTCTACTGACAACGTACTTGTTCGTACCAGCATTCCTGAAAAAACAGAAACAGAATATGCCAAAATCTACAAAAGACATTTTCTGAATATGCAGGATGGCAGCCGTTATACTCCACTCGAAGAGCAGGGGAATATGCTGATTATCTGCTACGGTGCCTTTATGCCCGATATGCAGGACTTTGTAAACTGGAAACGCACCATCGGTATTCCTACCGAAATGGTTGATGTAGCTTCTATTGGAGCCAATGCTGCAGCGATTAAAACCTTTGTTGCTGACTATTATGCAAACAACGGGCTCACCTATTTACTTCTTGTTGGCGATAATGCCCAGATTCCTACTGTAACTACTGGCAGCATCGGAGGCCCGTCTGATCATGCTTACGGATATCTGGTTGGAAATGACCATTATCCGGACATCTTTGTTGGCCGTTTCTCCGCTGAAACTGCCGCTCAGGTTCAAACTATGGTAAATCGTACAATTACTTACGAGCAAAATCCTGACGTAACCAATGACTGGTTCTCAAAAGGCGTTGCCATTGGCTCAGATCAGGGACCTGGTGATGACGGAGAATACGATTATCAGCATCAGCGCAACATCCGTACAGATTTATTAGGATTCACTTATACCGCTGTTAGCGAACTTTATGATGGCAGCCAGGGTGGTGAAGACCTCCCGGGTAACCCCAACTCAACAACTGTAGCCAATGCCGTAAATCCCGGCAGCTCAATTATTAATTATACCGGTCACGGAAGTCAGACTTCATGGGGAACTACTGGTTTCTCCAATAGTGGTGTAAATGCACTTACCAATAACAATATGTGGCCTTTTATCTGGTCTGTTGCTTGTGTAAACGGCGATTTCCAGAATAGCACCTGCTTTGCTGAAGCCTGGCTGAGAGCCTCTAACGCCAACGGTCCAACCGGCGCTGTTGCTACCCTTATGTCAACCATCAACCAAAGCTGGAACCCTCCGATGGAAGGTCAGGATGAAATGAACGACATTCTTGTTGAAAGTTATGCCGAAAACATCAAACGTACTTTTGGTGGTATTTCAATGAATGGTTGTATGAAAATGAATGACACCTATGGCTCTGGTGGTAATGAAATGACCGATACATGGCTCATTTTCGGCGACCCTTCTCTGATGGTTCGCACTGCATTACCTGTAGCACTTAATGTAACTCATGAAGATGTTGCATTTATAGGCTCCAGCCAGTTTGTAGTTAACTGCGACGTAGAAAATGCCTTTGCTTGTCTTACCATGGATGGCGAAATTCTGGGAACAGCTCCAGTTGTTGGTGGTGTGGCAACCATTGAAATCCCAACACTCAACAATGTTGGAACCATGAAACTTGCAGTTACTGCTTTCAATCACCTGCCTTATATTACTGATATTACCATTCTTCCGCTCGAAGGCGCCTATGTAGTATTTAACAGCGTTGAAATTAACGATGCTGAAGGTAATAACAACCAGTTACTTGACTATAACGAAACAGTCGCATTGTCAGTCGGACTTAAAAATGTTGGTACTGTTGAAGTTGCTGACGTGATGGTTACAATTTCAAGCACCGACGAATATGTTGTTCTTGGCGATTCAACAGAACTCTATCCTCTTATCGGATCAGAAGAGACTGTGGTTATTACTGATGGTTTCAGTTTTAGCATTGGCAGTAATGTTCCTGAAGGCCATGTGGTTAGATTTCAGTATAGTGCCGTTTCAGGTGACGATGAGTGGACAGGAAGTTTTGCCATCATCGCCCACTCTGTTATTCTAAACTATGCCGGCACAGAAATCACTGACGAACAAGGTAACAACAACGGAAAAGCTGATCCGGGTGAAACCTTTAATCTGAATGTTTCAGTGAAAAACGAAGGCTCCTCAACAGCTTACAATGTTACAGGAGTGCTTGCTTCAGATGATGAATATGTAATGCTGAATGTTGACAGCCTGAATTTTGGCACTATCAATGCCGATGAAATCCTGACGGGAGCTTTTGAAGTTACAGCTTTACCAACTACTCCTACCGGGCACATTGCTGAATTCACCCTTAATCTTTCAGCTGACGGAGGTTTTGAAGCCACTGCAACGATTACCATTGTAATTGGTCAGATTCCTGTATTAATTATTGACCTTGACGGTAATCACAATTCAGGTCCGGCCATTAAAACCTGCCTTTCAAACTTATCAGTTTCTTCTGATTATGTAACGGCATGGCCTGCTGCATTGAGCACATATCAATCAGTATTTGTATGTCTGGGTGTTTATTCCAACAATGCAGTACTTACAAATGAACAAGGACAGATGCTTGCCGATTTTATGAATGCAAACGGCAGTGTTTATATGGAAGGTGGCGATACCTGGGCTTACAATACAGCAACTCCGGCTCACCCCATGTTTATGATTGATGGCGACACAGATGGCGCCAGCGATTTAAACACACTCAACGGAATGGAAGGCACACTGACAGAAGGAATGTCATTTGCTTATACAGGTGACAATAGCTATATCGATAGATTATTGCCCTTGCAAACAGCTACACCTATTTTCCAGAACTCATCACCTTCCTACTATAGTGCTATTGCCTACGATGGCGGAACCTATAAAACTATTGGTTCTTCATTTGAGTTCAGCGGACTTCAGGACGCATCCAACCGTTCTGTTAAAGACTCGCTGATGATGCAATACCTTCAGTTCTTTGGAATTAACAGCGCAGCTCCTCTTCTTGCCAACTTCGTTGCCAGTGAAACACTTCTTTGCCCTAATGAATCTGTTACTTTCTCTGATTTCTCTGCCGGAAGTGTAACTTCATGGGCATGGAGCTTCCCGGGAGGTATTCCTGACACTTCAAACGAGCAAAATCCTGTGGTTACTTATCCTGAAGACGGAACATACACCGTTTCCCTCACCGTAAGTGATGGAACCAACAACAGCACTGTTGTCAAAGAAGGATATATTGTAGTTGATATTTGCGAAGGAATTAACAATCCTGAAAACAGAAATTCACTTCTGATATATCCGAATCCTGCCCGCGAAAGTTTCGTAATCTCAGCCAATGGATTTAACGGAAACTCTAACGTCAGACTGTTCAATGCCACAGGTGTTGAAGTGTATTCTGGCGTAATTAGCGCTGAAGGATTAACCGAAATCAATGTTGCTGGACTTGCAGCCGGCATTTACATGCTTTCTGTTGAAAATATGAATTATCATAAAGTGGTAAAACTGGTGGTTGAATAACATCACCCCAGAAAATATCCTAAAAAGGGAGCGGCTGAGCCGCTCCTTTTTTTTATAACCAGCAATTAGCTTTTGCTTGTGTTTACTGTTATTTACCTTCTAAAACAGGTTGGGTGAAGCTATCACCGTGAGGTATTTTGACGATTTTAACAAATTTTAAATTATTTTATTCCAGGCATTTAAATTTAGTATTACTTTTGTATTGTCAAAAAATTAACGAGATAAGGATAACTATCAATTCATATATTATTAACAATTATTTTATATCAAGATGAACGACACGAATAAAATGATCAAAATTGGCGTTTTCTATGATGGCAATTATTTTCTTCATGTAAGCAATTATTATTACTATGAACATGAGCGCAATGCCAGAATCAGCATCGAAGGTTTACACAACTTCGTTCGCAGCCGTGTTTCAAAAGAAGAAGGGGTTGACGTTAAATTATGCCATATTGTAGATTCACATTATTTCCGGGGAAGGCTTAGTGCATTTGAAGCACAGAGCAGTGAAAACAAACTTTACGCAGAAAGGATATTTGACGATATTCTGATGGGTGAAAAGGTAATTACACACTATTTGCCATTGCGCATGCGTGGTGGAAAAAGAGAAGAAAAGGGAATTGACGTTTGGCTGGCATTGGAAGCTTATGAACTGAGTGTTTTTAAGAAATTTGATGTGCTTGTCCTGATTGCATCTGATGGTGATTATGTACCTCTTGTCAGAAAGCTTAATACGCTGGGGACCAGGGTCATGTTACTAAGCTGGGATTTCAGATATCAGGATATGAATGGCCGCGAAAGCGTTACCCGTACTTCACAGGAATTACTTGAAGAAGTTACCTATCCGGTTGCAATGCATGAATTGATCGACAATAGACTGAACAAAAATGATTCAGTAATTGCTAACCTGTTCGACAAACAGGATGAAAACCGGGCTAAATACATTGCCAAACCAGTACCTGAAGGAATTCAGCGCAGCCGCACCCTCAATATGAAAAGCGGTTATGGCTTTATCTCATTCCCACCCAATAATCTTTTCTTCCATTACGAAGATGTTGTGGATGGAAACTTCAATGATATTATGGATGGTGATGCTGTAGAATTTCAGATTCGCAGAAATGAACGTGGAGAAGAAGTAGCTTTTGATGTCCGTAAAATTGAAATTGGACTTCAATAACCCTTCTTGACAAATATTAATTCGCCGGTTACTTCAGGTTTCCGGCGTTTTTTTTATTAAAGTTTATAATATGCCGATAAAATCAGCGCATCGCTGAACTGTCCATAATTCCAGAATCGCCATACATCGCCTGTAACCCTGTTTTTTCTGATTGAAAACAAAGAGTTGTTGGTGCGTATATTTATACTGAGATGTTCATTAATATTAACTGATAAACCAGCAAGAAAACACAGGTTTTGCCCTTTAAACGGATTGTCGGAAATCTCCTCCCCATTAAATGTTTCGCGGCTATGAATCAGGAAATTAAGACCGGTTCCAGCTTCAAACACAAACCGCTCACTGTAACTGAATCTGTAAAGAAAAGGCATTTCAATATATCCCAGACGCATGACGTACGTATCAAATCGCCCCTTTTCCTGATCGGGATTTTCACGGCTGCCTTTCTGAAGGTAAGCCAACTCCATCTGTATGGCAGATTTTGTACTGATATCGAGCCTTGCCCAGCCTCCTGCACTAATCCCCGCCTTATTATAACCACTATAAAGATCGCCGGCCACCTGACTTCCTACCAAACCTAACTGAAGGCCTCCTTTAAACTGCTGCGCCCAAAGGCAGCCGTTAACAAACAAGAAAAAAAATAGCAGTATGTGTCGCAGTTTTGTCATGTTTTATCCTTTAGAATACAATGAGGCTTAAGCCGATCTAAAGATACAAACAAATATTACTGCACACAAAGGGAAGGTTTGCTGCTATTATCGGGCAATTCGCCGAACCAAACAACTGCAAAACCACCATAAACGCCAACACCCATAGCTTTCCAGGCAGCCGTTTTCCATTTCCCACGGTTTACTATTAGCTCGTGATGCCCCCGGCTCGATTTCCAGCCTTTAAGCGCCTCGGCCGCAATATCAGCAGGACTCTGGTAGCCATAATTTGAATAAAACGCAATTTCATACCCGTCGCCTTTGTATGAAGTTAGTTCACGTGGTTTATCCCACATACAGGAGGCCTTCCTATGATCGTCTGTATAACAGCACGAACTCCAGTAAGGGCTTTTTGACCAGCTGTGAAGATTACAACTCTCGCCTGCACGATAATGTTTCGATAAATCATACACATGCAAGCGGGCAACCACTGATAGTGAGGCCGAAATTTCAATTTCAGGAAGATGCATACTAACCCGGTATTGATTAAGTTGCCGCGCCAGCTCAGCTTCAGCGCGGGTAAGGCACAACGTATCAGCTTCAAAAAAAGCTTTCTCAGTATTAAAATTTGCCATTTGAGCAAAAGCAGCTACCGGAAAAATCAACATCAGTAAAATGAGTTTACGGGGATGCATATGAGTTTGGTTTAGGATAATATAACGCAAAAAAACAATCCGGATTGTGGCATAGCTTTCTTTACAACTCCGTTTCTTTATTAATAAATCATTAACCATGCCATAACAAAAGTAATCACTTACATTATTTAAGATAATTCAGTACTTTTGGTAAAGTTTGAAAACCTGACATTCAGAATTTAATCGTTATTTAAACCAAACCAGATGGAATCAGATAATGCCAGATACAAAATTCTATTGGCTGATGATGAACCTGATGTACTCGAATTTTTAAGCTATAATCTTAAAAAGGAAGGCTATCAGATACTTAAAGCAAAAAATGGCCGCGATGCGCTTGAAATTGCGCGTAAAGAAATTCCACAGTTGGTTATCCTGGATGTGATGATGCCTGAAATGGATGGAATGGAAGCCTGCCGTGAAATAAGAAATTTAGCAGAAATGCAGAACAGCATTATTGTTTTCCTTACAGCCCGCAATGAAGATTATTCGCAAATTGCAGGTTTTGAAGCAGGGGCAGATGATTATATTGCCAAACCCATCAAACCTAAAATCTTAACAAGCCGGGTAAAAGCACTGCTTCGCAGATATAAAGCCGATGAGCAGGAATCTGAACCCGCAGACTTGCCGGATATTATCATTGACCAGGAAAAGTATCTGGTTATCAAAGACGGCCAGAATATCGTATTACCCCGTAAAGAATTTGAGCTTCTTGTTTTACTCACGTCCAGGCCAAACAAGGTATTTACCCGTGATGAAATTTTTGCAAGAGTTTGGGGACCTGATGTTATTGTTGGCGACCGCACCATCGATGTTCATGTGCGAAAAATCAGGGAAAAAATTGGAATCGAAAACATTAAAACCATCAAAGGCGTAGGGTATAAATATGAGCCCTGAAAAGTATTAATATTGCTAACATGAAAATAAACTTCTCAGATCCCAACAAACTTGCAATAAACAATGCTGCCATCATTATGGCATTTGCCACCATTATCAACACCGTAGCATTTGTCCTTATTTCTGATCCGGCATTATGGTGGGTTTTTGTGCTGATAAACTGCCTGGTTTTTATCGCTTCCTATCTCCTTTTTAAATACACCCTCGAGAAATTTATTTATGAGAAAATAAAAATCATTTATAAAACCATTCGCAATCTCAAACTCTCAAAAGAGTCTGACAGAAATATTATTATTAAAGAAGGAGCCATTGACAAGGTAAATCAGGAAGTTCTGGAATGGGGCGAAAACAAGAAAAAAGAGATTGAAGAACTCAAAAGTATGGCCAAATACCGCCGCGAATTTCTTGGCAATGTTTCACATGAACTAAAAACACCGATTTTTAACATCCAGGGATATGTACTCACCTTGTTAGATGGCGGACTGGAAGACCCAAGCATTAACAAAGAATATCTGATGCGCACTGAAAAAAGCATCAACCGCATGATTGCCATTGTTGAAGATCTTGAAACTATTTCCCAACTTGAATCAAACCAGCTTCATCTGCATACCTCACGTTTCGACATTATCTCTTTAGCCAGGGAAGTTGTTGAATTTCTTGAAATTAAATCAAAAAAACGGGATAAAACAATTGTTTTTGGCGAAAATTATGAAAAACCTGTTTATGTTGTTGCTGACAAGGAACGCATTCGTCAGGTACTGATCAATCTGGTGGATAATTCAATAAAATACGGAAATCCTGACAAAGGTAAAACCAAGATCAGTTTCTTTGATATGGATGAAACCGTACTGATTGAAGTTACAGACAACGGTAATGGAATTGAAGCAGCTGATCTGCCGCGTATTTTTGAAAGATTTTACAGAACTGACAAAGGGCGTTCGCGCGAACAGGGCGGCTCTGGTCTCGGACTCGCAATTGTGAAACACATAATTGAAGCGCATGAACAAACAATAAACGTTCGCAGCACGCCCGGAGTAGGCACCACCTTTGCCTTTACCTTAAGTAAAGGCATATAATCAAATGCTTAGTGTTTTCTTTCAGTAGTAAAAACCACCAATTTTTCGAGAGAATCACGGGCTGGCCCCGGATTAAACTCTGAGAGCATTTGCAACGCCTCATCCCGGTATTGCATCATTCGTTTTTCGGCATATGCTATTCCGCCACAATCCTTCACCTGCTGAATCAGTGCCGATACCTTTTGGGGATTGTCATTATTGTTTTTAACAACATTAATAATTCTCCTCTTTTCGGCCCAGCCTGAATTGCTCAACAGGTAAATCAAGGGCAATGTCATCTTTTTCTCTTTAATATCAATACCATTAGGCTTCCCTGTTTCAAGACTTTTACTATAATCAAACAGATCGTCCTTTATCTGAAATGCTATACCAGTAAGTTCTCCGAAACGGTGAAGTTTCATGATGGTGTCATTATCAGCACCTGACGATGCAGCCCCGCAGGCACAACAAGAAGCAATAAGTGATGCTGTTTTCTTTCTGATTATCTCAAAATAAACATCCTCTTCTATATCCAGTCTCCTTGCTTTTTCAATCTGGAGCAGTTCTCCCTCACTCATTTCACGGGTAGCATCTGAAACTATCCGGAGTAATTCAAAATCATTATTTTGAAGTGCCAGCAGCAATCCCTTCGACAATAAAAAATCTCCAATCAGCACCGAAACTTTATTTTTCCATAAAGCATTCAACGAGAAAAAGCCACGCCTTTCATTGGAATCATCCACCACATCGTCATGCACAAGTGTAGCAGTATGCAAAAGCTCGATAAGCGAAGCAGCCCTGTAAGTTGTTTCATTTACCCCGCCACAAACTTCAGCTGTAAGAAACACGAATAGAGGTCTGATTTGCTTGCCTTTGCGCTTTAATAAATAAGCGGTAATGCGATCAAGCAGCGGAACAGAGCTTTTCATCGATTCCCTGAATTTCTTTTCAAATTCTGCGATATGTTTCTCAACCGGTAATTTTATTTCATTCAGAGAAGTCATGTTTTGCAGTTATTCATTTTAACAGATTGCAAATATATTCTAAAACAAGAGGCTAATGAGTACGTATTTGAAAATTATTGCTTTATATCCGGTGAACATGCTCACTTTTGCCACACAGTTTGACTTGTTTAAATTTGTAGTTTTGCAGAAAATTATTCTATGTCTGGTTTTTTGTTTAATGATATTGTTTTCGGACCGGTTAAAAGCCGCCGTTTTGGTGTTTCACTCGGGGTTAACTTACTCCCCGAAACCATGAAATACTGCACATTTAATTGTATTTACTGCGAGTGCGGCCTTACTGACGCAGAGCAGGATAAAAAAGTGCAAATTCCATCTGCTTCCAAAATTATAGAAGCACTTGCTTTACGTTTTGAAGAGCTTAGCCAGGGTGGCCTGCAACCCGATAATATAACATTTGCCGGAAATGGTGAACCTACAATACACCCGGGCTTCCCTGAAATTATTGCCCAAACCATCATTCTGAGAGATAAATATTTCCCTGAAGCTTTAATTACAGTACTTTCCAATTCAACGAGGCTGCATATACCAAAAGTGAAAGAAGCTTTGCTTAAATTGGATAATAATGTACTTAAACTGGATGCAGGAAGCCAGGAAATGTTTGACCTGATAAACCGGCCAGCTTCTCCTGTAAAAATTGAATCAATTGTGGAACAACTCGCCTCATTTAAGGGCAACCTTGTTATACAAACATTGTTTGTAAGAGGAGTTGTTAACGGCGCTAAAATCGATAATACAACTGAAGAAGAAATCAACCTGTGGATTGGTCATCTGCTCAACATCAAGCCTAAACTGGTGATGCTATATCCCATCGAAAGAGGCACACCTGAAAAAGGGCTTGAAAAAATAAGTGCAGATGAACTAAATGCCATCGCTTTAAAACTTTCGGGCTACGGCATTGCCTCAGAGGTTTTTGCCTGAGAATGAACATTCATTTCAGGCTGCCTGTTTCAGTATAAACCCTTAACTTTAATAAAATGTGGCAGGAAATTACAGATAACAAAACAGGGAAAAGCTCATTGGTACGCAACTTTCAGTTCCGTAATTTCTCCGAGGCATTTGCCTTTATGACCCAGGTTGCATTTATTGCAGAAAAATTGAACCACCATCCCGAATGGTCAAATATTTACAACAAGGTTACTGTCAAACTTTCAACACATGACGCCGGAGATGTGATAACTGAAAAGGATCGTCAAATGGCGGCCTTTATTGACCAGATATAATGCCCTGGTTTATGCCTGAAGGAATTCGAAAAAACACACAACAATTGAAGTAATTTGTCAATTTAACTCTAACGGCTGAATACGTGTTGCCCTATTCTCAATAGTTTTAACCTTCGCTTTATATATATGCTGGATTATCCTGTTAAAATACTGATAGCTTTTGGCGAAACCTTTACCGGCAATGAAGAGATTCTTAACTGGCTGCTAAAAAATGGCTATCCTGAACTGGCTGCCCTCTCCAGTGCGATAAGAGGGAGTGAACAGGCCTTTCATTGGCTGATGACACATGGATTTCCTCATTATGCAGCCCTTGACAGTGCCATTGATGAGGATAAAAAAGCTTATGCGTGGTTAAATGCCAATAAACATTATTTTTTGGCGGTATTTTCTGACGCCTGTCATCAACAAGCAGAAGCAATCGAATGGTTAACCCGGCACGACTTAAAAGTGTTTTTGATGTTGGCCGCTAAAATCCGGTATTTCCGCGAAAATCAGGAGTTTGATTACCACAAGATACACTTTTAAAAAGAAAGCCACCTTAAAAAGGTGGCTTTCTTTTTCTTATCCGCATTTTGAATATCCGCAGTGTTTGCATGTAAGACAACCTTCCTTATAAATCAGGCCGTCCTTTTCTTTACATTGGGGGCACTCCTGTTTGGTATTGGCAGTAGTTCCATCAGGAATATAGCGTTTTAGTGAACGGATAACGCCATTTTTCCATGTGGTAATGCTATCGTTGTCAAAATTCAGATTTTCAATCAGGTTAACCAGGAAAGGTAATGGCATACCATGACGCAAAATGCCTGAAATCAGTTTAGCATAATTCCAAAACTCCTTGTTAAATGATCGGGAAAGGCCTTCAATTGTTACTTTATATCCTTCCTTATCCAGAAACTGAAAATCATATCTTGCTCTTTCGTCGTCTTCTTTTTTGTTGCGGATAACCCAACCCTTCTGAACCCAGGGCGGAAGGTAAAAACCATCAGCTTTACCCGTAAAAACCTCGTAAGGCTTACCATCCAAAAGGCCAATCACTGCAATCCATTTTTCATAATCATTCTGAAATCTCACAACATCAGCTTCAATTTTCTGGGGACGAACTGGTGCCTTTGTTTCACGGAATTTTGTGTTCTCTTCTTTCTTTTCATTACTAACGAGAACCCCCGACCTTGAACCATCGCGGTAAATGGTCATTCCTTTGCAGCCACTTTCCCAGGCTGTTTGATAAACTTTACTTACCAGCTCTTCAGTAGCTTCTTTGGGTAAATTTACCGTTACACTGATGGAGTGATCAACCCATTTCTGGATTTGACCCTGCATTTTTACTTTCTTAACCCAATCAATGTCATTGGAAGTCGCTTTGTAGTAGGGTGACTTTTCAATAAGTGTGTTTAATCTTTTTTCATCAAACAGCTTTACTTTTTCAGGATCATACCCATTGATTTTCAGCCAATCGACAAATTTTGGATGAAAAACATTGTACTCTTCCCATGAATCGCCCATTTCATCCACGAAAGTAATATTTGCGTTTTTGTCGTTAGGATTGACTTTGCGGCGACGTTTGTAGCTAACCATAAATACTGGTTCGATACCTGAAGTGGTTTGCGTGCAAATACTTACACTTCCGGTTGGGGCAATGGTGAGCATTGCAATATTGCGGCGACCCTGAACAGCCATTTTTTCATATACTTCGGGTGAAGATTCTCTGATACGTTGAATAAATGGGTTATTTTTTTCACGTTCGAAGTCGTAAATTGGAAAAGGTCCGCGTTCGCCGGCCAAATCAGCAGAGGAATTATAAACCTCTGTTGCCAGAATTTTGTGCACTTCAACCGAGAAATTTGTTGCTTCGTCAGAACCATAGCGCAGGCCAAGAGCAGCAAGCATATCGCCTTCTGCCGTAATTCCGATACCCGTGCGGCGGCCCAGCAAGGTTTTTTCCTTGATGTTTTCCCACATCCTGCGTTCAATTCTTTTTACTTCGTCATCTTCCGGATCAGCATTTACTTTTCCGATAATGGCATCAATCTTCTCTGTTTCAAGATCGATAATATCGTCCATAATTCTCAAGGCTTTCGCAGCATGAATTCTAAAAAGATCGAAGTTAAAAGTAGCCTGTGGCGTAAAGGGGTTTTCCACATAGCTGAACAAGTTGATAGCCAGCAATCTGCAACTATCGTACGGACATAATGGAATTTCACCGCAAGGATTGGTGCTGAGTGTTTTAAAACCTAAATCTGCATAACAATCCGGTACCGACTCACGTATAACAGTATCCCAGAACAACACGCCCGGCTCTGCTGATTTCCATGCATTGTGTATGATTTTATTCCAGAGCCCAAGGGCATCAATTTCCTGCTCTTTTAGTGGGTTATCAGAATAAATGGGATATTGCTGGCGATAAGGTGTACTTGAAATGACTGAACGCATAAAATCATCGTCAAGTTTAACAGATACATTGGCACCAGTAACTTTGCCCTGTTCCAGTTTGGCATCAATAAAATGCTCGGCATCAGGATGCTTCACTGAGATAGTAAGCATCAGGGCTCCTCTGCGGCCATCCTGTGCCACTTCGCGGGTGGAGTTGGAATACCGCTCCATAAAAGGAACAATGCCGGTAGAGGTCAGTGCACTGTTCTTTACGGGGCTACCAGTTGGCCTGATATGTGAAAGATCGTGACCAACACCTCCCCTGCGTTTCATTAATTGAACCTGCTCCTGATCAATTTTCATAATTCCACCATAGGAATCATAGTTTCCGTCGCCCCCAATAACAAAGCAATTGGAAAGTGATGATACCTGAAAATTGTTGCCTATACCAGCCATGGGGCTTCCTTGCGGAATGATGTATCTGAAATCTTTAAACAATTCATATAGCTCCTCCTCGCTGATTGGATTCGGATAAGATCTTTCGATTCGTGCAACTTCTGATGCCAGTCTGCGGTGCATATCATCCGGTGTAAGTTCATACACCATTCCATCGCTGTCTTTCAGGGCATATTTATTCATCCACACATTAGCCGCCAGGGTATCTCCGCTGAAATAAGCGGTGGCTTTCTCCATAATTTCTTCATGTGAATATGACCTGGGGGTTTCCTTCTCTTTTTTTATCTCTACTTCTTCAGTAGCAGCAAATAACTGTTCTTCCATTTTTTTTTCGGTGAGTGCCGGTTTAACATCTTTTATTTCCGGAGCAACAGGTCGCACGCGTTGTTCAAGCATTTGATTGTAATGATTGGCTGAATTTTCTTTCTCAGTCGTTTCATTGATTTCTTCCAGATTGGCAAACAGGTTGATATCCATAGCTACCGATTAAATAGTGTTTTGCGTTATATGTTCAGACTCTATTCTATTTAACTGTTTTACAGCACTTTAAAAAGTCATTTCTCCGCTTTGGAGTAGATTGACTAAGATACAACAGCCGATGATTGGTCTCAAAATTGACTTATTAACAATAAGCCCCTTTTATGTTGTAAATGCCTGAAACCGAAATTGTAATAATCTTGATAATTATTTTTCGGATGCATTAAAATGCTGAAATTGATGGCAGATTCTTACTAGTATATCAATAAACTGATTATCAGATTTCAAGCTGAAAGCCGCGCGAGTGTTGCCGGAATGCAAAGGTCGGTATTGTTTGGGAGGAGACGCTATTAAAAATTTCCACAAAAGGGCTTGAGTTATTAACAATTTGGCTGCTTATAAGTGTTTACTCATATGTCGCTGTAAATGTGATATTTAAGAATGTTTGCAGGTTCTTTACAGCCTGATTATCAACAGCTAAAAGGTCTATTAAAAGTCGAGGCTGAGGGAGATATAAAATACAGGTTTGTTAACCACCATATCCTCTATACCCCAGGCGTAGTCGGCACGTAAAAAGTAGCCCAAAAGCCTTGTGCGCGCCCCGAATCCGACTCCACCAACCAGTGGCTGACGCTGTTCACGAACTGTAATTAACAGTGGCCCACGCTGAATAATCCGGGTAAAAAGGGCATTCTCATCAGAATATGGTGTAGCGCCGGTCCAGGCTGTGCCCAAATCGCCAAAAGCGACTACCTGAAAATTATTGAGAAAATCACTACGTAACGGACGATTGGCCAGATAACGGAAAACCGGGAAACGCAGCTCAGAGTTTAAAACGGCAAAACTATTGCCATTGCGCACATTTTGATAAAAGCCGCGCATATTGGTGGCAAGTGTCTGGTAAGCATAATTCTGAGTATAGTCAATAGGCGCTTCGCGTGTAAATTTCGGCGTAAGCCATGTATCAACACCTCCCATATAATAAATCAGCCGGCTTTTGCCAAATGATGTGCTGGTAGCAAATCTGTTGGCCCAGATGAAAGTACGGTGAATGGGCAGGTAATGCCTGATGTCAAATCCCAGCACCACCATGTTGGTGTTTTTATTATCACCTTCAAGCTGATGGTAGTATTCTCCAAAAAGTTTAAATCGGGTTCCATCAAGCAGATTTAATCCAAGTTGTCGGGTGGCATCAAACGTGAGTTCACCTTTGCCTGAAACCCAATACCTGTTCACATCGGGTTGCCTTAAATTATATTGGTCTGTTGACATGAATACAGCCCTGTCTTTGCGCAATGAAAAAGTTCCTTTTAAACTGAGCAAAGGAGTAAACGGATACTTTAAAATATAATGCAACTCATGTATACGATAGCGCACAATAGAATACAAATCGGTTTGCTCAATAGATTGCCGGTGAAAATAAATCTCCCTGTCCAATCTGTGCTTCAGATTAGCAATGCTTATCACATACTCGTTATTAACCAGGTTAAAATCGAGCCTAACACCAGCTACAATCCGGTAATCTTCAAGCAAATCGGACAGTCCAACCTTGAAAAATGCATTTAATCCGGGGGTAAGGAAAATTGGGCCACCTCCTCCTGAAAATGGCTGATATGATGAGCTTAAAAAGGTAAAATCAAGCTGACTTACCAATTCGTTGATAGAATACTCAACATTATAATTGCGCTGTTTGGGCATTGAAAATTCATCTTTCGGAGTTTCTGAAAGTTCTTTCCTCTGCGAATCGCCAATGACAACAGCCCCTGCTTTTTTGCCATCCTGCAACTGCTCAGTTGGAGACCCATTTCCCTCGTTTTCAATTTCATCACTATATACATTAACAAATCTTTTACGGGCAATCCGCTGCTTTTGCTCCAGCTCTTCCTTTACCTGTGCTGATTCAAGCGTGCTCATCTGCAGCAATTTTTGCTCCATATATGCAGTCTTCTCCGGTTTTACAGGAGGCTCCGGTGATTGTTCCGGCTGATTTTCTAAATAAATGGTCATCCGCTGACCTGCGTGTATAATTTCAGCTATTTGCCCTGAATTATATGAAACATCATGAGAAACAACACTCCTGCTGTAGTCTGTTACCGGGAAATCACGTGTATAATAACGGTAATGTGCCGATGTGTCAACATGAGTAATCACACTGTCAAATTCAGCAATATATCTGTTACTGATTCCATTATTGTCACTCAAATAGGACAAGTAGCCGGGTTTATACTCTTTTGCCTGATATTCATCAACATACGGCGTATTGGTTAGTCGCCTTACAACTTTTGCCTTTTTAGCGTAGTCGTATAAAAACAAATCATGAAACGAAGGAAACCCGGGTTGTAATACTTTGGGTTGATCCCTGAGGGTGTCATCTGTTCGGTTCGAGCTAAATACAATTTGTTTGCTGTTGTTGATAAAAACAGGGTTCAAATCGTTGAAAGCGTCTTTGGTTATTTGTTCAGAAGCCGAAGATGCAATATTAAAAACATAAATATCAGATTGCCCCCGCCTGATAGCTGACATCACAAAATCACGGCCATCATCAGCATACGAAAAGTCAATAATCTTTTGAAAACCATAAATAAACTGCCATGTTTTCTTCCCGGTTTCAAGATTGAATTGGTAAAACCTGATTTCCCCCTTTTTTTCAGTTATCATGGCAACAATGGGGAGTTTTGGATGAAATTCAATAAGCGGATATGAGAAATCCGTTTTATCGTCGAGCCGAAATCCCTGCCTGTAAAGACTTTGTGTTTTCCCGGTCCGGGTGTCATAAATCCACACACGGGCCAAACCTGCCTGATTACTAATCCATGCAACATATTGCCCGTTATGGCTCAGTCTAACCCTATCATAATTAACATCCTTTTTTACTTTTTTCTGAACCGTTTTTCCGGCGATTTCCATGCGGCCATCGTCGCTGCGCCTGTATTGTTCCTGATACGCCGCATACCATTCTTTTACCAGGTTTCTGAATGAGATGTTAAGCACATAAAGAAAACCGGTTTCGACATTACGACTGACCCGCGACAGGTAAAGAATATTGGGTATGGCCTGCTTGCCATGTTTATCAACAATATATTTCCAAATGGCGTGTCCAGCATATATGGCATCCTCTCCATTCAGATGATTAAATTTTCTGTATCGTCCTGTGAGGATTCCATCCCTGACCACATTATCAATTTCGGTGCTCCACTCTTCAGAAAGGTATGAAACCAGCCCGTCAATATACCACGAAGGCATATTCATAAGTGTAGCATTGGTTATCTGCCTTCCTACCGATCCGCCATAAATTGTCTGGTCAATCAAGGCTCTGGCCATTCCGGCTTTGATTTGCCTTTCAAAATTTTTATAATTCCCGTCGAAATAAATAAAAACCTTATTGGCCACAATGTGCGTAATACCTCCAATATTATATTCCTGCTCACTCACCAGGCCAATGTTACTCTGCTTTAAATCGGTAAGAGAATTAAATATAATAAACTGAATTTTATCAGTCATGCGGGTTTCAAGCATGGTTTCAAGCTCAGGCAGCACTTGTTTGGCATATCTGGCTGTGTATACCGCTAATTCTTTCCCATTCAGATAGAAATAAGTGTCAAAGTCATTAAAACGGTAATATGTCCATAAAAAATCGCCATACTGAACCCTGCTCTTGCCAAAAGGCATCTGGGAACCATTATAAAACTGTGCTTTAAGCGAAGGCTGAATAAAAATAAGACCCAATACAAGCACAACCCAAAAGAGTTTGGGTTTGCCAGAAAATAACAGGAATATTTTTGATTGATTTTGCACTGCTATCGGGTTGAGTACGCTAAATTAAACATAAATTTTCAAATCTTGTTGTTTGAGCTTGTAAAGGAAGCTATTTGCCGCAAATCTTATACCGGAATGAAGCGTAATTGCATTATACTTAAATTTTCTTCCTGATCGAAGTCAATTAGTTGCTGTTTGATTTATTTTTTTGACACCCTCAGAATGTTTTGATACCGATAAAAGGTAAAAAATGCATCCCGAACCAGGAAATCAAAATAAGAACAGAAGTTTAAAAATTATCTTTGCACTAAATTAACCTTTTCTCACAGCTATGATTAACATCAAAATACTAGTATTCAATAGTTTCTCGGTAAACTGCTTCATTTTATCAGATGATAGCAACGAATGTGTTATTATTGATCCCGGATGCCATTCCGAAACTGAAAAGGAAAAACTTGCGACTTTTATTGAAAGTCAAAAACTTAAGCCGGTTGCTCTTATCAACACTCATTTTCATATCGACCATATATTAGGAAATCATTTTGTTAGCAATCGATATGGACTGAAGCCCACCGGTCATGTCAAGAGCAGCATTTTCTGGGAAACTGCTAAAGAATATGGCAGCATTTTTAACCTGGCGGTGGATGAAGTTGAAAAAACAGGAATTTTTGTGGAGGATGGTGATATCATCAGATTCGGTCATTCAGCGCTCGAAGTCCGCTATACACCCGGCCACGCCGATGGCAGCATTTGTTTGGTCAATCATGCACAAAAGTTTGTCATTGCTGGCGATGTGTTGTTTTACGGCTCTATCGGCCGTACAGATTTGCCTTCGGGAGATTTTGACATGCTTATGAAAAGCATTGAAGAAAAGCTTTTTACACTTGATGATAACTATACCGTTTATCCCGGACATGGGCCATCAACTACCATCGGATTTGAAAAACGCAGCAATCCTTTTATACAATAACAACCCTTTCAAAATCAACCTGATGGGTGTAATTCTGAGGTAATTGTATCCATTTATGAAGCTTTTCCAGATATTCAGGCTATTGGCAAGAATTCTAATCAGGCCTCCATTTTTAATTGTGCATTAATAAAAGAAGAAATTTTTTCGGTATCTTGTTGCATCATACAATTAAAATGGCCTTTCGGACATTGCTCAAATCCTATTTTACTGCACGGACGACACGCTAACCCTTTGACTTCTGAAATCAATTGCGGAGTTCCTTCAGGCAAATAAGGATACATGCCCAGTTCAGGCACAGTGTTGCCCCAAACCGATACGATTGTTTTTCGGAATGCAGCCGCAATATGCATCAAACCAGTGTCATTGGTAACCACCGCCATCGATTGCCTGATAAGAGATGCCGATTGCATCAGGTTAAATTTTCCACAGGCATTATACACAGGAACAGTCGATTGAGCCACTATTTTTTCGCCATTGGCCATATCATCCACTCCTCCGAGTATCATCACCGGAAAATTCAGTTTTTGACAAATCTCAACCACTTTCTCAACCGGAAGTATTTTTGTTTTGTGCTTTCCACCAATTACAACACCTACAAAACCTTTATTGAAAGGAGCCGGAAAATTGTTAAGGTCTATCTCATTTTGCGAATGAATGAAAAAATCAAGGCCCTGGTTATCATTTGAAATTCCCAGTTTTTCTGCAGTCTTCAGGTATCTGTCAACAATATGCATGGAAGGCATAACGGCAAACCTGAACCTCACCAGCAGCCATTTTCTGAAATTCAGCTTATTAAAAGTGCTATACGGGCGCTTTAATGCAATAATGACCCTGAACGACCTGAGGTTTTTATGTAGATCGATGATGAAGTCATATTTTTCAGCTTTTAAAGCCGGAAGTACCTCTTCTACATTATGTTCAATCTGAAAAACTTTATCAATGTAAGGGTTGTTTTCAGCAATCGCAGCAAATGCCTTTTTCGTGATAAAATGTATTTCAGTTTCCGGTATCTGCTTTTTCAGGCAACGAATAACAGGCGATGTTAACACTATATCGCCGATGGAGCTGAAACGAATAACCAGAATTTTTCGGATCATCATCAATTATTTAATAGGAAACGCAAAGGTAAATGAATTACGGCATTGTGGTTTCTTTTCGGGGAATCAATCCAACAATCCTTTCAAATAGCACATTATAAAAAACAGGACACTAAAACAGTATAGCCGGAAAACACGTGATTTATCATTGCCCATAACAGGCTGAACAGGTCTAATTGATTGTTATTCCATACATTAACTATTACAAGCAAAAAAAACTGAAATACTGAAAATCATTACCTTTGCCCCCATGATTTTTGCAGACACCCATACCCATATTTATCTCGAAGAATTTAACACTGACCGTCACCAGACAGTTGAAAACGCCATCGCATCAGGAGTTACCCGAATGATGCTGCCAAATATTGACAGCAGTTCTGTCCATTCAATGCTTTCTCTTTGCGATGAATTTCCTGAAAACTGTTTCCCAATGATAGGATTACATCCTACATCAGTGAAGGAAGATTACATGAACGAGCTTGCCGCTGCCGAATGCTGGCTCAACGACCGTAAATTTTACGGAATTGGCGAGTGCGGAATGGATTTTTACTGGGATAAGACATTTATCCGTGAACAAGAGTATGTATTTCGACATCACATTGATTTGGCCTGTGCATATAAGCTCCCTCTTATTGTTCATATCCGTGAATCTTTCAATGAAGTTATAAAGATTCTGAAAGATGTGAACAAACCTGAATTAATCGGCATATTCCATTGTTTCTCAGGAAGTGTGGAACAGGCAAAGCAGGCTATCGGTCTTGGATTCAGTCTTGGATTAGGAGGAGTGATTACTTTTAAAAACAATAAAATGCAGGAAACGCTGCAACATATTGACTTAAAACACCTTATACTGGAAACTGATGCACCGTTCCTGGCGCCGGTACCCCATCGTGGCAAACGCAATGAGCCTGCCTACATTCCGCTTATCGCGCAAAAAGTAGCTGAAATAAAAGGAATACCCCTTGAAGAAGTTGCAGAAGCAACAACCTCAAATGCCTTGAGAATCTTTGGCTTAAATCAAACAAAATAATCAATCACCATCTGCTTTCAGAATCAATATATGGATAAAAATATCCTTGTCATCTATACCGGAGGTACCATCGGTATGATAAAAGACCCTAAAACCGGAGCACTCGCGCCATTCAATTTTGATGCATTGTACAAGCACATTCCCGTTCTGGAAAACTTCAACTGCCGTATTGACTCCTATTGTTTCGATCCCCTGATTGATTCATCCAATATGAAGCCTGCCTTCTGGATAAAACTGGCAGAAGTCATTGAGCGCAATTATGAAAAGTATGATGGCTTTGTAGTCTTACATGGGACCGACACGATGGCCTACACGGCTTCGGTTCTAAGTTTTATGCTTGAAAACCTGAACAAACCTGTTGTATTTACCGGTTCACAATTGCCTATGGGTGTGTTAAGAACCGATGGTCGCGAAAATTTCATCAATGCAATTGAAATTGCATCAGCCCATGACGATGATACGCCCATTGTTCCGGAGGTCAGCATATGTTTTGAAAACCGGTTGATGCGCGGAAACAGAACAAATAAATTCAATGCTGAAAATTTCAATGCCTTTCTGAGTGGTAATTATCCCTTGCTTGCTCAGGTAGGAGTACATATCAGATATAATCATCAGCATATTTTAAAGCCCAACTTTAAAAATCTGAAGGTTCATAAGAAATTGGACGCCAATGTAGCCATCTTAAAACTATTTCCCGGAATTACAGAAAATGTAGTAAACAGCATTTTAGGCATCACCGGGTTAAAGGCTGTAATACTGGAAACCTACGGCGCTGGCAACGCCCCGACAGATGACTGGTTTATTGAGTCATTAAAGAAAGCCATTTCCGAAGGCATAACCATATATAATGTAACCCAATGTAAAGGAGGCTCGGTTGAAATGGGTAAATATGAAACCAGCATGCAGCTGGGAAGCATTGGCGTTGTAGGAGGCTACGACATCACCACTGAATCGGCTATTGCAAAAACCATGTACCTTTTGGGTGAAGGTTATAGTGGAGCAGACCTGACCAAGCGATTGCAAACACCTTTAAGAGGAGAGCAAACAATCGAATAAACCACCTCAAAAGGGTTCAATAAAACCATAAGCGGCGGTAAAACAAATAAAAAAAGAGGAATTTTCAAGGCATAAAACACCTACAAGACTGTTTTTGTGCACTTTACAAGATTGCAAAATTGTTCACTTCGATTAAAAATATTTTGTGAAATTTTATTGTACACTTTTTTTTGTATTTTAGCGGCCTGAAAAAACGATAAAAAGGGCGTAAAGTTGAGCCTGTTATGGAGAGATGGCCGAGTGGTCGAAGGCGCACGCCTGGAAAGTGTGTATATGCCAAAAGCGTATCATGGGTTCGAATCCCATTCTCTCCGCAATGAACAAGAAAAATTAATAATTCACACAATAAACTGAAACAAACACAAGTTCATTTTAAAATCAAAAATCAATAACAATTAACTATGAAAAAATTAATTGCGTTTTTGACGGTAGCAGGAATGCTCACTTTTGGAGTAACCAGCGTAGTTATGGCTCAGGATCAGGCTGCAGCGCAGACTGAACAGGTAGCTACAGATTCTGCAACTATGGCAGTTGCGGATACAGCAGCAGCTCCACAGGAAACTTTGGTTGCTGAACAGGAAGCCCCTGTATCATTTCATCAGATTCTGAAACAGAAATTTATCGAAGGTTCACCAGGATGGATGTTCCCTGTATTGCTTGTTCTCATTCTTGGTCTTGGATTATGTATTGAAAGGATTATTTATCTTAACCTTTCT
Source organism: Lentimicrobiaceae bacterium (assembly GCA_020636745.1). Classification (NCBI taxonomy): domain Bacteria; kingdom Pseudomonadati; phylum Bacteroidota; class Bacteroidia; order Bacteroidales; family Lentimicrobiaceae; species Lentimicrobiaceae bacterium. The sequence goes on along the minus strand of JACJXH010000002.1, from coordinate 127,163 downwards.
ACAACCAACACACAGAAACTGCTGAACAAAGTTGAGACAGCTCTTGAAATGGAAGGCGTAGCTGCAGCTAAGGAAATTTGCAAAAACACCCGCGGTCCGGTTGCCAGCATTTTCTTCCAGGGTCTTGACCGTCACGATGAAGGTTTGGAAATTGTTGAAAAATCAATCGTTTCTTATGGTGGAGTTTTAATGGGTCGCCTCGAAAACAACCTTTCATGGATTGGTTTGTTTATCGCACTCGCACCTATGCTCGGATTCCTTGGAACAGTAGTAGGGATGGTACAGGCTTTTGACGCTATCGAAGCAGCTGGTGATATTTCACCAACCGTTGTTGCCGGTGGTATGAAGGTTGCTCTTTTGACAACTGTATTCGGTCTTATCGTAGCTATTATCCTTCAAATCTTCTACAATTATCTGGTTTCAAAAATTGATGGTATCGTTAACTCAATGGAAGACGCAACCATTTCATTCATGGATATTCTGGTAAAACACAAAAACGCTAAAAAATAAGTAACATGGACAGTCTCATAAACATAGGCCTCTACGTCACTTATGCACTTTTAGCCGTAACTGTTCTTGGAGCAGTGGTATTTCCTCTTGCGCACATGATTACCGATTTTAAAGCTGCCAAGAATGGACTTATCGGTTTTGCAGTACTTGTGGCCGTACTCTTGATTTCTTATGCAATATCTCCTGCTGAAACTGGTGCGTTTTACGACAAACACAGCGTAAGCCCGGCATTGTCTAAAATCATTGGAGGTGGACTGGTAGCAACATTCATCGTTTTCGTGGGTGTGGTTGTCAGTATCCTTTACAGTGAAATAGCAAAATGGTTTAAATAATAAAAACGCCTTAAAAACAAAGGATGAGCTATGCCTAGAAAAGTTCCCGAAATAAATGCCGGGTCGATGGCCGACATCTCCTTCCTGCTGCTTATCTTCTTCCTGGTAACAACTACCATGGATGTGGATTCCGGTATTGTAAGGCGACTGCCACCTCCCCCGGAGAAAAATGCCGACATTCCTGAAGTTAAAGAACGTAATGTCTTTAATATACTTGTAAATAAAAGTGACCGCTTGTTTGTGGAAGGCAAATGGGGTGATATCAGAACCCTGCGTGCTGACGCAAAGGAATTCCTTTCCAATCCTACAAATCGTGAAGATTTGCCTGAAAAAAGAATGGAAATGATTCCGGGTTTGGGTGAATTCCCCGTTTCTAAAGGGATTATTTCTCTTAAAAACGACAGGGGTACATCTTATGACATGTATATTCAGGTTCAAAACGAGTTGACAGCTGCTGTTAATGAACTCAGGGATGAACTTTCAAAACAAAAATTCGGTGTGAAATTCTCAGAATTGACCGACCAGGAGTCTACTGATGCTATTCAGAAAGCCGTTCCTATGTCAATTTCAGAAGCTGAGCCCGAAGATATAGGAGGTAAATAATATGGCACGATTTAAAAAAGAAAAGTCAGGTGAATTACCTGCTATCAGCACTGCTTCGATGCCGGATATTATCTTTATGCTGCTCTTCTTCTTTATGGTAACAACCACCATGCGTGAAGTTACCCTGAAAGTGCGCATTAAAGCCCCCGAAGCCACTGAAGTCCAGAAGCTTGAAAAAAAGGCTCTTGTTAGTTTTATCTACATTGGCCCTCCCATGCAGTCTAAACTTTATGGAACCGAATCGCGTATTCAGCTGAACGACAGTTTCAGAACTGCCGGAGACATCGCAGAGTTTATTTATGCTGAACGTGAAGCCCGCAACGAAGCCGACAGACCTTTACTTACCACTTCAATGAAAGTTGATGGTGAAGTTAGAATGGGTATTGTTACTGATGTTAAACAAGAATTGCGTAAAGTTGGTGCTTTCAAAATCAACTATTCAACCCGCAAAAAAGTGGTGAAATCGCAAGATTAATATTTCATAGTTAATTTAAAAGAGGCTGCTCATTTATTTGAACAGCCTCTTTTTCTTTTATCAATTATCCCTTTTTTACGAAATATTATACTCCTGACCAACCTCAGGTATTTCAACAGAAGGGTAACCGGCTTCTTCAAGCCGCTTGCGGTAAGCTGTTTGCGGACCAATTTCGCCATGAACGAGAAATACTTTTCTGATTTGCTCCTTTTGCTGGCAACCCAGAAAATCCATCATCTCCTTGTAATCGCCATGACCACTAAAAGCTTCAATTCGCTCAATTTTAGCCCTGACTGTATGCAAAACACCAAATATAGAGATTTCCTTATCTCCTCTGATGATTCGGGCTCCCAATGTAGTAGGTGCACAATACCCAACGGCCAGAATAGTATTTCTTTCGTTGCTGATATTATTAGCAATATGATGCTTGATACGCCCGGCTTCCATCATGCCCGATGCAGATATGATAATTGCCGGTTCGTTGATTTCATTCAGCTTTTTTGAGTCTTCCGCTTTTTTAATGTAATGCAAAGTGCTAAATCCAAACGGGTCAGGATCGTTTTCCATTACAGCAAGTACATCAGGATTAAAGCATTCCGGATGCATCCTGAAAATTTCGGTTGCATTCACCGCTAATGGACTATCCACATAAATATTAATACGTGGAAGTAATCCATCGTTATAATAATTATTCAGTACATGCACCAACTCCTGTGTACGACCAATAGCGAATGATGGAATAATAAGTTTTCCCTTTCGTTCAACACAGGTTTCCTGCACAATTCTTAAAAGTTCACCTTCGGCACTCTGCATCGCTGGATGAAGCCTGTCGCCATATGTTGCCTCTGTTATCAGATAGTCACACTGGGGAAAAGGATCAGGCGAACGCAAAATGCGGTTTTCGGGTCGTCCGATATCACCGGTGTATGCAATCCGAATGGTTTTCCCATTTTCCGAAATTTCAAAATTGGCCACACTGCTACCCAACATATGGCCGGTATTGGTAAATTTAACTTTAGTCTCAGCATCAATGTAGAATTTCCTGTTATAGGGAACGCTGATAAAAAGCTCCATACATTTCTCTGCATCAGCTCGTGTATAAAGGGGCTCAACCGGAGGTAATCCCTGGAAACTTCTCTTCTTGTTAAAACGCTCAGTATCACCTTCCTGTATATGCCCGCTGTCAGGCAACATTATGGAACATAAATCGCGGGTTGCGTGGGTGCAAATAACCGACCCCCTGAATCCCAAGCGATAAAAATAGGGAATCAATCCCGAATGGTCTATATGACCATGGGTGAGTACAATGTGATCAACCTCATAAGGCTCAACGCCGATATTACGATTCAGTGAATCAGTTTCAAGACCCTTGCCCTGATAAATTCCGCAGTCGAGCAGAATTTTTTTCCCACCTGAAGTAGTTATCAGATGTTTGCTTCCCGTAACTTCACGAGCCGCACCAAGAAATTTAATTTTCATAGCTCTTTAGAATGTTTATTTCAATTATTTCGTCTAATAGTGCATTATTTCAAAGGTAAGGCTTTTCTGACGTCATACTTAAAATTGAAAAGAAAATGGTAATTTTACTACATATTTAATCCGATCAGGTAATTATTTCTGATATATCGATTTATTCCGCACTATATTTTACCTTCATTATCATCTATGACAGCAGAAACAGTATTAAAAAAGTATTTTGGTTACGACAACTTCAGGCTACACCAGAAAATTGTAATTGACTCCATCATGAACGGAGAAGACTGCCTGGTAATTATGCCAACAGGTGGGGGTAAATCGCTGTGCTATCAAATACCGGCACTAATGCTTGAGGGAGTAACTATTGTTGTTTCACCGCTCATTGCCTTGATGAAAGACCAGGTAGATGCATTGAAAAACAATGGAGTGGCTGCTGAGTTTTTAAACTCGTCACAATCATCTGTCCAACAGCAGAAAGTAATGAGCGAACTGCGTCAGGGCAATCTCAGGTTGTGCTATGTTGCACCGGAAAGGATTTCGGCCGAAAATGCAATCAAGTCTCTGCTTGGAGATACAAAAGTTGCACTTTTTGCCATTGATGAAGCGCACTGCATTTCACACTGGGGGCATGATTTCAGACCAGATTACCTTGCTCTGGGCAAATTAAAGGAACAATTTCCAGATGTGCCGGTAATGGCCCTCACCGCCAGTGCAGATAAACTTACCCGGGATGATATCGTTAAACAACTCCATCTGCAGGGAGACCATCGTTTTATATCTTCATTCAACAGAGCTAATATCTGGTACTTTGTTGAAGATAAATATAAGCTTGATGACTTTTTACCCCAGTATTTGAATAAACAAAAGGAAAATTCGGGAATCATTTATTGTCTATCGCGAAAGTCGACCGAGCAAATGGCTGCAGATCTGAAGGCAATGGGATACAGTGCTGCATGCTACCATGCAGGTATGCAGCGCGAAGAACGACAAAAAGTACAGGATGATTTTATTCATGACCGGATCAAAATTATGGTTGCAACCATCGCATTTGGAATGGGAATAGACAAACCTGATGTGCGATATGTGATTCATGCAGATTTGCCTAAAAACATTGAAAGTTATTATCAGGAAACAGGCAGAGCCGGTCGCGACGGATTAAGAGCTGATGCCATCCTGTTTTATAGTCGTGGCGATGTGGCCAAACTGAGTTATTTTATTGAGCAAAGCGCCGATCCAGCGCATGCAGGTATCATGTACCGGAAACTGGAAAAAATGGCTGCGTTTGCCGAATCGAAAAAATGCCGCAGACAGCAACTGATGAATTATTTTAATGAAACGCATCATGGAATGTGTCACTCCTGCGATATTTGTCTGGATAAATATGTAGTTTATGATGGAACCATTGAAGCCCAGAAAGCGCTGTCAGCGGTTGCCCGGCTAAGTGAAAAATATGGAATAAAAACAACCATTGAATACTTGCTTGGTACTAATTTGCCTAAGTTTACAAGTTTGCAAAAACAGGCTAAAACCTGGGGAATAGGAAAAGATACTACAGAAGCTGCGTGGCAGGATGTTTTTTCACAACTTCTCAGTCAAAAATTAATCGATTTGACCGAAGGACAATACCCCGTTTTAAAACTGAATGATAAAAGTCGGGAAGTGCTCAGGGGAATAACAAAAGTTGAATTTCTGAAATCAACTGTTACAGAAAAACAAAAAGAATTTGCTCAAGACACGGTTGTTGGCAACCATGAATTGCTTCGGAATCTGAAGTATGTGCGCAAACTCATTGCCGATTCAGAAGGAGTTCCTGCCTATATGGTACTGGGCGACACCACCCTGATTGAGCTTTCAGAATATATGCCACAGAATCTGTCTGATTTAAATCAGATAACTGGTTTCGGTGATTTTAAAATTGGTAAATATGGTGCGGAATTTATTGATGTAATCAAAGAGTTTTGCACCGAAAAAGGGCTGGCCAGCAGAATGCATTTAAAAATGCACAAAGCCGGAAAGGGCAGAAGAAGGTCTGCGAAGGCTGGCACAGTTAAAAAAAAGCAATCTGCTCCACCCAAGACCGGGAAACAATCTCTTGAATTATTCAGGCAAGGCAAAACCATTGCAGAAATAGCTATTGAACGTCAGTTTGCCACTTCCACCATCTATTCTCACTTGATTGGATTTCTGTCAAGCGGGGAGGTGGGTCTGAATGAAATAGTTTCCCCATCAAAAGTGCCTGTAATCCGCTCGGCCATCAAACAACATGGCACTTTTTCGCTTCGCACACTTAAAGATGAATTAGGCGACGCCTATGAGTTTTACGAAATAAGAGCTGTTATAGAAGCAGACAAAACCGCAGAATAATCCTCCAATGAAGCAGAAAGGCTCCCCTCTCCGGGAAGCCTTTCTGCAAAAATTGCGTAATATTTGCAGCACATTGACCCTTTATTCAGGCAGGGCCATGCACTCACTTAGTTACAGTTGCAGCCGCAGCAGCATCCGCCTTCGTTGCTTTTAATAACCCCTAATTCTTTACCGACTTTAGTAAAAGCAGCAATACATTTATCAAGATGTTCACGGGTATGCGCTGCAGACACCTGAACGCGGATACGCGCCTGACCTTTAGGCACTACAGGATAATAGAACCCGATGACATAAATACCCTCTTCGAGCAGTTTTGCAGCCATTTCCTGCGATAGCTTGGCATCATAAAGCATAACGGCAACAATAGCACTTTTGGTAGGTTTGCAGTCGAAACCTGCTTCCATCATTTTTTCACTGAAATAAGCTGTATTCTCATGAAGACGATCCTGAAGCTCGTTGGTTTCGCTCATCATATCAAACATTTTGATACCGGCGGCTGCTACAACAGGAGGAATAGAATTTGAGAACAGATAAGGGCGTGAACGCTGGCGAAGCATTTCAATCACTTCCTTTTTACCAGTAGTAAAACCACCAATTGCGCCACCAAATGCCTTGCCTAAGGTACCTGTTATGATTTCAACTTGTCCGCGAAGGTTATGAAGTTCTGTCACACCACGGCCAGTTTTGCCAACAACACCAGCTGAATGACACTCATCAACCATAATCATGGCATCATATTTTTGGGCAAGTGCATGAATTTCATCCATTTTAGCAACATTTCCATCCATTGAAAATACGCCATCGGTAACAATTAACCTGAAGCGCTGTGCCTGAGCCTGTTTAAGTTGTTCTTCCAAATCAGCCATATCGCTGTTGGCATAACGATAACGATGCGCTTTACAAAGTCTTACACCATCAATAATGGAGGCATGATTCAGTGAATCGGAGATAATGGCATCGTCTTCTCCAAGCAGAGGTTCAAATACACCTCCGTTGGCATCAAAACAAGCTGCATAAAGAATAGTGTCTTCGGTGCCGAAAAATTCGGCAATCTTAGCTTCCAGTTCTTTATGTAAATCCTGAGTACCACAAATAAAGCGCACGGATGACAAACCATAACCATGTGAATCAAGTGCCTGCTTGGCTGCAGCAATCAGTTTAGGATTATTTGAAAGACCTAAATAGTTGTTCGCGCAAAAGTTTAAAACTTCAGCGCCACTGTTAACTTTGATTTCAGCTCCCTGGGGAGTGATAATAATGCGTTCGTTCTTGTATAATCCGGCTTCTTTGATGTCGGATATCTCTTTCTGGAGAAATTCCTGGAATCTGGTGTACATATTATTTTGAGTTTATTGTTGTTGATTTCTGCGGCAAATATAGAAGTTTATCTCTTGAGGAGAGCTGAAAAACAGTGAAATAGTTCGTCAGAAATTAATGAATGTCCTTGAAAACACCATGAACTGCCAAATTGCAAAGGGTTAAAGCGCAATCGATTGCAATAATTGAATAACGGTATTCACATTTTTTTTGTGAATCCGTTCACAAAACATTTTTAAAAGTTTTCAAGGGAATCTTAAAGTATTACATTTGCAGCCTGAAATCACAGGAATTACAAACAAGCGGACAGGTAAAATCCGTAACAATACACTGTATCACAACTAATTGCTTTCAAATGAAGAATATATTGGTTATTGGCTCTTTTGGCCAGATTGGTTCTGAACTCACTCCTGAACTAAGAAAACGATATGGCACCGACCATGTAGTAGCAGCAGACCTTTGCCCTAAAAAAAACGCCTTAACAGATGGCCCTGTTGAAAAACTCGATGTGACTGATAGTGCAGCACTTCATTCAATTGTGAAGAAATATAAAATTGACACCATTTATAATCTGGCCGCTATTCTTTCCGCTGTTGGAGAGAAAAATCCGATGCTGGCATGGAACATTGGGGTAAATGGTATGCTTAACTGCCTCGAAGCCGGACGCGAGCTTGGCTGTGCAGTGTTTACACCCAGCTCAATTGCTGCTTTTGGTCCTGAAACACCTGCCGACCAAACGCCCCAGGATACTGTTCAGCGCCCCGGAACAATGTACGGTGTAACAAAAGTTACAGGTGAACTCATGAGTGATTATTACTTTAAAAAGTATGGTGTTGACACCCGTTCGGTTCGCTACCCCGGCATTATTTCCAATGGCACCTTACCCGGAGGCGGGACTACGGATTATGCCGTTGAAATTTATTATGAAGCCATCAAACATTGTAGTTATATTTCGCCTCTTCAGGCCGGCACTTTCCTTGATATGATGTATATGCCCGATGCCATTGATGCAGCTATTAACCTGATGGAAGCGGATCCTTCACGACTCAAACACCGGAATTCATTCAATATTTCTGCGATGAGTATTGACCCTGAAATGATTGCAGCTGAAATTAAAAAACACATTCCGTCATTTCAACTCTCATATGAAGTTGAGCCAGTAAAACAAGGCATTGCCAATTCATGGCCCAATAGTATGGATGATAGCTGTGCGCGCCAGGAATGGAACTGGAAGCCAAACTGGAACTTGCAGGAAATGACCGCAGATATGCTGAAAGTAATTGGAGAAAAATTTGCGAAGGGGTTGATCTAGAAAATCCTAATCCTGCTCATTTGACTTCATACTCCCTGTTTCGGATTGCACATTTCCTACGATGAGCTCACTTCGACTGGTTGAAGAATGCGAAATAAAGTATGCTTTTGAATTTTTTCAGTACAGAATTGTCAAACATTTAAGAATACGGAGGCTATCTAACCAAACAGATAGCCTCTGTTTTTTATTGTGAAATCACATATTTCGGAAATGAACTGCCCTGCCTGTTTTGCAAGCGGTACAAATAACCATCCTGAATAGAGGTAGAGGAATAATTACAGATGTCTTTCACTTCTCCCTGGCACTCCTTCCATATTATTTTTGTATCCCGGGTATAGCCTCAACCAACAAAAAGTATAAGAAACAAAATATTTAAATTAAGTGTGCTTTTTCTAAACAAGAAAAAGGTTCATTCAGAATTATTAGGAATGAACCGGATGATACATCATTTTTGAATAACCATTTTATCCTGCTGGCACACATTGCTGACTTTGTTGATTTTCAACATACACCACCTTATGAACACAGCAGGTATCCTATATCTGCTGCACTTGACTGACTGATAAACTGGAGAAAAATTATTACAAGCGTAACATCGTTTATTAATATTTGCAAATGAGCTTTAACTTCTCTAATTATCATTAAACTCAAGAAGATAAAAATACAGGTAGTTCTATCCCTTATAATTTCCATTTCTTATTCTGAAATTTTGAGGAAGTGGATGGTATTTGTTTGATTTTAAAGACATTATATTTTATGAATGAATAATAACCAGTAATTATTGGTTCATACAAAATCAGTTAAAGCTATATGGAAATATTCTTAATTGCAAGTTGGGTAATTGTCGGTCATCATAGGTCATGATATGATTTAAGCCCACCATTATTTTTAAAAAGCCGAGCACACGAATGTTCTTTTTACATGAATCAGCATATAAAAATGTAATTTTGCAGCAAGTTTTTTTTTAATTCATGAAAAGGCAACCCTAATTTTGGAAGCCGGTTTTTTAATAGTCAACCTGGACGCTTATGCATACAGGCAGGCTTTAGACTTTTTACTTATATGAACATCGCTGCCCTCGTTTCCGGCGGAGTTGACAGCTCCGTAATGCTCCACCTGCTGAAAGAGCAAGGGTATGAGCCTGTAATCTTTTATATCCTTATCGGGATGAAAGACAAAGAAGGGTTCCTTGACTGCCCTTCGGAAGAAGATATTGAAATTACCACCTGGCTCTCGAAAAAGTACGGACTCAGAATGGAAGTAGTTACCCTGCAGGAGGAATATTGGGACAACGTAGTGGCTTATACACTTGATTCGGTGAAAAAAGGGCTGACGCCAAACCCTGATGTTATGTGCAACCGGCTGATTAAATTTGGTAGTTTCAATGAAAAATACGGCAAGGATTTCGATTTTCTGGCTACCGGTCATTACGCATCCACCAGCTTCATAAACGAAACCAAATATCTGACAACTGCCAAAGACAAATTTAAGGATCAGACCGATTTTTTGGCTCAGATAACCTATGCTCAATTGCAAAAGCTGATGTTTCCTGTGGGCAATCTCACAAAACCGGAAGTCAGGCAGATAGCCAATGAGGTAAGAATGCCCAGTGCCGGCCGCAAAGACAGTCAGGGCATCTGCTTTCTGGGAAAGGTCAATTACAACGACTTTCTTCGCCGGTACATTGGCGAAAAAGAAGGAAATATCGTTGAACTGGAAACGGGCAAAATTTTGGGAAAACACAAAGGTTACTGGTTCCATACCATTGGCCAGCGAAAAGGACTTGGCCTTAGCCTTGGACCATGGTTTGTGGTAAAAAAAGACGCACAGGAAAACGTAATTTATGTGTCAAACGGCTACGATCCACTCACCCAATACAGCAATACCATCCGCCTGAGCGGCTTTCACTTTATCTCAGGAAATCCTTGGGAAAATCTGGACACACCCCGGCCTGTTACATTTAAAATCAGGCATACCCCCGATTTTACCAAAGGAATACTTCAGATGAAAAACAACCAGATAGTGATTGAATCTGAAATTCCTGTTTCAGGAATTGCTGCCGGACAATTTGGAGTTGTATATGACGAACAGAGTGAAATCTGTTATGGCAGCGGTGAAATTGACTGGCAATAATTGAAGATTTACAATTTCTTAACCCTCGTATAATTTGCACTTAACAGTGCCAGTGTAAACTTGCAATAAATTTTATGAACTATTGCAGGTAAAACATCATAAATGCATTGTAATCTCCGACGTTCATCTGGGAACCAAAAACTCAGGTGTAAAACAGCTTGTCAGATTCTTAAAGAATAACAGCTGCGAAACACTGATTTTGAATGGGGATATTATTGATGGCTGGCAATTGAAAAAGTCGGGTAAATGGCGCAAAAAACACAGCCGTTTCCTGAAACTCATCATTAAAATACTTGACACAAAAAATACCAGGATTATATACATCATGGGTAACCACGATGATTTTCTTGATGAATTTCTGCCTTTTGAGTTTGGCCGTTTTTTAATCACACGTGACTATATTTACGAATCAGCCGGCAAGAGATTTTATATTTGCCATGGCGATATTTTCGACCATATCACCTCACAGTTCAGGTTTATAGCGCACCTTGGAGATATGGGCTATACCCTTTTGCTTTGGCTAAACAGGCGGATAAACCATCGACGGCAACGTAAAGGGCTTCCTTATTTTTCCATTTCGCAACAGATTAAACATAAAGTGAAGCAGGCAGTCTCCTTTATCAGTGATTTTGAAACTACATTATGCAGGCTGGCAGAAACAAAAAAATGCCATGGAGTCATTTGTGGACATATACATCAACCCGATAATAAATTCCTGAATGAAATTCATTATCTGAATTCAGGCGACTGGGTTGAAAGCTATACGGCTTTAACAGAAGACTTTGCGGGCAACTGGAGCATTGTAAGGTATGCAGAATGGCTTACAGAAAACAGTGTTTCGGTATAAAAAGCCGATATTTAAACGCCTGTTTTTTGCCTGCTATTAAGATTAAGTATAAATAGGACGGTGCTATTGCCAACACCAACATGATTCGGTATTTTTGTTTTCATAACTCTATTTTCTGCCTTTACCAGCTATACTTCCACGCACTTCCTGCTCGTATTATTCAGTCATTATACATTGGGATTTTTATAACCTTAACAAATAACTTATGAAATTTTGTCCAAATTGTGGTGCAGAACTTAAACCTGAAGCCAAATTCTGCGCAGCCTGTGGAACCCCTATTGCAGCATCCACACCTCCTCCTGCTCAGTCACAACCTGTTTATCAGGAACCAGTGTATGAGCAGGCCAGAGAAGCCGGCAATGCTTTTTCGGAAGCCATTACCGGTAAAACCAACCTGATTCAGAGGGTAATCAACATTTTGACCAAACCTAAACAGGAATGGGCTGCCATTGCAAATGAAGAGCCCAATACCATGAAACTAATAGGTGGTTACGCGCTGATACTGGCCCTGATTCCAGCTTTATCATCTTTTATCAAATACGGAGTAATAGGATTTACATTTATGGGCTATACTTCACGAAGTATAGCATCCGGAATTCAAACCGGTCTTATCCAGTTTCTTTCAGCAATAGTTGGCGTTTATCTGTTAGCATGGGTCATCGATATGCTTGCACCTACCTTTGATTCACAAAAGAATTTTGGCCGTTCATTACAGCTTGCCGTTTACTCTTCTACCCCTCAATGGGTTGCAGGCATATTGCTTTTAATTGGAACCGGATTCAGCGTACTTATTATGCTTATCGGGCTTTATGCAATTTACCTGCTTGCGGTAGGTATGCCAATTATTAAAAGCACACCTAAGGAAAAAGTTGTTGGCTATGTTGTACTGACAATTGTTGCCATGATAGTTATAGGCCTCCTGATGGCCCTTGTTTTTGGCGCTGTCATGGGTATTTTCTTTGTAAGTAGTGCTGGCGGATTCAGATTTTAACAGCCTTTTCTTTATTATAAGGCCTTTCAGTAACACTCCCTTCACAGAGGAAAAAACTGAAAGGCTTTATTTAATGTTTAATTAAAACCTTTTCCCATGAAATTCTGCCCCCAATGTGGAACTCCGCTTGAGCCAGGCTCAAGGTTCTGTCAGGAATGTGGATTTGACATCACAAGTCTTGAAACGGTTGAACAGGAAGTGTCTTTCACCGATGAAAACAGGGATGAGCAACCAGACATTCCTCCCGTTGTTCATAATGATGTTTCAGAAAAAGCACATGAAACAGAGTTGGCCTCCTGCCCGCAATGTGGAGTAAAATTGGCTGCCGAAGACCGGTTTTGCCAGGAATGCGGATTTGATACTTCAGGCATAAAGCCGTTAACTGAAAAGGTTTCACATTTAGAGGAAACAACATCTGCACCCGGAGATATAATAACAGATGAAACTACGAAGGCCCCACCTGTAGCAGACACATCGGCCAATGCCTTCTGTTCAGGGTGCGGTGCACCCATGACCCCGGGTGATGCATTTTGCCAGGAATGCGGTGCAGGAATAAACACCGCAACCACTGCAACTGCGGCACCTCCCCCACCAGCAAAGCCAGTGCCTCCGGTCAGGCCGCAGCCCAGTCCCGCTGAATTTCAGCCGGTAAACCCTCCTCCGGTAACAAATCAAACTTCAGCTGCTTTCAATGTTTCGGTCAATCAAGCGCCTGCAAGCACATCACCAAAAAAGAAAAAAGGCCTGCTGATTGTTTTGCTTGGTCTGCTGGCACTTGCTGTTCTCGGTGCAGGAGGATGGCTGGCTTATGACAAATACATGAAAAGCCCTGCAGTTCCCGTGGTGGACTCAACCCTTGCAGCCGTTCAACAGGAAACAAGCGTGGTTGAAACTCAAATGCCTGACACCTCAGAAATGGCAATAAATCAGGCACCTGAAACACAAATTACCACACAGCAGCAAACTACATCTGCCAAGCAAACCACACCTAAAAAACCTGCACCGAAAAAACAATCAACTGTACCTCAAAAAACTGAGCCACAGCAAGAACCTCCGGTACAGAACAATGAACCGTTAAAGGTTAAAATCAAACCAACAGGAGCCAAAACGGGCAGGATAATTTTAAGCATACACAATAACAATGATGTCAAAAGCGGGCCACTTTTTGCCAGCAAATTAAAACTCGACAAGGCATTTATTATCACAAAAATTACCACCTACCATCACAACTGGGGGAAAGGGGCTCAACCGGGAACTATTTCGCTGCAGCGCAAAAAAGAAACATTTGGCCCATGGCAGGCGCGCGGGGCGGCCGGAGATGACGGGACCCCTAATGGCAAGTGGATTTGCGAACCAAACATAAGGCTCGATGATGGCAACTATAAAGTTTCAGTCTCTGATGATAAATCATGGTCCTATAATTCACAGTCAGGCCAGAAAGGGTTTGTTGTTATTGAGGGCTATGAGGCTGAATAATTAAAAACTGAACAGATATGCAAACAAAACCGCCTAATCTTCAGTGGAGAGTTGTCAGAATATGGACGGTTTTTACATTCCTCTTTCTACTCGGCTGTTTTACACCCGGTTTTTTTAACATCGATGGCATGGATGGCGGATTCGCTATCATTACCATTTGCGGTTTTCTGGTTATCTGCGGCCTGGTTGTCATTGGGGTTTACCGCTATCGGGCCCGGCAGCTCGACAACATGCTTATGAGCGATCAGAATCTGGCCTGGTGGGAAATTGAAAAGCCTCTTTGGAATGATTTTATCTCGCTTGATTTTGCCAAAGATAAAGCCATCAGCAAAGGCACTTTTTTACTGATTTCTATTATTTCAGGAGTACTAGGTGTCGTATTAAGCCTCATTTTTAAGGATATAATGATGCTTTATATTTGCCTTGGAATTATAGTTTTCCTGATAATTCCGGCTTTTACCTTTCCTTATTTCAGAAAAAGAAAAAAGCTAAGGAGTCCGGCTCTGGTAATTGTTTCAGAAAACTCGGTTTATGTAGGTGGAACATATTTCAATTGGGACATTCTCGGAGCCCGGCTTAAGCACGTTCAGTTAAACGCCACTGAACACCCGGCCATTCTCCAGTTTAACATGAGATATCCGGCCCGAACCGGCATTGAAAACTATGAAATAAGAGTGCCTGTTCCTGCAAACAAACTTCAGGAAGCTTATGCATTGCAGGCTCATTTTGGATTTTAACAGTACAGCAATCTAATGCAAACTTAAAAACTACATATTATGGCTTTTTGTGGAAATTGTGGAACACGCCTTAAAGATGGAGCAGTATTTTGTCATGAATGCGGTTCGCGACAGGATGCCGGAGCTGCTCCTCCGGTGCAACAAACAATGGCAGCACCTCAACCTGTAAATCAACCTCAGGCATATCAGGCTCCAGCTCAGACCTTGCCTTCAAAAGTTCATTTCAGTATTGAAGAAAAAGAAATGCTGAAAATGGTAAAGGTAGAAATGCAGAACGCCACTATCCGCTGCGAAGCCGGGGCGATGTATTACATGTTGGGAAATCTTGAAATAGAATCGAAAATGCCTTCGGCAGGTGGCTTGCTAAAATCAATGGTTACCAAGGAAACAGCCTTTAAACCAACCATAAAAGGAACTGGCACTGTTTATCTTGAACCAAGTTTTGGGATGTTTACTATTCTTGAACTTAACAATGAGCAATGGATTTTGGACAAGGGCGCTTATTATGCTTCAGAGATGGGCATTGAGGTTGGAATGTGGACCAACAAAGCTGTTTCCGGATTATTCTCGGGTGAAGGATTCTTCCAGACTCAGGTATCAGGTACAGGCAAAGTGATTGTTGTTTCAAATGGTCCGCTTGAAGAAATTGTACTAAATAATGATAAACTCGTTGTTGACGGATCATTTGCCGTTGCCCGTACAGCCGGCATTCAATTCACTGTTAACAAGGCAACCAAAGGCCTCTTTTCATCGTGGACTTCAGGTGAAGGGATTGTCAATACTTTTACAGGTACAGGGAAAGTGCTCATTGCTCCGGCAGCCAACCGATATGTAAGCCTGATGAATTATCTGGGTTCGATATACAGAAGCGTTTTGTCTATCAGAAATAAATAATCTGGTCACACATTACACCCCCATATCAGTCGGCGCAGACAGAACAACTGGTATGTACAACCACTGTTCCGGCTGATATTGGTTTTTATACCAACCGATAACCGCATTTATTGCAGAATTTTGCATCCCTCTTAAGTTGATTGCCGCATTTGGGGCAATATTTTAACTTTTCCTGGTTACTTTCAACCTTTTGATGCACTTGTTCAACAGATGGTATAACAGTATTCGCATTTGCCTGCCTCTCTATGGAAGTTGAGGAATTCAATGGATTTGAAATGCGTTGCGCATTGGAAGTTACCACAACCTTATGCCGTTTTCTGCGCCGAACAACCAGAAACAAGACAACAAGTACGGCCAAACCACCCAAGCCAACCCCGGCATATAATAATCTCTTATCATATCTCGCTTCTGTATCATTCGCCTGATTAATATTTACCTGCGGATTGGCCTCCATCGTTGATATTATTTCAGAGGCCGCCCCGGCAGCTTTTGTAACGTTAACTGAAGCACTGACCAAAGCCTCTGAGCGTTTGTTCCACCCGGTTTGTAAAGTCACATCAGCAGGATTCCCGATAATAGCCAAAGCCATAGTGGTAATGCTCATCAAACGATCCTCATAGCTATTTCGGTCATTATTCATTTGTGTAAACTGCTCAGGATAGGCCACTGCCATCCACGACAATGCCTGTTTGTTTTGTTGAAACCACTGGCTAAATGCGCCGAATCCGTTGTAAAACTGATTCAAAACCTTTGCAGGAAGCTTTCCACCTGTTAGTTTTAAATCCTGTGGAGAAAGAGCGGGCACGCCTTTGAGTATATTTATCGTTGAACCGTTTTCTGCAAGGGCAGAAGGAAAAAGAGTAAAAGATGACTCGCTGTTATCAGCAATCGGATTCATTACGCCCTGCTCAATACATTTATTTGCATAAATCAGGGCAGCATCACTTTCTGCCCAGAGATTCCGCAGGCTGGTAAACTCCAAAGCCAGGCTTGATGTGTGATAAGCAGCATTCAGCACATTCTTGGCTTTATCAATATATTCAAGATGTTTTTCAATTGCAGCATAGTTAACAGTGTATGCATCAAAAATAATTACAGCTCCCTTAGCCACCAAATCAGCGAAAAGATCGGTATACGCCTTAAAGTCGTCCAGATTAAGTCGCCAGGCAGCAACACTCGAATATTGCGCCCGGATTTCAGTTGACCTGTCGCGCAGAGCAAGCTGGAGTTGTTCGTACACCGCATGTACCTTACGGGGATCCTGCTCCAGTAATTTAAGCACCTCCAATGTTTGCCCGGCATAATATTGTTTTTTAATCATATCGCCAATTATGCCACGGGTAGGACTGTAATAAACCACCGCATCAACAACTGCATCCAGCATTTTTTTCTGTGTTTCAGTAAGTGCATAATTGGCCGCATGCCCCAGCAGACGATAATACTCATCTCCGGGCAGTTGCTTTATCTGGGCAACTATCGCAAGCAAAAACTCAGTTGCCTTGCCTTTTTTGGCAACTTCTTCTGAAATTCCAGTTAAAGAATTGTCAATATAACCGCTTAAATCTATACCAGCAGCCTTCAGTTTTTGGGCGTTCTCTGTATTCGCCAGTTTATTGAATATCTTTTCGTTAAACTTGTATTTTTCGGCGGCAAAGAACACCAGAAATTTAACGGCTTCATAAGCCTGCTCTCCAAATACATTGGCGCAATCGCTGACATACCTTGATGAACCCTTGATATTGGTCATAAGCATACCAATAATGTGAAGCTTTTCCTGAATAAATAAAGCATCCTGGTAATTTCCGGAACAAAGTTCCTGCTCCATGTTTAAAAGTTTAGCCAAAACCTTCTCTTTAAATGCCAGGCCGTGCAAGGTCTGGTTCAGAGAGGATTCACCAGCAGCTTCAGATGACATCACTTCGGTATCACCACCTGCAAGCAGGCTCAACGCCTCGGTAAGCGCACCCTTATGCCTGCCCGTAAGATCTGCAATCTTTGCCTCAAGCGGCTCAAGGCTGAGTCTTCGCTCATAATCGCCTGAGTAAAGCCGCATTTTACCCTCAAAATCGCGCACAATTAACTTATATTTCCCGGCAGCATCTGTAATGGCAGCATACCCACCCTTTTCATTTTCAAGCATCCGGATAAACATTTCCCTGTCATTCATAAAAAACAGGTCAAATTTCTTCTGAAACTCAGCCCGATCAAAATTGCGGCTCGCCAGAAATACAACGGCATCGTTGACCGCCGTTTTTTTGTCAGGGCTAGTGAGGTAACTTTCAGGAAGTAATGCGTAAATACTGCTTTCAAGATTATAGTATTCCATTTGAGGCAACAAAACCTTATAAGGCGTCATCTCCATGCCAGGCTTAAGAATGAACATGTCCTGTTCAAGCGTTTTATACACCATAAGTTCTGTCTGGGTTGTTTCGGTTCTTTCTTTTAACGAAACATAGCTGGCTTTCAATAAGAAAAGATCGTAATTGTCATATAAACCCTTTGTGTTCTCTCCTCTTTTCTCCTCTGTAGCCTTAATTAATGGAGCTTCAATTACAGCAACTGCATTCCCTGATGCGTTGGTTACTGTTTCCACCGACAGAACTTTCAGGTTGCGTGGTATAGACCAGTTCACGTTTTTTCCACCTACCGGTTGTCCGTTTTCATCTTCAAAATGGAAAACAGCTTTTGTTCTGCTGCGTCCATCACCAACAATTTTATCTTGGCTAAGTACAATACCGGTTTTCTCTGTTTTAACCAATTCAGCTTCCGTAACAGACTTCTCATTCGCTCTTCGGGTTCCGGCATATTCAAATAATACAGGAGGAATATAAACAAAAACACCGTGGTTGGGCATAGGCATATAGGCTGAGGGCATCCCGTTTTCGCGAATATTAAAGTTTTCGTAATACTTTGCTTCCTTTTCAGGCGGTCCGAGATAAGCCTTCTTAAACCCTGTCATACCGGCCATTTTACCCATGGCATCATTAAATTCGGTAAAATTCTCATTCGTGAATAAAATAGTATTGGATTCACTGGCAGATGCTGAGGCTTCGCCAAAAGTTCCTTCACCACCACTGGTAATATCAAGTATCCACGATGATTGTCCGGTAATATCACGTCCATAGTAAACCCCTGGGATAATGTTTCCATTCCGGCCATCGGTATCTTTGCTGATTTCGATCTTTGCCTTTCCCCTGATTCCATTTAATTCACAAACAATGTAAACGAAATTATCGCCCTCTTTCTGAGGAATAAGTGCAACAGGATTAAGTCCTTCTTTAAACGTTTCAAGTGTTATATCAGTGGCCAGTTTCTGATTAGCCTGGTAATCAGCAGAACCAACTGATCTGGCCAAAAATTTCTGCATGAAACGAAACATGAAATAAACCATCCGCTGCGACGATTTAACAGGAGTTCCAAACATAGGAGCCGTAAACTTTACCATGGCCACTCCTGACTTCATGCTGAATTTTAGCTCGTCAGGAAAGCCCGAACTAACACGAATACTAACAGTTCCATTCACAGATTGGATTATTTCCCCATCATAATTGCGTGCAGTAACAACAATGGTCGTAAAATCATCGCCATCGCCCCTAAGCAGGGTTTTACCAGGTTGAACATGAATCCGGAAAGCATCCTGAGAAAAACCGGAATAAAATAACAGAGCGAGGATGAAAGTGTATAAAAAATGTTTCATAGTCTGTTAGTTTTCGAAATATTCAGGTATGTTGTGATACTCTTTCTCAACCGCCGACTTTTTGGGAAAGCTTTGATACCAGAAATAACCGATAACACCTAAGATCAAAGCCATTACTATCAACACAATGATAAGGCATCCAAAACAGCAACCTCTTTTCTTTTTCTTTTGAATTGGATTGCCGGATGGATTATCAACAGAAGTAGCCATATGTATATCATTTGCGAAAACCAGAATCAGTCAAATTTAGGTCATCTTTTTGAATATCACAAATATAAAAAATATGATTATGCTCTGAATCACTGGTTTTATCAATGTGAGCAGATATAAATACCAATGGTAAAAAGGCCTCTGTTATTTACAACCTGAAACAACTCTCATGAATCATAATTTAGGTTCGAAAAGCATAGAAAGCACTCCACTGAAAGTTGTAGAAATGAAATTTTAAGGCAATTTTAATACTTTGGTCTATTCAACCGTAGAATGTTGTATAACATGCATTTAACCAACCGGGCACAAACACTTGTATCATATTTAGATTGGTCTATATTATTGTTTTACTGTCATTTAAGCAAATAACAAAGGCAGGTCAGACACATTTTTTTGCTTGGTATTTGAATAATTTGTTTCTTTGCACCCTCAAACCAAAAAAGGAGAAAAAAATGTCAGACATTGCAACAAGAGTTAAAGCTATCATAGTTGATAAGCTTGGCGTTGATGAAAATGAAGTAACTCCCGAAGCTAGTTTTACCAACGATTTAGGTGCAGATTCTCTGGACACTGTTGAATTGATCATGGAATTCGAAAAAGAATTCAACATTGCTATTCCCGATGACCAGGCCGAAAAAATCGGCACCGTAGGTGATGCCGTTGCCTACATCGAAAACAACACTAAATAAGGAAATTCCTGAATGAAGTTACGACGAGTAGTAGTAACAGGACTAGGTGCACTTACTCCATTAGGCAATACTGTTCCGGCATACTGGAACAGTTTGATTAATGGAGTAAGCGGTGCTGACCGTATTACACGGTTCGATGCAAGCAAGTTTAAAACTCAGTTTGCATGCGAAGTCAAGGGCTTCGATCCCCTGGCACATTTTGACAGGAAGGAAGTCCGGAAGTACGATCCCTACGCCCAGTACGGTATGGTTAGTTCTGATGAGGCTGTTGCCGACGCCGGACTAGTACCCGAAAAACTCAATCTCGACCGTATTGGTGTTATCTGGGCCTCAGGTATTGGTGGCCTTCTTACGTTTCAGGAAGAAGTTAGCAGTTATGCCAAAGGAGATGGTTCTCCCCGGTTTAATCCTTTCTTTATTCCTAAAATGATTGCTGACATTACCGCCGGACATATATCCATTAAACATGGATTCCGCGGTCCGAATTTTGCGACAGTTTCTGCTTGCGCTTCATCGGCCAATGCTATTGTTGATGCATACAATTACATCAAACTTGGCAAGGCCGATGCATTTGTTTGCGGAGGTTCAGAAGCTGCAGTGAATGCTTCGGGTGTAGGAGGATTTAATGCGATGCATGCTATCTCAACCCGCAATGATGATCCCCAAACGGCCTCACGCCCATTTGACAAAGACCGCGATGGTTTTGTAATTGGTGAAGGTGCTGGTGCACTGGTAGTTGAAGAACTTGAACACGCAATTGCCCGTGGTGCCAAAATTTATTGTGAGATTGTCGGAAGTGGTCTTACTGCCGATGCATACCACATGACAAGCCCGCATCCTGATGGAGACGGCGCACGCAGAGCTATGCTTTCTGCTATTGAAGAATCGGGATTGAATTTTACTGATATTGATCACATCAATACTCATGGAACTTCGACACCACTTGGAGATATAGCTGAAATAAAAGCCATTACAGCTCTTTTTGGCGAACATGCACCCAAAATCAATATTAACAGTACAAAATCAATGACCGGCCACTTACTCGGTGCCGCCGGAGCCATTGAATCTGTAGCTACTATCCTTGCCGTTCAGAACAATATTATCCCTCCAACCATCAATCATTTTACTGATGATGAGGAGATTAACAATACCCTGAACTTTACCTTCAACAAAGCAGTGAACCGTACAGTTAATGCGGCTATCAGTAATACATTCGGCTTTGGAGGACACAATGCATCTATTCTGTTCAAGAAATTTGTTGAATAAGCTGTGCTTCCCATTAAAATAAGACCGATTCGATTCTACCTTTCTCACGAAAAGCATTTTTTTGAAGCTATAAAAAATATTTTCGGGTTCTATCCCGAAAATATTTTTTTGTATAAACTGGCCTTCAGGCATAAATCACAAGCCGAAGAGTTACACAATGGTATCAGAGTCAGCAATGAACGCCTTGAATTTCTTGGCGATGCTGTTCTGAGTAATGTCGTTGCCGATTACCTTTTCAGGATGTTTCCTTATAAAGACGAAGGTTTCCTTACAGAAATGCGCTCAAAAATTGTGAGCCGGGCACAGCTCAATAAGTTATCACTGCGCCTGGGAATTGACCAGCTCATCATCCACACTCAGGAAAAAAATAACGTTTACCGCTCCATTAAAGGAGATGCCTTTGAGGCTATTATTGGTGCCATGTATCTTGACAAAGGGTACACTTTTACCCGCAAAGTACTTATAAACAGGGTAATAAAAAACAACTATGACCTTAATGAGCTGATGAATACCGACGTGAACTTCAAAAGTAAATTGATTGAATGGGCACAGCGTGAAAAAAAATCAATTGAATTCTCGGTTATACAGGAGGTTGGCACCGGATATCATAAGCAATATGTAGTTGATGTTCGTGTTAATGAAGAAGTCGCCGGCACCGGACAGGACTACTCTATTAAAGGTGCTGAACAAAATGCCGCAATGAAAGCTATTGAATTTTTTGGGATAAACGGAAATCCAAAATCATCGAACTAAGCCAGCAAGACATATAGTATCAGACAGGATGCAATTATTGCTGATTACAAGTTTATTTCTGCCTTCAAAAACAACAAATTAAGTTTCTTATATTTGCACGAAAGTACCGCAATGGCAAAGAGGAAACTCATTAGTACACCGGCTTCTTATCCTGGACTCAGCATTATCGCAATCAGCAGTACATTGCGCGATTACCGGCTCGCTTTTTATATAAATCAGGCGGCCGGGCTTGACCTGGCAAAAACAGACGATCTTCCGGTTTTTATGGAGCGCGAAGCCAAAGAATACACTTATCCCCTCTTTGCTTGTTTTGAATCAAGCCTTAGAACACACTATTACCTTATCGGAAATAATCATACCGGCGGTAAAATGTGCCCTGATTATAAACATGCAGATTATCTGTTGCTCCTCCACAGCCCCGAAGACAATGAAAATGCCACGGAAATGATGGCTAATGTCAAAAAAATTGCCGGAATTCAACTGGCCATTCAGGCCGATTTATCAAAAATAAGGAACCTTGAAGGACTAATGAATGATCTGGAACTTCATCTGGTAAAAAAAGGATAAACTGCCATTTCTGAAGATTGACCTGCATTTTCAGAATACAATAAACAAATTAATTATGCGCTTTATTTTAAAAAAGTTAATTCTTGTCGTTTTCCTGAGCTTTAATCTTATTAATTATGCCAATGCCCTGGGAAATGATTCTACTTATCATACAATGCATCCTCTCAAACCCGGCCTCACTTTAAGTGGCGGTGGCGCCAAAGGTCTTGCTCACATAGGAGTTCTTCATATTCTTGACAGCCTGGGAATAGAAGTCAGAGTGATTACCGGAACCAGCATGGGCAGTATTATAGGTGGAATGTACGCTGCAGGTTATTCTGCGAATGAAATTGAAAAATTTGCCACCAATATAGACTGGGAGTCACTCTTTTCCCCGAGACCGTCACTATTATATATTCCACCTCAAAACAGAAACAACTCAGGAAATAATATCATTGAATTATCAGTAGAAAGCGGAAAAATTAAATTACCTACCGGAGCTATTGAAGGACAACAACTATGGAATACACTGAACGAAATATTTCTACCTGTTTATAAAACCCGCAATTTTGAGCAACTCCCTGTCCCGTTCGCTTGTGTAGCTACTGATGTTGCCACAGGGACGCCGGTTGTGATGAAAAATGGGAATCTGACAAGTGCCATCAGGGCATCAATGGCCATCCCTTCTGTTTTTACCACTGTTATAAGAGACGGCAAGAAACTGATTGATGGAGGTGTAGTTCAGAATTTTCCGGTTGGCGTCGCTAAAGATCTTGGTGCCGATTTTGTGATTGGAGTAAATGTATCGCAAGGGCTGCAGGCTTCAGACCAACTCAACACTCCTGTTGATATCCTTTATCAGATGGGATTTTATGTTGATGCCCATAACTTTATTAATGATTATAAATTAACTGACATTTATATTGAACCTGATTTAACCGGATTTACAGCCGCAAGTTTTACCAACGCTGCTGAAATTATTGAACGAGGGAAAATTGCTGCACGTAAACAACTTGTACCATTGATTCAACTGGCTGAAAACTTAAAAACCTTAAATCAACCCAAATCAAGTCGTGACACTACATTAATTCAAAAACAATACGTTGTAGATTCAGTCGTTATTGAAGGTAACAAAATTCTTAGCGATCACTTTATTCATAATAAACTTAACATTCATAAAGGTGACACGCTGCAATCAAAAGATTTTACCAGTAAAATAAACCGGCTTTTTGCTACAGCTTATTTTGTGAGGGTAAACTATTCCTTATCTGTCGCACCTAACCCTGATCATGTAATATTAACCGTTGATGTAGATGAAAAACCGACCAATGGTTTGCTGGCAGCCATCAACTTTTCCTCCTTCACCGGGGTTGGATTGATTGCTGGCTGGCAATCAAACAGGTTTTTATTCAACAATGCCAAAGCAAATACCAAAGTATTAATTGGTGAAAATCCAGCCTTTAAAGCAGGAATTTCATATTATTTGGGCAATAAGCAAAAGCACTGGTTCGCTTTTGATGGGAACGGTTTTCGTCTTAACTTTCCGGTTTATGATAATTTCAGACCTGTTTATGAGTATGTTCAAACCCGAGCCCAGATTGGGCTTTCCATCAATGCTTTATCGGGGAAAAACAGTTTTTTAAGCATCGGTACCTCCTTCTTTTATCACGAATTAAAACCTAAAATCATCAGTGACAAATCAGTAGAAGGTCATAACACCGGTTTTGAAACTTTTTTCAAATGGAACTATCATTCATTGAACAGGAATGCATTTCCGTTATCGGGCCAGAAAATCAGTTTTCAAACAAGCCTTATTCATGGTCAAACTCCCAAATTTGACGTTAAAAACTATAATGGCGAAATTGTATCGCTAAGTACAATGAATATAGAAATTCAAAACTTTATTCAGGCACTTTTTTCGTGGGAAAAATATCTTCCTGTGGGAAAACGAATGACACAAATCATACGGCTTCAAAGTGGTTACAATTTTAATTACGATCAAAGTTTCATCAATAGTTTTAACATGGGTGGAACCAATAACTTTCTGGACAAGCAATTTATATTTACAGGGCTGAATGAATACGAAGTTATCACCAATTCAGTATGTTCAGGTGCGTTTGGACTTCAATATTCGCTGGGGAACAGCCTTTACACTTCGGCACTGGTAAACGGAGCCGTTTATGACTTTGATTTAGAGAAACTCAACCTTGTAACCATCGATGACAATTTTGTTATTGGGGCAGGTTTAAGCCTTGGATACCTTTCACTGTTAGGGCCGATTGAGCTCACATTTTCATACAGCCCTCAAACCAATAAAACAATTGGTTATATCAACCTTGGATGGTATTTTTAGCTTTACAGGAATCATTAGCACTTCATAACCCTACATGTTCCTTCGGTACTGTCCTCCTACCCTGAACAGTTCATTGGTTATTTGACCAAGTGAGCAGTATTTGGCAGCTTCCATCAGCGATTCAAACACATTTCCGCCAGTGGCCGCCGTATGGTGTAATTGCCTGAGCGCTTGTTCCGCTTCAGAAGCCCAGGTTTTATGAAGCTGTTGCAGCATTTGCACCTGATAATCCTTTTCTTGCCGGGTAGAGCGAATTACTTCTGCAGGAATTACGGTTGGCGAACCTTCCGGGGAAAGAAAGGTATTGACACCCATAATAGGAAGGGTGCCGTCATGTTTCAACTTTTCATAATAGAGCGATTCTTCCTGAATCCGGCTGCGCTGATACATGGTTTCCATGGCCCCTAACACACCACCGCGTTCGGTAAGCCGGTCAAATTCAGCCATTACAGCTTCCTCTACCAGATTGGTAAGTTCTTCAATGACAAAAGCCCCCTGCAGTGGATTCTGATTTTTTGCCAGCCCAAGCTCATGATTAATAATGAGCTGAATAGCCATTGCCCGTCTAACAGATTCTTCGGTAGGGGTGGTTATCGCTTCATCATAAGCATTGGTATGCAATGAATTACAATTATCGTAAATGGCATAAAGAGCCTGAAGCGTTGTTCTGATGTCATTAAACCCAATCTCCTGTGCATGTAATGATCGTCCCGAAGTCTGAATGTGATATTTGAGCATCTGTGCCCGTTCACCTGCTCCATATTTCAGCTTCATGGCCTTAGCCCATATTAACCGTGCAACCCTTCCAAGCACGGCATATTCAGGGTCAATTCCATTTGAAAAAAAGAAAGAAAAGTTTGGCACAAAATCGTCAATCTTCATTCCCCGCGAAAGATAGTATTCCACATAAGTAAAACCGTTGGCCAGAGTTAATGCCAGTTGGGTTATGGGATTGGCCCCCGCTTCGGCAATATGATAACCTGAAATGGATACTGAATAGAAATTTTTAATTTGATGAAGATTAAAGTATTCCTGAACATCGCCCATTACCTTTAATGAGAAATCGGTAGAGAATATACAGGTGTTTTGTGCCTGATCTTCTTTCAGAATATCAGCCTGAACAGTACCCCGGACTTTAGCAATGGTATCAGCTTTAATTTTCTGGTAAACATCAACCGGCAATACCTGATCTCCTGTTACGCCCAATAACATCAGTCCCAGCCCATCGTTGCCTTCGGGCAAGTTGCCCTGATAAGCGGGACGAACAGTTCCCCGTTCTTGATAAATCTGCGCAATTTTAGTCACAACTTCTGTTTCAAGACCGTGTTGTTTTATGTAGAGTTCACATTGCTGATCAATAGCGGCATTCATAAAAAAACCCACCAAGGTAGGAGCAGGTCCATTAATAGTCATACTTACTGAGGTTGCAGCATCGGCCAGGTTAAAACCAGAGTAGAGCTTTTTGGCGTCATCGAGGCAGGCTATTGAAACCCCTGCATTGCCAATTTTCCCGTAAATATCAGGTCGGATATCGGGGTCGGCTCCATATAAGGTTACTGAATCAAATGCCGTTGAAAGGCGGCGGGCAGGCATTCCGGCAGAAACATAATGAAACCTCTTGTTGGTTCTTTCGGGGCTTCCTTCCCCGGCAAACATACGCGTAGGGTCTTCATTTTCACGCTTAAAGGGATAAACTCCGGCAGCAAAAGGAAATTCGCCCGGAACATTTTCGCGAAGCGTCCATTTTAAAATATCACCCCAGCTGTAATACCCGGGCATGCTGATTTTAGGAATTTTTGAATGGGAAAGTGATTGTGTATGCGTTTCAATCCTAATCTCTTTTCCGCGAACTGAAAACACATACTCCGGATCACGGTATGCCTTTTTCTTGGCTTCCCAGTTTTCGAGTATTTTCAGGTTTTCTTCGCCCAGCAATTGTCGTAATGCAGCCGATTTTCTTTTTAACACTTCCGGCACTTCTACCGACTCAGTTTCAAATAGTAAGATTGAATTTTCAACAGACTGTAATTCAGCGGCCATTTTCGCAAGCGCCTCCGACTGTTTGTTATATGCACGAACCGTTTCGGTTATTTCCGATAAATATCGGGTACGCGAGGACGGAATAATCTGGCTTCGCCCTTGGCCATCATCTGGCGAAATCAAGTTAGATTTAAACTTGGTACCAGACTTTTCATTCATCAACCCGGCAAGGTGATCATAAAGCTTATTAACCCCTGCATCATTAAACTGCGAAGCCATGGTGCTGAATACAGGCAGGGCTTCAGGATCAGTTTCCCAGAGTTTATGATTACGGGCATATTGTTTTTTTACGTCACGCAAAGCATCAGCAGCACCACGCTTATCCGATTTGTTGATGGCAATTACATCGGCAAAATCGAGCATATCAATTTTCTCCAGTTGCGAAGCAGCACCATATTCTGGTGTCATTACATAAAGTGAAATGTCTGCATAATCCACAATTTCGGTATCACTCTGTCCAATGCCCGAGCTTTCGAGTATAACCAGGTCAAATCCGGCATTTTTAACAATACAAACAGCATCGCTGATGTATTTTGACAAGGCAAGATTGGCCTGGCGGGTAGCCATACTACGCATATAAACGCGGGGTGTATGAATGGCATTCATGCGAATGCGGTCGCCGAGCAGCGCACCTCCACTCTTACGCCTGGTGGGATCAACCGACAGGATAGCCATCTTCTTTCCGGGGTTTGACTGAAGAAAGCGCCTCACCAGTTCATCAACCAACGAAGATTTTCCGGCACCTCCGGTTCCGGTTATGCCCAACACAGGGCTGGATGGTTGATTACAGTCCTTTCGGAGAATATTTGTAAGTTCTTTAATGCTTTCAGGATTATTCTCAGCTGCTGTAATCAATGAGGCAATGGCCCCGGTATCTCCTTTGCGTATATCATCAGGCAAAATTCCATCAACATGACCCACCGGAAAATCGGCTTTTTGGAGCAAGTCGTTGATCATTCCCTGAAGTCCAAGTGTACGGCCATCATCAGGCGAATAAATACGGGCAATGCCATAGCTGTGCAGTTCTTCTATTTCGTGAGGCAGGATTACACCACCACCGCCGCCAAAAATCTGAATGTGGCCACAACCGGCTTCGTGCAGCAAATCAAACATGTACTTGAAATACTCCATATGCCCTCCCTGATAGGAAGTAATGGCAATTGCCTGTACATCCTCCTGAATGGCACATTGCACCACCTCCTGAACGGAACGGTCATGTCCCAGATGGATGACTTCAACACCAGAAGATTGCAAAATACGGCGCATCACATTGATGGCAGCATCATGCCCGTCGAAAAGCGCAGCAGCGGTAACAATGCGGATATGATTTTCGGGCTTATAAACGAGAGTTTCCTGCATATGGAAATATGTTGAAATATGGTTTCGTTATAAATGGAAAGATAAGTAATAAATTTGAAGGGAGATAAAATTGCTGCCGGCGTTTTCAGGCTTTCATCCCAATACCCATCCGGAAAACCTCTGTAGTAGCTGAATTTAATAGTCATGCAAGTAGTTGAATAACAAAATAAAAGAGAATTGGTTCAAAAAGAAGGGAAGTGATGGCAGGGTTAAACACCAAACTCCTTCTTTTCCTTTCGGATAAAGTTTCATGCATACTTATGCTTTATCGGTTTTAAGATTCCATCACATTCACATTCTTTCACAAAAAATATGTACGTTTGTGCATCCATGTAGATGTGGCCTAACTTTCCATTTATGAAAAAAATAATTACGCTTTTATCTCTTTTGCTGATGATTTCAGCCATGACATTTGCTCAGAACGGAAAATATCTGAGGGTTAAAATACAGCTGAAAAGTGGAGATATTACCAGGCTTTCAAAGGCTGGTATTTCAACCGATGCAGGTTTCTACAACAGTAAAGAAAACTATTATCAGGCTGAAATTCCTGAGAGAGATTATCGCAAACTTCAGGAACTTGGATTCGAAACGCAGGTTTTGGTTGAAGATTTATCAGACTGGTATGCCAAACGCAATGAAGGCATCGACATCAGACAGCTTAAGCAGGAAGCCATGCGTGAAGCATCGGACTACGAAGTGCCTTACGATTTTGAATTAGGTTCTTGTGGCGGATTCAGTACCATTCAACAATGCTATACGCACCTTGACCATATGGCTGATTTATATCCCGACCTTATCACTGTAAAGCAGCCCATTTCATCAACATCAACCACATTGGGCGAGCCGGTTTATTATGTAAAGATATCTGACAATCCAAACGAAGCAGAAGATGAACCTCAGGTGCTTTATACGGGTATGCATCATGCCCGTGAACCAATCGGCATGCAGCACCTTCTGTTTTATATGTATTATATTCTCGAGCATTATAATACTGACCCTGACATTAAACAATTGATTGACAATACAGAAATGTACTTTGTTCCGATTGTAAACGTTGATGGTTATCAGCATAATATTACAACCAGTCCAAACGGGGGCGGAATGTGGCGTAAAAACCGCCGCAATAATGGCGACGGAACTTTTGGTGTTGACCTGAACCGCAATTATGGCTTTGCATGGGGCTACGATGATGAAGGCTCATCTCCATACCCCAGTGATGAAACTTACCGTGGACTTTCAGGTTTTTCAGAGCCTGAAACTCAAATAATGAAGGAATTCTGTGAAAGTCACAATTTCAAAATTGCACTCAATTACCATTCATACAGCAATCTGCTGCTCTATCCCTGGGGCTATATTTCTGATGCTTGTCCGGACGATAATGTGCTGTTTGAATATTCACGCAGAATGACAGCCGACAACAAATACACTTACGGACCGGGAAGTACCACCATTTATCCGTCAAACGGAGGATCCGACGACTGGATGTACGGAGAACAAACCACAAAAAACAAAATTCTTTCCTATACGCCGGAATGCGGCGGAAGCAGTGATGGTTTCTGGCCTTTGGCATCGCGTATTATTCCGCTTTGCCAGGAAAATATGTTGCAAAGCCTGCTGGCAGCCCGCTTTTCGGGAAGTTATGCTGAAATTGAAGACAGAACTCCTCTCATTATCCCTGAAAAACAGTTTAACATTGATTTTGCCCTCACCCGTTTAGGCCAGACCGAAGGCAATTTTACGGTTTCGGTTGAACCTCTGGGCGAAGATTTTGTTGCCGTTGGCGAACCGGTAGCATTTGGAAGTCTTGCTTTGCTTGAAACAAAGATAGATTCGATTTCAGTGACACTTAACGACAATATCAAGAATGGCGATACCATTCGTTATGTACTGGCCATCGACAACGGATACTATATTACCCGCGATACCATTCAAAAATATTATGGAACTCCAGTTGTCGTCTTTTTTGAAGATTTTCCGGATGTTGAAAACTGGACAGGAGCCTGGGGCTTATACAGCACCCTGCCCTATTCAGCGCCTTATTCTATCGCCGACTCGCCTGCAGGCAACTATGGCAATAATGCCAACAGCTCCATCACACTCACATCCGATATCTCGTTGCAAAATGCTTCGCTTGCCATGCTCAGTTTTTATGCCCGATGGAGGATTGAACAGGGGTATGATTATGTGCAGGTAAAAATATCAACCAATAACGGAAGCACCTGGACTCCTCTTTCAGGAAAATACACAAAAACCGGCAATTATAATCAGGCAGCCGGACAACCACTTTATGATGGAATCATGAACCAATGGGTTCATGAAGAGATAAACATCAGTGAATTTGCCGGCCGTGATATTAAACTCAGGTTTACCCTGCGCACCGATGGAAACACAGTGGATGATGGTTTCCTATTTGATGATTTAAGCGTTTCTATTCTGGATATAACAACCGGCATGCATTCTCCGAACACGCAAACGCTGCCATTTATTTCAGAACTTTGGCCTAACCCTTCAGCCAATAAAATCAAACTAACTTACACCCTGCCTGATTTCAATGGAAAAGCAGCAGTAGTTATAACTGATTTGAGCGGAAGAGTTGTGCTTTCGATGCCAGTTGATGAAAAGAAAGGGGAACTGGAGTTTGACGCCTCTTCTCTATCTCCTGGATTGTACTTTTGTAACCTGGTTGCCGGAACCAGAAGCCTTGCTACAAAAAAATTCGTCAAACAATAATTCAGCTGAACATATATTATACTTCCTTTCAGAAATTTATAATTATTGTACACATCCTTGCCTTACAGCAAGGATGTTTTTTTTTGAAAAACATTTTCAAACTGAAACAGATACCTCAACCGGTTCCTCTACATGCCGGACATTGCAACTCTTTCTGTAATCAATCAAAACAGGCTTGTGATTGGCATCTACAGCCGCAAAAGTAAACAGAGCTTCCATCGCAAGTTGTCTCATTCCTGCATATTTATCTTCCATATACAACTCAACCCCGACTTCAATCTTAACACATTTTACATTCCTTATCCTGCCAATTATTTCAACAATTTTTCCTGCCGGAACCGGCAATTTAAAATTAACCTTATCAACTGAAACCGTCACCATCCGCATTCTAGAAAAACGCGTAGCCGTAATGTAAGCCACCTCATCCATCCATTGCATAGCAGTTCCGCCAAATAAAATACCCTGATCGTTTAACAAGCCGGGAAGTATTACTCTGCATTGTCTGGTTTCTGATGTATCTTTCTTTTTCTCCATCCTGAAAAATATTTTGGCAAATATATGCAGAAATATTTTTCATTTGAGCTATTGTTCATTATCTTTGTAGCGAACAATAGCTTATTTTATATGTCGCCCAGACTTAAAAGAATTCGAAAAATTTCAAATCCCCCTATTATCAAGGGGTTTAAGCCATATGGTTTAGGAGCGGATAACCAGGCCGGAGAACCTGTCAATCTGTTATTTGAAGAGTATGAAGCTTTGCGCCTTAGCGATTATGACAAGCTGAACCATCAACAGGCTTCGGTGATGATGGGAGTATCCAGGCCCACATTTACCCGCATTTATGCATCAGCCCTTCAAAAAATTGCGAGGGCATTTGTTGAAGGAGCTCAGATCGCCATTGAAGGAGGAAAAGTTTACTTCGACAGCGACTGGTACAAATGCCATGCCTGCGATTGTTTTTTCAACAATCCGCACAAGGATTTTGCATTGCTTAATTGTCCTTTGTGTGGAAGTCATCAA
Organism: Lentimicrobiaceae bacterium; assembly: GCA_020636745.1. Taxonomy (NCBI): domain Bacteria; kingdom Pseudomonadati; phylum Bacteroidota; class Bacteroidia; order Bacteroidales; family Lentimicrobiaceae; species Lentimicrobiaceae bacterium. Next base: position 95,033 of record JACJXH010000002.1, on the reverse strand, counting down.
ATCAAACAATTTGATTACAACGAAGAATCAATTCAGGACACAACAAAGATTTACGATAACGCCTGTATATGTCCTCAATGCGGCTACCAACAGGAACACCAGGCCGGGAATCCATGCAAAAGCGTAAAATGTCAGAATTGCGGAAGCCTGATGATGAGAAAAAGAAACGCTGACTAATAAAGGGAAAATCATGAAAATTGCGATAGCTTCTAAAGGCAACACACTGGAATCAGTCTTAGATACAAGCTTTGGGCGTTCAGCCTATTTTGTGGTATACGATACCGAAACCCATGCCATGGAGTTTATTCCCAATCCTAACAAAAATCTGGAAGAAGGAGCCGGCTCAGCTTCGGTACAGTTACTCGCAACCCGCAATGTTTCTATAATAATAGCCTATGAGTTCGGGCAAAAAATCAAACCCCTGCTCGACAGCCTTAAAATCCAAATGATTGTAATCAGGGATACTTCAAAGGAAGTACAGCAAATGATTGATATGTTAAATCATGGAGGAAAATAAAAATGCCAAAACTTGACGGAACCGGTCCTGAAGGAGAAGGAGCCCAAACAGGCCGAAAACTGGGAAGATGCAGCGAAGCTGATGCTGATGAAAAATTAGCCAAACTGGGCAAAGGAATGGGCAAAAAGAAACATTCCGGCGGAGGAAGCGGTAAAGGAAAGAGACTTAAAACCGATTTAAAATAGTACAAACTAATTCAAAAAGGAGGTCAGTATGCCAGGATTAAATCATAAAGGTCCTACAGGACAAGGTCCAATGACCGGACGCAGAATGGGGCGTTGTACAAACTTTGGAGCAAATCTGAAAAAACACCCTGAAACAGACAACGAAATTCCGGAAAACAAAATAACTGAAAACCCTTCGGAATCAATGCCTGGCCGGGGAATGGGAATGGGAAGAGGGTTCGGTCGCGGACGCGGACGTGGCCTTGGCAGACAAAACCGTTTCAGAGGTGGTCAAAGTTCAATTGATTCATAACAAACTGTCTTTCAAAATAATCAAACAACTAATCAATTTTATCAAACCAAAAAATGACAAAGAAAAAAATTGCAATTCCAATGGTTGGGAATTTACTATCAGAACACTTCGGACATTGCCAGGCATTTGCATACGTTGATGTTGAAGCAGATACCATTACCAATATTACCATGATGAATCCACCTGAACACCAACCCGGAACATTCCCTCGTTGGGTTGCCTCTAATGGCGCTACTGATGTAATTGCGGGAGGTATGGGACCTATGGCGGTAAACCTCTTTAACGAAGCCGGGGTCAATGTATTTGTAGGTGCTCCGGTTGATACGCCAACAAATCTGGTAAATCAGTTTTTAAGCGGCAAGCTGAACCTGAATGCCAACTACTGCGATCATCATGGTGATGAAGGCCATCATGGTCATGGACACAATTGTTAAAATTTCTACTGCTGTAACCCAGGCCTGTGCAAAATAATGCCAGTTGCCCGGCCATTGGCAAATAAATGATGATGACAGAAAAAATTAAAGTAGGCATAATCATTTGCAACAGATACCAATCTTGTGCAGGTGGTAAATGTTTCAGGGCATTTCAAAGGAAAGAAGGTGGTTTTGCCATTTATCGCGACAATGAAATTGAATTGGCAGCATATACGACCTGTGGTGGCTGTCCGGGTGGAAATATTGAATATGCGCCCGAAGAAATGCGTAAAAATGGTGTAACTCATGTTCATTTTGCCACCGGATTTTTAGTGGGATATCCTCCATGCCCGTATATGGAGCATTTTGCAAAGTTTATCCCCGAAAAATACGGGATGAAAGTCATTTTCGGAACGCATCCTATTCCACAAAAATACTTTATCACGCATAGTCATATGACGACCTGGGAAACACCATTTTTACAAAAAGCCATTCAGCCAACGCTTACCGACGAGAAAACAAGACTATCGTATGACTAACCAAAAGTCCTTCAAAATAGCCATAGCAAGCGGCAAGGGAGGCACCGGCAAAACAACCCTTTCCACCAATCTTGCCGCTTTCATTGCCGAGCAGGAAGAAGTGCTTTTGGTCGATTTGGATGTTGAAGAACCCAATAGCGGTTTGTTTATAGAGAGCTCTCTTAAACATGAAGAGGAAAACTTAAAAATGATACCACATTGGGATGCTGAATTGTGTACGCTGTGCGGCTTGTGCCAGAAAGTATGTCAATATCATGCAGTCATTCAGCTTGGCCCTTCCATTATTGTATTTCCTGAACTATGTCACAGCTGTTATGCCTGTTCTGAATTGTGCCCGGCTGCTGCTTTGCCAATGATATCCAAAAGAACAGGAATGTTGCGCGATTTTCAGGCAGAAAGACTTCATCTGGTAGAAAGCCGCCTCGATATTGGAGAGGAGCAAGCAGTTTCTACAATTGCTCATACAAAAAAATACAGTGCTGAAAAGTATGGTCATATCCGTATAGCCATATTTGACTCACCACCCGGCACTTCTTGCCCGATGCTGGAAGCCACCAAAGATGCGGACTTTGTGATACTGGTTACCGAACCCACCCCTTTTGGCCTTCACGATTTAAGTCTGGCCGTTGAAACCATGCGAAGTTTAAATAAGAAATTCGGAGTGGTCATCAATCGCGATGGGATTGGCAATGATGCAGTCAACAATTATTGTATTCAAGAAAACATACCTGTATTGGCTAAAATCCCCAACAGTCGGCAAATAGCAGAATTATACTCATCAGGCAAGCTTATTTATCAACATTTTCCGGCCATAAGCGAAGCACTGGCACGCATCATCCATTATTGCACCTTATCAATACAGGAGGGAAGAGCATGAAGGAGATAGTGGTAATTTCAGGCAAGGGCGGTACCGGAAAAACATCCATCACAGCTTCATTTGCAGTATTGGCTGGCACCAGTGTGGTGGTTGCCGATTGCGATGTGGATGCTGCCGACATGCACCTGCTGATGCAACCCCGGGTGGATGTTACCGAAGATTTTTATAGTGGACAAATCGCAAATATCAATCAAAGCCAATGTACCCGCTGCGGGAAATGCATCAATATATGCCGTTTCGACGCCATCTCATTGAGAAATAAACAATACATTATTGATCCATTGAGCTGCGAAGGCTGCGGTTATTGCGCCCGTATTTGCCCCACGAAAGCTATTGTCAACAGGGAACGTCTTGCAGGACAATGGTATATTTCCAACATCAAAACCGGAAGCCTAATGGTGCATGCAAAGCTGGGAATAGGAGCAGATAATTCGGGAAAGCTTGTTGCTAAAGTAAAAGACGAAGCCAAAGAAATAGCCCTTGAAGAAAGAAGAGAAATAGTGTTGATAGACGGACCTCCGGGTGTGGGATGCCCTGTATTGTCATCTCTTTCCGGATCAAACTACGTTGTTTTGGTTACCGAACCTACAGTTTCGGGTCTTCATGATTTAAAGCGCGTGTACGATTTGGTAAAAAAATTCAGAATCAAAGCTGGTTGCATCATCAACAAAGCAGATGTGAACCCTGCAAAAACCGCCGAAATCAAACAATTTCTTACCCGTGAAAATATTGCACACATCAGCGACTTGCCCTATGATGAAAACTTTACCAAAGCTATGACGCAAGGAAAAACCATTGTAGAGTTTGATAACGGACAGTTAAAAAACACATTGACAGATAGCTGGAATAAAATAAAACAGCTGGTAAATGATTAAAACCTCAAAAAATGAAAATAGCATTCACCGCCACAGGAACTAACTGGGAATCAATGATTGACCCACGTTTTGGCAGAACAGAATACATTGTAATTTATGATGAAGAACGGCAGAATTTAACAGGACATGATAACAGTGCCGTGAAGAACGATGCACATGGAGCAGGCACAGCTACATCGCAACGGATTTTTGAATTGAAACCCGATGTGCTGATTACCGGAAATGGCCCGGGTGAACACGCCTCAAATGCCCTTAAACACCTGAATATGAAAATATTTGCTGATGCGCAGGAATTGACCCTGAAGCAAGCATACGAATCTTTTAAGAGTGGGAAACTCAGAGAAATCTGACAACGCCTGAAGTTGATGGATTTGTTCATTTTCAGCTGCTAAGATGCTCAATAAAAAATAAAATGAAAGGCTATATTCAATTGTATACCGGCAACGGCAAAGGTAAAACCACTGCCGCTCTTGGCCTCGCATTAAGGGCCGCCGGAAATGGCATGCGCATTTTTATAGCCCAGTTTGTAAAAGGAATGCATTATGCTGAACTCGAATCAATCAAGCGAATCCCGGAAATTGAACTAAAACAATACGGGTTGGATTGCTTTATTGAGCATAAGCCAACTCAAAATGATATCGAAGCGGCACGAAAAGGTTTGGCAGAAGTGGCTGATATTATCGTTCAAAACAAATACAATCTGGTAATCCTCGATGAAGTATGTATTGCGTTGTACTACCATCTTTTCGAAACAGAAGAACTTATTTCAATCCTGAAAACCAAACCCTGTAATATGGAGATTGTTTTGACGGGGCGTTATGCTCCGCTTGAACTTATTGAAATAGCCGATCTGGTGACCGAAATGACTGAAATTAAACATTACTACCATAACGGAATTGAAGCCCGCAAGGGAATTGAATTTTAACCTAATACTACAAAAAATGAATACGAATGACAAAGGATTCAACACCAAACTGATTCATGCTGGAGCATTTGATGACGAGTTTGGAAGTGCAACAGTTCCAATTTACCAGACTTCCACCTTTAAATTTAAAAGTGCGCAGGATGGGGCAGATTGCTTTTCAGGAAAAAGCGACGGATACATTTACACCCGCATTGGAAATCCAACCATCCGTGCTTTTGAGCAGAATATTGCCGCCTTGGAAAACGGGTACGACGGCATTGCCACCAGCTCAGGAATGGGAGCCGTAAGTACCGTTTACATGGCCTTGCTTGGTGCCGGAAGTCACATCGTAAGCTCCGATGCCGTTTATGGCCCCGCCAGAGGTGTGCTAGAACAGGATTTCTCACGCTTTAATGTAGAAGCAACATTTGTAAATACTTCAAAACCCGAAAATATCATTGCAGCCATAAAACCCAACACCAGGGTGCTGTATATAGAAACTCCTGCAAATCCAACCATGGAAATTACGGATATTGCAGCCTGTGCGAAAATTGCCAAAGAGCATAACCTTCTTTTGGTTGTAGATAATACATTCTGCTCACCCTATCTGCAAAAACCACTTGATTTGGGTGCTGATGTGGTGTTGCATTCCATTACCAAATTTATCAATGGCCATGCCGATATCGTTGGAGGCGTAATTGTGGCAAAAGACCCTGACCTGTACAAAAAAATCAGGCACTCAATGGTTTACATGGGATGCAACATGGATCCCACCCAGGCTTTTATGGTTGTTAGAGGCGTTAAAACGCTGGCTATCCGCATTGAACGTGCCCAGGAAAATGCCATGAAAGTTGCCCGTTTTCTTCAATCTCACCCCAAAGTAGCCTGGATAAAATACCCGGGACTGGAATCTCATCCTCAATATGAACTTGCAAAAACACAAATGAAAGGTTTTGGCTCCATGATGAGCTTTGGCCTTAAAGGAGGATATGAAGCAGGCAAAAAACTCATGGACAATGTGCATCTGGCCATTTTGGCTGTTTCGTTGGGCGGTGTTGAAACACTCATTCAGCATCCGGCTTCTATGACTCATGCTGCTGTTAGCCATGAAAATAAACTTGCCGCAGGTATCACCGACGACCTGGTCAGATTTTCAGTTGGAATCGAAGATGTTGATGACATCATCAATGACTTAAAACACGCTTTAGAAACAATTTAACTCCTGCCCTTATGAAAAGTACAGATGTTTTAATAATCGGTGGTAGTGCTGCCGGTATGGTTGCTGCATTAACAGGTAAGGCTCACTGGCCCGATAAAGAATTTATCCTTGTAAAGAAACAAAAGGATATGATGGTTCCCTGTGGCATTCCTTATATTTTTGGTACGCTTGAAAGTACCGATAAAAATCTGATGCCCGTTGATGCCATGATGCAGAAAAACGGAATTACCTCCCTGGTGGATGAAGCTGTTGAAATTCATACCGATAAAAAAGAGGTTTTATTTGCAAGCGGTGAAAAAATCAGCTATCGGAAACTGGTAGTTGCCACCGGATCTACTCCTATGAAACCCAAATGGCTTCAAGGCGCAGATTTACAAAATGTTTTTGTTATTCCGAAAGACCGAAACTACCTTGACGAAATGAAAACCCGGTTGGGCAAAGCCAAAAACATTGCTGTTATTGGTGCCGGTTTTATTGGTGTTGAACTTTCAGATGAACTTACCAAACATGGCTACAATGTCACGCTTATTGAAAAAATGCCCCATATCCTTGGGCTTGCATTTGACCCTGAAATTGCCGAAAAAATTCACGAAATGCTGGTTGCCCGTGGTGTAAACGTGATTACAGGCAAAGGAATCAGCAAAGTAATAGGGGCCGATAAAGTGGAAGCCATTGAACTGGAAGACGGTCAAAAAGTTGAAATGGATGCCGTAGTGCTCTCCATCGGATACAAACCCAACTCCGAACTGGCCAAAAAATCAGGCATACAGGTAGATGAAGATAATTTTATTGCGGTTGATGAATATATGCGCACCCATCATGCCGATGTATTTTCTGTAGGTGACTGCGCTCAGAAACGCGATTTTGTTACCCGCCGCCGTGTTCCCACTATGCTTGCCTCAACGGCTTGTGCTGAAGCCCGCATCGCCGGTATGAACCTGTTTGATCTGCAGGTGGTAAAAACTTTTAGTGGCACGATTGCCATTTATTCTACCGCTATTGGCGACACCGGATTCGGAACTGCCGGAATAACCGAACAACGGGCAAACGAAGAGGGTATTTCATGCATAACGGGCATGTTTGAAGGGATTAACCGTCACCCAGGCAATTTACCTGATGCACACAAACAAATCGTAAAATTAATCGCTGCTAAAAACTCAGGTGTCATCATCGGTGGCGAAGTTATCGGAGGTAAAGAAGCCGGCGAATTGACCAACGTTATCGGATTGGCTATTCAAAACCGTATGTCAGTAAATTCGTTTCTGACCATGCAGATTGGAACACACCCCTGTTTGACCGCTTCACCAGCCGCATATCCTTTAATTAAAGCGGCTGAAATGATTTCAATCAAGATGTTTCACAATAATTAAAACGCCTGACAATCGACATAGTTAAAGCAGTACGTTTCAGGTGTAAATCCTGTTCGTACTGCTTTTTTTTAGTTTAAGAACGATATTCCCAATATAACAACATCTCCCAATGGCAATCAAGCTAAACGGTAAACTTTGGTAATACAGATTGTCATATGAAAGGATGAAAGAAAAAGTGTGCATAAAAAAAGCAACCTTTCCGGTTGCTTTAGCATGTCTTTAATTTAAGAGTCCCGATCTTAACCGGTTTTCATTTCTGCAATTCTATGCTTGAAACGAATGACTTTTTTTATACTCACGATGCCATTCCTTTGCTATCAAACCCAATATTGCAAGAACTGAAGCTCCGATAAGAATCTTGGCAACGAGGCAGAAAACGGTGCAGTAAGGCTGTGCATCAGCACTACAGGCACAGGTTACACCTCCGATAACCATCAAAAGAATGTATACCACAAAGAATGTAACCGGAATATAAAGAGCTGCTTTTATCAGAATTGCTTTCATCGGCTTTTGTTTTAAGTTAAACGAATCAGACTTCTTACTGGCAGGTAAAAGAAAACTGGTAAAACTCACGATTCATTAATACATCACTTTTTATGCAATGCCTGAAAGTTCCCTCTTCTTTATCTGCTTCTACAAAATTAAGGCTGTTGATACCTGGTCTGACCAATATTTATGTGATAAACATCACCAATTATTTGTGATAAATATCACATGTTGTATCTTTGATAAATAAAAAACCGGAAAGAATGATAACGATACAGAATAAATGTAGCCTTTGTGCTGATAAATCATGCGCAGTTTCTGTTCTCACACCAGAGGAGTTAGAACTCTTATCGGGCAATTGCGCCGGGGTTGCGTTAAAAAAAGGAGAAACACTTTCACGTGAAGGAGCGCTCCCCTCTAATATCATATACCTGAGATCGGGTTTAGTAAAGGAATCAATCATTGGAATTAACGGGAAAGAACAAATTGTACAGATTATCAAACCCCTCTTTTACATAGGTGTATCAACCATGCTGGGAGCCAAGGTAAGTCACTTCAATTATAAAGTACTCACTGATGCACAAGTCTGCTACATCGACGCATCTATTTTTAAAAAACTGGTAAAGCAGAACGGACATTTTGCTTTTGAAATAATGACAGCCTTATGCCGCGAAAATCTGGGCAATTATCATCGGTTTGTTGAAAACAATCAGAAACAGCTGTACGGAAGACTAGCCCACTCATTACTTTCCTTCAGAGAAGATATTTTTGACTCTGTTGAATTTGATTTACCCGTCACACACAGCGACCTTGCTGCCCTGATTTCAACAACCCGCGAAAGCGTAACCCGCGGATTGTCAAAATTCTGTAAGGAAGGGATAATTGGAATTGAGAAAAATCATGTCAAAATTCTTGACGAAACCCGCTTGCACGACATCAGCCGCAACGGATAACCAATCCCAGCCTGTTCAATTAAAGAAAGAAACAGAAAAGTATCATCAGAAGCGCATATCCAGCTGCGCACATATTTATCAGCCTTTTTCGCTGATTCTCTCAAGTCGTGGAATATCAATAAGTGTAATTGACTTATTGTTGATTTCAATGATGTTGTCATCCTTAAAATCTTTCATAATACGAATCACACTCTCCGTCGACATACTGGTTAAATCGCTGAGATCACTTCTTGACAAGGGGAGGTCAAAAGAGTCTGATTTAAAAATACGCCTCGACAGGCAGAGCAAAATATCGGCCAGCCGTCCGTGCAATTGCTTTTGTGTTAGGCTGAAAAACCGGCCATAGGACTGAGATGTGCTTTCATTCAGAATATTGATAACCCTGTATCCAAATGCAGGGTTTTGTCTGAGCAATTGTTTGAAAACCTGCACATCAATAAGCCGGACTGAGGACTCGGTATACGTACTGATGCTGTATAAAAATGTATTGTTCCCCTCAAAAAGAGCCTGAAGGCCTAGAAGATTAAACTTGGGTGTAATGGTAAGAATAAGATTTTTTGCGCTCCCTTCAAGATAAACTTTAACAAGCCCCTTTTCAACATACATGATATGAGAAGCAAAAGAGCCCTGCTTACATATGGTCTCGCCTTTCTTATAATTTACCAGAACCGAGGTGCTATCAATCATTTGCTTTTCTTCGGCAGAAAGTAAATCGAAGCAAGAAACTTCGTAAACAAATGAAACACAAGTGTCTGCGCCAGATACTGACATATATAGATGTTTGTTTTCGAGGATAAAAGTACTACAATACTAACAAATTTTATGATTTAAATCAGTTTTTTTTTGATGCAAGGCAGATTATTAGCAATTCAATAGAGGTATCAGCTTCTGAAATTAATAAAACTGAAGGTCTAGATTTGTGAACTGAATAACAATGTAAAAAACAATAAATCAATCAATAACAATTCACAACAAAAACCAAAACAACAACATTATGAAAAAACTTATCAATCTTGCGGTTTTATTGGCCCTCGTGCCTGTACTAATGATGACTTCCTGTAAAAAGGATGAACCGGAAACAGTAAATGCTTATCAGACATTAAAAACCTATATGGTGACCAATGCGCTTGACCTGCCTGATTTAGCTAAAAACTGGGTAGTGGATCCCAAATCAACCAACATGGGCGGTATCGTTGATTCTGTAACAGGAACCATTCCTTCTTATCACGTGTTTGATATCCGTCCTGCTGCTGATTTTGCTGCCGGCCATATCAAAAATGCCATCAATGTAGCTTTGAAAGATGTAGTTACGACTGCTGCCAACTACACTGATAAACCTATTTGCGTTGTTTGTTTTACCGGACAAACAGCCGGACAGGCAGTAATGGCACTGCGACTTTCAGGTTTTGCCAACGCTGTTGTTTTAAAATGGGGTATGGCAGGCTGGAATCCTAACAATAAAGGACCCTGGGTTTCCAACTCAGGACACGAAGTGCAGGCAAACGGAAATATTGCCGTTGGCAATGCAAACTGGGTAACCACAGCAGCACCTGCTGCCGGCAGTTTCGACGAGCCTGTATGGTCATCCACCGCCACTGATGGTGCCGCCATTCTTAAAGAAAGAGTTCAGGCTGTTCTTGACGCAGGATTTTCACCCATGTCAGGTAGTGATGTACTTGCCAATGCCACCAGTTACCAGATTCACAACTACTGGTCAAATGCTGATTATCTGACTTTCGGCCACTTTGCCGGTGCCAATAACACACCTGTTATTTCATTGGCCGGTGACCTTGTAAAAACCATCGATCCTTCAAAAGATGCCTTAATTTATTGCTATACCGGACAAACTTCAAGTATTGCCACATTCTGGCTCAACGTTCTGGGTTATAAAGCAAAAAGCATTGGTTTCGGCGCCAATCACCTGGTTTATGATCAATTGAAAGCATCAGCCAAACCTGTTTACAAAGGCCCTAAAAACTGGGCAGTAGTAACCAACTAATCTGATAACAATATTTAGCACAGAGGGGGAGCAATTGGTTGCTTCCCCTTTTAAAACTCACAACAATGAAGAAACTACTATTTACCTTAATGTTTTCAATGGTGGCCGGCTTAGCATCGGTAAGCGCCCAGGGCTGCATGGAGCCGACCTCTTCCACCGGTGGACCTTCCATCATTGGTTATATACAACCTGAGTTCAGGTACGAATTCAATGGCGACAATGCAGATGGATCTTCAAAAGATGCAGCCAGCTGGTGTATTCGCCGTGCCCGCCTTGGTTTTGCCGGCAATATCCCTTACGATTTTTCGTATTATGTACTCGCCGAGTTCAGCTCCTTCCAAAATGGACCTTATATGTTGGATGCTTTCGTTTCTTACAACAGATTCAAACCATGGTTCAGAATCTCTATGGGTCAGTTTAAAAAACCTTTTGGCCTCGAACTTTCAACCGGCTGTCAGGATTTATACACCATCAACAGGTCAAAAGTTGTGGAAGAACTTACAGCTCCCGATCGCGACTTAGGCGTCATGCTCAGCGGTACCAGCGGTGCTAAAAAATTCTTTGGCCTTGAAAAAGAGAACATTCTTTCATGGTATCTTTCTTTTACCAACGGAACCGGAAAAAATGTTTTTGATGGTGACCTGAAGAAAGATGTAGTAGGACGATTGGTCATTGCACCTTACGATTGGATTAGTATTGGCGGAAGCTACCTCTTTGGCAAACAGAAAAATCCGGACGTAACCGTTAAAACTATGGATGAACGCATGCGCTATGGTGCTGATATTCAATTGAAAAAATACAACTTTATTTTACAGGCCGAATATATCTTTGGCCAGGATAAAGGCTCAAAACTGATGGGTGGAGGCTGTGGCTCAACACCCGAACTTGTGGTTGGTGATTTTAAAAGCAATGGTTATTTTGCCCAGCTTATGTATAATACACCCTGGAAAATTATGCCCGTTGTAAAATATGAAACCTATGACCCCGATATGGATCTTGAAGACGATATCCACTCGGCATACAGAAACTCAACCATGACATTCGGACTGAACTACTACCCCAATGACTGGACAAGGGTTCAACTCAATTACATGTACAAAACCGAAACCAGCTCATCTACTGATTTGGTTAACTACAATGAGATTCCCAACGATATGCTTCAAATTCAGATTCAGGTTAAACTTAACTAAAACAACTATGAAAAAAACGAAAATCTTCATATTCCTCTTTTCTCTGGCTTTGTTTAGCCAGCAGCTATTTGCCGGTGAAATCAGCATTGATGCAAAAACTTTTGCATCGGAACTGAAATCCAATAAATCAATGGTGGTGATTGATGTTCAGGCTGCTGATGTGTATGCAAAACAACATATACAAGGCGCCATCAATATACCTCATAAAAGCCTTTATAAGGATGGTCCTGTTGAAGGACAATTTAAAGATGCTGCTGATTTGGCCGCTATTTTTGGCAAAAAAGGCGTAAGCAACACTTCTAAAATTGTGATTTACGATGATGGTTCACAAAAATACAACAGCCGCGTTTGGTGGGTTTTAAAATACCTGGGAGCCAACGATGTATATCTTTTACATAAAGATATGGCGCTTATGGAGGCTGCCCGTATACCCATGACTGCAACAGCCAAAAACCTTCCAGCAGCAACCTTTGAGGTTTCAATGAAACCCGAAATGAATATTGATATGGCCGCCGTGAAAGCATTGTCCGGAAACCAAAATGCTATACTGCTTGATGCACGCGAAAAAGCAGAATTTGATGGCATGGATAAAGACCAACGCAGCAAAGGTCATTTGCCCGGAGCTGTGCTGATGAACTTTAAAGAAGTACAGACTGCCAATGGCGCATTTAAATCAAAAGATGAAATTATTCAGGTGGCCACCGGTTTTGGGGCTACCCCTGAAAAAGAAGTAGTTGTTTACTGTCAGACTGGAATTAAAGCGGCAGTTCTCTACATCGCCCTGAAAGAAGTTGCTGGTTATCAGAATGTAAAATTGTACGCCGGAGCCTATGCCGAATGGGCTTCTGTTGCTGACAATCCTATTGTGAAATAGCTGAAAACCGGCACTTTGTTGTGAAAAAGCCATCTCTTGCGGGATGGCTTTTATTTTACCATACCGGTTTTATGCATTTACTACTCATCCTGCTCTGCACGACATCAAAATGAATCAATGATTCGCGCATAACATTGGATTCGGGCAAATGACAAGTCAGACACGCTCCTGCAAGCAGTATTCTTTTTTGTTCCTCAACATTAAACGGCCTCATATTTAACCTGGTTGCAGCCTGACCGGCTCTTTCTTTCATAAAGCCTGTCCACGCATCTTCAGGCAATCCATCAAAGGCTGAATTAGCATATTCAGCATCAAAAAACCATTTTCCCGATTTTGATAAAGTCAGGCTTCCCCTCCCAAAACCCAATGCCTGCGGGTTGTTATGACAGGATACACAGCTTCGTCCGGCTTTTTGTGTTGTGTGCGCCGAAACAGGTGCATAAAGCCTGTGAAACGACTGTGCATCAGCATGATTGAACGACTGTTTATCAATAGTCATTATCATTCCGGGAACAAAAGTTGTGATTTTCCCTCCGGCCACAGTGTTATCATTTTCATTGACACCTAAAACTGGTAACCCGGCAATACCTTCGGCCGAAAATTCCACCCATGTTCCTTTCCGGGGTTTACGTGTAAGCATGTCAAAGCCCATGGTTTCAGGCTCGTAAGCATTGTGGCAACCAATGCACTGGGGAGCCCATCCGGTGTGGCAGGCTTCACAACTTAGCCTCATATGCACTTTCCCCTCACTGCAAACAGTTGCAGGCGGTTTCATCACGACTTTGCCTGCCCCCGATTTCTTTATCAATTTCAATACATTCCCGTCTTCTTCAACCCTCGTATTAACCAATGGCCGATCTGCCTTTTGCGTTAAAACAACCTGTTCACCTTCAGTCGTATAATTTCTTAGCCAGGCTATGAGTTGTGTTTCCTGATCGGTGCGTGTGATCAATGACTTTTGGTGAGCCTTTTTAGCATGACAATCGCTGCATTGTATTTTTACAGCGTCTTCCTTATGCATATATTGATTTCCATCACCCATCACCTCATATGAGCCGTGACAATCAACACACAACATTCCGGCTGTGTGATGAACATCAGCAGGTTGCCTGATAAAAACACGTTGATCATGCAGCGTTTTTAAGTCATCGCGCCCTCTTGCCTCCTCAGGCTTCAGGTTTGTTTCATGCCAGCCTTCATAATTCATTGAGATACGACCCGAACGGCTATGGCAGCTGTTACAATGATCATTTTTTATATTAAGATTAATGGCAGGGTGAAATTCGGGAAAGTACTCTGATGTTCGCTGCTGTTTCAGTTGATGAAGGCTTGAAAGGGATTTTTCGTCATAATTCAGATGACAGGCCAAACATCCCCCTCCCCTGTCTATCCATTCATGCTGGCCCGGCACGGTTTTCTCCATGCCCAGATGACAGCCTGCACACAAATTTCTGAGATGCACATCGGCCGCTGATTGATGGCCAATATCATGCACATTGGCCAGGCCATCGGGTGTTTTATTTTCACCAAAAACCCACCGATCAACATTTACAATACCGGTTAAAGACGCCATAAGGCTGGTGGGAACCCTTTCAGTAACAGAAGGATGACATCCTGTATTTCCACAGGCTGCCGATGCATTTGACAGATTTCCGGGCACCACATACATCCTGCGGTGTGCCAGATTTTTATCAAGTGTAAGCGGGTCTCCCCCATGACAGGCATAACAACCAATATACCCGGGTTTATGGGCTTCACTAAAACCAGTCATGCCACTATGGCAACTCATGCACCCTTCTACCCGTCCCCCGATAATTTCAAGTTTTGCAGTATCGGCGGTTGGATGAAAAAAGTGATCCTTTACCAGCAAAGCCGGAATCCGGCTGCCAGGCGCCCAGGGCCATTGCCATTGCCACATGGCTCCCCTGAAAAAGAGTCCGGTAATAGTAAGCAAACCATAAACAACCAGGAATGCGAAGAAGAACTTCAGGATTAATTGCTTTTTCTTCTCATGCAGAAAATAGTACAGGTATAAAATTCCCGGTAAAAAAATAACACCAGCCACAGCATAGGATGGGTGAGGCAGCCAATGCAGAATTTCCTGAAGTCCGATAAAGTACCAGGGTCCTTTCATCAAATCATTATTCAGTTCGCTCAATGGCGCTCTGAAAAAAAGACTTACAAGTCCGATGATAATAAAGGTGAGGATAAATGTCTTTAATTTCACATTCAAACTACGGACATGCTCCAAAACCACAATAAAAATAATAATACTGGCCGTGGCTGCATGCTGAATATACAGCAGTTGCAAACTTCCGGAAGTGCCAACAAAAGTATCTGCCAACATGGAACCTGCCCACGGAACACTCCGGAGTAAAGAATCAAGAATACGCTGCGCCTGTAAGCTATCTCCATCGGCTTTTAAAATAAAACCCGAAATCATAACATAAAACACAAAGAGCAACGAAAATGAGAGTCTGAACCAAACTCCTTTTTTCCTAATGCCTTTTTCCCCTTTATTAAGCAAATGGTCGAAAAGGTGGACAATGGTCAGCATCAGAAAAAGCTGGGCACTCCAGTAATGAACATTTCTGGCATATGAAGCAGCCTGATTGGCTGTAACCAGGCGACTAACTGACAAATACGGGTTGGTAATGTCATAGGGAACTGCTAACAAAACTCCGGAAACCGCACATAAAATCAAAGCAGAAGCAGCTACCCATCCCCAGGTGTCAAAGACAAGTAATTCCTTCAGTTTCTTCATTTTATCCATAGTTAACTGATAACAACTATTTCACCGGTTTTCGAATCTACTTTATATGTTAGTCTGTGCAGCGGCAAAATAGCAGGCCCGCGTAAAACAGCCCCTGTTTTTGCATTAAATTTTGAACCATGACACGGGCAAACCAATTCTCCCGAAATTTCCCGGTTTATCAGGCAACCCGCGTGGGTACATTTGTTAGAAAATATGCTGGTTTTGCCCTCATTAACCGAAACAATAAAGTTATCATAAAAATAAACTCCGTCACCCAGTTTTCTTGTATCGATACGCCATTCCACTGGTTTTGACAGCAACTTCCTGTTTTTTCCTGTAAGTATATACCAGAAAGCCAAAAACAACGCAGTTCCGGCAATCGGAACCAGCTTAAGAAATGCGCGCCGGTTATAAAATTCTGAAATTTTCACGTTATTCAAATGAAATCCAAAACTAATAAGAAATTACAAGGGTCAAACAATGATTTTTAAACATACCCGGGCTTAAGGTCATATTATTTTATGACGCCTGACGACTTTTATATTGACAAGTTCGACAAACGCCCTACTATTTGATATTCAGTGTTTTAAAAAATTTCCTTCAAATTTATATGCATTCTAAACAATTTTATACAATGCTGTTTTTCAATACTTTATGAGGATATGAAATTAAAGCCCCAAAACTACCTGGTTTGTTTTCTACTGATTATCTGCATGTTAAGCAATATCAATATCGATAAACAAATATTGGATATAACATACTTTAATATACCTTTGTTATTCAACAAACAATAGAGCTCTGTTTTTCCAACATAAAACTCTGTAAAAATGCTTACTATAACCTTGATAATCTGATTTTTCAAAATTTTTGTAAGCGTAAGAGAAAGAATACAGAAGTATAAAAAAAGGGGAACATCAGGAGAAATCTATTGTAGTCGAAAGTCAAAAAAGAATTGGTCCTCATGAAAACACGAAGAGACTTTATTAAAATTTCAGCACTGGGCCTGGGTGCGGTTGCAGTAACAGCCGGCGCAGGTAAAATGGGGTTTGGCCTGCCATTATTTGGCAGCGAAAACAGCAGCGGCCATGGAGGAGATGCATTACGCAGGATTCCAACATACTGCGAAGTGTGCTTTTGGAAATGTGCAGGCTGGGCTCATGTAAACGGCGATGGCCGCATAAGCAAGGTAATAGGCAACGAGTTGGACCCTCAGTGCAACGGCAGGTTATGTCCCCGGGGTACAGGCGGCGTTGGAATGGTTTATGATGAAGACCGGCTCAAAAAACCTTTAATCAGGGTTAATGAGAACGGGAAACAAACCTACCGGGAAGCCAGCTGGGATGAAGCACTTGACTTTGTCGCCACAAAAATGAAAGAGATTTCAGAAAAATACGGTCCGGAAAGCATTGCACTGTTCAATCATGGTTCAGCCGGTCATTATTTCTCTCACCTGCTTAAAGCCTATGGTTCATCCACAATCTCGGCCCCGTCTTACGCACAATGCCGGGGAGCCCGTGAAGTAGGATTTGAAACTACTTTCGGTTTTCAGATTGGCAGCCCTGAACCTACTGACATACGCGATACCCGGTGCATGGTACTGATTGGCTCGCATATTGGCGAAAATATGCACAACAGCCAGGTTCAGGAAATGTCAGATGCCATTGACAAGGGTGCTGTAATCATTACTGTTGACCCCCGCCTTTCGACTGCTGCCAGTAAATCGAAATACTGGTTGCCGATTAAACCGGCAACTGACATCGCCTTATTGCTGTCATGGATTCACGTGCTTATTTATGATGAATTATATAACAAAGAATATGTTGCACTGCACACCAAAGGTTTTGAACAATTAAAAGCTCATGTGCGCAATTTCACACCTGAGTGGGCTTACGGAATTACAACAATAGAGCCTGATCAGATCAGAAAAACAGCCAAGGAAATGGCTGATGCTGCACCTGCTGTGATTGTTCACCCGGGCCGGCATGTTTCCTGGTATGGCGACGACGCCCAGCGTTCAAGAGCCATTGCCATCTTAAATGCACTGTTGGGATCGTGGGGAGCAAGAGGTGGTTTCTTCCTGAAAGAAGGAGTGAATATCCCCGACCATCCGCATCCGGCCTACCCTAAACCAGCATGGTCATGGGTGGAAACACTGAATGGGAAATACCCCTTTGCAAAAATGTCGGTAACCAATGCTTTTATTGACTGCTCGGTTGCCTCGGAAGAAAACAAACATCAGATACATGGCTGGATTATTGCCGGCACCAACCTTCCTATGGCAATTCCACTTAAGAATCAGATGGAAAAAGCACTTCAGGAACTTGACCTGGTTGTAGTAGTGGATACTATGCCCACCGAAGTTACCGGTTATGCTGATGTTATTTTACCCGAATGCACTTACCTTGAGCGCTATGATGACCTGCGCGACTCACCTCACCGTGAGCCCACCATCGCCTTGCGCTCACCTGCCATCGAACCCATGTATGAAACCAAACCCGCCTGGTGGATAGCCAAACAAATTGGAGAAAGGCTGGGTCTTCACGCATGGTTTGAGTATGAAGATTATAAAGAAGTGCTTGACTGGCAATTGAAACAACTCGGGTCTTCACTTGAAGAGATTGAAAAAACGGGAGTTATCGTATTGCCCAGAAAACATGGCACGCCCTATCTTGACCCCACCATACCCCATACCTTCCCTACAGCATCAGGCAAAATTGAATTATATTCCGAAGCTCTGGCCGCAGCCGGCTTTGATGCCATTCCGGTTTATACACCTCACCCTGAACCGGAAGAAGGTTTTTACCGCCTGATATACGGTCGTGCACCCATGCACACGTTCAGCCGCACAGCCAATAATCCGAACCTCACCGACCTGATGAAGGAAAATGCTGTTTGGATAAATCCGCGTGTTGCACGTTTGTGGGGACTCAGTGATGGGAGTTATACCTACCTGAAAAATCAGGATGGAGTGGTTTCAGTATTTCCTGTAAAAGTAAGAGTCACTGAACGCATTCGCTGGGACTCTATTTATATGGTACACGGCTTCGGACATCATATGAAGGAACTTTCGCGTGCTTTTGGCAAAGGAGCCAACGATACCGAACTCATTACCAATGTCATGATTGACCCTTTGATGGGCGGTACCGGAATGCGTGGCAATTTTGTAACATTTGTGAATCATAATGAAGAAAATATGAAGGAGGTTGTATCATGAGATACGCTATGGCAATTGACACCCTGAAATGTGTTGGGTGTAGCGACTGTGTGGTGGCATGTCAGCTCGAAAACAATGTGCCCATCGGCTTTTGCCGCGACTGGGTTACAGAAACCGTTGATGGCAGCTATCCGAATGTAGAAATTGAATTACGCTCAGAGCGTTGCAACCACTGCGACAATTCGCCATGCGTGCGTTGCTGCCCTACCGGTGCCAGTCATATTGAAGACGGCGGAATTGTTCTGGTAACCCACAGCAAATGTATAGGATGTGGCGCCTGCATTCAATCCTGCCCTTATGATGCACGTTATTCGCATCCCGAAGGCTATGTTGATAAATGTACATTTTGCATTCACCGGGTGCGGAAGGGCGAAAAACCAGCCTGTGTTGCTGTATGTCCTACCAAGTGCATGTATTTCGGCGACCTTGATGACCCCAACTCCGAAATTACCAATGTACTGAAGAACCGCAAGTTCAAGCCTCTGGCACCTGAAGCAGGAACCAATCCTCATATTTTTTACCTGATCTGATCACCTTAAACATCAGTAAATCATGAAAGAAGAACTATTTGTAAGCGGCCGCAATATTCCCAACATCGACCCTTACCTTAATATCTGGCACTGGCAGATTCCTTTATATCTGTTTTTGGGCGGACTCGCAGCGGGTATCCTCTTTTTTGCAGCCCTGTTTACCATTATGGGCAAAGAAAATGAAATGCCGGCAGCTGTTAAAAAAGCCCCGATTATTGCTCCCTTTGCGCTTGTTCTGGGTTTGTTTGCCCTGTTTCTCGATTTGAAACACAAGCTTTTTTTCTGGCAACTATATACCACCATACGCATCGAATCGCCCATGTCGTGGGGTGCCTGGGTGCTGATGGCCATTACCCCGCTTTCTATGATTTGGGTGGCCAGTTATATGAAAGAGCTTGTTCCCGGATGGAATTGGAAATACAACTTACTTGAAAAATTCGAAGCGTTTGTGATTCGCTACAGACTATGGATGGCCTGGATCATCATTGTTTTATCCGTTATTCTTGGGATTTATACCGGTATTCTTTTATCGGCCTTTAATGCAAGACCACTTTGGAACACCAGTATTCTCGGCCCTCTTTTCCTTGTTTCGGGCATGTCAACCGGAGCTGCCACTATTCTGCTGATGAGCAAATCAAAAGAAGAACGCCGTACCATGAGTTGGATTGACCTGCTGCTGATTGTGATTGAACTGTTTTTTATTACCCATCTCATTATGGGAATGAAAGCTGGTTCACAGGTTCAGATTGACGCAGCAGCCTTGTTCCTTGGGGGGCAGTTTACAGTACCTTTCTGGGTATTTGTGATTATCCTCGGGCTTGTTTTCCCGGCTATTCTTGAAGTGATTGAACGCCTCGGTTATCATATTCCTGTTGTCATTCCGGTTGTTCTGATATTGCTTGGAGGATTGATGTTCCGCTTTATCATGCTTGAAGCAGGCCAGATAACCAGGTATTTGTATTAATGACAAAAACTGCAAACAAAATGGAAAAAAATAGAAGAGACGGCTCATTTTACATCAACCCTTATCTGGGCGGAGTTCTGTTGGGCCTGGTGCTGTTTGGCACATATTATATTACAGGTCGTGGACTCGGAGCCTCAGGCGCTGTAAAAAGCACCGTAGTAACGTCAGTAAACGTTGTCGCTCCGGAACACGCCATGAAATCAGGCTATTACAGCAAATTCCTATCTGACGACAGCAGCCCCATGAATAACTGGCTGGTGTTCGAAGTTCTTGGCGTTTTGGCAGGGGCATTCTTGTCAGGCACCATTTATGGACGACTCAAATTTAAAGTTGAGCACTCGCCTAAAATAACCAGCCGGCACCGGTTAATAGCCGCACTGGCAGGTGGAATGCTATTTGGAATTGGCTCACAGCTGGCAAGGGGCTGTACCAGTGGTGCGGCCCTCAGCGGAATGGCGGTACTTTCAGCCTCGGGCATTGTTACCATGCTGGCCATTTTCGGTTCAGCATACCTGTTTGGTTGGATTTTTAAAAAACTATGGATTTAATTTCAGAAAGGAAATATTATGACAGGCCCTCTTATTCCAATGGAAATGATTCCCGAAGCATGGAACAATGTGATTGCAGTGCTCCTGGGTATGGCTTTCGGCTTTACGCTTGAAGCTTCAGGCTTTTCTTCCTCACGCAAAATCATGGGTACTTTTTTTGGATATGATTTTGTTGTTTTACGCGTATTTTTTACCGCAGGCATCACTGCCATGAGCGGCATTATTTACTTTGATTACATGGGATGGATGGATGCTTCCATGCTGTATATCAATCCTTATTATGTAACTTCTGCCATTGTTGGCGGAATAGTTATGGGCGGCGGTTTTGCCCTGGGCGGGTTTTGCCCTGGCACAAGCTTTTGCGGTGTAGCCATCGGTAAAATTGATGCTATTCTCTTTACCGCCGGCCTGTTTATCGGCATATTCATTTTCTCCGAATTTTATCCCGTCCTCTCTACTATGTACAATAGTGAAAACCTGGGCGATTTGAAAATTTATGAGATGCTGGGTATGCGAAAAACCGTATTTGCCTTTCTGCTGGTTCTGGCCGCAGTAGGTATGTTTTACGGCGCCGGATTTATCGAAAAGAAAGTTAAAAAAGTAGAATACTAATCACGCACCCATGAATAAGAGATATATTGTACTTACTTTCATTGCACTGGCTGTTGGTGCAGGCATGCTTTTTATGCCAGAAACCAGCCGAAACAAGGAAATTAATCCTCAACAGCTCCTCAATGCCATTGACGACCCTTCAAGGTTCTTATCCACCGATTTGATTACAGACCGTTTGGTGAAAAAAGACCCTGCTCTGTTGCTCATCGATGTCAGGCCTGAAACCCAGTTTAAAGCCTTTGCAATTCCCGGTGCCCTGAATGTGCCGCTCGATTCTCTGTTAACGCCATCGAGCATGGCCATGCTCAGCAATAAAGATGTGGATAAGGTTTTTTATTCAAATGCTGATGCTACAGCCGATCAGGCCTGGATTATAGCAAAAAGAGCCGGATTTGAAACCATTTTTGTGATGCAGGGAGGCCTTAATAAATGGTTTAACGATATTGTTAAAGCTGAAGAGCCGGCAGCAACTGAACCCGTTGAGCAGTTGGCACGCTATCAATTCCGCATTGGAGCCCGGCAGCATTTTTTCGGTTCACCCGAAGTGAAAGCCGAAGTTGTTGCCCCCCCAAAAAAGGCAGTTCAAATTATTAAAAAGCCGGTTGAAGCTTCTTCCGGAGGAGGTTGTTAATTATCTTCTAATTTATCAGGCATGAAAGAACTAAATAAAACCAACCGGCTGACCATTGTAGTGGTGGCCATTGTTCTGGTCTTTGTTACGGGCCTTCTTACTCTCAGAAAACCCGAAATCAGTTATAAGCTGAGCCCCGCCCAAAGTATTGAGCTGGCTGGCGACAGCAATAGCTATGTATCCCCGGCAAAAGCACTGCAAATAATTGCTTCCGCCGACGGTAAAACCATTCTCATTGATGTCAGAAACTCCATCGCTTTTGATAAAGGCCATTTGAAGGATGCCAAAAATATTCCTGTTCGCGAACTCTTTTTTAAGGAAAATCTGGCCTTTTTTGAAGAACTGGATAAAGCAGGCCAATATGCATTAATTTATGGTGAAACTCCCCAGCAGGCCATTGGCCCGTATATGATGCTTAAACAAACCGGCATAGATCATGTGCTGGTGTTGAATGGTACTTATGCCCAGCTTATCCATTCCGATACCGGCACTTTAACTCCAAAAGCCTGTCTGCAAAACGAACTCCCAATGATTGATACGGCTGCATTGAGAAAACTCACTGCCCCTGTTGTGGTGGAAGAAATTCCTGTAAAAAAGCCTCAACCCGCAAAAAAAGTGGTGATTCCTGTTAAAACAGCCCCTTCATCAGGTGGTGGCTGCTAAAGGAAAACGCGTAATGCGTAAATCTAACACAGCAATGCAGAGGTCAGGTATCTGATTTCTGCATTGCTGCTTTATAACCTTGCACAATCTCAAAACCCCGCATCTACCAGCTCTGATTTTACAAAGCTGTATCGGTCTTTTTAAGCCCAGGCCAAAAAAACAGCTGGTTATACATTACAGAAAATTCCGCCGGGTGCCTGATTATTTAATCAGCAGTGCAAGCCCTCCTCCCGAGGTTTCCTTATAAATATTTGGCAAATCGTGCCCTGTTTCCTTCATGGCAAGGCAGGTTTTATCGAAACTCACACGGTGGTGTCCGTCAGATAAAACGGCATAAGCACTGGCGTCCATGGCCCTCCCGGCGCCAATGGCATTGCGTTCGATACAGGGAATCTGCACCAGTCCCGCAACAGGGTCACATGTCAGTCCGAGGTGATGTTCCAGCCCCATTTCTGCAGCATATTCAACCTGTGAGGGTGTTCCTCCAAAAAGCTGGGCTGCAGCTCCGGCAGCCATTGCACAAGCTGTACCTACTTCGCCCTGACATCCCACTTCAGCGCCTGAGATAGAGGCATTCTTCTTTACCAGATTACCAATGAGTGCTGCAGTGGCCAGCGCCCGAAGTATTTTTAAATCTGAAAAGGCATAGGTATTCTGAATATGGTATAAAACAGCCGGCACAACACCGCACGAGCCACAGGTAGGTGCTGTTACAATGGTTCCGCCACCTGCATTCTCTTCGGAAACGGCCAGAGCATATGCAAAAAGCAAGGCTCTTTTTTGCAGAGTACCGGCAGAGCTTTTGGCTTTAATATAATATGATGAGGCTTTCCTTGGCAAATGCAGAATACCCGGCAATACACCCTCATTTTCCAGTCCTAACACAACAGACGCTTTCATAGTCTTCCAAATATCGGCCAAAAATTCCCATATCTCCTCGCCTTCGTGCAGTTCAACATATTCCCAGAGCGTGCGACCGTTTTGCTGGCACCACTTAAGAATGTCGGTCATTTTGGAGTGAGGGTATATCTTTACTTTCTGAGCTTTTATTTCACTGTCTTCAATATCGCCCCCGCCAACACTAAAAACAACCCAGTCGTCCAACAGCTTTCCTTTATCATCCAGGGCCTCAAATTTCATTCCATTGGGATGTTGCGGAAGAATGGTATCTTTTTCCCAGATAATTCTTACCTTATCCTCTGGAAATGATTCACGCAGCACCTTATCCGTTAAATGCCCTTTTCCGGTTGCAGCCAGGCTTCCGTACAGGGTTATCCTGATGGATTTAGCCAACTCATTCCTCTGTCTGAACTTTTCAGCAGCTATCCGAGGACCCATCGTATGACTGCTCGAAGGGCCAAGCCCGATTTTATATATTTTGCGGATAGATTCCATAAGAAGGTATTGATTTACATTGAGTGTTTTACCTTAAACCTTACTCTTTGTCACGATACAAAAATACTCAATAAAGAAATTGGAACCTGTGACCTGCAAAATGCTTTCATTGAATTGATTATATTACAATATGCAACATATGATGTAATCCTTTAACAGCGCAATGTTCCCGATTAGTTTCCCTAACCCAGTGAATGCGCCCAATCTCATTTTTCTCAACTATTAAATTACACTGAACAACAGATGAGTACCTGAAAAGTAAATTTTTCAGGAATTTGCCCTTGCCGTTTTCTATTGCCTGCCTTAAAGAGCAATATTCAACACTCAAAAACCACGCTGACTCATTTAACAGCCTGAATGGATACAGAGCTCAGGACAGTTGTGCATTTGTTAGTGGCAGTCGAGCTTTTCAGTTGGCGCAATTTTCAACTCTTCTTTTTCAATGCCTTTTACGCGGGATTAAATTCTACTAATGGCGGTGGTGTAGCTTTTGGCTAAAACATCCAAAACGGCATGAGCGCAGGCCTTTGTTACACCGCATTTTTCGGTTTCTTGTTGGGCAAATTGTCTTTAAAATTTTTGTAGAAATTTTGTAGAAATATTCGCCGTAAACATTGAAAAGAACGGGTTTCAGAAAGTAAGCCAAACGTCTTGAAATCAGGGTTAACGTGCAGGAAACAAAGTTATTTCATTCATTTTCCGACTCTTACCTGTGGACCCACCTGGTCCCCAAAGCTATCGGGATGAACCAGGGACTTTACGAATATCTTTTAAGTAACTTTTCAACCAACCCAGGATAACGTTTTAAATTCTCAATAGATACCCTGCTTTTCATCCTTGTTATGTGTTGTTTTATAGCAATGGCCTGATGTTTACTAAGCAGCTAATTGTTTGAATTACTGTCCAGTCACCCGCTCTTTTGGTGAATGCACTGTCATACTTTCCATGTAAATGCTCTTGAACCCGAATGTTTAAATTCTTTGCCTGGCCTATATAATAAAGATCCTCCCTTTCAGAACAGAGGATATGCACCAAAAACTCATCCATTCCTTTGATAAATGGAAAAGGCTGCCCCTATTGAGACAGCCTCTTATTGTTGTGGGCCCACCTGGTCCCGATAGCTATCGGGATGAACCAGGGACTTCATGAATATCTTTTAATTAACTTTTCAACCATCTCAGGATAACGCTGCAGATTCTCAATATAAACCCTGCTTTTCATCCTCTTTATGTGTTGTTCAATACAGATAGCCTGCTGTTTACTGTGGCAGCTGATTGTTTGAATCACAGTCCAGTCATCTGCTCTTTTGGTAAATGCCCTGTCATACTTTCCATGTAAATGTTCCTGTACCCGAATGTTTACATTTTCGGTCTGACCTATATAATAAAAATCCTCCTTCTCTGAATAGAGAATATATACTAAAAATTCACCCATTCCTTTGGTAAATGGAAAAGGCCGCCCCTATTGAGACAGCCTCTTATTGTTTGTGGGCCCACCTGGTCCCGATAGCTATCGGGATGAACCAGGGACTTCATGAATATCTTTTAATTAACTTTTCAACCATCTCAGGATAACGCTGCAGATTCTCAATATAAACCCTGCTTTTCATCCTCTTTATGTGTTGTTCAATACAGATAGCCTGCTGTTTACTGTGGCAGCTGATTGTTTGAATCACAGTCCAGTCATCTGCTCTTTTGGTAAATGCCCTGTCATACTTTCCATGTAAATGTTCCTGTACCCGAATGTTTACATTTTCGGTCTGACCTATATAATAAAAATCCTCCTTCTCTGAATAGAGAATATATACTAAAAATTCACCCATTCCTTTGGTAAATGGAAAAGGCCGCCCCTATTGAGACAGCCTCTTATTGTTTGTGGGCCCACCTGGTCCCGATAGCTATCGGGATGAACCAGGGACTTCATGAATATCTTTTAATTAACTTTTCAACCATCTCAGGATAACGCTGCAGATTCTCAATATAAACCCTGCTTTTCATCCTCTTTATGTGTTGTTCAATACAGATAGCCTGCTGTTTACTGTGGCAGCTGATTGTTTGAATCACAGTCCAGTCATCTGCTCTTTTGGTAAATGCCCTGTCATACTTTCCATGTAAATGTTCCTGTACCCGAATGTTTACATTTTCGGTCTGACCTATATAATAAAAATCCTCCTTCTCTGAATAGAGAATATATACTAAAAATTCACCCATTCCTTTGGTAAATGGAAAAGGCCGCCCCTATTGAGACAGCCTCTTATTGTTTGTGGGCCCACCTGGACTTGAACCAGGGACCACCTGATTATGAGTCAGGTGCTCTAACCAACTGAGCTATAGGCCCTTGCGGCAATTTACCACATCCCTTGTTTTACTAAGGGATTGCAAATGTACAAAATAATTAAAAAATAAAAGCAGTCGGCTTCTTTTTTTTAGCTTTGACCCATTCTTTCACGAATAAAGAGTTTATGAAAAAAACAATGATTAACCTGAACGGAATAAAAAACATCATTTTTGATTTTGGCAATGTACTACTGAATATCAATCCATTGCTTAGTGCCAGCGCTTTTTCTGACCTGGGTGTGCGCGATGGTATCGATTTTTGGGGAAGTCGAAGCAGTTCTGATTTATTGATAGGATTGGAAAAAGGTTCTGTTTCGCCTGATGAGTTTAGAAAAGTAGCCATGCAAATGCTTGTTCCAGGGATTACACCACAACAGATTGACCAGGCCTGGAATGCCCTGTTACTTGATTTTCCAATGAAGAGGGTTGAAAAGCTGCAAGAGCTTCGACAGAGTTATCGGCTGTTTCTACTGTCAAACTCCAACCAGATTCACTATGATTGTTTTATGAAGCGGTTTGAAAGCGAATACGGTTTTGGGTTGGACCAATTATTTGAAAAGCTTTGGTTTTCGCATCAGTTGGGGATGGTAAAACCTGATGCAGCAATCTTCAGACATGTGCTTGGTGATGCAGATCTGAATCCTTCTGAAACACTTTTTATTGATGATACGCTCGTACATGTTGAAGCGGCTCGCCTTGAAGGGATTCATGCCTTCCATTTGTCATCGGGACTTGATATCAGCAATCTCCTTTAGAAAAATCGGAAATCAGATTTTGTCAAAAATGGCTGAGAAACAGAAAGTAAACCATCAAAGAATCCGCTGATTTCAGAGTTTTCCTTCGTTCATGAGCCGGTAAATGGTGGTTTTACCAATATTGAGTTTCTGAGCTACCAGGCGCACTTTATTGTTATACTTCTGCATAAAGTGATTGATAATCTTTTTGTTGTATTCTTCAAGGGTTGTTTCCTCGTAAAGAAAATCCTGTGATGATCCTGTTGAGCTAAACGAAATATCCGACTCTTCAATATTGTCTGTATTGGTCATCACAGCAGCCAGCTCCATAATTGCCTTAAGCTCACGTACGTTGCCCGGAAAATGATATTTCTGAAGTTTTTCGACCGCTTTGGAGGTGATAGAAAGTTTTTTCATTTTGTTTTTCACACAAAAATCATCTACAAAAAAGCGGGCCAACAAGGCAATGTCGTTACCTCTTTCGCGCAAAGGCGGCAAATTTACCGGAAGTCCAAGTAAACGATAGTACAAATCTTCGCGAAACTCGCCCTTACGCACAAGTTCAAGAAGGTTCTTATGTGTGGCTACAATCACCCTGACATCCAGTTTCACATTTTCGCTGCCGCCCACACGGGTAACCTCTTCTTCCTGCAAAACACGCAATAGTTTTGATTGCATGTTCATGTCCATGTCGCCAATTTCATCCAGAAAAATAGTGCCATGGTTGGCCTCTTCAAAACGGCCAATACGCCGGTTGTTGGCTCCTGTAAAAGCACCTTTTTCATGGCCAAACATCTCACTTTCAATCAATTCCTTAGGTATAGCTGTAACATTTACCGCCACAAAAGGTTTTTTGCTGCGTGATGACGCATGGTGGATAGATTTGGCAACCAGCTCCTTACCAGTACCTGTTTCACCATATATTGAAACGGTAATATTGGTTCGTGAAGCCTTTTCAATCAATGTAAAAACTTTTGAAATTGCCGGGCTGTTTCCCTTAATCAGGTTGCTGTATTCATATTTTTTGCCTATTTCCTCTTCCAGGTCGGCTATTTTTTGCCTGAGTTTAACATTCTCACGGATATTCTTAATGATGTTCCATAACCGTTCCTTGGTATCCTGATCTTTAAGCACATAATCATAAGCCCCCTTTTTCAGCAGCTCAATGGCGGTACCTACATCCTGCTGGCCTGAAACAATGACCACAGGCAAATCAGGATTAAATTCTCTTATTTGCTTGAGCACTTCCAGACCCGTCATATCGGGCAGGTTGTAGTCCAGAGAGATAAGAGTAGGATTTTTATAAAGATTTTTGATCAGACTTCTGCCATCCGGATAGATTTCAACGTTATATTCCGGATTAAGAGAAAGATGATGTGACATAATTTTGGCAAAAATAACATCATCTTCAACTATAAATATTTTCAATGGATCTGAAGTCATTTCTCAATATTTTAGGCTTGATACAAATATATTGAAATAAAATTATGAATACATCATTTTCATTTATTTAGTTTTAGGCTATTGTCAGGATGATTCAGAAAATTAAATTTTAAGCTTCAGCGAGGCATATATGCTGATGCGATTTCATCGAGGGTGCTTAATACCTCTTCCATTTTAACCGAGGTCATCAATCTCATGCGGTAAGGTTTAAAATCGGGCAAACCTTTAAAATAATGAGGGTAATGCCTGCGTGTTTCGAGTAATGCTGAATATTCGCCTTTCCAGCTGGCAGATGTCAGCAGATGCTGGCGGCAAATGTCGAGCCTCTCCTGAAGTGATGGCCCGGCAAGCAGGGCTCCGGTTTTTAAATAATGCTTTACCTCTCTGAATATCCATGGGTTACCGGTGGCTGCACGACCAATCATCATACCATCAACCCCGGTTTGATTTTTCTTTTCAAGGGCCGACTGGCCATCAATGATGTCTCCATTGCCAATGACCGGAATTACCATACGCGGATTGTTTTTAACCTCGCCAATCAGCGTCCAGTCAGCTGCTCCGCTGTAGAGTTGGGCCCGTGTACGGCCATGAATGGTAATGGCACTGATACCAGCATCCTGCAACTGTTCGGATAACTGCACAATGGGCTTGGAACTTTCATCCCAGCCCAGTCGGGTTTTCACGGTTACAGGTCGTGAAACAGCCTTTACCACTTCGTTGGTAATTTGAAGCATCAACGGAAGGTTGCGAAGCAAGGCAGCACCACCACCCTTGTTTACAATTTTCCTTACCGGACACCCGAAATTCAAATCAATAAAATCGGGATTGGCTTCATCGGCCACTCTGGCGGCCATCACCATAGATTCAACATTATGCCCGAAAATCTGTATCCCCACAGGTCTTTCCTCTTCCGAAAAATCAAGCTTGTGCAGGCTCTTGGCTGCATCGCGGATAAGCCCTTCGGATGAAATAAACTCAGTAAAAACAACATCGGCTCCCAATTTCCGGCAAATCTGCCTGAACGGAGGATCGGAAATATCCTCCATCGGAGCCAGCATAATCGGAAACTCGCCCGCTTCTATCTCTCCTATCTTCATTTATACTACTTTTACCGTTTGTTCTGTTGCTGAATTTTCACTGCAAAATAACGAAATTTTTAATCAGCTATGCGACTGTTGCTATCCTTCCGCGGGCTTTCTGCCGGCACGCAGATATTTCTCCTGATTTTGATTGTCATGCTCAGTGGAATTTTGTCGCTGGCGGTGGCTTACCTTGCAGCTATCGCCATTTGGGGGCCTCATGTGCTTTCGCCATCGGCTGATTCACAGGCAATCAGTCTCCATTTTATCCGCTTGACGCAAATTATCAACCAGATAGGTTTTTTTATTCTGCCCCCTTTGTTATGGGCCAGACTCAGCGAAAGCAATCCTGCACAGTTTCTGGGATTCAACAAGCCCCGACGGGTTCATATCCTTTTTACAGTACTTATTATGGCTGCTGCAGGGCCTGCTATAGGCTTTCTTATTGAATGGAATGAAGGCCTGAGCCTGCCCCAGTGGCTTTCGGGCCTCGATAACTGGATGCGCAGCGCCGAGGAGGCCGCTTCACAACTGACTGAAAAATTTCTCATGGTAAGCAGCCCCTGGGGACTGGTCATGAACATCATTATGATTGGACTGCTTCCTGCCATTGGCGAAGAACTGCTTTTTCGGTCAGCTCTGATTGGAATTTTCAGAAAAATATTCAAAGGCATACATCTTCCGGTAATCATTTCAGCTGTCCTTTTCAGTGCATTGCATCTCCAGTTTTTTGGCTTTTTTCCACGACTGCTCCTTGGTCTGGCTTTTGGTTATCTTTTTGTTTGGTCTGGCTCCTTCTGGATTCCGGCTATGGCGCATTTTATCAACAATACGATGGTTGTAGTGGCTTCATATCTTTATGCAAACGGATTTACCACCATCAGCGCTGAAAATCTGGGTAAATCCGATTCATCTGTTTGGATAATGGCATCAGCCATTGTATGCCTGACTTTGCTTTTTATGGTATATAAAACCCGGTGTGACGCTACACCTTGTCAAATAAAGCCTGATGATGCTTCATTGAATGCAGGTTAAGCCCTGGCAGTCATATTAACTTTTGCAGCTGTAAATCAGGTAATATACCATAGATTGGATGGATTTTTAATAATTTTGCAACAACAATATTGCGCTCATGGAACATAAACTCTATATTCACAACACGTTAAGCCGTAAAAAAGAACTATTCGAACCTATCAGCAGTCCTCATGTAGGCATGTATGTGTGTGGTCCGACTGTATATGGCGATGCCCATCTGGGTCACGCCAGACCGGCCATCACTTTCGATTTGGTATTCCGTTATCTGAGGCACCTCGGATACAAAGTGCGCTATGTTCGCAACATAACCGATGTGGGCCATCTGGAAAATGATGCAGATGCCGGCGAGGATAAAATTGCCAAAAAAGCCCGCCTCGATCAGATTGAGCCCATGGAAGTAGTGCAATATTTCAGCGATCGCTATCACCGCGATATGGATCGCCTGAATGTGCTAAGTCCGAGCATCGAACCACGTGCTTCGGGTCATATTATTGAGCAAATCAGCATGATCGACAGCATTTTGGAATCGGGAATGGCTTATGAAAGCGAAGGATCTGTTTACTTCGATGTTGAAAAATACAATAAGCAATATCACTATGGCAAATTATCAGGACGCGTGCTGGAGGATTTGATGTCGAATACCCGTGAGTTGGATGGCCAGGATGAAAAACACAATCCTTTTGATTTTGCCTTGTGGAAAAAGGCGCAGCCTGAACATATCATGCGCTGGCCTTCCAGATGGAGCGACGGATTTCCGGGGTGGCATCTTGAGTGTTCGGCCATGAGTGCCCGTTACCTTGGCGAACGCTTCGACATTCATGGCGGTGGTATGGACCTGATGTTCCCGCATCATGAGTCGGAAATTGCACAAAGTGTGGCAGCCAACCACACCGATCCGGTTAAATACTGGATGCATAACAACATGATTACCATCAATGGTCAGAAAATGGGCAAATCGCTGGGCAATTTCATTACTTTGGGCGAGTTTTTTAGTGGTGAACACTCCTCGCTGACCAAAGCTTACAGCGCCATGACTATCCGTTTCTTCATTCTCCAGGCACACTACCGCAGTACACTTGATTTTTCCAATGACGCGCTCATGGCTGCTGAAAAAGGACTTGATCGCCTGATGAAAGCATGGGCAACCCTCGAAAAACTTGTTCCTTCAGCATTGTCTACTTCGGACGTGGTTAAACTCAAAAATAACTGCTATGAGGCCATGAATGATGATTTTAACAGCCCTATTGTAATCGCAAACCTGTTTGAAGGAGTGAGGATTATCAATTCGGTTCACGACAAAAAAGAAAGTCTCACAGCCGGCGATCTTGAACTCTTACGCGAAACCTTCAACACTTTTATCGGTGAAATACTGGGCTTGAAACAGGAAGAATCCTCTGCGCAAAATAATGCCGGCCTTGAAAGTGTAATGCAACTGGTGCTTGAACTGCGAGCTAATGCCAAGGCTGCAAAAGACTTTGCAACGGCTGATAAAATCCGCAACGAACTTACCAAAATTGGCATCAGCGTTAAAGACACCAAAGAGGGAGCAACCTGGAGCCTTGATTAAAAACAGATTGCAATCGTTGATTTATCAAATCGCGGTGAAGATTAACACTGCATGATTTTGCCTGAAATGAATTGCTTTGGGACGCAATCTTTACATTTGGCATTTTTGCCTGCCAATTGCAAGGTTTTAACCAAAGTCCTTAACTTTCACACCAGGCATTGATAATCAACATCCGGATAACCTTAATAAATCATATATGAAACGCACATTAAACCTTTTGCTGCCACTCTTAAGCCTGCTATTGATTGCCGGAGGTTGCAGCAACAAAAAAGAAAAAATGGAACAGGAATTAAAACAGTTTATTGCGGACTGGGAAGCCCGTGTTGAACCACTTCAGCGTGACGCTTACATTGCTTACTGGAATGCATCCATCTCAGGCAACGACGAAGATTATGCAAAGTCAGAGCAGCTACAGTTTCAGTTAAACAGCATTTATACCAGTAAAGAAGACTTTGCGTTGCTCAAAAAAATAAAAGAGTCGGAAGCAGTGACCGACACCATGCTAAAACGTCAACTGGATGTATTGTATACAGCTTATCTGAGCAATCAGATTGACACAACACTTCTGGCCAAACGCATTAAAATGGAAGTGGAAATTGAGAAGAAATACTCAAATTTCCGTGCCGATGTGAATGGCAGGCAACTATCTGATAATGATGTGGAAGAGTTACTGAAAACATCAACCAACAGTGCCGAACTGCAGAGTGCGTGGGAAGGTCATAAAAAAATCGGGCAGGTTGTTTCAGCAGATATTATTGCATTGGTAAAAGTCAGGAACCAGATAGCACAGGAGCTTGGCTTTAAAAACTACCATGCCATGAGTCTGGAGCTGAGTGAGCAAAATCCTGACGACATCAGCAGCTTGTTTGACGAACTTGACAACCTCACCCGCGACGCTTTTGCCGGATTAAAGGACGAAATCGATACATATCTGGCCAACAGGCTCAAAATCAACAAAGACCAACTGATGCCCTGGCATTATCAGAACCGCTTTTTCCAGGAAGCACCGTCCATTTACAGTGTTGATCTTGATAAATATTATGGTAACCAAAATATTGAAGAACTTACCACCAATTACTATTCAAGTATAGGACTTGACATTACTGATATGCTGGCCAACAGCGATTTATATGAAAAGCCGGGCAAAAATCAGCATGCCTATTGTATAGACATCGACAATGCCGGAGATGTAAGGATTTTGTGCAACATTAAGCCCAATTACAGTTGGATGAACACCATGATGCACGAATTTGGGCATGGAGTTTATGATAAGTACATCGACAGAAACCTTCCTTTCAGTTTGCGCAACCCGGCTCATACATTTACGACAGAAGCCATAGCCATGATGTTTGGGCGTATGGGTTCAAATCCACAGTGGATGCAGGATATGGGCCTGATTGACAGCACTGAAAAGGTAAGAATAGCACAAGATACATACCGGGTACTGCGTCTTGAGCAACTTACTTTCAGTCGTTGGGCACAGGTTATGTACCGGTTCGAAAAATCAATGTATGAAAATCCCGATCAGGATTTAAATGACTTATGGTGGAGCCTGGTTGAAAAATATCAAATGATAAAACGTCCGGAAGGCAGAAATGAACCGGACTGGGCCAGCAAAATTCATATCGCTACATCACCTTGTTATTACCACAACTATCTGCTTGGTGAATTGCTGGCTTCACAGTTAAATCATTACATTACAGCCAACATTGTGAAATCAGATGATTTTCGTTACCAGAGTTTCTACGGCAACAAAGAAGTTGGGAAATATCTGACTCAAAAAGTATTTATGCCCGGTGCCAGCCTTTACTGGAATGATATGATTGAAAAAGCTACCGGCGAAAAACTCACAGCCCGCTATTATGCCGAGCAATTTGTGAAGTAATATACTTTCCGTTAAAATGTTTTAAAGCCTGCCTGATTGATCAGACAGGCTTTTTCATTTATCGGCCTTAAAATAATACAGCCCACTAATTCACTGATAATCTGTTCAACCATATTTTAACACCTTTCATCACTCCCAAATTACGGTTCATCTTCTTCTGTTATCAAACTAAATTAATTTGAAGCATTTTTGCATCGTTAAAATGTTTTCCGGAATAAGAAAAATTTTTGGCATGAAATTTTCTTATTCCAAAAAACAAACATACAAGACACATCTTCCAAAACCAGACCATATGAAAACGATAAAATCTCTACTTTACCTTCTTCCGCTGCTGATCGTCAGCATGCTGTTTTCATCATGTGAACGCGATAACTGGCATAATATTCACGGAACAGGCCCTGTTGTAAGTGAAACCAGAGTTGTTCCCATTCATCGCGACATTTCAGTGTCGATTCCGGCAGATGTTTATGTTTATCAAAGTCCTTATCGCGATTTAACCATTGAAGCACAATCCAATATCCTCGACGCCATAGAAACTTATGTATCAGGCAGCGAACTGAATATCGGACTTGAAAACGGTGCCGGACTGGGAAATCATGAACCTGTTAAAATCTACATCTCATCGGCCATGTATAACAACATCAGGCTTTCAGGCTCAGTAAATCTTTATGCCGAAACCCCTATAGTTACGGACGATTTATATGTTAGCATATCAGGTTCTGGAATTATTGATATAGAAGTACTTGCCAATTCGGTTAGTGCCTCTATTTCAGGAAGTGGTAAAATATGGCTTGCCGGTGAAACAATTACAGAAAACTTTACGGTTTCAGGCTCAGGAGATATTCACAGTTTTGATTTGCTGAGCGAAACAGCTGACATCAGCATCAGTGGATCAGGCAATACCGAAATAAGTGTGGCCGAATATCTGAATGCACGCATAAGCGGAAGCGGAAGCATATATTATGCAGGCTATCCTTCCGTTGACAGCCGCATTTCCGGTTCAGGCAACCTGATACATGTTCATTGATAAAACCCTCGATTAACTCAAGGCCGGACAGGAGATGGTCATCTCAGAACGCCGGCAATATTCCGCCTTTTTTGGTCAAAATCCGGAGCAAACCCTGATCAGCAGATCAGGGTTTTTGTTTGAAGGGAAACGTCCTTCATCTTTCTATTGATATCAGGATTTTCTACTTTTACCTTCGGTTCATCATCAGTCACATATTCCAAATCAGTTTTCGGAAGCACCAGGTTTAATTTCTGGCGCCAAACCCGGTAAAAACGACTTTAAGATTCCCTTCGGCACTAAAAAAAGGCTTTAATCCTTCCTGTGTAAGCAAAATATCACCGATAACAATGCGGGTAACTTCTCCGTTCAAGGCCACTCCATCGGCAAGCCGGTAAGATTTAAGGCTTCGGTTAATTTCGGCGCTGAACATTTTCATTTCAGGCGCCAACGACCATACCATCTGTTTGGCAATCATGTTCCTGAATCCGCTCTGATATATCCAGGCAGCAGATTTTACCAGAAAATTCTTTGTTGATATGTCAAAGTCAAAGTCTTTGATGTACAATGTTGAATCCTGTGCATTAAATGCAGGAATACCCGAAAAATAAAGGGTTCCGTTGAGGCTTCCCGAGAGTGTGGTTTCAGCGATCAGTTTTCCGTTGCTTCCATAAATGTTCACTGATTCCACTTTTATCTTTCGCTTACCTTGTGTAAATGTTTGACCTGTGACATACTTTGCGGCCTGGGCGTTAATTTCCACAAAAGGCACATCTACTGATGTATTGACAATAACTTCGTTTCTGGGTTGGTTGTTAATAATAAGATTGGGCAAAGGTCCCGGAGCCATAATCTTTGGTTTGTCTCCCATTGATGCTTCAATTACCGATTTTACACCACTCTGGTGCCGGATAATGCCGTTGGATGAAGTTATAGGCGAAGCATAGAATTCAGATGGTTTAATCATTAACCAGAGCTTGTAGTCGCTGCTTAGGCTAATGGGCTGATTGAGCGATTTCCAGGCTTCAAGTGCATATGGTTTCAGATTAAGATAATCTTTAATACTCTCGTCAATTGCTACACTCATGGTTTTCATGTTGTTCTGCAAGACAAGGTCTGCCACAAACTTCACCGGAACGTTTATTCCGGCTATTTTAATCACCGGTTCTGTTAACCATTCATAGCCCGTGGTTTCTGTACGGGTACTTACTGACCAATCGGGGTTAAGGGTTATGGACGTGCGGAACATCAGGGCCAGGGCGCCGGTCACCTCACGGTAATCAGACAGGGTAATTCCCAGCTGTTTCGTCTTAAAACCGGCTTTTATCCACAACTTTAATGGCACACGGTAAATAATTACATTGTCCTTCATGGCGAGCTTTATCTCTCCCTGTTTCCATGCTTTTACCATCATATTGTCACCGCCGTTATCATCCAGACTGTTGTCTTCATAAACCAATCCGTTAAACTGGCTATTCAGCGTTCTTTGTATATCGCTCAGCCGGGCTTCAGCAGTAAAACCTATCAATGAAGGTTGCAGATCATGACTGGCTGACTGATAAGCCTCAGCCGGTTTTTCAACCTTTGTTGTAGCGCAGGATGCAGCTACGAACAGGAGCAGTACCAACGACAAACCGTGGCACATCATTTTCAGCTTTCTTAACATCTTAATCAGGAAAAATTGTTGTGAACTCTTATGATTCTGGTACGTGGGTTTTTTTTCAGGTAATTCCGGATAATCTGACGGGTATCACGGTTATCATGATAAGGTTTAATACAGGCTTCAAGGCTGGCAGGGTCGGAAAAAGCGGTGTCGGTATAGCCAAATCCTACATAACGTCCATCTGAAACCTTTACAACAGCCAATTCTTCAGCGTGCCGCCCCATTTCAACAGCATAAAAATCAGTGTGCACAAAGCCCGATAGTTTGATGGCAGCTTCAACCCGCCGGTTGTACGATTCAGGGGCCTCTTTACCGATACAGGCACCACGACACTGTTTTATCCCGTAATGAAAGCAGGCTCCATCTGTTTCATAAAGGCCGCAGAGTTTTTGGCAAAGCTCAAATTTCTCGACCATTTCATACAGATATTTTCGGGCATGCTCATGCGTGGTAAATGATGTTATTGGCTGATGGTTGTTCACATTACGGCCGATAGATAATCTGTGGTATCCGTTTTCATCCATTGACTCAAACAAAGCATATCCATACACCGACCTTCGCTGAGCCCTGTTATACAAAGGCTTGTGCTTCTTTATCTCATCAGATTCTAAAAGGAGCGCAAGCAATTCGCTGCCAGTTATTTCATAACTGATGGATGCTATACGGCTGCGCATCTCAACAGCTTTCACCGTTTCATTGTTGCGAAAGTGCTGCACCAGCCTTTCATACATATTGTTGCTTTTGCCAATGTATATGGTCTTACCTTCTGCATCGTGCAGATAATATACACCGGTTTCTTCCGGCACTTCTTTCACCATGTCGGGAATCCCCAGGCCCGATTGTTTTTCAATGGCCAAACGGTCGGTTTGCAGTAAAAGCTCCAGCAAACGCGTAGTAGCCAAGGCATCACCAGCCGCCCTGTGACGGTTTTCAATCATTATACCCAGCTCCTGGCACAGTTTTCCGAGGCTGTACGATTGTTTCCCGGGTAAAAGTGCGCGACTCATTTTAACCGTACAAATGGTGGGTCGCTTATA
Organism: Lentimicrobiaceae bacterium; assembly: GCA_020636745.1. Taxonomy (NCBI): domain Bacteria; kingdom Pseudomonadati; phylum Bacteroidota; class Bacteroidia; order Bacteroidales; family Lentimicrobiaceae; species Lentimicrobiaceae bacterium. Next base: position 57,243 of record JACJXH010000002.1, on the reverse strand, counting down.
ATTGTAACCCAACCGTTTAAACTCGTGCCTGATAAAGTTGTAATCAAACGAAGCATTGTGTCCTACAAAAGTAGCCCCTTCGGTCATTTCAACTATTTTACGGGCCACTTCACAAAAGCGTGGCGCATCGGCTACCATCTCATTACTGATGCCAGTTATGCGGGTAATCATATAAGGAATAGGCTGCTCAGGGTTCAGCAGGGTACTGTATTCGTCAACAATACGTTCGCCGTCGTGAAGATAAATAGCTATTTCTGTCAACCTTTCGTTAACAAAACTCCCTCCGGTGGTTTCTACATCAATAACCGCATACATAGGGTACAAATGTAGTGAGGATGAATTAAAAAGTGTAGCTTTAAACAGCGAAAAGTAATAAACTTATGTATTGTTTGTTCACCGCCGGTTTTACATGGCAAATAGAGGCCTTGGTTTAGATTATTAACCGTTATAAGTCGCTGCATTCAAGCAACAAATGCAACTGGATTAATAATTGTTAGTTGCTGAAATCTATCTAAAGAAGTTTCGAAGCTAAATCTTTTTCTACTGTTGACACACGTTCCCCGACACGTGCTTCCAATGATTGTAACAGCATTATAAACGTGGGTGTTCTGATAAAATTTAGAACCTATACGTTTTTATTTATCCAGACTTTCATTAACATTATAGATGGTTTCCTTGCCTGCCCGGAGAGTTATATCATCCATTATAATCATATCATTTGCAAACCTGCAAACAGAGTCTTATATGGGTTAGAATTGTGAATAAATTATGGGGGGGTAATGTATAACAAACAGTTTCTAAGTTAAACACTGGTGCATAAGCACAATAAAACCCGGTACTCAAAAATGCTTAGTGCCGGGTTAATCGTAATTTACCTGAAAGTTGCCAGCCTTATTTGATCTCAATTTGCTTAGCTGGTTTCACTTTGGCTTCTTCTCTTTTGGGGATGGTGATACTCAACACCCCGTTGTTGTGATTGGCCGAAATCTTTTCAGCATCTACACTTCCCGGCAGGCTGAATGACCGGCGGAAAGATGCATAGCTGAACTCGCGACGCATATAGCGCTCTTCCTTCTTTTCGCTCTTTTCCTCTTTCTCAGACGAAATGGTGAGCACATTATTTTCGAGGTTGATTTTAAAATCGCTTTTATCCAAACCAGGAGCGGCAACCTCAATACGGAAATCATCTTTACCTTCAACGATATTTACCGAAGGCATATTGATTCCTGTCTGGAATTCAAACATACCGGGCAAAAAGTCCCGGCCAAAAAATTCATCCACAATGCTGGGGAAGAAATCTCTGTTTTTTAAGATCGGTAACATGGTTTTACCTCCTTTTGTTTTGGGTTAAACTTTATTTTCAAAACAAAATACTCAAATTTCATTCCATCGACAAAAATAGATATAATTTGAAATATCAGATGTCATTTTGTCTTGAACAAAGTACAATATGGCATTATAAAATGCCATTCTGGCAAATTATTGCGCCATTCCCAAAAAAAAACAAGAGAAAAACCAGTTTAAATCATCTTCAGGTTCATCTTGATTCTGGATGTAAGAATATCGATGGCCACATGATTGGCACCACCCTGGGGTACAATAATATCTGCGTAGCGTTTGGTAGGTTCGATAAACTGAAGGTGCATAGGTTTGACAAATTTATCATAATGGTCAAGCACCTGGGTAAATGATCGGCCACGTTCTTCTATATCGCGGCGGATAATGCGCATCAGTCGGTCGTCGGCATCGGCATCGACAAAAACTTTAATGTCCATCCGTTCGCGCAAACGCGGATTTGACATGATTAAAATACCTTCCACAATCACCACTTCACGCGGTTGTACCGGAATCGTTTCCTTGGCGCGGGCACAAGTAAGGTAGCTATAGATGGGCATACCCACAGTCTGCCCTTCTTTGAGCATATCAATATGCTTAACCAGTAAATTAAATTCGATGGATGAAGGATGGTCGAAATTAATTTTAGCGCGATCTTCAGGACTCAGATGTCCGTTATCCTTATAATAAGAGTCCTGGGCAATAACTGCAACTGAATCTTTAGGGAGTTTTTTAATGATCTGTTTGACAACAGTTGACTTTCCGCAGCCAGAGCCTCCGGCAATTCCGATAATGAGCATGAGCTTATTTTTGATTGATTTTGTTCATTTAAAAGCGTGCATCTGAGAAAAAAATGAGATGCCGGATTCCAGGAATCATTAATGTATCAGTCATCTATTCTCCCAAAAATGGAAACCGGAACACAGGTACTGCATTCCGGCTTCAAATGTATAAAAAAAGACTGTTCGGTTACGAAAGGAATCCAAGGAGGATACCAGCAGCAACAGCACTGCCAATCACACCGGCCACATTGGGGCCCATTGCATGCATCAGCAGGTGATTGGTTTTATCATATTCAAGACCCACTATCTGCGAAACACGGGCACTGTCGGGCACAGCCGATACACCTGAATTTCCGATAAGCGGATTGATTTTATTTCCTTCTTTCAGGAAAATATTGAATATTTTAACAAATAATACACCAGCAGTGGTTGCAATAACGAAAGAAGCTGCACCCAGTGCAAAAATACCCACTGATTTTGTAGTAAGGAACGTTGTGGCCTGTGTTGACGCCCCCACGGTAAGACCGATAAGAATAGTTACAATATCAATCATCGGGCCTTTGGCAGTATCAGCCAAACGCTTGGTTACACCGCTCTCTTTCAACAGGTTGCCAAAGAACAACATTCCCAGCAAGGGTAGACCAGAGGGAACAATAAACGTTGTCAGCAACATTCCGATAATGGGGAAAAGGATTTTTTCGACTTTCGAAACACTGCGCGGTGGTTTCATACGGATTAAGCGTTCGCGTTTATTGGTAAGCAAACGCATAATAGGAGGTTGAATTACCGGAACCAGTGCCATATAAGAGTATGCCGAAATAGCAATAGCACCCATTAATTCAGGAGCCAGCTTAGATGAAAGGAAAATAGCAGTAGGACCGTCGGCACCACCAATAATGGCAATAGCACCTGCTTCTGAAGGAGAAAATCCGAGCAAAAGCGCAATCGCATATGCACCAAAAATTCCAAACTGAGCGGCTGCACCAATCAACATGAGTTTGGGATTGGATATAAGGGCCGAAAAATCGGTCATAGCTCCGATACCCAGGAAAATCAACGGAGGATAAACTCCTTGCAAAACACCAAAATACAAATAGTTGAGTACACTACCCGATTCGTAAATACCAATTTTAAGACCGGGCATAAAGGCGATATTTCCCACCAAAATACCAAATCCGATGGGAATCAGGAGCATAGGTTCATATTCCTTGGCAATGGCAAGATAAATAAAGATAAGGCCAACACCAATCATAATCAGGTGGCCTGCGGTTACATTTGCAAAAGCGGTGTAGGAAAAGAACTGCTGAAGATGCTCTAAGATAAATGTTAGAAAGTTACCGGAATGTTCCATGCTTTAATCTCCTATTACAATAAGAACATCACCTTCCATGACAGAATCGCCTTTATGAACTTTCAACGAAACCACTTTACCTTCCTTATCGGCATTGATGTTGTTTTCCATTTTCATAGCTTCAAGGGTAATGAGTTTCTGACCAACCTTAACGGCATCGCCTTCGCGTACATGCAAATCAAGAATAACGCCAGGCAGCGGTGATTTAATGCTTCCGGTTCCTTTGGGAGTAGCCGGGCTTGACGTTTTGGCAATGCTGGGCTCCGAATCAGTTGAAGGAACACTTACCGACCTTACCAGTTTTGGCGTTTTGGTTGACTGAACCATTTTATCAACCTCAACCTGATAGGTAGTACCATTAACTTCGATTTCGGCTATATTATCTTCAATAGATTGAATATCTACCTCGTAAACATTGCCGTTTATAGTGAATTTAAATTTTTTCATTCTTTAAAACTTTTAAATGATTTCAGGACTTAAACAGAAAGAACTATCGTGGAAATTTATTCAGACCATAAATCTTTGAGCTCCATGGCGAATAGGTACGGGCCACTTTTTTAATGGTAAGCACCGTTTCTTCATAATCGTGAAGCTGATTGATATACAGGTGCAATGCCATGGCAATAGCCGCATTTACCTCGCCTGAAATTTCCTCTTCAGTAACTTTCACAACCACAGGTTCTTTCTTGCTTTCCCTGGTGAATACTTTTTTCAGGTTAATGCCGTAAATTCTCTTGGTGTTTTTAAATACAATGTATAACAAAAGCAAAGCGGTAAATACAACCGACATCGCAATTGTTGCCATCCCTACACCGAAAGGATCCATTTCAACAAATTTCTCACCTGCTGAAACTAAAATTCCTGTATAATTATTGGCCAGCGGAGTTGTTTTTTCAAGCGTACCCCATTCACTTTTGCCATCCTCTAACCTGCCGTAAGATACATCTGGAAGCTGTGGTCCCAGTTTAACTGCATCAATAAGAACTTTGCCATTGCCTTCATAAATGGCAATATGGTTTGAGGAGTCATTAAGTAAGAAATTCAGATGAAGAATTCCTCTTGTAGGCATATTATCTGCAAAAAATACCAGGTAATTTCTGGGTGCAATTTTTGTAATAGGGTCTCCCTTGGGAATATAATACTTCCTGGGATTTGCAGGGTCATTTGAAATATAGGAACCTCCTATATCAACCGTGTTGTAAGCCGAATTAAAAATTTCAATCCATCCGCTGCGCTGACCATAGTCATCCACATAATTGGAGTCGTTGACTGCCAGAATTTCATTGATTCTGAGGTCGCGTGTACTTTGCGAATAGGTATTACCGGCAAACAACACGAGCACAAGTGCAATAAAAACACCTGAGTATCTGATTGTTTTATTGATTTTTGTCATTACTGCCGGATTATAAAGGAATGTTTGAATGTTTTTTGGGCGGATTCACATCCTTTTTGGTGGCTAAAGCCTGCAATGCCCTGATAATGCGGAAACGTGTATTGCGCGGTTCAATCACATCATCAATATAACCATATTTGGCTGCATTGTAAGGATTGGCAAATTTGTCCTTATACTCATCTTCGCTCTTGCGAACAAAATCTTCGCGTTCCTGCGGATCAGTCAGTTCTGCCAGTTTTTTACTCTGCAGTACTTCTGTAGCACCTTTGGGTCCCATAACTGCGATTTCAGCTCCCGGCCATGCGTAGTTGATATCTCCGCGCAGGTGTTTCGAGCTCATAACACAATAAGCTCCGCCGTATGCTTTGCGCAGCACAACAGTAACTTTGGGAACTGTAGCTTCGCCGTATGCGTAAAGCAACTTGGCACCGTGGATGATAATTCCACCGTACTCCTGAGCAGTTCCCGGAAGGAAACCAGGCACATCAACAAGGGTAAGAATCGGAATATTAAAAGCATCGCAGAATCTTACAAAACGGGCCGCTTTGCGCGAAGCATTGATATCGAGTACGCCGGCGAGATAGTTAGGCTGGTTGGCTACAATACCTACTGAAATACCATTAAACCTGGCATAACCGGTAACAATGTTAGGCGCATAATGCCGCTGGATTTCAAGAAATTCGCCGTAATCAGCAATAGAATGAATAACATCCTTTACATCATAAGGCTTGTTAGGATTATCGGGAATGATATAGTTTAATGATTCGTCGAGCCTGTCAATCGGATCGGTACAATTGGCCAATGGGGGATCTTCAAGGTTATTCTGCGGCAGGAAGCTGATAAGCTTTCTGATAAGTCCGATGCCTTCTTTTTCATCGTCGGCAACAAAGTGTGAAATACCTGATTTGGAACCATGCACCATAGCGCCGCCCAGTTCTTCTTCAGTCACTACTTCGCCGGTAACAGTTTTAACAACTTTGGGTCCGGTAACAAACATATTGCTGGTACCTTTACTCATAACAATAAAGTCGGTGAGAGCCGGTGAATAAACAGCGCCGCCTGCACAAGGGCCAAAAATGGCTGAAATCTGCGGAATAACACCAGAAGCCAGAATGTTGCGTTCAAAAATTTCAGCATATCCGGCCAAACTGTTCACTCCTTCCTGAATGCGGGCTCCGCCGGAATCGTTGATACCAATAAGTGGTGCACCAACTTTCATAGCCTGATCCATTACTTTACAGATTTTATTGGCAAAGGTTTCGGAAAGTGAGCCGCCAAAAACGGTGAAATCCTGTGAAAAAACATAAACCACCCTGCCGTCGATGGTTCCGTGGCCTGTAACTACACCATCAGAAAGAAATTCCTGCTTCTCAATTCCAAAATTGGTGCAGCGGTGGGTTACAAACATGTCAAACTCTTCGAAACTGCCTTCGTCAAGCAGGAGTTCAATGCGTTCACGTGCTGTTAATTTTCCCTTGGCGTGCTGTGAATCAATCCTTTTCTGGCCGCCGCCCAGTTTGGCCTGTTCTCTTTTATCGAGAAGTTCTTTAATCTTGTCTTCAAAAGCCATTTAACTGTTGATTTTGAGCGAAAAACTAAAAGCCCTGATGGGCCTGTAGTTACAATTTCGCTTTTGGTTGTTTATATAGTAATTTATTATTTGCTTTTGTTTTCACACAGTTCGGTAAGCACTCCAAATGTGGATTTTGGATGAAGAAATGCAATATGCAGACCCTCGGCACCCATACGGGGCTGTTTATCGATCAGCTGTATGCCTTTTTCTGCAGTTTCGGCCAACCCTTGTTCCAGATTCTCAACGGCAAATGCCATGTGATGGATACCCTCTCCCTTTTTCTCCAGGAATTTACCAATTGGACCCTCAGGATCGGTTGATTCAAGTAACTCAATTTTGGTCTGACCTACCATAAAAAATGCAGTTTTCACCCGTTGATCTTTTACTTCTTCAACAGCGTAGCAAGTTAGTCCAAGTACGTTTTCATAGTAAGGAATGCTTTCTTCCAGACTTTTAACGGCAATGCCAATGTGTTCGATATGTGTTGGTTTCATCTTAAAATGTTTATTGTTTCAGCTCAATACATTATTTTCCCCTGAAACAAACGCTTAATTTAAAAATTGTGCACAGGGGCTTTTTCAGGTGCCTGAAATTTTCGGCAAAAGTATATACTAATTTGTTAATAGTGAAGGATATTGAAGAAATTATCTTACCGTTTCCAATATATAATCATTCTAATTAAGGTTTTGATTTTCACATACATAGACTTACATATGTTTAAAGCGAAATACCAATGGAATGGCTTCACTGCAAACCATCACTGCGACTATAAAACAGGCAACAGCAGAACCACGAAACAGATGGTTCTGCTGTTTATATTACATGTAAATATCGGTAAATCAGAAACTGACCGGCAGCTGCATCTTTGTTCTGACAGCCACACCATGCTGTTTCCCCGGTTTCCAGGCGGGCATTGATTTTATGAGTCTGATGGCCTCTTCATCGCAACCATAGCCGAGTGACCTGAGCACCTGTATGTCGCTGATTGTTCCGTCAGTATTCACTGTAAACTGCACTACTACTTTGCCAGAAATCAGGTACTTTAACGCTTCAACAGGAATTTTAATATGGGTTTTCATAAATTGTTCCATGGCTTTGGGGCCTCCCGGAAATTCAGGCATTGATTCATTTACCATCAACACAGCCTCGTCATCTGACAACGCTTCAGTTTCTTCAACCAGAGGCATACAGGCTGCATCTGAATTTCTCCTGCTCAGTTTCAAAGCTGAACCACCCGTTGCCGAACTGCCAACTGCATAATGGCTCACGCCCTGAGGCAGTGGCAATGGCTGCCTAACAGTGGAAAAAGCACCATTGATATTACGCTGCTCACTATCAACAGCCACAAAAGATGTATAAGCTGTTAGCAAATTATACTCCAACCCAAGTTTTGTAATCTGTGCTTTTATTTCATCGGGAACACCATCACTTTCACCCGCATAATCATCGGCCATCCTGATTCTTTCACGCGCCCATAAATATTTAAGAGCCTGATTCCCGGCAGATGGTTTTTCCGTTTCTACAGATATTGTTTTTTGAAAAAGACCTGAACCATGGTGGCCTCTGAGTGTAATATTACCTGTAGCATTCCCGCGGTATTTGCCAAAAATAACAACCGGTCTCGATAAAAAGAGATCAGGAACAGCAACAGGCTCCACATCATAAACATCAAATCCATTGAATGACACATCAATACCTGTAAGCAACGGTGAGTTGATATACTTCACAAATTCGGCTGCTTTAGCATTGGCTTCTGTTTCATTTGTAATGATAAAAGCCTCACCTGCGCCTGCATGAGCCAGGCCTTCAATAAGATACCGGTTTACCGAAGAACCGATTCCAAATGCAAAAAAGCTGGCTTTGTTCAGGTTTGATTGAATAAGTCCGAAGGCCTCTTTCTCAACGCTCACAAACCCATCTGTCGCTACTACAAATGTTCTGGCATATTCAGGGTTGGCTTCCATTGATAAAGCCCGTTTTAATGCAGGAAGCAATTCGGTGCCGCCACTCCCCGATTGGCTGTCAAGCATTCTGATGGCCTTTTTCACATTTTCGGCAGTGGCCGGAACCGGTTTATCGGCAAACAAATTGTTGCTTCCGGCAAAAAAGAGAATATTGAAGCAATCGGAAGCTTTAAGGCCGCTGAGCAGCTCGTTGATAAGCCTTTTTGAAACATTCAGCGGAAAGCCATACATAGACCCTGAAACATCTACAATAAATATGTACTCTCGCGGAAGAACCATCCCGGGTGCGATCTTGTCGGGCGGCTGAATGCTTGCCATAAAATAATTTTCCTTTTCATCGCTGTAAAGCCACAACCCACTTTCAATGCCTTCGCCTCCCAGACGGTATTGAAGGATAAAATCGCGGTTGCCGCCATACATTTCACTTTCATCCAGTTGAATATTTACCGATTTTTTATCTTTAAAATCTGCGTTTATTCTGTGCGAAGTGCTTTTTACCTGTTTGAGAGGCATTGCAGAAGCAATATTGCAGGAAAGTTTAAAAGTATAGGATGGAAGTTCTCCTTCATTGAGATACGGGTTTTCGTTCCACCCGGGGTTTTGTATCCCGTTTCCGCTTTCACTTTCATATCTGGGTCCGACAACAGCAGGAAAAGTAAAAGTATAAATCCCCTCGCGGGGCACGAGTACCTCGGTGTACATCAGTTCAACCTCCACCAGATCGCCTGGCATAATATTGGCCACATTCATCTGAAAAACATTGGGCCGGTGTTGCTCGAGCAGAGCTGCAGAATGCCCCTCATTCAATGCCTGGGTATAATCGTGCCGGGCTTTTTCACGCTCCTCAATTTTAGCCATAATGGTTCGTTCACCAATTTTCATTTTCAGCGCATGGACCGCAGCGCCAGTTGAACCTGGAAAAACGTAAACCGCCTCGATGGCTTTTAACCCACGGTTGCAATAAACCTGTTTTACAGTTGTCAGCGCAATGACACCTGAAACCTGAATATCGGCAGCGGTTGATAAAAGTGGCAGCGATTCATTTGTTTCATTATCAGGAATTATAAAAAAAGGTGCAGATGGCTTATCGGAACCGGCCTCCTGTCCAACAGATAAACTGCTGATGCCTGATATAATGAACGTAACGATTACGAATAAAAAGAGGTAATCGGGTTTGAAATGAAGTTGGAGTTTCATGGTTGAAGTGTTTGAATGAGTTTAACTGTATTTATTTTAAATTCTGACATACCATCAGTGGCTCAGCCGGTGTGCAGAGGAAAAAAAACAATCAGAAGTGAAATGAAAAAACAGACACCGGAAAAAGACAATCATCTGTTACCGGGAATAGAACAGGTGAAAGAAGCCATTAATTGAGCAACATAAACCTGACCGGAAGATTCAGTCTGACTCTTACCGGTTTGCCCCGTTGCAGGCCTGGATTCCAATCGGGCATTTCGCTAACAACCCTTACGGCCTCTTCGGTGCAACCCCCTGAAACGCCTCGCAATACATCCACAGACGAAACCTTACCGCTTTTTTCAATAACAAATGTGACATAAACTGTTCCTGAAATGCCTGATTCTTTTGCCATACGCGGATAAACTGTATGCTCAGCCAAATATTTTCTGAGTGCGATATCGCCTCCGGGAAATTCAGGCATTTGTTCCACAACAACAAACGGATCAGCATTGTCAGCAGGTTCTTCAGGTACCAATTCAGGCATCACATAGGGTTCAACGAAATCGGCGGGATCAATTTCGGAAACCACTTTAATATCAACCAGAACGGTGCGATTATCCTCAACGGTTTTCATCAGGGTTGTATTCACGGGCCTGGGCGGTTCCGGTTTTTTCTCAACAATTATATTGATCCATTCTTCGTCAGGCTCAATGGCTGACCTTTCAGGGAGCTGAACACGGCTGTAATCCGGCGTTTTCCATTCAAAAGCAGCAAGTGCAGTACTTACGGCAATGATAAGACCTAATTGAAAAAAAACGGTGCGTTTCCTTTCAAGGTCAGCGCTGTTGGTTTTCCTTGATTCCATGGCTTTTTGTTTTAGAAGTGAGAACTGGTTTTGTTATAGAGATGCACAAAACTTCTCAAATCCATAAAATCAATAAAAAACTTCTGAAAAGTTTAATAATTAATTGGTTGAATTCATGTAAACAATTCTTTAGACACATCATCTGACACTGAGAAAGACTCAGTTTCAATATCAAAAGCTTATTGCCTAAATAAATATCATTATAGACAAAACAGCTCCATTTGCGAGTACTTTTTGACCTCAATAAAAAAAGAGTAAAGCATAATCCAAATTACTATTTAACTGAGAAGGGGGGGATTATGCATTAGTAACTTTCACTTTAAATTCAGGAGCTTCAACCAGATGAAAAGTCGCCGATGCAAATTTAATTTCACCTTCAGTTGCCTCAATATCAGTAAGGATTTTCGTAAAGAGCTCACTTTTGGTTGTTCTTCTACGCCTAAAATTTACAATATATCTTAATGTAAACTCAACCCAGTTATCATTGGCAACAAGAGAGACCATTGGCTCGGTTTGGGCATCCTCAAGGCGATACTTACTTTGCAGATAAGTCCATTTTTCTAATGATTTTTCAGAAAAATCCCCAATTACTTCCTTTCCCACATTTAGCAGAATATTTTTTGTTTTCTCATAATTACTTCCATATTGAATCGGGATTTTGATTTCATCCCATAAAAAAGGAAAATCCCCTGAATAATTATATACGGGTTCTTTAAAAACAAAGCTATTGGCGACCAAAACAATACGTCCGTTATAAAGATCGCCATCTACCCATTGGCCTGTTTCCATAATAGTGGTTCTTAAAATGCCAATATCCATTACATCTCCCTTAATACCACCCAATTGAACCCTGTCGCCAGTTTTATAAAATCCTCCAAACATAACAACCATCCATCCTGCAAATGAAGCAATAACCTCCTGCAGGGCAAATGCGATACCAGCCCCAGCAACACCAAGAGCAATTGTGAGCCCTCCGAGTTTATCGCTGAAAACTAAAGTTACCAGCACGATAGTAAGAAAGTAACCCAAAAAGCCAGAAACCTTCCTTGCCCTGTAACGACTGTTATTTTCTTTGATTTTTGAGAAAAGATTACGCTGCAGCAATTTAATTAACAGCCATATAATTGCAATTCCCAGGAAAACTGTAACAAGCTTTCCTATTACCGGATTAAATAATAAACTTCTGATCTGTTCTTCCATACTAATCCTTATGAATGTTGATGTTAAAATTCGGGGCTGTATAATCTTTGTCAAGATAACTGGCGGGTATTGTGGTGGCGTTGCCGTCTCTGGCGGCTCTGTAATGAGGTGAAAGTATCTCAATGCCAGCCTCATTGCAACAGTCCTGAATATTCTGGTGTAACAACGAATAAATGGCAGCCTGTTTACTGGCCTCCTTTGTATAAACATTTAATTGATAAGACACATAAAAATCGTCGAGGCTGGTCTGCAGTACAAATGGTTTGGGATCCTTAAGCAGCATTTCAGTTCTTTCGGCTGCATTCAGCAATGCCTCGTGCATCAGTTTCCACGGAATGTCATAGCCAATGGTTACAGTAGTATGAAGAATTAAACCTGTTGTTGCTGCTTCGCTGCTGTAATTGACGGTATTGCCTGAGAGAATGGACGAGTTTGGAATTGTAATTACCTCGTTTTTAATGGTTTTCAGTCTTGTTACCAACAATGTTTTCTCCATCACATCTCCTGAAAAATCGCCTATTTTTATGCGATCGCCTATTTTAAAGGGCCGCATATAAGTAATAACCAAACCAGCCACCATATTAGCAATAGCTGTTGATGAACCTAATGAAAACAACACCCCGATAAAAACAGAGACACCTTTAAAAATATTGGAATCAGAGCCCGGCAGGTAAGGAAATATCAACACAAACATAAAAGCATACAGCAGAAATTTAACAATGCTAAAGGTGGGCATGGCCCAATCGGCATGAAATCCTGATATTTTAAGTTTTTCTGATTCTATTTCACTAAAAATATACCTGACAAAACGGATAAAATACTTCATTACATAATAAATAACCAGAATGCTGAACAGGTTAGGCATATAATTCCACACAGCAATCAAAACACCTTTAAAGGGAGACCAAATCAAATGAAAGAGCGTATCGGCCCAGTTGCGGCTAAAAGGAAAAATGCTGAAGATTACCGGCAAGGTTATATAAGCCAGCAAGGCATAAGTAAACCACCGGATTGCCTTTACCAACAAAACAATGATTTTCATTTCCTGCTCGGCTGTCAGAAAAGTATAATCCTTGTATGACAAATCTCTGATCAGGTGGTCTTTCTTCAGCTCAATATAGTTGAACAACCACATATTTGCTTTTCCTATCAGTTTGATAATAAACCAGGCAATGACAAGTACCAGAATCACCAATCCAATGCGGAGAAGTAATTTTTGTATACTGTTTTCTTCCCGTGCCTTGACTATGGAATTGCGAATAATCAGATTAAATTCATTCGCCAGTTCAAACATCGTTTTATTATACCATAATGCATCTGTTTCCGATACACTCATAATAATATTTTCCCTGTAAACAATATCATAGGTAAATTCAGATTTGACAACAATGAGTGAGTCTGTTTTCAAAAAGTCGTCGTTGTATAGTTTTCTGATTTTGCCTGAAACATTTGCCGCTCTTTCTTTCGGACTCAATGCACCAATTTTCGTATAGATCAGGAACAAAGTGTCTTTTAAAACACCAATAACAGGATAGCCCGCTGCTATATTTCTTAATGAATCTATTCGCTGTTTTTTATCGGCAATATTCTGTTTCTCTTTCAGTTTAATTTCCTCCAGCTGGCGGAGCAGGTCTTCTTTCTTTAAATTATCTGTTGTTTTCAGTGAACTCAACTGTAACTCAAGCCTGGCCCTGGCAATGGAATCAGCAACGCGTTGCTTTTCTATTTCAGCCAGTTTACTGGTATATATCTGAAGATTTTCGACGTTTACAGAATCATTGGCAATTGCTGAACTGTCCTTTTGCGCGAATAATGACAAATTCAGAAAAAGAGCAACTGCTAACAGGAATATTGCGCCATGGTTTCTCATTATAGTTGGATTTTATATCGTAAATATACAATAAAATGAAGACCAATATCAGAGAATTGCGTGTAATCCTATGGTTTGGGCTGTCAGCCAGCCCTGGTTTTTCGTAAAAAACAGGATGAAAGTGAGTTCGTTCGGTATATTTATAATAGTGCCCCATCAGATGATGATTGATTTTTTATAGCAGATTAGCGCGTCAATCCTTACATTTGTAAAAGAAAACTCTCTGAATGCCCTATGAAAATAACCGAAGGAAAACCAACCGACCATCATAGTGATGAAGAACTGGTTGAGTTATTCCGCCGCACGGGCAATAAAGAAATTATTGGGTTACTGTTTAAGCGATATACGCATTTGGTGCTGGGTGTTTGTTATAAGTATTTTGATGATCGTGAAGATGCCCGCGATGTAGCCATGAATGTTTTCGAAAGCTTGTTTACTTCATTACACAAATATGAGATCCTGAATTTTAAGGCATGGCTTTTTACAGTCACCAAAAGTCAGTGTGTCCAATTACTGCGTAACAGGAAAAAAGAAGGAACAAGCATTCGCTGGGAGGAAAATCTTTTGGCAGAAGTTATGGAAAATAGCGGATTTACGCATCATAACATTGCTGACGAAGAGGAGGAGCGCATCAGAAAACTTAATCAGGCAATCAGAAAATTATCGCCAGGCCAGCAACACTGCATATTGCTGTTCTATTTTGACAGTAAATCATATCAGCAAATTGCCGAAACAACCGGTTTGGGGCTTAATGAAGTTAAGAGTCATATTCAAAACGGAAAACGCAACCTGAAAAACCTGTTGGAGCAATCAATTTTTTAAAACAATGGATAACAAACGGAAAAATAAGCTCTTCATGCCTTCCGGATGCCTCAGTGCAGAAGGAATGTCTCTGTTTGTGAATGGTCTGCTTACTGATGCAGAAGTTGATCAGGTGCATCATCACCTGCTTTCATGCGAGCTATGCAACATGGCCCTTGAAGGACTTATGCTTGCTGGTTCTGCCCAGGCAGACGAAGATATAGATTTGCTGAATCAACACATCGATAATGTTTTCACCATAAATCAAGCTCAACCAAAAGAAACAGAAATAAGCGGTCAGGCAGCATTTGAAGGGCCCCGATTCCCCCGGCTCAGTCAGGAAGAAATCAGAGAATTTACAAAAAGTGTGAAGGAGAGTGCCGCCCATTCAACCGCTTCTCACTCCGAATCAGAAGTTGAAAAAAAATCTATAAAACCCCCATTCTTCAGAAAATACCGGTTTGAGCTGGCCGCTGCAAGTATACTATTACTCGCCGCTATCGGGAGCTGGCAGATTTTCTTCCGGATGAACAAGGCTGAACAATCCGGCGAACTTGCCACTATAACCACGAAGGAAGACACTTCTGCCCGCAAAATACAGGAATTGACCACACTGCCTCCGGCAGCCGGATTGCCCGGAGAAAAAGATGAGCAGATGCCCACTTCTCCTCCAGTTCCACAATCCGGAGCCCCCAAAAAAGAAACATCAAAGAATCAGCATATTATACTGCCGGTTGTCGATAATGCCATAGTTGAAGATGATTTGAATATAGAAGAAGATCTGGTTGCAGCGCAAATGCATGCAAATGCAGGCCCGCAAGAAACCCTGTCGTCTTCTGAAAAGCCAGAAATTCAGCCTGCAGGTGCAATTTCAAAAAAAGCCATTGAGAGGAAATCGGTTCAGCCAATCGATCAGCTGGTTGAAGAAGAAGAAGTAATAGAAAGTGAGATTTTTACCATTGTAGAAGAAAATCCACAATACCCCGGAGGTGATGAAGCGCTTCATAAATTCCTGAAAGAAAATTTAATATATCCTGCATCAGCCCGCGAATCAGCCATACAAGGTACTGTTTATTTGAGTTTTGTGGTAGGAAACGATGGTATCATCAATGATATCAAGGTCTTACGCGGAATTGGCGGCGGCTGTGATGAAGAAGCCGTAAGAGTTGTGAAGCAAATGCCGCGCTGGATTCCCGGTCGGCAACGCGGCAAACCGGTGCGTGTGCAATATATCCTACCGGTGAAATTTACATTGGCAGAATAGTTGCTGCAAAAAATGTTAAATGTTTCCCTGTTTAAAAAATTAACTATATTTTTGCGGGTGACACATTCAGGGATAATCACTTGCATGCCAGGTGCATTAATTGTGTTAATTTAATTATCTATGACAAAACCAACATGCTTTGCAATCTTCTGCATCTAAGCAAGCATTTGATATTGGACAACTGTCTAAAATAAACGTTTAAAATAAATGAGAACCAATCAACCCATTCGATTCCTGCTTTCTTTTATATTCATCATCTCTTTTTCATTATCTTATGGGCAAAACGGGATTACCGACAGCCCGTCCGATTCAATAGTTGAAGACGCCGGTCTTGTAAAAGACGACTTTATTGTTGCTTCGCTTGACAGTCTGGCCAATCTCATGTATTTCGATGGATATGAATGTGCTTCAGGCAAAGAAATTGAAAATATTTTTGGATTTACACCGGGTTTTGTGCCTGTTTATGCCGATTCGGTTTATTACAACCGCCTGAAGAAACTCGACGCCGGTTCACCCATGAATCTGACTTACAACCAATATGTGCGTGAATATATCGACTTGTATGCCAATAAAAAAAGAGCACTTACACAAAGGGTAATGGGTTTGGCTCAGATATATTTTCCCTTGTTTGAGGAGCAGCTGGACAAATATAATATGCCTCTAGAGTTGAAATACCTGGCAATTGTGGAGTCTGCATTAAATCCGGTAGCCAAGTCGCCTGTTGGAGCTTCAGGGTTGTGGCAATTTATGTACGGAACAGGCAAAATGTATAATTTAAAGGTTACTTCACTGGTTGACGATCGCCGTGACCCATTGAAAGCAACCATCGCTGCCTGTCAGCATATGAGCGATTTGTATAAAATGTACAACGATTGGTTATTGGTACTTGCTGCCTATAATTCAGGAGCAGGCAATGTAAATAAAGCCATCAGACGTTCAGGCGGAAAAATGGATTTCTGGCAAATACGCCCCTTCCTTCCGCAGGAAACACGCGGCTATGTACCTGCTTTTATTGCCGTTACTTATGTAATGAGTTATGCAGCTGAACACAACCTGCGTGCTGTTGAACCCCGTTTCAATCATTACGAAATTGATACGGTTATGGTCAAGGACGTATTGTCGTTTTCACAAATATCAGAAAAACTGAATGTGCCATTTGAAGAAATTCAATTCCTGAACCCCTCTTATAAAAACGGAATCATACCTGCAACGAGCGGCAATGCCTACATCCTTCGTTTGCAAAAAAAGAATATTCCTGATTTTGTCAACAACGAAGCCCAGTTGTATGCTTTCCGCGCTCAGTCGGAGCTGGAAAAAGAACAGGTACTCAGCATGATGAAAACAGTAACTCAAGCCGAGTATCACAAGGTAAAAAGGGGTGAAACATTAGGCGGACTTGCCAGTAAGTATCACTGTACGGTTAGTAATCTTAAAAAATGGAACAGGCTCAGATCGACCAATCTGAAAATCGGGCAACGATTGATTGTAAGGCCCGAAAGTGCATCTCCCGTACAGTACGCTGCTGTAGCTAAACAAACAACTTCACCCAAAAAAGAAGCTGATACCACTTCAGCTGCCGCAGCAGCCGGCAAACAAACATCAGAAGAAGTGGCTGTTGCAGATAATAAAAAATCTGAAAATGAAAACGGTACAGACTTTACAGTAAAAACCCGCGTTGAGAATAAATACCACAGAGTAAAATCGGGAGAATCGCTCGGCCGTATTGCCGATAAATATAATGCCTCAGTTGCCGACTTAAAATCCTGGAATAAAATTAAAGGTTCAACCATTCATCCCGGTCAGAAACTTATCGTAGGAAAAACAGAAATTGCAGAAAAAGTTCCGGTAAAAAAAGAAGCTGCTAAACCTAAAGCCAAACAAACAGCTCAGGATCTGGATTTTATATACTACACGGTTCAGCAAGGCGATACACTATGGAAAATTGCCCAGAAGTATGAAGGTTCATCGGTAGAAGAAATCAAAAAGCTTAACAATATATCTAATGAGAAATCATTGAAACCCGGCCAGAAAATAAAAGTTGCTGTAGTTTCATAGCAAGGCAGATTTGACGATCTGCAAAAATGATTTCATGTCGTACTTTAGTGGTTTGAACCGGGGTTTATTAATTTTTTAACTCATTGAATAATAAACTCATCGGGCAACAGTTATAAAATCATAAACTTACCAGTAATATGAAATTCAAAAAATTATCGGGTTTCCTGCTGACTTCATTGTTGTTAGTATCGGTTTTCAGCTCATGTAAACAGAGCGACAAATCAGTAATGGCCTCCTCTACCGGAAAACCTTCCGAAGTGCTGGTTGTATGTGAAAAAGGTCTTTGGAAAAGTTCTGCAGGGGATTCTGTTCGCCGGTTTTTTGCCGGACCTGCCGTTGGCCTGCCCCAGCCCGAACCTCTTTACAAAATTGTACAGGTTGAAGAAGATGAGTTTAACCGCTTTCTGAAATCACACCGCAATGTTTTTATTATGACCATTGACAGCAGCATGGCCAAACCCCTGGTTGAACTGCGTCATGATATATGGGCCTCTCCTCAGCGGGTGGTTAAAATCAGCGGAGCCTCTATCGAAGCCATTAAAAACAGCTTTGCAGAAAGAAAAAATGAAATTCTCAACCTTTACGACAACGCTGAAATCGAGAGACTTAATAAACTTTACTCCAAATCATACAACATAAAAGCCATTGAACTGATTAAGAAAAAGTTCAACCTTTCAATGGATATTCCGGCTGATTATTATGTTGCCGTTGATAAAGACAACTTCGTTTGGTTGCGTCGCGAAGCCAACATGCTCAGCCAGGGATTGCTCATTTACAGCTATCCTTATACCGATACCGTGGCCTTCAACCCATTGAAGATACTATCCGTAAGAAACCAGTTTACTGAACTGTATGTTCCGGGGCCCAGCGATAGTTCCTACATGATTGTTGCGCCTGAATTTATTGAGCCTGTTGCCCGCACTTTAAGCCTGAAAAAAGAACTTGCCGTAGAAATTCGTGGTTTGTGGGAAGTAAAAAAGGATTTCATGGGTGGCCCTTTTATCAACTATACTTTTGTTGACAAGCAAAACAATATGGTTATCTCGCTTGACGGTTACGTTTATGCCCCGAATGAAGAAAAACGCGACCTCGTTAAACAAGTTCAGTCTATCTTATTGTCGTTCGAATTTGTTGATAAATAACATCTTACGTAGCGCACTGTAATTTTTTTCCGATTTTTTTCCGAAAAACTTGCAGTGCGTTATTTTTTGTTCTATTTTTGACCATCTGGTTAATCCTTTTAGTTAAACCACTTAGATAAACCGTAAATGTCTGAAAAAGATTCAAATACAGAACAAATTATCCTCAAAGCTGCACGGAAAGTTTTCACGCATAAGGGCTTTGACGGAGCCAGAATGCAGGAAATTGCCGATGAAGCCGGCATAAATAAAGCCTTACTACATTATTATTTCCGCAGTAAGGATAAACTGTTTGAAGCCATTTTTAAAGAAGTAATCACCACCTTTTTTCCACGTATCATATCAGTATTGACTTCTGATTTGTCTCTTTTCGAAAAAATCACACTTTTTACCGAACGCTACATCGATATTCTGACTCAAAATCCGGATATAGCCGGATTTGTTATTCATGAAGTCAGTGTAAATCCTCATCGTTTGGTTGGAAATATCAAAGAAATGGGGGCCGATATAAATCTGATTGATATCCAGTTACAGCAGGAAATTGCTGCGGGAAATATCATTCCGATAAAAGCCGGACATTTTGTAGCCAACCTTATTTCCATGTGTGTTTTCCCCGTAATTGCCCGTCCGGTGCTTATGGGAATGATGAATTATACTGATGAACAATACCAGGCATTTCTCGAAGAAAGAAAAAAGATTGTTCCACAAACCATTATTCAATCATTAAGAATCGTCCAATGAAAAAAATAAGCTTAGCAGCCATTGTATTTTTCTTTACAGGGTGTTTTGTTTCTGCACAAAAAATCAATCATATCACCCTTGACTCATGCTACCTGCTGGCAATTGAACACAATCCAACGGCGCAGCAAAGCAAACTGTATCAATCGGTGTGGGAATTGCAGGAATCGGCGCTCAACACCCATAAGTTGCCGCAGGCTTCGCTCGGCGGACAAGTTAGCTGGCAGTCTGATGTAACTTCGCTTCCCATCAGTCTTCCTAATGTTCAAATTCCTTCACTTGATAAAGACAGTTACAAACTATATCTGGATGTTAATCAGCTAATCTGGAACGGAGGAATTGTTCAGAAACAAAAAGAACTGGAAAAAGCCGGACTCCTTATCAGCCTGCAAACTGTTGAAGCGGAAAATTACCGCATGAAAGAAACTGTAAACCAGGTATACTTCAGCATTCTGCTGTTGCAGGAAAACGAAAAACTGCTCAAGCTAAGTATGTCGGAAATTCAATCGCGGCTGGGCAAAATCAGGGCAGGTGTGGCCAACGGAACCCTACTGCCTTCTAATGCAGAAGTGCTTGAAGCTGAAATCATCAAAACAGAACAATCAATTACTGAGGTTAACCATAACAAGGCAGCGGCCATTTTTCGCTTGTCGGAAATTACGGGCATCATATTAGACGAGCAAACCGAATTTGAACAACCACAGTTTAAAGACCTACCGGAACTAAACACCCGTTTAAGACCCGAATATCAGCTACTTGAGCTTCAGCAGCATAAACTCACAGCACAACAAAAAATAACAAGCCTGAAAGTAATGCCGCGCATTTCAGCTTTTGCCAGTTTGGGATACGGCAAACCCGGGTTAAATATGCTGTCAAACCAGTTTGATACCTACGCAATGGTTGGAGCCAGAGCAAGCTGGACTCTCTGGAACTGGAATGAACACAAAAAAGAAAACAGCATAATCGGCATCCAGAAAGAGATTATAGAAACACAAAAAGAAAACTTTGAGCGAAATCAGCGCATTTTGCTCAATAATCAGCATGAGGAAATTGTAAAAAACGAAACCCTGGTGGCAGCCGATTTCCGTATTGTCAAACTGCGCGAATCAGTCGTTAAATCATCGGGTGCACAACTTGAACAGGGAACAATTACTTCATCAGAATTTCTAACCGAACAAAATGCATTGACACAAGTCCGAATCAATCAGACACTTCACAGCATACAACTCCAGTATGCAAGGCTCAACTACCTGTCTACCATGGGCTTACTCAAATAAATAATAAAACAAACGCTGTATAAATATTTCAAAATGAAAACAATTCAAAAATTAATACTTCTGACAATGGTATCAGCACTCACCGTATCATGTAATCAAAACAAACAGGTTTCTGATGCCTACGGGAATTTCGAAGCGGTTGAAACCACCATTTCAAGTGAAGCCAACGGTCGGATTATATGGCTCAACCTGACTGAGGGTCAATTGCTGAAAGCAGGCGATACTGTAGGATTAATTGATACCACAGATTTGCATTACAAAAAAATACAGCTTCAGGCTCAAAAATCAGCAGTTGCAAGTAAAGCTGCCAGTATACAGGCCCAGGCAGCCATTTATCAGCAACAAAAAAGCAATCTGAAAATTGATCAAACCCGAATTGAAAACCTGTTAAAAGACCAGGCTGCCACGCCCAAACAGTATGACGATATAAAAGGAGCTGTTGAAGTGGCTGACAAACAGATAGCAGGCGTAAACTCACAATTAACCGCAGTAGCCGATGAATTAAAAGCCCTTGATGCCCAGATTGCCCAGGTTGAAGAAGCCCTGAAACGCTGCTTCCTTGTGAATAAGGTTGAAGGAACCATCCTCAACCGCTTTGCTGAAACTGGCGAAGTAACTGCCTTTGGCAAACCACTTTACAAAATTGCCAACCTCAAGACCATGGACCTAAGAGTTTACATTAGTGGCAATATGCTGGCTCAGGTAAAAACAGGGCAAAAGGCAAAAGTAATGATTGATGAAGCAGACGGAATGAGCGAGCTTGAAGGAGTGGTCACCTGGATTTCGCCTATGGCTGAGTTTACACCTAAAATCATTCAAACCCGTGAAGAAAGAATAAACCTTGTGTATGCAGTAAAACTGAGTGTTGAGAATGACGGACGCCTTAAAATTGCCATGCCAGCTGAAGTAGTTTTCATCAAATAGATTATCTTCGGTTCATATTCACCCATTAACCTATGTACACATGAAACAGATTTTAATTTTTGCAATACTGGCTGTTGCGCTTTCAGTTCCATCAGTTACCAGGGCACAAAACAGCAAAGCCGACAGGATTGTTGGCATTTATTTGACTTATGACGACGAAACAGGTAAGGAAAAGTCACAGGTAAACATTCACAAAACCAGCAATGGGAAATATGTGGGTGAAATTGTATGGCTTAAAGAACCCAAAGACCCTAATGGTAAAGAAAAGCTTGACAAAAACAATCCTGAGTCCAGGCTGAAGTCACGGAAAATTATAGGACTTCAGATTTTAAAGGATTTTACTTACGATGCCAGTGAAGATGAATGGAGCGAAGGCACCATTTACAATCCAAGTAGTGGCAAAACTTATAGCTGTTATATGAAATTTGAAAGCGCCAAATCGCTCAAAATCAGGGGATACATCGGAAAAGCCTGGATGGGACTGGGAAAAACAGCGGTATGGACAAAAGAAGATGCCATCAGAAAATAACAAAATCATGTCGGATCTGGCAATTAGTTGTAATGGAATAAGCAAACGCTATGGTAACACACTGGCGCTTGATAATCTGAGCTTTTCGGTAAAAAGAGGAGAAATTTTCGGCTTTATCGGTCCTGATGGAGCCGGAAAAACCTCCCTCTTTAGAATTCTCACTACCCTGTTGCTTCCCGATGCAGGTCAGGCCTCAGTTGAAGGTTATGATGTTGTAAAAGATTACAAAAAGCTCAGGAATATACTGGGTTATATGCCTGGCAAGTTCTCACTTTATCAGGATTTGACAGTAGAGGAAAACCTTCGTTTTTTTGCGGGTATTTTCAAAGCCGATATTAAAGCCAACTATCATCTGATAAGTGAAATTTACGATCAGATTGCCCCTTTTGCTCATCGCCGGGCAGGCAAGTTATCGGGAGGAATGAAACAAAAACTGGCGCTCTCGTGCGCACTTATACACAAACCGGTGGTGCTGGTACTTGACGAACCTACCACAGGAGTTGATGCTGTTTCGCGCCGCGAATTCTGGGAAATGCTGATTCGCCTGAAAAAAGAGGGCATCACCATCATTGTAGCCACCCCTTATATGGATGAAGCTATGTTATGCGACAGGGTGGCGCTGGTTCAGCACGGAAAAATTCTGGCCACCGATGCACCCGCAGCTATCATCAATGCTTTTCCCTGGCAATTGTTCCGCATACATCATAGCAATACCTTAAGCCTGCTGGGCAAACTGAAGCAACATCCCAAAATTCACAGTGCCGATATGTTTGGCGAATTTGTTCATGCCACCGCTGAAACCGGGAAACTAAGTACGGAAGAAATCAGTGCCTTTCTTGAGAATGAAGGGTTGGGGCAACCGCAGGTAAGTGAATCCGAACCTGATATTGAAGACTGTTTTATTGATCTGATGCGCATGCACGTTCAATCAGATAAAACTCCTGCATGAGGCTGAATTCCTGAAATCCGGTATTAATTTAAACTTACTTTCAAAATATCACTCAATATAAAATGAAACCAACCCACGCCATTGAGGCTGAAAACATGGTTAAAAAATTTGGCAGTTTTGTAGCCAACGATCACCTGACATTCTCTGTTGACAAGGGTGAGATTTTTGGTTTTCTGGGTGCAAATGGCGCCGGAAAAACCACAGCCATCAGGATTTTATGTGGTTTATCAAAGCCGACATCAGGAAAAATCAGGGTGGCTGGTTTTGATGTTTTTACTGAAACAGAAAGCATAAAACGTCGCATAGGATATATGAGCCAGCGTTTTTCGCTTTACGAAGACCTCACCGTGTCCGAAAATTTTCGTTTTTATGGCGGAATATACGGCATGAAAAGGGCTGACATCAAATTAAAAACATCCGAAATGCTCAACCGGCTTGATATTTTAAAATATGAGAATACTGTAATTGCCTCTCTCCCATTAGGTATCAGACAAAAACTTGCCTTTTCGGTAGCTATCATGCATACCCCTGAAATTGTCTTTCTTGACGAACCCACCGGTGGCGTTGACCCGATAACCCGCCGTCAATTCTGGGAAATGATATATGAAGCTGCTGCATCGGGTATCACCGTTTTTGTAACAACTCATTACATGGATGAGGCTGAGTACTGCAACCGTGTTTCAATTATGGTTGATGGCAAAATTGAAGCCCTCGACACGCCCGCCAAACTTAAAGAAATGTACAGCGCTGATAATATGAATGAAGTTTTTTTGAAACTGGCCCGAAAAGCCGGATAAAATCCATAACAATGAAACGATTTATAATCAAGGAGTTCCTTCATATTTTCCGCGATGTGCGTTCAATGGTTATCCTTTTCGGGATGCCGTTGGTACAGGTTTTACTTTTCGGCTTTGCCATCACCAACGAGGTCAAAGATGTAAATGTTTCGGTGGTCGACCCTTCCAACGATATTGTTACAACCGCCATTCAGCATAAGCTGTTTGCTTCGGGATATTTTTTAAAGGGCGAAAAGCTTTTTGCGCAAAACGAAATTGAAGAAAGTTTCC
The DNA here is from genome assembly GCA_020636745.1 of Lentimicrobiaceae bacterium. Classification (NCBI taxonomy): domain Bacteria; kingdom Pseudomonadati; phylum Bacteroidota; class Bacteroidia; order Bacteroidales; family Lentimicrobiaceae; species Lentimicrobiaceae bacterium. Next base: position 32,988 of record JACJXH010000002.1, on the reverse strand, counting down.
GTAAGGGCCAGAATAAAATGGTGATTGTATTTGAAAGCAACTTCGCCCAAAAACTTGAGAGGGGCGAAAGACCGACCATTCAACTGATTGCAGATGCATCGGATCCCAATACAGCCAATCTGCTGGTAAGTTATGCCAGCAACATCATTTCAGGGTACAACCAAAGCCTTCTGGTTCAGGCAAACGGAGCAGTGATCATACCGGAAATCAGGATGATGTACAATCCGGCACTCAAAAGTGTTTATATGTTTGTGCCGGGTGTAATCACCATTTTGCTGATGCTGGTTTCGGCCATGATGACCTCCATTTCAATTGCCCGTGAAAAAGAGCTGGGAACCATGGAAGTGCTGCTTGTTTCGCCACTCAAGCCCTTGCATATTGTGGCAGGTAAAGTCATGCCCTATGTTTTGCTTTCCTTTATCAATGCCATTACTATTCTATTGCTGAGCTACTTTGTTTTTGGCGTGCCTGTAAAAGGCAGTCTGATACTTTTAATGGCCGAATGCATCCTGTTTATTGTTCTGGCACTTTCACTGGGCATTTTCATCTCAACAATCAGCAATAATCAGCAAACGGCCATGATGCTTTCGATGTTTGCACTGATGTTGCCTACCATCCTGCTTTCGGGATTTATATTTCCGATTGAGAATATGCCGCTGCCGCTGCAATGGTTCAGCGCCATTATGCCGCCAAGGTGGTTTATCATCATTATAAAATCAATTATGCTCAAGGGAACCGGTATCGCCTATTTCTGGAAAGAAACACTGATTCTGTTGATTATGACCACTGTATTTATTGTGGCCAGCGTAAAAAAGTTTAAAATCAGGCTGGCCTGAGTCAAATTCCACAACATGAGGACAATTTTCTACATAGTGCAGAAAGAGTTTTTGCAGGTATTCAGAAACCGCATGATGCTGCCTATCATTTTCGTTATTCCGGTGGTTCAGTTGCTCATCCTTTCCTATGCAGTAACCTTCGAAATCAAGAATATAAACCTGTACATTGTTGACAATGACAACAGCGTTAGCTCAAGAAGTTTAACTGAGCATTTCAGGTCATCACCATTTTATCACATTGTGGGACAGAGTGCCGATTCAAAAACGGCGATGGAATACCTGCACCAGGGCAAGGCTCATCAGATGCTGGTGATGCTGCCCGGCTTTGAAAAAAACCTGAACAAAGGCATTCCGGCGCATATTCAAATTGTTAACGATGCCATCAACGGTAGTTCTGCAGCCCTCATGAACGCCTATTCTGTTTCAATTATCAGTAATTTTAATCAAGATATTATCACTGAGGCAAACCCTGAGGCCGGCTCCCGCATGAAGGTAAACTGGTCGTTCTGGTTTAACCCCGAACTGGATTATAAAACGTATATGGTTCCCGGAATCCTTGTTTTACTGGTAACCATTATCGGGATGTTTTTATCAGGAATGAACCTTGTTCGTGAAAAGGAAATCGGAACCATCGAACAAATAAATGTAACCCCCATCAAGAAGTATCAGTTTATCGCCGGAAAGCTGATTCCTTTTTGGGTAATAGCACTTTTCGAGCTTGCCATCGGCCTTTTGGTCGCCCGTTTTGCATTCCACATCCCGCTTTTGGGTAATATTCTCCTCATATTTTTCATTGCATCGGTTTATCTGCTTGTGGTGATGAGCATCGGGCTTTTTATCTCAACAATCACCGACACACAGCAACAGTCAATGTTCCTTGCCTGGTTTGTACTTGTTATCTTCATTCTGATGAGCGGACTATTTACACCCGTAGAAAGTATGCCTCAATGGGCCAGAGACCTGAATGTGGTTAATCCGATTGCCTATTTTATTGCCATGATTAGAATGGTTATGTTGAAAGGCTCTGGTTTACAGCATATTTACAAGCCTCTGGGCATCCTTTTTATTTATGGAATAAGTATACTTTCGCTCTCTGTATGGCGATACCGAAAAACAACCTGATCATCTTCCCTGCACTTTTTGTCAGTTAAATCCCTTTCTGCATTTTGGGCTGAACAACACATTTATCATGCTGTAAATGAGTTGCATTCAGGTACTGGCTTAAACACAAATAGCATTTTGGCACACCGTTTGTAAGGGGGTGTGCAGATACCTCTTTATATTAATAGTGAGGCACTTAACAAAAGCCGGTTTGAAAATTACTCCAAACTGGCCATTGATTCACCAAAACAACCTGAATGCGTAAGCAAATAATATATAACTCCGTAAGTATATTTCTCCTGATGTTTATCCTGCTGGTACCCATATCCTGCTCGGTTTCATCAGGAAAATCTTTTTTTAATACAGAACTTGCCGGAGGTGTATTAAAAGACATTATCCAGCGCGGAAAAATTGTAGCACTTACCGACGACAGCCCGTTTAATTATTTTGATTTACATGGCGAACCCCGCGGCTACCAATTTGAAATGCTGCAGCAATTTGCCAATGACATGGATGTTCAGCTTGAAATTGTTGTTGAGCCCGACTACCACAAAGCATTACAATATCTGCAACAGCGAAAAGTAGACATTGTAGCCATGGATCTTCCGCCGGTAACCGATCCCCGCTATGCGATTGAACAAACCAAACCACTCTTTTATACCCGGCAGGTACTTGTGCAGCGCAAACCCGACAACTGGCGCCGCATGCACGATATGAAAACGGTTGAATCACATCTGGTCAAGAACCTGAATCAAATGGAAGGCCGGACCCTTACCCTGTCAGCACTCGTTAGGAAACAGTACTACCTCAACGATTTGCAGGATGCTACTGGCCAGAATATTCTGGTAAAAACCGATGCAACCAGAAATGTAGCAGGCCTGATAAAAGCCGTTGCATCGGGAAAAGCCGACTATACGCTCGCTTATAAAAATACAGCCAATGCTTTTGCAATGATATACAGCGATTTGGATGTAAGAACAGAAACCAGCCCTGAAATTGGCGTTGGCTGGGCCGTTCGCAAAGGAGCCGTTAACCTGCGCGAAGCCATTAACCAATGGATAGATCAGAAACAACAATCACGTGATTTTAAATATCAGTTCACAAAATATTTCGAAAATCCGCGTTATGTTCATCTTGCATTAGGTATACCCGTTAAAAAACAGGCCATTTCGGATTACGATGATATTATTAAACAGGCCACCAGAAATACAGGTTGGGACTGGCGTTTACTCTCAGCTTTAATTTATCATGAATCCAAGTTCAGAACAGATGTAACTTCACGGGTTGGCGCTTTTGGTCTGATGCAGCTTATGCCAGCAACTGCCAGAAGTTTTGGTGCACATGCCGGCTCAACAGCCCAGGAACAAATAACAGCGGGTATGCGTCTGATACAATACCTTGACAAAGAGTTTTCGAGTCGTGTTCCCGACCCTGTTGAAAGAAAAAAGTTTGTGCTTGCTGCTTACAATATTGGGTATGCCCATGTGCTGGATGCATACAATCTGGCCGTGAAGCACAACAAAAATCCCAGAATCTGGAAAGACAACGTTGAATACTGCTTATTATCGAAAGCCAATCCTGAATTTTATAACGATCCTGTAGCCAGGTATGGTCGCGTAAGCGGAAAAGAAACCCAGAAGTTTGTGAAAGATGTACTTGAAAAATATGACCAATACAGGATGATTGCAAGTGAATAGGCCTTTCAGCTTTTAATCTCCATTACTCATCATATCTCCCTTAATCAGCCGGCACGTCCGGCTGATTACTTTTTCAATAGGGGTAAACTCAAAGTTAAGCGTACAATGCAGTTTGCTGGTAGCATAATAAAAATTTCCCTTCGAAGTACGGGAAGTTTCCCTGGTAATCAATGGCTTTGACCCTGTTAACTTGCCGCGGAGCCATTCAAAACGCCAAACTATTTCCAATGCCAGATTCGGAACAGCAAACTTTGGTGCGCTTTTCCCAAATCCTTTGGCAATAAGCGTAAATATTTCACGATAGCTATAATCGCCCCCTGAAACAACAAACCGCTCATTGAACACCTGGCTCTCCATAAGCCCGGTCATAGCTCTTACCACATCCTGCACATCAACAAAGCCATTGATTCCCTTGCCATAAAACCATGAATTGCGGTAAATGGTGGTAAACATTTTAGTACTCCCCTTTTCAGGGAAACCGTAACCCAGAATAACCGAAGGGTTAACAATTACAGCCTTGAGCCCTTCGGCAGTACCGCGCCATACTTCACGTTCGCCGGCAAATTTGCTCAAAGAATATTTTGAATTGTAGGATGAGGTCCTGAACTGCGATTTTTCATCAATGATATTGCTGTTTTCGGTCCGGCCCAGAGAAGCAATTGAACTCACATGGCAAAGTTTTTCAACGCCAGCCTCGAGAGCAGCGTTAACTACATTGGCAGTACCTTCCACATTAATTTTCATCATTAACTCATGGTCGCGCGGATCAAAGGAAACAATGGCCGCACAATGGTACACCTTCTGAACGCCTTTCATAGCATCGGCCAGAGAAAAATAATCGAGTACATCGCCATCCATCCATTCAATGCGGCCGACGAGTTCATCAGGATTTGCACCCAGACTGGCAAAAATCTTACGGGTATGGCTCAGGCTCGATGGATTGTGCAGCAAAGCACGCACCGGCTCATCTGATTTAAGTAATTCGTGAAGCAGGTAAGAACCTACCAGGCCTGTGGCTCCTGTAACTAATATCATAATGCAAAGCTAAGAAAATACACAAAAGATTCAGGTTTCTGCAGTTCAGTTTTGTAATGACTGACCCTGTAATTACTTCCACCTTTGGTCAATTGAACGGATAAGCGTAAATTTGCAAAAAATCAAACCTATGAATTTTGTTGAAGAACTGAACTGGCGTGGTATGATTCACACCATGATGCCGGGAACTGAAGAGATATTGCAAAAAGAAATGATATCGGCATATGTGGGCATCGACCCCACTGCCGATTCTCTGCATATTGGTCACCTTGTTGGTGTAATGATGCTCAAACATCTGCAACGTTGCGGCCACAAACCCATTGTACTTGTTGGCGGAGCTACCGGTATGATTGGCGACCCCTCAGGAAAATCAGAAGAACGCAACCTGCTCGATGAAGCTACCCTGCGCCATAACCAGGAGTGCCTGAAAACCCAGTTGATGAAACTGCTCGATTTTGACACCAGCGATGCCAATAAAGCTGAGATGGTGAACAATTACGACTGGATGAAGGAATTTTCGTTTCTTGAGTTTATCCGCGACATTGGGAAACATATTACAGTTAACTACATGATGGCCAAGGACTCAGTAAAAAAACGCCTGACCGGTGAAGCCGGCGATGGCATGTCGTTTACTGAATTTACCTACCAGCTGGTTCAGGGTTACGATTTTTTGCATTTATATCAGCATAACAATTGCAAATTACAGATGGGCGGCTCCGATCAGTGGGGAAATATTACTACCGGTACTGAACTGATCCGCCGAAAAACGGGAGGCGAAGCATTTGCGCTTACCTGTCCGCTCATTACCAAAGCCGATGGAGGAAAATTTGGCAAAACTGAATCGGGCAATGTTTGGCTCGACCCTGCAAGAACTTCGCCCTACAAGTTTTATCAGTTCTGGTTAAACACTTCCGATGCCGATGCCGAAAAATATATCCGTATTTTCACGCTTTACGGAAAAGAAGAAATTGAGGCTATGATTGCCGAACACCTCACCGCACCACATTTGCGCGTGTTGCAAAAAGCACTGGCCAAAGACATCACTATTCGCGTGCATTCCGAAGCCGATTTTCAGGCAGCAGTAGAAGCTTCAGAAATTCTTTTTGGAAAAGGTACCGCCGAAGCCTTGCATAAACTTGATGAAGATACACTGCTTTCGGTATTTGAGGGCGTTCCTCAATTTGAAATCAGCCTTGACGAACTGAACCAGGGTATTGGCATTGTTGAACTGGTGGCTGAAAAAACAGCCATTTTCCCATCAAAAGGTGAAGCCCGCCGTATGCTGAAAGATGGCGGAGTTCAAGTAAACAAAGCCAAAGTGGGTGAAGATTTTGGCGCAAATGAACAGCACCTGCTCAGCGGGAAATATATGCTGGTTCAAAAAGGAAAGAAAAACTATTATCTATTGATTGCCCGATAGTTTATCCTGAATATCTGGGTTGGTTTATGGAGAATTCAAAAAGTTAAAAATCTGTTTTGAGTTCAGGGAGATTTGTGTGCGTATATGCGATAAACCTTCCCTTACTGAAGAAGCTTTTCGATAACTTTCGGAAAATGTTCATACTCCAGCTGATGCACCTTTTGGGCCAGACTTTCGGGCGTATCGTCAATGGTTACCGGGCATTTCACCTGTAGCAGGGTCTTACCTTTGTCATACACCTCATCTATCAGATGAATGGTTATGCCCGACTCTGTTTCACCGGCATCAATCACAGCCTTGTGAACAATCATTCCATACATCCCTTTGCCACCATAGGAAGGCAGAAGAGCGGGGTGAATATTTACAATCCGTTCACTGAAATTACGGGTAATATTTTCGGGAATCAGCCATAGAAAACCGGCCAAAACAATCAAATCAATATTACGGGCATTAAGGTCGCGAAGTATGGTTTCGGTTGCATAGAACTTTTCACGGTCAAAGAGCACCAACGGAATGCGGAGGTTGGCAGCTCTCTGAATCACAAAAGCCTTTGGGTTGTTGCAATAAATGACTTCTACCCTCGCTATGTTGCCTTTGGCAAAATAATTAGCTATATGTTCGGCATTGCTTCCGCTGCCTGAGGCGAAAATGGCAATTTTTTTCATTTGCAGGAAATTCAACTGCAAAGTTAAGGAGAAATGATGGTTCACCCTGACACAGGTGCTTTTTTTGCAGGAGCACCACATCCCGTGCCCCCGCAAAAAAATACACCATCAGGCTATTGTTTCACCCACTTCCCGCTGCCAATAATCCGGTTTGAAGCAGTAATGCGGTAAATAAACGTGCCGGGGCCAAGCTGGCTGGTTTCAACCCTTTGCAAATCACTGGTAAGGTCAGTTTCAAGCACCAGGCGACCTCCAATGTCAAACAGTTGAATATGGGCTGACTTATGCTGAATAGCCAGTTTTACCTGAAGGTAATCGCTACCCGGATTAGGAAATACTATCGCTTCCTGCGCTATCGGTTGGTCAGGATTATCAGTGCTTACAATTAAGCCTTCGGAATTGACTTTCAAAACAAAAGGATCAAAATGGCAATCAAATGGAACAGTCAGATTATCTAAAACCTCACCGGCTACCACGATATGGTGATCGCTGGTTTCAATAATATCCCGGGGCCAGTACATTCCATCTCCACCATAAAATAACTGTTCCTGGAGATCGAGGTTGAAATTCAATTTGTTTAAAACAATAAAAGTTTGTTCCATTTGACATGGGAAACCAGATTCAAGCGTATTGTACCATCCCATTACCCAGATATAATCAGATGTAACAAGTATATTTTTCCTGCCAGCTCCCGGGTATGTTGTAGAATCAGCACCACCAGGAAACCTTATTTGTCGAAGAAGTGAATCCTGCAAATTATATTCTGCAATACCCAAATCTCTTTGATCCTCTGTGATGGTCTAGTAAACTGGACGAAATTACTAACTTTAAAATTTCTGTACTATGAAAAGATCAAGAAGAACATTTAGTGCTGAATCAACCAAAGTGTATTGAAGCGATTAAAGATAAAACCTACCTCTGAGCTGGCTCAAATTTACAGATTCATCCCAACCTGATAGGTCTCTGAAGAAGGAGTTTTTGTTGAATGCCACCAAAGTATTTGATAGTGGCAAAGAAGAAACTGAACCAAATCAGAAAGCTCGAAAAGGAAAAGGAAGAACTTATTCAGCGACCAATTGACGGTGGATAATAACTGGTTAAAAAAAGGTACTATGATTCCGTTGGAAATGCCAAGGAGTAAGAAACCGGTGACAGTCGATGAGTATTCATGGTTGTTGTGCAGTACGCTTATTATAGACCCACAAAAGCTTCATGATCTTGCTTGGGATTATGCAGGAACGATACTGAAGACCAACCGAACCCAGAATGGCCAAGAGCCGAAGTTTACAATTGGTCGCTCATGTCCGGAGTTTAATGCGTATCATGCGCTTGAAAACGGTTTATTGCCTGCCACGTACAACGATATCAGATCCTTAGTACAAATACCCATATCTGTTGCGCAATCTGAAAAATTACCGACCCAATCAGGTATGGTCACTGGATATCACTACATACCTATGCCTAAAGGTGTATTGTTGGCAATCATGGATATTTATAGCCGATTTATTGTAGGCTGGAGCTTACGAATACCATGGAAGCGGAATGGTTGTAATACATTAGCGCATGGTAGCAGAATATGGCAAGCCTGAGATTATCAATTCGACCAGGGTAGCCAGTTTACCTCTGATGAATACGTGAATTTCGTGAAGGGCCGAAACAGTTCATCTATCAATGGATGGAAAAGGAGAGCCACAGATAATGTTTTGATTGAACGTCTTCCGCACCATAAAATATGATAAGATTTACTTGGGCCTGAAACTGGTGGTGAACTACACAATGTTTGTAAACAGTTTATTCATATTATACCAAAACGGACCATTCCTCTATCGGGGATGTGCGCCAAATAAGGCTTCAGGAGGTTGCATGAGTTATCAACAAATCATGGGAGTTATGGTCTGACCTCGTAATAATAACAATTATATTTGTATAAAATACTGTCCAAAAGGATTAGACCATCTTAACAGTTTCAATATATTGCCAACTCACCCCATAATCAAAGCTTACCCAAAGTTTATTATTACCATAGTTGTATAAAGCCCCGGGAGTAGCGTCTCCAATAACTTTACCAACTGTCATTTCGCTGGGTGGCGGGGTTTCTATGTTTTCGTATTTAAGTGAGATGTTTTGGCCATTGTCATTGGAATGGAAAATTGCATAATGTAAAATACTGTGGTTTTCAAGATACCATTCGCCAGAGATATAGATTTCTCCCGCAGTAGCTCCTCGGGTTATTTGAGCTTTTGCCGTTGGTGCAAAAAGAAAGGAAAGTACAAGAAAAAACACGATGTTTTTCATAACCACTCGTTTTAATCAATGATTAATAATTTATTGAACTTTGAAAAATAATTTTCGCAACTTATATTGTAAAGATAAAAACCATCCTTAACCTTAATACCATTAAAATTGGTACCGTCCCATATTTGAGTCTTTTTGCCTGAAATGTTAAAGTTTCTGATTGGCTTACCATAAATATCATAAATATTCAGCATTGGATTCCTGTAGTTTTCTGAAACATCAAATGAAATGGTAGTATAATCAGTAAATGGATTAGGATAATTTGATAATTCAATATTATCTGATACATGAGTGATTGTACCTGTTATTGTTGAGTCAAGGTCGTGGAAGAATGTGGTAAAAGTTTTCCCGTAATCATGGCTGTAATCAATATAAAGCCAAACATGGTCGCCTTCCGGATTGATACGGGCACGCATCACATAAAATGAGCCGGGTTCCCTACCTGCGGTAAATTGTAAACCCCAGTAATAAATATCGATATAATCCGATTCATATTTTTCTATCCAGGTATTACCGGTATCAACGCTGTAGAATATTTTGTAGTGCAGTTCGGGCGTCCATGAGACCAGATATATTTCACCTGGCGCTGTCCCTCTGCTGATTTCTGGAAATTGACCACTTGGTGCCCAAAATGCAACAGTACTATCAATTGGAGTTTCAATGAAACTTACACCATAATTAGTGCTAAAATGTAAATTATATCCAGTCCCTGCACTTCCTGATAGTCCATAAATTTCACCATCAAAATTGCCAACTTCTAATAAACCAACATCTATAGACTCATTTATTAATTCAAAAGACAATCCAAAATTTTCACTTCTATACAATTCTACTTGCCAAAGGGATTCATTTGTCCATGTCTTAAATACTTCTCCATTTGCAAAACCTGAGAAATAATAAAGCATTGAAAAAGGTCCATCCATAAATTGCCAACTCACCCCATAATCAAAGCTTACCCAGAGTTTATTATTACCATAGTTGTATAAAGCCCCGGGAGTAGCGTCTCCAATAACTTTACCAACTGTCATTTCGCTGGGTGGCGGGGTTTCTATGTTTTCGTATTTAAGTGAGATGTTTTTCCCATTGTCATAGGAGTGGAAGATGGCATAATGTAGATTGCTATTGTTTTCAACATACCATTCGCCGGAGATAAAGAGTTCGCCAGATACAGCACCCCGAGTTATTTGAGCCTTTGCCGTTGGTGCAAAAAGAAAGGCAAGCAAAAGAAATAATACAATGCTTTTCATAACCACCCGTTTTTAATCAATGATTAATAATTTATTGAACTTTGAAAAATAATTTTCGCAACTTATATTGTACAGATAAAAACCATCCTTAACCCTAATGCCATTGCTATTGGTACCGTCCCATATTTGAGTCTTTTTGCCTGAAATGTTAAAGTTTCTGATGGGCTTACCATAAATATCATAAATATTCAGCATTGGGGTCCGGTAGTTCTCTGAAACATCAAATGAAATGGTGGTATAATCAGTAAATGGATTAGGATAATTTGATAATTCAATATTATCTGATACATGAGTGATTGTACCTGTTATTGTTGAGTCAAGGTCGTGGAAGAATGTGGTAAAAGTTTTCCCGTAATCATGGCTGTAATCAATATAAAGCCAAACATGGTCGCCTTCAGGATTGATACGGGCACGCTTCACATAAAATGATCCTGGTTCCCTTCCGGCGGTAAATTGTACACCCCAGTAATAAATATCGATATAATCCGATTCAAAATGTTCAGTCCAGGTATTTCCGGTATCAGCGCTATAAAATATTTTGTAGTGCAGTTCGGGTGTCCAGGAGATCAGATAAATTTCACCAGGTGATGTCCCCCGACTTAATTGAGGGTACTGGCCACTGGGAGACCAAAAAGCTATAGTGCTATCTATTGGAATTTCTGTGCATGTATTAGCATAATCTAGAGTATGATTTAAGAATAAACCAATACCGATATCTCCATTAATACCATAAAATTCTCCTTGATTATAACCAGGTTCTCGAATTGGACAATTTATGGGATTTGTAATAATTGCGAAACTACTTCCATAATCATTGCTTATTGAGAGTTCTGCTCCAATTCGTCTCAAAATTGTTCCACTATTTTGGCCACTCAAATAATTGGTATTGCCTAAATGTTCTCTGTACGTCCAACTCTCCCCATAATCAAAACTCACCCACAATTCATAATTACCATAATTGTATATTGCCCCGGGAGTAGCGTCGCCAATAACATTACCAACTAGCATTTCGCCGGGTATGTTTTGGTATTTAAGTGAGATGTTTTTCCCATTGTCATAGGAGTGGAAGATGGCATAATGTAGATTGCTATTGTTTTCAACATACCATTCGCCGGAGATAAAGAGTTCGCCAGATACAGCACCCCGCGTTATTTGAGCCTTTGCCGTTGGTGCAAAAAGAAAGGAAAGTATAAGAAAAAACACAATGTTTTTCATAACCACTCGTTTTTAATCAATGATTAATAATTTATTGAACTTTGAAAAATAATTTTCGCAACTTATATTGTACAGATAAAAACCATCTTTAACCCTAATGCCATTGCTATTGGTACCGTCCCATGTTTGGTTTTTTTTGCCTGAAATGTTAAAGTTTCTGATTGGCTTACCAAAAATATGATAAAATCTTAATAATTGTCCACTCTATAATGTATAGTTATGGGAGCTTGAACCGGTCTTCAGGAAGTCTATATTTATATATTTATATATTTCATATTATATTTCATTTATTCATTGATTTTTAATTTAAGAACACAAATATAACAACAATATTGTGCATGTTTGGCTGAAAGTGAATTAAATAGTTATTACGTAAGAAAGTGAAAGGGACACGAAATATCGTGCCCCCGCAAAAAAATACACCATCAGGCTATTGTTTCACCCACTTCCGCTGCCAATAATCCGGTTTGAAACAGTAATGCGGTAAATAAACGTGCCGGGGCCAAGCTGGCTGGTTTCAACTCTTTGCAAATCACTGGTAAGGTCAGTTTCAAGCACCAGGCGACCTCCAATGTCAAACAGTTGAATCTGGGCTGACTTATGCTGAATAGCCAGTTTTACCTGAAGGTAATCGCTACCCGGATTAGGAAATACGATCGCTTCCTGCGCTATCGGTTGGTCAGGATTATCAGTGCTTACGATTAAGCCTTCAGCATTGACTTTCAAAACAAAAGGATCAAAATGGCAATCAAATGGAACAGTCAGATTATCTAAAACCTCACCGGCTACCACGATATGGTGATCGCTGGTTTCAATAATATCCCGGGGCCAGTACATTCCATCTCCACCATAAAATAACTGTTCCTGGAGATCGAGGTTGAAATTCAATTTGTTTAAAACAATAAAAGTTTGTTCCATTTGACATGGGAAACCAGATTCAAGCGTATTGTACCATCCCATTACCCAGATATAATCAGATGTAACAAGTATATTTTTCCTGCCAGCTCCCGGGTATGTTGTAGAATCAGCACCACCAGGAAACCTTATTTGTCGAAGAAGTGAATCCTGCAAATTATATTCTGCAACGCCCAAATCTCTTTGAACGCCTACATCTTCTATAAAGGCACCTGACAATAGATATGTCGAATCGTCTTTTTTACCAATTTTTGTTTGAGAAAAGAAATCATTATCTGGCATAACGACTTCAACGTTTGTTAAATCATAACTTATATTCGCAACCGGGTTCCATGGGTACATTGTAAGGTTAAATACACAGTAATTGACTTTTACCAACTCATTGATTTCGTCTATTATAAGGCTTGAAGGAGCTCTGTAAATACTGTCATCCGGCTTGTAAAAAACGAAACTGTCACTCAATAGGTCAGCCTTAATTAATGAGTAGTTTTCTCTCGGTGATGTATGGTATTTGAAAAAAGATAAAATATAAGCAGTGGTATCACCAACTATTTCAAAATCCCAGGGAGAATTTGCACTTTCCGACCACATACCATAGTTTCGCCTTTCTACAATATTCATTTGATTATCAATGGTATGAATAAATACTTTATTGAATGTTTTATGGCTGGACACTGAGTCTTCATAACCCGCTAAAAAGTAGCGTCCTGTTGTTAATGGAGAATTTATTAATTCTGCAAAACGCGAATTTCCATTTACCAAATCATAGGTTTTGGCGCTAACGAATTCACCATTATTGGAAATTCTCATCATCGTCCCAATTTCTGCTCCACTACCGGGATTAGGCCATATAACACCACAAAAAATCAGATGGTTGTCGTCAGTTTCTATAATACTGTATATGTGTGTATCATCAGGTGAAATATATTTCTTTAAAAATGTTTCCTGAGCCTTGACCGCTTGTAAAAAAAAGAGAAATAATAGCGTTGTAATGAACAAAGAGTTGTGTTTCATTTTGTAAATTATTCAAATGTCGGATTAATTGAGGTGAACTTAATTTTTGCCTGGAGGTTTCAAAACAACATCCAGGAGCTATAATTATAGCTCCTGGATGTATTGTGAATTTAGTTGGGGTTACTTCCAATATTTACACCGTATTTTAATTCATAGGTATAAAAGTTATTGCCTGAACCAACAATGCAATTATTTATGACATTAACAGTAATAAATGTTTTGTTCGCAGGCTTATTTATGTTTTTAATATAATCCCACTTGCTCAGGTAGTAGTTTAATTCACCGGGGCTAAGGCAATTATTAGAATGATTCTCATTTTCAACCCACATCATATAATAACCGTATGGATTATCATCTGTTTCATAGTCAATAGCATGGGCAGATACAGTACTAACCGAGACATAATAACCGGGGATAGTTTCTGCAAATGTAAAATGATACTCAAGTTCAGTGGTGGCATCGCGGCCAATGCATTGTCCTTCATACATATCACACTTTCCCTGTAGTCCTCCGCTTGTCCAATAATCATCAGTCGCAAACCCAATATAAGTTGGTGTGGTACCAGGAAGGCCACCTGAAAGTGCAACTATAAGTTGCTTGCCACTGCTCTTATGTTCTGGCTCAATTAACTGAAGGTCTATAACATTGAAGGTATAGTCAGGATTTCCGTTCTGCTGAACCACGGCTTGGGTAAGCTCATTCACCGATGCATAAAGCTGTTGAAGGCCTTCATAGCTTATATCTCCATTGCTTGCTGGCCATACCAATGTATCGTATAAAAACTCAATCTGAATGAATTCATGGGTATTATTAGCCTGCTCATAATTTAACAAGCCTTCCAGATACCATTCAGCACTGTCGGCAGGCAAGGTTTCGCCACTTTTTAATTGCAGGTTTTGTTTAAATATTTGCAATTGCCTGGTTATTTTGGCAACTTCGTTTTTTGTTGATTCGTCTTTTATTTCTGCTTTATCTTTCTGGCACGATGTAAACACAAAGACACATAATAAGAAAAGAGTTAAGAAATGCTGTAATTTTTTCATCAGTAAATAATTTTAATTTTAAAGGTCTGATGGAACCCTCATGTTTGAAAACTAATTTCATATGTGTTAGCGAACGCAATTCATGTGGGTTTCATGATAGTAATTTATTGTTGATAAAAGTATTTATTAATGTCCGCTTGAATCTGCTTAACTAAGGCGGCTTGAACCGGTCTTCGTAAAATTCATATATATATTGCATATTATATTTCAAGTATTCAATTATTTTTAATTTAAGAACACAAATATAACAACAATATTGTGCCCGTTTGGCTGAAATTGAAAATTAATATATTTAGGGTTGTCTGACAATTTCAGATGAGCAAATGGAAGTTTATAAGTAGGGGCACGAAATGTCGTGTCCCTACAATTAATCGCATTGTTTCTTGAAGTCCAATAATTTATTTTGATATTTTACATCAGCAGGCAACCCAACCTGTATTTTTGTGTCTTCCTTAACATAAAGGAATGGATGCGGAATGACGACAAATTAGTAAAAGACTGTTTATCAGGTAATAAACAGGCACAGTACGAATTGTACCAACGGTTTTCGGGGGTACTTTTTGGTATTTGTCTTCGTTACACCCGCAACCGGGCCGAGGCGGAAGACCTGTTGCAGGAAGCATTTATAAAAATATTTACAAAACTGGAATCTTTTGAATTTAAAGGCTCACTGGAAGGCTGGTTAAAAAGACTGGTGATAAACCAGGCGATCAATTTCAGGCGTGATAACCTGAAGCACTTATTTGTGAACAGCTACGCCGAGCCGCCGGAACCTTCGCCTGAGGAAGAAACGACTTCCTTTTTTGATGCAGCAATCCCAAAGGAGAAGTTGTTGCAGATGGTTCAATCGCTACCCGATGGTTACCGCCTGGTTTTTAATATGTATGTCTTTGAAAACCTGCCTCACCAGCAAATTGGCGAAATGCTTGAAATCAGTGAAAACACCTCAAAAACACAGCTGATGAAGGCCAGGAAAAAATTAAGAGCAATGGTTCAAGCCGAAATGGCCACCCAAAATATAAGCGTGAAGTCATGAAAGACGAACGAAAAAATATTGATAAGCTTTTCAGCGATAGTTTGGGCAATTACAGCCCAACACCTCCGCCTGAGCTTTGGAGCCGGATTGACGCAGCCTCCCCCCCCTCCGGAAAAACAATGAAAACTTCTGGTTCTGCTTCAACCTACTGGATGATTGCTGTAATTTCGGCCGTTGTAATATCAGGCTTAGCCGTGCTTTGGTATTTTTCTGCTCAAACTGCTCATAAACAAGTGCTTCCGGAATCCAATCAGCAATCTGAGGAATGGCAATCTACACCCTATGTAACAGAGGAATTGAACAAAAGCCATAAATCTGACAAAACAATTGCTACGACCACATCTGCCCAACCAATTGTAAACATACCGGAAACATTGATAAAATTCAAACCATCTATTGAATCTGCGGCACATACAGTGGCCAATAAAACTTTAAAAACTTCTGAAGGCAGCATGGCAGCCATCGGTAATACGCTTCACGAAAACAACATCACATCCTCTGACGGTTCACCTCAGATTTTTCAAAATAAACAAAGCCTTGAAAACCTTCGCCGCGATTTCTTAAACTGGCTCAGTACACAACCCGCATTTTTCGCACCGGCAAATGCTGCATCGGATTTCAGCATGCGGTTAAAAATTTCGCAAAAACCGGCTTTACCCAAAAGCCTGCGCTTACCTGTTATCGGCAGTATTTATGCAGCTTTTGATCTTATTGACTATGGCAAGGGTTTTAAAAAACAAAGCAAGGCTATTGGGTTTAGCTTTTTAACTTCTTCAGGACCCTGGCTTTTTGAAACCGGTGCAGCGTATTGCCTGAGTGATGATAACGGACGTTTTATGGTCAATTACAATTCTTTCGACAGTATTGGCTTTTACAACAGGGTGATTTCATTTAGTCCTAACCCCAGCAATCCGGGTACAATTCAATTCAACACTGAAGCAACCGGTGTATTTGATTCTATTGATCACAATCTTGAAACCAGTACCCTTAACCGCTACACATACCTGCAGATTCCATTCGCCATTGGCTACCATATTTACAGTAATCGCCTGATTACCGTTAGCCTCAAAGCAGGTCCGGTTTTCTCAGTGATGCTGAATGAAAATAAACCTTCAGTAAGCTTCCATCAAGAAGGAGCCAACCTTCAATCTATTGAAAGCCTGAGCCCTGACAGGATTTCGACTAACTGGCAAATTGCCGCAGGGCTGAGCATGGGATTGCACCTCTCACGCCGGTTTACTTTTACGGCCGAACCCACTTATAAAAGTTATCTGCGCCCTGTTTACCAAAATAACCGTACAAAACCTCAAAGCATCGGAATCAAAGCCGGCCTGCTTTACCGGTTTTAAAAATGCATGAAGATGAAGAAACTTAGGAATATACTGTCTCTGACATTGCTTTCACTCATTTCAACATTTGTGTCGGCACAACAAACCGTTTTTATTGAAGGATTTGTTTTATCGATTGAAAACGGCTCACCGGTATCGTACAAAGAGGTGATTATCGGAACTGAAGATGGTTCACAGCCCACCATATCCACAACAGACACCAACGGATATTACGCCGTGCAGTTTCACTACAACACCAGCGATACCGCAACCAATCTGATGGTGATGGTGTTCGATTGCAATGAACAACCTGTAATCCGCACATTTCCGACCGACAGTGCCTTTCAGATACGGGCCGATTTTGAAATCTGTACCATCGCAACAAACTGCCTGGCTGGTTTTCATTATTTTTATGATCCACTTAACCCTCAACTGGTTTACTTTGCCAATATGAGTTATCCGGTGAGCAATACCACCACATGGTTTTGGGATTTTGGCGACGGAACAGATTCCCCTGAATTTGAAGAAACACATGAATTTCAACAAGCAGGGGTTTATACAGTATGTTTAACTATGACCGACAGTCTGAACAATTGCGTCAACACCTACTGTGAAGATATACTGATTGACTCTACAGGAAGCTGCCATGCTGATTTTACCTGGAACACGGCTGATTTTGCAACTGAATTCAACAATATTTCCACAGGCTCGCCTGATCAATACTTCTGGGATTTTGGTGACAGTACCTTTTCTACACAATCCAACCCGGTACATATTTGGCCGCAGTCGGGCTATTTTCCGGTATGCTTAACCATTCTGAACAGCAACACCCAATGCGAAAGCACCACGTGCTACACCATATCTGTTAACGACAGCATTGCTGTTTGCCAGGCCAATTACACTTATGAAAACCTGCAGGATTTAACAGTTGCTTTCACCAATCTTTCAACCGGCAACTTTGATCAGACCATCTGGGATTTTGGTGATGGCTCCCCTTTTTCAAATGAAACACACCCTGTTCACACCTGGCAGCAGGCCGGCACTTATCAGGTTTGCCTCGTCATCATCAGCAATTACACCAATTGTCAGGATGTTATTTGCAAAAATATCATGGTAGGTGATACCATCGCTGGCTGCCAGGCAAACTTCAATTTCCATTTAGATTCAATTCCCGGAAATGTGAATCATTACTGGTTTAACGATGCGTCTGAAGGAAATAACATCAGCAGCTGGTTTTGGGATTTTGGCAATGGCATGATTTCATTTGCTCAAAACCCTGAAGTAACTTTCAGCGAAAGTGGAAGTTACGAAGTTTGCCTGACCATCAGCGGGCAGGACCCTGGCGGCTTTTGCACAAGCACCATATGCAAAACCATCACCACACCGGCCTATAGCCATCTGGGAGGCCAGATATTTGCAGGAAATTTTCCTATAAACAACCCTGTCAATACAGGCGATACAGCACTGGTAAGTTTGTACAGAAAATCGGGAAATCATCTCTGCCAGGTTGCCTCGGGTTATTTTCATGAATACGGGTACTACTACTTTCTTGATGTGCCTGAAGGCCAATATATAGTACATGCAGCTTTAACAAAAACATCCAGCGCCTTTAACAATTATATTCCGGCTTATTCAGGTGAAACGCCATTCTGGCAGGAAGCACAAATCGTTCAGCTTTCAGGAATCGACTTGTTTGAAGCAAATCTGCATATGCAGCAGCTGCCTGATAATGTTTACGGCAGCGGAAGTATTCATGGAAACCTGGTTTGTATAGACAATTCAATCACCGATTTGAGCAACAGGCTCGTTTTTCTGAAAACGGCAGGAAATGTGGCCGGTATGACCTATACCGATATAAACGGCACATTCTCATTTGCAAATTTAGCATATGGCAATTACACCATCGTTGCCGAAATAGCCGGATTTTTCAGTAGTTCACTTCCGGTATCCTTATCGGAAAACAACATGAATGCATTGCTTCAACAAGTGGAGATTTCGGCATCGGGCATTTATGGCATTGAGGAAATTGAAGAAAACAGCCATCTGAAACTGGCTGTTTCGCCCAACCCCGCTACAGATCAAATTACCATTTACCTTGGCACACTGAGAGCTGAAACCTGCAATCTGAAAATTGTTTCGGCAAGCGGCTCAGTCGTTTCAGAACTCAGCATCAGGCTTCAGCCTGGTGACAACAGCCTCAGCTATAACACCCAAAATCTCACCTCCGGATTATATTTAATCATGTGTACCACTGAAATCCCCGGAGATTACTCAACCGTTCGTTTACTGAAAAAATAAGCTGATTCCCCAACCGGATAAATCGTCAGGTTAGCTATTATTGCTATATTTAGCTAATGAATCAGCTGGAGATGAAAACAACACATAAAGAACAGATAATCAGGCAGGCAAGCCAAGCTGAAACAGAACAGATCATGTTGGAGTGGGCTGACAGTGAGGGCTGGAATCCAGGTCTTTATGACTCCGAAAGCTTTTATTCAGCAGACCCTCATGGTTTCTTCATCGGGTTTTTAGATGATAAGCCTGTTTCCTGTATCTCTGTAGTAAAATACAACCCCGGTTTTGCATTTCTGGGTTTCTACATAGTTCGGCCCGAATTCAGGGGTTGCGGTTATGGCTATGAGATTTGGGAAAAAGCCATCGCGTATGCCGGTTCAGCAAATATCGGCCTCGATGGCGTGGTTGACCAGCAGGAAAATTACAAAAAATCGGGATTCAGCTTAGCTTACAGAAACATCCGTTACAAAGGGAAAAGTGAAAAAAATACCTTTAAAAGCAATCATATAAATCCAATCAATCAGCAAAATTTCCCAGCCATTCTGCAATATGATGCAAAAATATTTCCGGCTGTGAGGCAGCAGTTTTTAAAAAAGTGGCTGTTTCAACCCGAAAGCCACGCATATACTTTTGTTGAGCATAACCAAATCAAGGGATATATTGTATTGCGCAGATGCAGATCGGGATATAAAACAGGCCCTCTGTTTGCCAACTCACCTGAAATAGCCGAAAGCCTTTTGCATTATGCACTCAACCAGCTGGCGACCGGAACCGATTTTTATATTGATGTGCCGGAATATAACCACGAGGCCCTGAATATGGTTGCAAAAACTGGCATGCAGAAGGTTTTTGAAACCGCAAGAATGTACACAGGCCGTTTCCCCGAAACTGAATCAGAAAAGGTTTACAGCGTTACAAGTTTTGAATTGGGATAAAAAATTTCGGGGCTGTTCCTGGCCGAATAAGGCAACCATTTAATTTTTGCGTGTCTTCTTTTTATAAACAACACTTTTATCGAAACTATTAAGAAAGGACACCAATGAAAAAACTACTCACTACCTGGGTAATGGTACTGGCTTTGTTTGCATATGCGGCAGCCCAACAGCCATTTATGGTACTATCGGGAATGGTTACCCATCAGGAAAACGGATCTCCCATGGCTGGCCAACCCATGTTTATTGTCATCGACAGCCTCAATTCGCCGGGTTATTTTAATCAGGTAACCACCAATGAATCGGGATTTTACACTGACTCAATCCCCTATGCTTCCATAGCCACTCAAGGTCTAATCATGGTTTATACCTATGATTGCAATGGTAGCATTATATCCGCTTCAGCGGCATTTTATCCGGGCATTCAGCAAATAGTACTCGATTTTAATATTTGTGGAAATTCTTCATCATCATGTGTTTCTGCTTTCAGATTTATTCCCGCTTCAAACGATATGCTCACCTTCAGTTTTATTGATGAAAGCAGCACAGCTCCGGGAGCATCAATCGATAACTGGTTCTGGAATTTTGGCGACGGGAACACTTCAACAGAGCAAAATCCTACCCACACTTACATTGAACAGGGATTATACAATACCTGCCTGTACATCAGCAGCAACGACAGTGCCTGCAGCAGCAGCTTTTGTATACCTGTTGAAGCAGGATTTATATTGCCCGATTCATGTGTAAACTTTTTCTCCTACTATCCTGACTCTGCAGGTGCTTTAACTTTTGAGGGTTGGGCATTGAATGTTCAAACCGATGCATGGACATGGGATTTTGGCGATGGCACAACCGGCAGCGGTCAGGTAGTTACACATTTATATACAGACCCCAACACCATTTATCATGTTTGCCTGACAACCACTGGAACCAACGGCGACAGCCTGCAATGTACAGCCATTTCATGTCAGGATGTTTTTATTTATAATCCTTCACCCTGCGAAAATTACTTTGAAGCTATCAGCAACGATGGAAGTACTTTCAACTTTGCCGGATACCTTCTTTCGGGGGCAGAAGCAGACTATTTCTGGGATTTTGGCGATGGTTCATCAGCAAATGGCCAACAGGTTAGTCATACATTCCAGAATGCAGACTTCCCTTACAATGTTTGTCTTACGACTGTTGCTGGTGCTCTATTGAATGACTCGTGCGTGGCAACCACCTGCCAGCTGATTTTTACCGGCGGAGGAAATCCGGGGTGCGAAGCCATCATGTCAGCCACTTCTGATTCAACTGGTTATGTTTACTATTTTGCAGATCTTACACCTGGTGAACACAATTTCAGAATGTGGGATTTTGGAGATGGAATGCAGTCAACTGAAGCCAATCCGGTTCACATGTATGCAAGCCCGGGCATTTATATAGCCTGTTTAACAATCGGCGATAGCCTGAGCAATTGCTGGGATCAAACCTGCCAGGAAATCTGGATAGATTTAATTCAGCCTGGTTGTGAGGCCTCTTTTATGGCATTCCCGGCCGATTCATTGCCTACTTCACTTAACTACCAGTTTATCAACACCTCGGCGCCAGGTTATACCAGTCAGCTGTGGTCATTTGGCGATGGTTTATCATCAACTGAAGCCAATCCAATGCATACTTATGCCACTGAAGGTGTTTATACCGTTTGCCTTACCATTCATGATTCGACAGGCATGTGTCAGAGTTCCTATTGCATGGAAATATATGCGGGTGAAATGCCCGGCAACAATTCCCTGTCAGGTATAGTACTGGCAGGAAACATTCCGGCTTCAGAGGGAATTGTACTTTTAATCGGTGCCAATAATGCATACACCGACTTTACTGTAATTGATTCAGCCGGCTTTTATAACTTTGGCGGCATCCCTGCCGGGTCATACTACTTGTATGCGATGTTGATTCCGGGTTCAAACGGTTCAATTGAATATCTGCCAACCTACTACACAAACTCACTTACCTGGCAGGGAGCAACCATTGTTACCACCGGTGAACCCAATGCATGGTATCCCATCAGTTTGGTTACTTATACGAACTGGAATCAGGGTGATGCCAGTATTACCGGCACCATTAACTGGGCGGGTTCGTTTAAATCGGGAGGCACACCGGCTGCTGATGTTGAAATTGTTCTTTTCAACAGTAACGGACAGCCCGTAGCCTGCACTTTCTCCGATAACGAGGGAATGTTTGCATTCCATAACCTGCCTTTGGGTGAATATACCGTACATGCTGAAATGACCGGCAAGAATACAGAAACAACAATGATAACTCTGATTGAAGGAGCCGCCAATGCAAGTGTAAGCTTCGTGGTTTCTTCAACCGAAATTTATGCACTTGGGGCCAGTGAACCTGAATTGCCGGGTCTTCAGGCCGGAAATCCTTACCCGAATCCTGCAGGGGAAACACTTTATCTTGATGTGATGAATCCCGTATCAGCAAATGCCATCGTTGAAATTCTGGATTTGCAGGGCCGGATTGTTGTCAACGAAAAACTGGAACTAAACACTGGCAATGAACGTATAAATGTAGCCGTTGGTTCGCTTAAAAAGGGCGCTTATATACTCAGAGTCAGCACTGAAGGCCGCGAACCAATTCAACGTAAATTTGTAAAATAGCACTCTTTTTCTGCTGTTTTGCTCATTTAAACGCCAGAGCCCTGAACTTAACATTCAGGGCTCTGGCGTTTATTTATATAGCGGTTCTCATGGTCAGGCCTGCTCATACACGGCCAAACCAAATCTGATAAAATTAAAATTCATTCAGCAACTGCCTTGAAATTACTATCTGCTGGATTTCGGAAGTGCCTTCGTAAATCTGGGTGAGTTTTGCTTCACGCATCAGGCGCTCCACATGATATTCCTTCACATAACCATAACCACCATGAATCTGCACCGCCTGTGTAGTAACTTCCATTGCAATTTCAGCTGAATAATATTTTGCCATGGCACTGGCATATCCGTAGGGCTTTCCCTGATCTTTCAGCCAGGCAGCTTTCAGGCAGAGGTTTCGCGCATTTTCAATCTTAACCGCCATATCGGCCAGCTTAAATGCAACTGACTGATGGTTGGCAATTTCGGTTCCGAAAGCTTTCCTCTCCTTGGCATACTTCACAGATCTTTCAAAAGCCCCTGATGCAATACCCAAAGCCTGGGCCGCAATTCCAATGCGTCCTCCTTCAAGGGTTTTCATGGCAAACTTAAATCCAAATCCATCTTCGCCAATGCGGTTTTCCCTGGGCACTTTCACATCGTTGAACATAACCGAATGAGTATCAGAACTGCGCATTCCCATTTTATCTTCATGAGGCCCCACGGTAATGCCGGGCGAATGCCGGTCTACAATCAACACATTAATTCCTTTATGTCCTTTTTCAGGATGGGTTTGTGCAATCACAAGGTAAGTGCCGGCTGTATGGCCATTGGTTATCCAGTTTTTTGTGCCATTCAGCAAATAATGATCGCCTTTGTCTTCGGCCGTGGTACGCTGCGAAGTAGCATCAGAACCAGCTTCGGGTTCTGACAGAAGAAAAGCGCCAATTTTTTCGCCCCTGGCTAGTGGCTTTAAAAATTTTTCTTTCTGGTCTTCCGAGCCAAACTTTTCAATACCATAACAAACCAGCGAATTATTCACCGACATAATTACGCTGACCGATGAATCCACCTTGGAAATCTCCTCCATGGCCAAAACGTAAGAGACTGTATCCATCCCACCGCCATCGTATTTCGGATCGACAAGCATACCCATAAAACCCAGTTCCGACAACGCTTTAACGTGTTCGGTCGGATAAATGGCATGAGTATCGCGCTCTATTACATCTTTAATCAGTTCGCGCTGTGCATATTCACGGGCGGATTGCTGAATCATCAGCTGTTCTTCGGTAAACTCAAAGTTCATAATGCCTGGTTTTATTATTTCTGATAAATCTGATTTAACTTTCCTACAGTAAATACTTCTTTAAATGTACTTAAAAAAGTACTTATTGCTTGAGATTATATAAAAACAAATAGTCAAAAGCCTCACTTTAAACAAACAAACGAGGATAATGGCGCTAAAATAACATATTCATTTATATATTTATATCGATGTGGAGGATTTTTTGCAAACGATTGCACAAATAGTTTTCTAACGCTTGCACATGAAAGCTCAAATAATAAAAATGAAGGACTTCTGTCAAACAGCAAATACTACTGGAAATAATACAGCAAAGTAAAAAACCCTGTTGCCGGTTTGCAATGGCAACCTCAATAAAACAAGCGGAAATATTTGTCAATCAACAGATTGATTTTATGTAAATTGCAATTCTGCTGATTGGAACTATTCACTGATTGGGCGCAAATCAAAAATTCTGAGCTACTAACAGTGGCCAGTTATTGTCGGGTAAACTGAAAACTACACCCCTCTTCTTCTTTGCAATCTGTGGCTTATGGCAATCAGCAGGAATAAAATCATCCCCAGCACCGATGCACGGGCAATATAATCACCGTACTTTACATAGAAGGTCACTTTATCGTTGGCGTTCAATTTCTGACGGATTGCGGCCGGCTCCCAGTACTTTGTAGCCTGAAACACATCGCCCCGCTGGTTTACAAAACAGGAGGTGCCCGTATTGGCCGAGCGGGCAATGCTGCGGCGCGTTTCAACAGCTCTTACTGATGAGAACAGCATGTGCTGCCGGTGACCTGCCGTGTTTCCCCACCAGCCGTCGTTGGTTATCACAAAAATCATATTGGCACCGTTGCGGACAAAACCGGCCACAAATTCGCCATAGGCCGATTCGTAACAGATAACAGGAGCAATTTTTAACGTATCGTTGATAGTGAGAGGCGTGCGTTCAGCATCAATCCCCAACTGGCCAACGGTTCCGCCGAGATCAAGGGCAAAATCACCCAAAGGCTTCAGTAGCCAGGGGAAAGGCATAAGTTCAACACCTGGTGTAAGTTTTGATTTATGCGTACGTTGTAAATCAGGTGTTTTGCGAATGAGCAGCGCTGTATTAAAAGCATCATAATACCCCCCGCCATTGCGAAATTCACGGGCAGTTTTACTCACAGGCTCACCTTCGGCATAAGAGCGGTAGGTTGAATAGCCAACCACCAGTCCTGCTTTAGGAAATTTGCTAATCAAACGCTCGCGAAAGTATAGAATTGTCGGATTGCCGTCAATGTCGTTTTCCCATATCATCTGTCCGGATGACCAGTCGGGCTGCACCATGGATTCAGGAAAAACAATAAAATCGGTGAGGCTATCGGCTTTAGTTTCAGCCAGTTTTGAGGCATTTTCGATGACCTGAATGGCAGGCAGCTCATATTGCTCTTCATACGGGTCGATGTTAGGCTGCACTACCACTACATCAACCGGAGCATACTTTTCGGTGTAGGTGTAATACATGGTAATAGATACGATTGCAGGAACAATAACAACAGCGGCAATTTCAAGTGATTGTCTGACAGGCCATTTCCGGTAAGAACCTTCCATCCACTTTTTCAACATTTTAAATACCAAAATATTGACAAGCAATATCCACAAAGAGCCGCCAAACATACCCGTATACTCATACCACTGCATCCACGAAGGCCATGCCGAAAAACCGTTACCCAAACTCATCCATGGCCAGTTTAAATCCCAGTGATGATGCAAAAACTCGAATGAAATCCAAATAAAAATCAGGCTCAGATAACCATGCTCAGGATTTTTAAGGTTGCGCCGTATAAAATGAAATAACCAGAAAACCAGCGACATACAAATAGCATTAACCAATGTTGCCACTACTGCACCAAACAGGGTAGAATTATATATCCACCACGTTGTCAGTGCGTTCCAGATAGTAAAAGCAGGGAAAACGCTGAAAAAAACATAAAATGTTCCGTGCTTTTGCCTGTTTTTCAACAAATGATCTTCAATAAAAAGCAAAGGCACAAGACCGATAAACAGAAAAGGAGGAAACCCGCGGGCTGGCCAGGCACTTGCCAGCAGCAAACCAGAGATAACCGGCATAAGTAAAAGCAGACGTCTGTTCATAACAGAAATTTATAGGCAACAAAGTTATTATTTATGCTGCATAGTAACTTATGCATCATGTTAATATTACAAAAATTAAAAAACATAACCTCATGATTCAAAGTGTAAGCTGATGAAAAATACCTGAGTAGAGTGACCCGGAAGCAGATATTAATGAAAGGAAAGAGAGCTTTATACTTAAATATCCTTTCAGAATAATAAAGAACCTGGCCGGGTATTTCAATCAGCTCAGAAAGGCTTTTCAATTCAATCACACAAAAAAGAGAAAAACAAGCATTAAATACTGTTTTACAGCTACATACAAAATTTTACACTAACCTAAACCCTTGTTTGATAAATCACTGTTTGATAATTTTTGCGTGTTTTACTTATTTTATGGGTAATTAAATCAGAATTAATAATTTTGCAGCCATAATTCAAATGCAAGTATCGCATAATCAAGATATTTATAAAACCAACCACAATCACATTTCGGAGGAAAAATGGCAATTACTAAACTGGACCAAATGTTTGAGGTCCTTAAATCAAAAACAAAAAAGAGGCTTGTAGCAGCGTATGCCAATGATTCACATACCATTGAAGCTGTAAGCGAAGCAGTAGATAAGGGAATTATTGATGGAATACTTGTAGGTGATGAACAAACCATGCGCAAAGTATGTACTGAGTTAGGCGTAGATGCCGGAAAATTCAGACTTGTACACGAACCCAATGAAGCCAAAGCTGCAGCAGTAGCCGTTAAACTGGTAAACAGTGGCGAGGGAGACCTTCTGATGAAGGGTTTGGTGAGCACCGATAAATACATGAGAGCCATTCTGAATAAAGAAACAGGCTTGATGGATCCGGGAGCAGTATTGAGCCACGTTACGGTTATGGAAAACCCGCTTTACCACAAACTTCTGATAGTTGGTGATGTTGCTATTATCCCATTGCCTGAATTCAAACAAAAAATTGCCATCCTCAACTATTTGGTTAATACGGCCAAAGCCCTGGGAATTGAAAAACCCAAGGTAGCTGTTATTACAGCTTCTGAGCAGGTTCTTGCCGGCATGCCTTCATGTGTTGATGCTGCATTGCTTTCAAAAATGGCTGACCGTGGTCAGATAAACGGTGCATATGTTGACGGTCCGCTTGCGCTGGATGCTGCCATTGATAAAGAATCGGCTGAAATCAAGAAACTAAGCGGCCCGGTAGCCGGAGACGCCGACTGTCTGCTATTTCCGAATATTGAAGCCGGAAACGTATTTTATAAAACCAACACCAAACTGGCCGGAGCTGAGCTCGGGGCATTTGTTGCCGGAGCACGTGTTCCATGTGTTTTATCATCACGTGGCGACAGTGCCCAGACCAAATTGTACAGCATTGCCCTGGCAGCAATGATTGCGAAGTAATCAACCAATTAAAAGACAACAGAAAAATGGAAGAACTCCGCATACTGGCTATCAATCCGGGATCAACGTCCACAAAAATTGCTGTTTTCAGTGGCGCCAACCCGATTTTTGTCCGCACCATTACGCATTCAACTGACGAACTTTCCAAATTCGAGAAAGTAACTGACCAATACGCATTTCGTAAAGAAATTATATATAAACAACTGGAGGAAGCCGGAATTGAGCTGGAGAATATACGCGCTGTAGTTGGACGTGGAGGACTTACAAAGCCCATTCCATCAGGCGTATACGAAGTAAACGAAGCCATGAAAGCTGATATGGCCAACAGTCCGATGGGCGAGCATGCCAGCAACCTTGGTGGATTTATTGCCGATGACATCGCCAAAAGCCTGCCCAATGCACGTGCATTTATTGCCGACCCAGTAGTGGTTGATGAACTGGAACCTCTTGCCCGCATTTCAGGTCACCCTGAATTTGAACGCAAATCTATTTTTCATGCACTCAACCAGAAAGCCACAGCCCGCCAGCATGCCAAATCGATCATGCGCAGGTATGAGGATTTAAATCTGATTGTGGTGCATCTTGGTGGAGGAATCAGCGTTGGAGCTCATAAAAAAGGGATGGTAGTAGATGTAAACCAGGCACTCGACGGCGAAGGCCCGTTTTCACCCGAACGCAGTGGTACTCTCCCGTCAGCAGATTTGGTACGCACCTGCTTCAGCGGAAAATTCACACAAAAGGAAATTCTGCAGATGATCAAAGGCAAAGGTGGAATGACTGCTTTTCTGGGAACCAACAGTGCGTATGAAGTTGAAAAACGCGCTGAAGCCGGCGATGAATATGCTAAATTTATTTTCGAAGCCATGGCCTATCAGGTTGCCAAAGCTATAGGAGCCATGAGCACCGTTTTGAAAGGCGAAGTAGATGGCATCCTTATTACAGGTGGTATTGCACACGGCAAATGGTTCGTTAACCAAATAATTGAACGCGTTTACAAAATCGCTCCCGTGCATGTTTATCCGGGTGAAGATGAAATGCGCGCACTGGCTATCAATGGCCTTATGGTGCTTAATGGTGAAGTTGAAGTGAAAGAATATAAATAACTAGCTTCTTTAGCTTCGGGGTATAAAGCTCAGGGTAAACTGTTTTCATGCTTTGATGTGTTTTCAATTACAACACCACTCATAGCCGAAAACCGCTGGTTTACTTTGAGCTTTATCATTCCTGCCATAAACCATCTGCCAACCATTTCCAGATATTCCTGTTAAATGTTTCACCTTTTTCACCTCCATAAAGGCCAATATATGTGTCCGGTTCGGTCTGATTTGGTACACTTTTGAATGTGTAATCCTGTTGATAAAGAAACATCGGTTCCGGATGAAACTGCACCCCGAGCACATTCGGATACCGGTCATGTATCAGGGCTTCCACAATTTTACCGTCAGTGCTGGTAGCTGCGACCAAAAGCCCCTTACCCAGCCGGTCGGCTCCCTGATGATGACTGCTCAGCACAAAAGGCAGGCTATCAGAGCCATTCAGAATTGATTGAAGCCGGCCGGAAGCAGTTATACTAATTTTGTGAAAATGGCCCCAAATTAGTTCTTCGTCGGTGCCGTAATTTGTATAGTAATTTCTGTGGCGGCTATCTTCAGCGGCGGCCAGTACTTCATCAACTGTTTTTTGATGGTAAATTTCGGTCGGTATATCCTGTATCAGCGTTCCTCCGGTAGCTACATTTATGGTTTGCATTCCCAAACAAATGCCCAGAATTTTGTATTCCGGTTTTTGTTCGAGCAACGGTACACTTTCGCTCTGATAACCGCCTAGCAGATGAAACAAAAACGAAGCCTCAAAAGTATGACGGTAATAATCTGAAACAACAGTAAGGAGATTTGTTTTACTTCCGTACAAAACGGGAGGGATGTCAGGTCCGCCAAAAAAAACAACACCGTCAGAGCCGGTAAAAACAACCCGAAAATCATCGCTGCAAGGGTTATCGCCATAAACAGCGGGTCCGGTATTATCTTCACAAACCTGCAAAAACACATTACTCCGGCCTGAAGCAACGATAAAATCGAGCGATTGATTAAAATCATAGGCCTGTGCCTGATGATAAAACCCTACAAGATTGTAATGATCTGGTAAATCAAAAATCCGGTTATCAATAAGAAAGAACATCGTTTTCAGATTATTAATCGTAGGATTCATCAGCACAATACATCGCTTCAGCTTTGCTTCCTGTGTTTCAAAATAATGTTGCGCAGAGGCCGTAAAACTCAAAATCAGCAAAAATATTCCAATCCTTAACCTCTTCATGATGTTGCCTGTTATGTTCTTAAAATTTCAACAAAACCACCCTTACGCTTGTTAATCAGGCTAAAGTATTAAATTATGCAACTATTTGCAATTCCGACAGGAAATCTGAAACTTGATGGCGGAGCTATGTTTGGTGTGGTTCCAAAATCATTATGGAGTAAACACTACCCTGCCGATGAAAACAACCTGATTAACCTGGCAATGCGCTGCCTGCTGGTGGTTAATGGAGACCGTAAAATCCTGATCAACAATGGCATTGGCGATAAGCAGAGTGAGAAATTTTTCAGTCATTACAACCTTAACGGTGACGATACTCTGCTTAAATCATTGGCTGCCGTGGGTTACAAGCCTGAAGATATTACGGATATGTTTCTTACACACCTGCATTTTGATCATGCCGGAGGAAGTGTAAAATACAATTCTGACCGGAGTGGGTTTGAGCCAACATTCCCTAATGCAACATACTGGATTAGTGCATCACAATGGGAATGGGCCATGCATGCCAACCGACGCGAAAGTGCTTCATTTCTGAAAGAAAATATCAGGCCTATTGAAGAAAGCGGAAAACTAAAGGTTTTTGACTATCCGGGCGAATTATTCCCTGGTATTGAAGTGCGATTTTACAACGGGCATACTGAAGGACAGGCAATTCCGCTTATCAGTTATAAAGGCAAAACCATTGTTTTTACCAGCGACCTGCTGCCAACCACGGCCCACTTACCCCTGCCCTGGGTGATGAGTTACGATACCCGCCCGCTGATTACATTAGATGAAAAGGAAAGTTTTCTGGAAGAAGCAGTTGACAAAGGCTATGTATTGTTTTTTGAACATGATTTATATACAGAATGCTGCACTTTAGTCAGAACGGAAAAGGGGATAAAAGTGGATAAGGCCATGAAATTGGCGGATCTATATTAACCTATTGGGGTTTAGTTGTTAATTCTGTCAGGCTGTTTATGCCATCATCACCTTTGCGAGAAGATGCGATCATACAAATGTGCTTAAACCATGCAGGAAAAATGGGAGGAGCTTTATAGAATCAATAAGTTAGTAAAGTGCTGGTGTTTATTTAAAAAGCATTGTTAAATAATATGCCAGCTTCACAACCAAGAAGGTTCTTTATCATTGGCTCAGGATTTTATATGGAATTTAAAATTCATTATTATTAGATTCCTGCTCTATCTATCCTTATTTCAGGTTTTTTGAAATGCTTTATAACAATTAAGTATAAAAATATAGAAATAATTATAATATAAACTAAGGGCAATATGCACTCCATATGTTGATGAAAATACTTGACTTTTGTTATTCCATTTAAAGGAAGATATAAAATAATATCCTCAGATGTTTTGATGAAGTATCTTAAGTATACAATATTTTCAATCACTTTAATAATTACAATAAGTATGAATGAGACAAGGTATTTTTCAATGATGAAGCATAAAAGGAATGAAAGCAAGGAATAAAAAAAAGTACTCGTTATGCCAGAATACATTATCTCAAGAATGGTGTATGACGATAAATATTCAGTATTGGTTATTGTGTGTAATCCACCCACCAACAATATACCAGGAGGCATAAATATAAACAGTGATAAAGTATAAGTCAGGACAAAGTCAGTTAAAACAAATTTTGGGCTCTTGCTATAGCATATATATAAACTGAAATTATTGTCTTTTATCTCATTTGTATATTGATATAATATCAATATAGACATTGTAAATGAAAGAATAGAGATGAGGGATGATATCGACTGGTCTGTCAAAGTACCTTTAAACATTTTTACATCTAAACTAAAAGGTATGTAAATTGAAATCAAGGTAAATGATAAATAAATGCAATAAACTATTAATATTACAACTTTTGATTTGTCAAAATATTTAATGAACGCGTACCTCATACTATTTTAACTTTGCGATGTTATTAAATTCTAAATGTTTGGGATTTAAAGACAAAAAATGTTCAATATTATGACTTGTTATTACAACGGTTGACCCGTTTCTTATCAAGGTTTTAATCTTTTCAATAAAAACGAAAACTGAATGCTCATCAAGGTTTGAGGTAGGTTCATCAAAAAAGTAAACTTCTGCTTTTTTACAGATAGCAATAGCTATCTTCATTTTTTGCTTCATTCCTGAAGACAATTCTGTAACTTTTTTCCTTAAATCGATTACCCCAAAATCTTCTAATTCTTTAATGAAAGTTATTAAGGGTGTTTTGGATAATATGCTTATTAATTTGATGTTCGTAATAACGGATCGGTTATCAAAATAAATACTTTCAGAAAAATGATAGGAACAAAAAGCATTATAATCAATTGGGTTGTCTGACCCACAAACAGAAATGCTGCCACAATCCTTTGTTGTTAACCCTGCAATTAAAAGAAGCAGGCTTGATTTTCCGCATCCATTTGAACCAGAAATCACCACCAAGGTACCTTTTTTTACTTCTAAAGATAATTGACTAAATATCTTCTTCGATCCATACGACTTTGATAAGCTTTCGATTCTAATCATAATCGGCCAAAATTTAGGGAGGAGTTAAGCCTCCACCCGATTTCACATTTAATGATAATCAATGACCTGCAGTTCCATTATTAACTGAAATATAACAACCTATGGCAACAGATGCTGCGCACTCCGGGCCAAGAATCATGCACAATAAAGCACATTCTGGATCAGCCATACAGGCAGCATTTCCACAATTACCTTTCTTTATTATTTCAAGTAGAAAATCTAGTTTTTCCGACTTTTCAATATAGCCCATAAGTCTCATTTATTCAATGATACAATTAGATAGCTGCAAGTTTAAATTATTCAGGTAGAAGTGTCTTTGTCCTCCTATGTTAAGGGGGGGGATAAGCGCTTTGTCATAATATTAAGATATTAACAAGTAACTTTGATAGCTATATTAAATAGAGCTGCTAATATAAATGGTTTTTTCCGATTTTTCGAAATTTAAATAATTATATCGTAAATGTTAGATATAAGATTGATATTCACTTAAGCTATTTATAAAATCAAAACAACCCGAAAATTCTAATAGAAAAATGCACAAGGATAAATTAAAGACAAGGATGTTCATTTTTTTATGCACTGCCTCTTTACCAAATATTATATAAGGTAATAGCAGAAAAGGGTATTGAGTTGGATAAAGTAT